>UQUV01000022.1 GCA_900544305.1 uncultured Porphyromonadaceae bacterium
TTTTCTGAGACTGTTTTTTGCAGATGTCGACAATCACGTTTTAGAGAAAAGATAACATTTTTTGCCCCATTCTCGCAAATGAAGAAAGGCAAATCGGCATGCCCTGCTGAATATTCGATTTCTATTCGTAACTTTGCAAAAAACATAAAAAATTACATGGAAGAAAAAAAGTTATCGGCCGAAACGGCTATCCTGATAGACGCATGCTTTCTTGAAATGCTCACAACCGACTTCAAGAAAAACTTCGAAAGAATCATAGGACGTGAACTCAACATCATCGACCTTTCGGAGCTGCTCACCTACATAGCCCTCGACGGAGGCATCACTCCAGGCGAAAACGACATTGACGTGCTGTTCATCTACAGCAGCGAACATCCGTCGTTCTCCAACTGCATTCCAGCAAGGCTCGACACGGAACTCAACAACGTGGCCTTCAAAAATTCCATCGGAGAATTCACTTGCCGCACATTCCCCAATGAACGGATTGTTTCGACCGACGACATGTTTGTCGACTCCCTGCAAATCATTGCCGAGGCAAAAGAAGTGAAACGGCTGCTCGTTGTGGGATACAACGAAGAATATGGCGACAAAATTGAGGAAGTGCTCGACAAGACGGAAGGCAAAATCATCACGCAGTTCCGTATGGACGAGCCGAAAGAAAAGAAAAAGTATGCCACCGAAATCATCGCCTACGCAGTGATGAAGGCATTGGGAATAAAAGGAGAAGAACTCAACTAAAAGTCCGTCCGTATGTCCGATTTCCGCCTGAAAGTATTCTATATCGCCGCCAAAAACCTCAGTTTTACAAAAGCGGCTAAAGAGCTGTTTGTCAGCCAACCGGCAGTCACCAAGCACATTCAAGAGCTGGAGACCGCCTACCAGGCACGCCTGTTCGACCGAACCGGCAACAAGCTGGCACTTACGCCGGCCGGCAAACTGCTGTTGTCGCACTGCGAAACCATACTTTCCGACTACCGACAATTGGAATACGAAATGCACCTGCTCAACAACGAATATACGGGTGAGCTTCGTTTGGGTGCCAGCACTACAATCGCCCAGTATTTTCTGCCTCAAATATTGGCGGAATTTACCAACCGCTATCCGAATCTCCACCTTTCGATGACAAGCGCCAACACGCAGGCCATTGAACATGCACTGCTGTGCCACGACATCGATTTGGGACTTGTGGAAGGCATTGTCCGGCTGCCGGAACTGAAATACGAGCCGTTGCTGAAAGACGAACTGGTGGCTGTAGTCCACAAATCCAACCGGCTTCCGGTCGGGGATGAAATCACCGTCGAACAGTTGAAAGAAATTCCCCTCGTACTGCGTGAACGCGGCTCCGGCACACTCGACGTGATAGAATCGGCTTTGAAAACACGGGACCTCAAACTGTCGGCAATGAACGTGCGCCTGTTTTTAGGCGGAACGGAAAGTATCAAATCTTTCCTTAAATACAGCAACAGCATGGGCATTGTTTCCTTCCTGTCGATTGCCGAAGAAGTGGCAAAAGGAGAATTTCGGATTATTGACATCAACGGTTTGGAAATTACCCGCCATTTCTGCATTGTCCACCGCCACGGCCACGACAACCCGCACATCAACAAATTCGTGCAATACGTCCGCCAATACCTTCAACGGAAAAAGAAGGAAGGCGACATTATCGGACAGATGGCAATAGACCTTGAATAATCAACCGAACAAAAAAACGGACAAGCCCTTTCGGCCAGTCCGTTTTTTTGTTTATATATAAGCCATCTTATCCAAGCAGCGGAACCAGATATTTTGTCAGATAATATCCGCCGAACACCAACCAGACATAGAGCAACAATGCCAGTACAAACGGTTTGGCTCCTGCCTTCTTGAATTTGTCAATACTTGTGTCCGTTCCCAGTGCCGTCATAGCCATTGTCAACATGAACGTGTCGATATATTCAATCGCTCCATTCAAAGGTATTTCCTTAACGCTGTCGACACCGAACAGATATTGCAACAGAGAATTAAGACAGATAATTCCGATAAATCCGAATGCGAACCAAGGGATAGTGATTTTGCTTTTTCCACCGTCGGCCTGTCCTTCAGATTTACGGCTGTTTCTTCCGGCCAACGCAAAACTCATGATAATCAAGACCGGAGCAAGCATCATCACACGAATCATCTTTGTAATGGTAGCAGTACCGGCAATTCCCAACGCATCGGTAGGGTCCATGGCATTTCCTGCACCAGCCACATGTGCCACTTCGTGAAGCGTACTTCCCGTATAGATAGCCACGCCCATGTTGTCCAGTCCGCTCAACATACCCGTGCGGTAAAGTATCGGATAGAGGAACATGGAAATCGTTCCAAAAATAACCACCGTAGAAACAGCTATCGCAGTTTTATGATTCTCACACTTAACCACCGGCTCGGCACCAAGTACGGCAGCCGCACCACAAATGGCGCTACCCGTTGCGGTCATCAACGAAGTGTCTCTGTCCATTTTCAGTATACGTCCGAACCAAATTCCCAAGAAAATAGTTCCTGCCACGATAATGGTATCAATCACGACAGCCGGCAGTCCGACCGCCCAAACCTGTGTCAGCGTCAGGCGAAATCCGTAAAGCACGATACCGGCACGCAATACCTGTTTTGTACAGAACTTGATGCCCGGCACCCATGTCTCCGGCAATTTGTTACGCAAACTGTTGGCATAGAGCATACCTAAGATAATACCCACAATCAGCGGACTGAAAGAAAGTTGCTTTACAAACGGGATTTCCGCAATATAAAATGCAGCAAACGAGAACAGTGCTATCAGCAGAATTCCATGCAATGTGTTTCCTCTTGTACCTTTTTCAAACATTGTCTATATTTTTTAGTTATCTGATTAATTCCGCTGCAAAAGTAAGCTATTCCAACAAGCGATGCAATTCATTTTTGTTTATATTCAATAACCAAAAGTTATGACATGCTTTTTATCAATCAAAAGTGCGGACAAAAAACAAAAATAATATTATATTTGCATCGAAAATGGCTAAATGACCTTTGGCAGTTATCAGCTATTATTCACTTATGTTGCAAATAATAAAATTTAATAAGCATGAAAGCTAAACAAGATTTAAGTTTCTGGAAGCTCTGGAACTTGAGCTTCGGTTTTTTTGGCGTACAAATAGCCTATGCGTTGCAAAGCGCCAACATCAGCCGCATTTTCTCGACACTTGGCGCAGACCCTCACGACCTTAGTTACTTTTGGATTCTCCCGCCGCTGATGGGAATCATCGTTCAACCTATAATCGGTGTAGCCAGCGACAAGACCTGGTGCCGTTTTGGACGCCGTATCCCTTATTTGTTTATCGGTGCACTTATAGCTGTAATTGTCATGTGCCTTCTTCCCAATGCCGGAAGTTTCGGCCTTTCAGTCAGCGCAGCCATGATTTTCGGTCTTTTAGCCCTCATGTTCCTCGACACATCCATCAACATGGCCATGCAGCCTTTCAAGATGCTGGTCGGCGATATGGTCAACGAAAAGCAGAAAGGCCTTGCCTACTCCATCCAAAGTTTCCTTTGCAATGCCGGCAGCCTTGTCGGATATCTGTTCCCGTTCTTCTTTGCCTTTATCGGCATTCAGAATACGGCCAGCGAAGGCGTAATTCCTGATTCAGTAATCTACTCATTCTACATCGGCGCAGCCATCCTCATTGCCTGTGTCATCTATACAAGTGTAAAAGTCAAGGAAATGCCGCCGGCTGAATATGCAGAATACCACGGCATCAGCCAGGAGCAGGAAAAAGAAAAAGTAAACGTTTTCAAACTGCTCGTCAAAGCACCTTCAGCATTCTGGACCGTAGGACTTGTGCAGTTCTTCTGCTGGGCAGCTTTCATGTTTATGTGGACATATACAAACGGCTCCATTGCCTTGAACGTATTCGACACTCCGGTTGTTGAAAACATGGGCAGAGTCGTGCTCGACACCAAATCAACGGAATATCAGAACGCAGCCAACTGGGTTGGCGTACTGTTTGCCGTACAGGCCATCGGTTCTGTGCTTTGGGCAATGGTCATCCCGTTCATCAAAAACCGCAAATTCGCCTACATTCTCAGCCTCGTACTCGGTGGTATCGGCTTCATTTCGATTATGTTCATCAACAACCAGTACATGCTGTTCCTCTCCTTCCTGCTCATCGGATGTGCATGGGCCGCAATGCTTGCCTTACCGTTCACCATTCTGACAAACGCCCTAACCGGCGGACACATGGGAACTTATCTTGGTCTGTTTAACGGCACTATCTGCATTCCGCAAATTGTAGCAGCATCACTCGGCGGACTTATCCTTTCAGCGTTTACAACTCCCGGATGCGTTGCTCCGGAAGTAAACATGCTTGTTCTGGCCGGTATTTTATTGATTGTAGGTGCAGCCTGCGTATTAATCATAAAAGAAAAGAAATAGTCAGAAAGGCACCACAAAAGCCCTGCAATATGGCATAAACCACGTTGCAGGGCTTTTTATTTTGTACTCTGAATGGCCCTGTTAATGCTACGAATTTTCACATTTTCAGCCAATAAGAGAAATTTAATTATGCCAAATTGAAATTATTTATTATTTTTGCGAAGTTTTTAAGAACATTGAACGATTAAACTATGTCTGATAATACAAAACAACCAGATTTGCTATTTGAAACGAGTTGGGAAGTTTGTAACAAAGTTGGTGGCATATATACTGTTTTATCGACAAAAGCGAAAACTCTACACAAACAATTCGGAGACAATTTGATTTTTGTCGGTCCTGACGTTTGGACAGATGAAACTCCTTCTCCATTCTTTACAGAATCAAAAACTCTCCTTAAAGAATGGCAACAAAAAGCCAACCTTCCGGAAGGCGTTTCCGTGCGTATTGGACGTTGGAAAGTACCCGGAAATCCTATAGCCATACTCGTTAAATTTACAGCACTCTATCAATACAAAAACCTGTATTACGCTGAAATGTGGGAGAAATTCCAAGTGGATTCCCTGCATGCTTACGGCGACTACGACGAAGGCTGTGCTTTCGGAATTGCAGCAGCACTGGTAATCAAAAGCTGCGCTTCATATTTGGCAAAACCAAACAAAAACAAAATCGTAGCCCACTTCGACGAGTGGACAACCGGCATGGGACTTCTTTATCTAAAAGCTCACGCACCGGAAATCGCCACGGTATTCACTACGCATGCAACCAGCATCGGTCGCAGCATTTGTGGAAACAACAAGCCGCTGTATGACTATTTCAAGAACTACAACGGCGACCAAATGGCAGCTGAGCTGAACATGCAGTCAAAACATTCGCTCGAAAAAGCGGCAGCCCACAATGCAGACTGCTTTACGACTGTCAGCAAAACCACAGCCGACGAATGCGAACAACTGCTTGAAAAACGTCCGCATGTGGTTACACCTAACGGATTCGAACGCGAATTTGTGCCTAAAGCAAAGAATTTTGACATCGCCCGCAAAAATGCGAAATCAAAATTGCTGGAAGTAGCATCGGCACTCACGGGTAAATCATTCCCTGAAAATACGTTCCTGATTGCTACATCAGGCAGAAGCGAATTCCGCAACAAGGGTCTTGACCTGTTCATTGACACAATCAACAATCTGCGCAATGACAGAACTACACCTACGACCCCCATCATCGCCTTCATCCTTGTTCCCGGATGGACTATGGACGCCCGCCGCGACCTTGAACTCCAACTGAAGAGAAAGAAACCGGCTGAAGCATTGGAGGACCCGGTCATCACCCACACCCTGCACAACTATTCAAGCGATGCTATCTACAACCGTATGCAATATCTCGGCATACATAATGCCAGCTACGACAACGTAAATGTCATTTATGTACCTTGCTATCTGAACGGTTCCGACGGCATTTTCAACATGAACTATTACGAACTGCTCATCGGTATGGATGCAGCCGTATTCGCTTCCTACTATGAACCGTGGGGCTATACACCGCATGAAAGTACAGCATTCGGTGTGCCAACCATCACCACGACACTCGCAGGATTCGGACAATGGATTCTTTCCATTACAGAAAACGGAGGATTCGACACCTGCGGCGTAGAGGTTGTGAAACGTACTGATTCCAACTACTACAGTTCAATCATGGATATCACCGCGCATATCCGCAAGCTGATATCTGCGAAACCGGCTAAACTCAAACAAATTTCCAAAGCGGCCATCAACACTTCGAAGGCTGCTGAATGGAGCAAGTTTATCAGCTACTACGACACAGCGTATGAAATTGCGCTTAACAACTTAGAGAAACATTAATCAAGAATATTCGGCTCGCCGAAACAACTTAATTTTATTAACTATGAAATTACAAGTAAGTAATACCAACGCTCCAGTATGGAGAGACATTACTATCAATTCAGAGTTACCTGCTAAATTGAAAAACCTCGAAGAAATTGCCCACAACGTATGGTGGTCATGGAACAGCGAAGCTAAGAGCCTCTTCCACGACATCGACAGAGAATTGTGGCGTTCAACTGGCGAAAATCCAGTCTTGTTGTTGCAAAAATTGAGCTTTGAACGTCTCCAGGAATTGGAAAACGACAAAGCAATGCTCAATCGTATCAATTCTGTTTACAAAACATTTAAAGAATATCTCAGCAAACCAATGCGTAAGGACATCCCGTCCATTTCATACTTCAGTATGGAATACGGTTTGTGCAGCGCCTTGAAAATTTATTCAGGTGGTCTTGGTGTCCTCGCCGGTGACTATATCAAAGAGGCTTCTGACTCTTGCATTGATTTGACTGCAGTCGGCTTCCTTTACAGATATGGCTACTTTGATCAATCATTGTCAATGGACGGCCAGCAGATTGCCGACTATGTAACTCAAAACTTCAACCAGATTCCGGTTGAACAAGTGATGAACGCCGACGGCCAGCCTATGTTGCTGGAAGTTCCTTACCCGGGACGTATCATCTACTGCAACGTTTGGAGAGTAAATGTTGGTCGTGTAAAACTTTATTTGCTCGACACAGACAACAATCTGAACTCTGAATTCGACCGTCCTATCACTCACCAACTTTACGGCGGTGACTGGGAAAACCGTATCAAACAGGAATACCTGCTCGGTATCGGTGGTGTTATCATGTTGCGTGCTCTTGGCATCAACACTGAACTTTACCACTGTAACGAAGGCCACGCTGCCCTCTTGAACTTGCAACGTTTGGTTGAATTCGTTCAAAACGACAAATTGAGCTTCGACGAAGCATTGGAAGTTGTTCGTGCTACTGCATTGTATACAGTTCACACTCCGGTTCCTGCCGGCCACGACTACTTCGAAGAAGGTTTGTTCGGAAAATATATGGGTGAATTCCCTGCTAAATTGGGTATCGAATGGAACGACCTCATGAACATGGGTCGCGAAAACCCGAATACAAACGAACGCTTCTCTATGAGCGTATTCGCTTTGAACACTTGCCAGGAATCAAACGGTGTAAGCTGGTTGCACGGTGAAGTTTCAAAGAAAATGTTCCAAGGCGTATGGAAAGGTTATGCTCCGGAAGAATCTCACGTATCATACGTTACTAACGGTGTTCACATGCCGACTTGGGCTGCTTCTGAATGGAAAGCGTTCTACGAACGTACATTCGGTCCGGAATACATGTACGACCAGTCAAACGAAAAGATTTGGGCTCCGATTCTGAAAGCTAAAGAAGAAGATATCTGGAACATCCGCGTAGCTTTGAAGAACAAGTTCATCAACTACGTTAAGGGACAGTTCAAAGAAACATGGTTGAAGAACCAGGGCGATCCTTCACGCATCATGTCAATCATGGACCGCATCAACCCGAACGCCCTTATCATCGGTTTCGCACGTCGTTTCGCAACTTACAAGCGTGCTCACCTGTTGTTCACCGACCTTGACCGTTTGGCTAAGATTGTAAACAACGAACAGTTCCCGGTTCAATTCGTATTCGCAGGTAAGGCTCACCCAGCTGACGGTGCAGGACAAGGCCTTATCAAGCGCATCATCGAAATTTCACGCATGCCTCAGTTCCTCGGCAAGATTATCTTCTTGGAAAACTACGACATGACATTGGCTAAGCGTCTCGTTTCTGGTGTTGATATCTGGTTGAACACTCCGACACGTCCGTTGGAAGCATCTGGTACATCTGGTGAAAAAGCAGAAATGAACGGTGTATTGAACTTCTCTGTACTTGACGGATGGTGGTACGAAGGCTATCGCGAAGGTGCAGGCTGGGCATTGACTGACAAGCGCACATTCACTGATCAGGCACAGCAGGACAAGCTCGACGCTGCAACTATCTACTCTATGCTTGAAAACGAAATCATCCCGTTGTATTTCGCCAAGAACTCAAAGGGCTATTCTCCGGAATGGATTCAATATATCAAGAATTCTATCGCTCACATTGCTCCTAACTTCACAATGAAACGTATGATTGACGACTATATCAACCGTTTCTATCTGAAGGAAAGCAAATATGCAAAAGCGTTGAAGAAAAACAACTTTGCAAAAGCGAAAGAACTCGTTGCATGGAAGAAGAATGTGACAGAAAAGTGGGACGGCATCAGCGTGCTTGAAACTCAAATTCCGAGCGAGTTGATTTCCAACTCAATCTTCGGCCAGGACTACACAGTTCGCGTGAAACTGAACACAAACGGCTTGGCTGACAGCATCGGCGTGGAAATGGTTATCTACTCTGTAGAAAAAGGCAACCAGAAATACCACACTCGCATTGAGTTCCACGAAGTTTCTCGCGAAGGCGACGTTGTGACATACGAATTGAAGGATACTATCAAGTCTTCAGGCGTATTCCACTACGGATTCCGTATCTTCCCGAAAAATGAAGCATTGGCTCACCGTCAGAGCTTCGCATATTTGAAGTGGTTCTAATTCTATTTTAACCCAAATACAAAAGTCAGGAAGCCGCAATGGTCTCCTGACTTTTTTCGCATCATGAAACTCATTACTGAAAACAAAGGTGACTATCAGTTAGTACACCAACAAGACGGACCGGATTTGGGCTACTCGCCAAATTCTGGAGTCAAAATTATTGAAACCGACGGCAAAGCCTTCAAAAGTTTCGACGGCAACGACCAGTTGCTGCCTTACGAAGACTGGCGATTGCCCGCCGAAGAACGTGCCCGCGACCTTGCATCACGGCTGAGCATCGACGAAATTGCCGGCTTGATGCTCTACAGTCCGCAGGTCAAACTGCCCATGCCCAACGACACTTACAACGGCGTGGCATTTGCCGAAAGCGGCAAAAACGCTGACGACTTGAGTGACGGACATATCCGCTGCCTACTGGACGACAACGTAAGGCATCTGCTTGTATCTACTTTCCCCACTCCTGAAATTGCTGCAAAATGGAACAACAAAGTGCAGGCGCTCATTGAAGGACACACGCACGGTATTCCTGCCAACAATTCTTCCGATCCACGACACTCTGCATTTGCCGATGCAGAATTCAGCCCGGGAAACGGCGGCAACATTTCCTTGTGGAGCAACATGCTGGGACTGGCTGCGACATTTGACCCGGAGACAGTGAAAGAGTTTGCACAAATCGCCTCCGAAGAATATAGGGCATTGGGCATAGCAACCGCCCTGTCGCCACAAGCAGACCTTGGCACCGACCCGCGCTGGTATCGCTACAGCAGTACGTTCGGTCCGGAGCCACGATTGGTAACCGACCTTACACGAGCTTATTGCGACGGATTCCAAACCTCGGACGAAAAAGACGAGGTAGAAAAAGGTAGCGGCTGGGGACGCAAGAGCGTAAACACAATGGTGAAACACTGGCCCGGCGGCGGCTCAGGCGAAGGCGGACGGGACGCCCACTACGGCAACGGTAAATTTGCTGTTTATCCCGGCAATTGCTTCCCGCTTCACAAACAGCCGTTCTTGAACGGTGCATTTCAATTGGAAGGGAAAACGGGAAAAGCGTCAGCAGTCATGCCCTACTACACCATATCCTACAATCAGACGGATGAAAACGTAGGCAACGGCTTTAATCGTGACATCATCTTGAATCAATTGCGCAACGAAGCCGGCTACGACGGTGTCGTCTGCACCGACTGGCTCATCACACACGATGAAATCCACCCGGGCGTACACTCCGGGAAACCCTGGGGAGTCGAAAAGATGACGGAAGCCGAACGACACTACAAAGCCTTGCTCGCAGGCATCGACCAATTCGGAGGCAACAACAAGAAAGCACCGGTATTGGAGGCTTATCAAATGTTCGTCAAAGAATACGGTGAAGAGTTTGCACGGAAACGGTTTGAGGAATCAGCATGCCGATTACTGAAAAACATTTTCCGCACCGGTCTTTTCGAAAATCCATATGTTGATGTAGAAAAAGCGAAATCAACAGTCGGTAATCCGGAATTCATGAAAAAAGGCTACGAACAGCAACTGCGCAGCATTGTAATGCTCAAAAACAGCGGCAAACTGCTTCCAATTTCAAAAACAAAGAAAGTTTATATCCCCCAACGCAAATCGCCGGCCGGCCCCAACTACTGGCGTCAGGAGCAACCTGAAAGAATCTATGATCCTGTTCCCGACTCCATACTCGGCAGTTATTACGAAAAGACCGTCAATCCGAAAGAAGCCGACTTTGCAATTGTGTTCATCGAATCGCCTCACAGCTATTTGATGGGCTACGACCCCGAAGACCTGAAAAAGGGAGGTAACGGATATATACCCATTTCCTTGCAGTACAACGACTACACCGCAACAGGCGCAAGGGAAACAAGCATTGCAGGCGGAGACCCGTTTGAAGAATTCACCAACCGTTCATACAAAAACAAAACGGCTCACACCATCAACAAATGTGACCTGAAATTGCTGGAAGCTACCCGCAAAGCCATGGGCACGAAACCTGTTGTGCTGGTACTGATGATGTCCAATCCGACCGTCATGTCGGAAATCGAACCGCTTGCCGATGCCATTCTTGTCGGATTCGACGTCCAGGCGCAAGCCTATATGGACATCATTTCCGGCAACTTCGAACCGTCCGGACTGCTTCCGCTGCAACTGCCGGTCAGTATGGATGCCGTCGAAAAACATTGCGAAGATAAGCCCCGCGACATAGAATGCTACCGCGATGCCGACAACCATGTCTACGACTTCGCCTTCGGCATGAACTGGCAAGGAGTCATCGACGATGAACGAACGCGAAAATACAAATAGCAGAAACGAAAAGAGACAGCCACACCGACTGTCTCTTTTTCATTTTACTTTTCGTAGCGCTGTTCCACAACTTTCCAATCGAGAATCTCCCACATCCGATGGAGATACTCGGCCCGACGGTTCTGATAGTCGAGGTAATAGGCATGTTCCCAAACATCGAAACACAAAAGCGGCGTAAGTTTTCCGTCTTTAAGCGGTGTTTCGGCATTGCTGCCCTTTGTTATCAGCAGATTACCTTCGGCATCTTTCGACAACCATACCCAACCGGAACCAAACAGTGTGGTACCTGCGGCCTCAAATTTTTCCTTGAAAGCATCCAACGAACCAAACTGACTATCGATGGCATCAGCCAATGCTCCGGAAGGAGTGAAAGCGCCGGCAGGAGACAATGCCATAAAATAGAACAGATGGTTCCAAGCCTGAGCCGCATTGTTAAACAAGCCGCCGTCGGCTTTCTGGACAATTTCTTCCAAAGTCATATCGGCAAAGGGAGTGCCTTCAATCAGCTTGTTGACATTGTCGATATATGCTCGTTCATGCTTACCGTAATGGTAATTGAGGGTTTCCTCACTTAGTACTTGTGCCAATGCATCTTTTGCATAAGGCAACGGAGGGAGTTCGTGTTTCATAACTTAATTATTAAGGTTTTATCATATAACGCAGGACAATAGTTTTAGTTCACAAAAAACGCACCGTTTTTGGAAACGGTGCGCATATATTTCAATAAAAGCATTCTGCTGCTAAATCGAAGCCTTCCGATAGAGATAAATACCGATAATCAGATAAATCATGTTTGGAATCCACATGGCCACACGCGGCGACGTATAGCCGGAAATGGCAAACGTGGAAGTCACGGTAGAGAAAAGAATATAGGAGAAACTCAGCACCAGACCGATTCCGATATTGATACCCATTCCGCCTTTCACTTTCCGCGACGACAGCGACATGCCAATCAACGTCAGAATAAAGGCTGCGGCTGTCATGGCGAAACGCCGCTCATATTCAATCTCGAAGCTCTTGATATTAGCCACACCCCTCGCCTTTTGCCGTTCGATATATTCTTTCAGCTCGGGGGTTGTCATCTTTTCGTGGTCGTTCTGCGCAATCAGGAAGTCGCGCGGCTCAATCGGGATAATCGTATCCAGACGCGAACCGGTAGTGATTTCCTCCTTCATGCCGTTGAAATCACGAATCATGTAGTTTCTTACCGTCCAGCGGTACAACGTGTCGTAGACTGCCGATGTTGCGGTCAGACGGGATTTCAACACCTTGTCCTCAAACCGCTCCAACGAAAAGTTGTAGGCCGACTTCATACGGTTGTCGAAACGCGACATATAGGCAATCTCGCCGGGAGCTACCTGCAACTGGATGTTGACACCATAGTCCACCCCCTTGTTCTTGACATACTGGTTCTGATAGTTGATGCGCTTCACGTTGGCAGGCGGTATGACATAGGCATCCAGCACAAACGTGAAAGCCGCAATGAAAGCCGCAGAAACCATATAGGGAATCAGCAGGCGGCGAAAACTTACGCCACTCGACAGAATGGCAATAATCTCAGAATTGTCAGCCAGCTTCGACGTAAAGAAAATTACAGCAATAAACGTAAACAAGGGACTGAACTGATTCGCCATGTAAGGCAGGAAGTTGAGATAATAGTCAAAAATAGTAGCCGACAAAGGGGCTTTCATTAAATTATCCAACTTCTCATTGACATCGAACATGACAATAATTGCCAAAATCAGCAGAATGGCAAAAATGTAAGTCCCAAGAAACTTTTTAATGATATATTTGTCAAGAGTCTTTACTGTCATAACAAACGGTTGTTCAAATTACAAACGCTGCGTAACACGCACCACCATTTCATCTTTCCAAGCCTTGAAGTCGCCTGCAATGATATGCTTGCGCGCTTCACCTACAAGCCACAGATAGAAGGCAAGGTTATGAATGGATGCAATCTGGAGTGCCAGAATTTCCTGCGAGATGAACAAATGGCGCAGATAAGCCTTCGTATAAAGACGGTCGACTTCCGAAGCTCCGTCAATTTCTATCGGAGAAAAATCGTCAGCCCATTTCTTATTTCGCATGTTCATTATACCGTTTTTGGTAAAAAGCATACCGTTACGGCCATTTCGCGTAGGCATCACACAGTCCATCATGTCGACACCGCGTTCGATGGCTTCAAGAATATTGGCAGGCGTACCGACACCCATCAGGTAGCGGGGCTTGTCCTGTGGCAGAATCTCGTTCACCACCTCTATCATTTCATACATTTTCTCGGTAGGTTCACCGACAGCCAGTCCGCCGATGGCATTTCCTTCCGCTCCCAAATCTGTCACAAATTTGGCAGACTCCTTACGCAAGTCAGGATAAACACAACCCTGCACAATCGGGAAAAATGCCTGACGATAGCCGTATTTTCCCTCTGTTTCGCAGAAATGGTTCCACCCTCTCTGCAACCAGCGATGTGTCAGTGCAAGTGACTTTTTGGCATATTGATAGTCAGAATTTCCGGGAGGACACTCGTCAAGAGCCATCATGATGTCAGCACCGATAGAGCGCTGAATGTCGACAACACCTTCGGGAGTAAACAGGTGCTTCGAACCGTCGATATGCGAACGGAAATATGCGCCCTCCTCTTTCAATTTTCGGTTAGCCGACAATGAAAACACCTGAAAACCACCACTATCCGTCAGAATCGGGCGTTTCCATCCGTTGAATTTATGCAGACCTCCCGCCTTTTCAAGAATATCGATTCCCGGACGAAGATAAAGGTGATAGGTATTACCCAAAATGATTTGAGCCTTTATATCCTCTTCAAGTTCATGAAAATGAACGGCTTTCACCGAGCCTACTGTTCCAACCGGCATGAAGATTGGCGTTTCAATCACGCCATGATCTGTCGTAATCAACCCGGCACGGGCATTGCTGTTTGTATCTTTTGACTGTAACTTAAATTCCATACTTTATATTTAGTCTGCAAAGATAGTGAAAGGTGAGCGCAAAGACAAATGAAAACGCAGTTTTCAGACTTGATTATGCCGAACCGCCACCTATCTTATCCAAAGCTTAAAAATTAATGGCACACTTCTTGCATTATTCTACTGATGAAAATCAAATTTTAGAAAACAAATAACACTACATATTATGAACTTTAACAATTTTACAATTAAGTCGCAAGAAGCCATTCAATTGGCAGTCGAAATTACCCGGCAGAACAGCGGTCAGGCTATTGAACCTGTCCACCTGCTGAAGGCGGTCATCGACAAAGGTGAATCGGTTGTAAAATTTATTTTTCAAAAACTGGGAGCCAACCAGAACCTGATTATCTCCCAAGTTGAAAAAGGAATTGCCTCACAACCGAGAATCAGCGGAGGAGGTGAACAATATCTCTCCCGTGAATCAAACGACGTACTGCAAAAAGCCGTCGACTACTCTAAAAAATTAGGCGACGAGTACGTTACTCTTGAAAGTTTGCTTATGGCGCTTTTCCTTGTCAACAGCCAGGCCTCTACCATCTTGAAAGATGCAGGCGTTACTGAAAAGGAACTGAACAGCGCAATCATGGAATTGAGAAAAGGCAACAAAGCCACCAACCAGAGCGCAGAAGACACTTACAATGCCCTCAGCAAATATGCCATCAACTTGAACGAACGGGCACGGAGCGGAAAGCTCGACCCGGTAATCGGCCGTGACGACGAAATCCGGCGTGTGCTCCAAATCCTGAGCCGTAGAACAAAGAACAACCCTATCCTTGTAGGTGAACCGGGTACAGGTAAGACAGCCATCGCCGAAGGTCTTGCACAGCGAATCGTGAGAGGTGATGTGCCGGAAAACCTGAAGTCAAAACAACTCTACTCACTGGATATGGGTGCACTGGTTGCAGGTGCCAAATATAAAGGTGAATTTGAGGAACGTCTGAAAGCCATCGTCAATGAAGTTACCCAAAGCGAAGGAGAAATTATCCTGTTCATTGATGAAATCCATACGTTGGTAGGTGCCGGCAAAGGCGAAGGTGCAATGGATGCCGCCAATATTCTGAAACCGGCTTTGGCAAGAGGTGACCTGAGAAGCATCGGTGCCACTACTCTTGACGAATACCAGAAATATTTCGAAAAGGATAAGGCGCTTGAACGTCGTTTCCAGATTGTCATGGTGGACGAACCGGACGAAATGAGTTCTATCGCCATTCTCCGTGGCTTGAAGGAACGGTATGAAAACCACCACAAGGTGAAAATCCTTGATGAGGCCATCATTGCCGCCGTCCAGCTTTCGGAACGCTACATCACCGACCGTTTCTTGCCTGACAAGGCAATTGACCTGATTGATGAAGCAGCCTCAAAACTCCGTATCGAAATTGATTCCGTGCCGCAGGCGTTGGATGAAATAACGCGTAAGATTGCACAACTTGAGATTGAACGCGAAGCCATCAAACGCGAAGGTGAATCAGAGAAAGTCAGAGAACTGGAAAAAGAGCTTTTCGAACTGAAAGAAGAGGAAAAGAGCTATAAGGCAAAATGGCAGGCTGAAAAGGAACTTATCAACCGGATTCAGCAGAACAAAATCGACATCGAACACTTGAAGTTTGAAGCCGAACGTGCCGAACACGACGGAGATTATGCGAAAGTTGCAGAAATCCGCTATTCAAAAATAGCGAATAAAGAAAACGAAAATGCGGCTCTCCAAAATCAGTTGAAGGATATGCAGGGCGACAAATCCCTGATAAAGGAAGTTGTCGATGCTGAAGACATTGCCGACATCGTTTCACGTTGGACCGGCGTGCCTGTCTCGAAAATGATTCAGAGCGAAAAGGAAAAGCTTCTGCATCTTGAAGAAGAGCTCCACAACCGTGTCGTAGGCCAGGACGAAGCCATCAGCGCTATCGCCGATGCCGTACGCCGTAGCCGTGCCGGCTTGAATGACCCGCACCGTCCTATCGGTTCTTTCATATTCCTGGGTACAACCGGTGTCGGTAAAACAGAACTTGCCAAAGCGTTGGCCGACTATCTGTTTAACGACGAAAACATGATGACACGTATCGATATGAGCGAATATCAGGAGAAATTCTCCGTGTCACGTCTGATCGGTCCTCCTCCCGGATATGTAGGATACGAAGAAGGCGGCCAGCTGACGGAAGCTGTCAGACGGAAACCTTACTCCGTAGTGCTTTTCGATGAAATTGAAAAGGCACATCCCGATGTGTTCAACATTCTGCTCCAGGTGCTTGATGACGGACGTTTGACCGACAACAAGGGACGGGTCGTAAATTTCAAAAACACAATCATCATCATGACTTCCAACATGGGGTCACAGCTGATTCGTGAGAACTTTGAAAAGATTAACGACACCAACCGCCACATGATTGTCGAAAAGACCAAGAACGAAGTACTGGAAATGCTGAAGAAGACAATCCGTCCGGAGTTCTTGAACCGTATCGATGAAATCATCATGTTCTCACCGCTGCGCAAGGACGAAATCAAACAGATTGTGAACCTGCAAATCAATTCTGTCAAACGTATGCTTGCACACAACGGCATTGAACTCGATGTAACGGAAGACGCACTGAACCTGCTGACCGACGAAGGCTATGATCCTGAATTCGGTGCACGTCCTGTAAAACGTGTCATCCAGCGGGAAATCCTCAACCAATTGTCGAAAGACATTCTTGCAGGAAATGTCGACAAGGACAAGAGCATTGAAATCAGTGCCAACGGCAGTCAGTTTGTTTTCAAGAACCATTAATACTGCCCCATATACTTTAAAATAGGAAGACAGAATCTGGAAATTTCCGGATTCTGTCTTCTGTTTTTTTATACCCCACTTATCCGCTATGGTATGTCTTTTACAAACCAAATCTTTTTACTAATTTAGCGTCCGCTTCTTCCCTGCGAAGAAGCCTGTCAAACAACTAAACAAATACTACAACTATGGCATACGGAAAATGGATTGGTGGCTTTTTGGGATTTATCAACACCCAAAGCGTTTTAGGAGCAATCGCCGGTTTTGCGCTCGGCTCTCTCTTTGACGCATTCGCCAACCGCAAACAAAACAACCAACAACAAACAACGACAAACGACATTCCCGGACAACAAGAAGCATACGGGAGAAGAAACAGTTTTCTGTTCTCATTAATGGTACTGTCGGCACATGTCATTCAGGCCGACGGAAAAATCATGCACTCGGAAATGGAACTGGTGCGACGCTTTCTCCGAAACACATTTGGAGAGAATTCCGTTGCTGAAGGAAACGACATTCTGATGCGCCTTTTCGAATACCGCAAACAGCAAGGCGAATATGCCTGGAACCAGCAAATCCACCAGGCGTGCACGGAGATTTCCATGGCCATGCCGGAGGAACACCGCATCCAACTGATTTCCTTTCTTGCCGAGATTGCCAAAGCCGACGGCAGCGTACATGAAAAAGAGCTGAACATCCTGCGCGACCTCGCACAATACCTACGGCTGAACGCTTCCATCATCGACCAGATGTTCGCACTCGGAAGCAACACGCTGGAAGATGCCTACAAAGTGCTTGGCATTACCCCCGATGCCACCGACGACGAAGTACGCAAAGCCTACAAGAAAATGGTTATCCAACACCACCCTGACAAAGTGGCAAACCTCGGAGAAGACGTCAAAAAGGCGGCAACCATCAAACTGCAGGAAATCAACAACGCAAAGGAAATCATTTTCAAGGCACGAAACTTATAACAACAATTCCCTTTGTAAGAGCATAAAGAGAGAGGGCTACGGAATTGCACATCCCATAGCCCTCTCTCGCATTTATTGGCTTTTCACTTTTTGTCTTCATCAGGCACCGGAGGCGGAACCGGCAATGACGCCTGTCCGTCGTTGGCAGCAGCTTCATCGTCACCTTTCGGTTCTGTCGCTGCCGGAGCTTCCGGCAACTGCTTAACCTTCTCGGCTTCGCGTTCGCGCTCAGCTTCTTCATTCTTACGGATAATCTCCTCCGTACGTGACGCCCATTTGCGCTTTCCGAAAATCTTTTCAACGTCCTCGGTGTAGATTACCTCACGATCCAACAGAATTGTTGTCAATTCCTTATGTCCGCTTGCATACTCGGTCAAAATTGCTTTGGCACGTTCATACTGCTCGCTGATAATCCGTGACACTTCCGCATCAATTATCTTCGCCCGTTCTTCACTATACGGCTTTGAGAAACCATAGTCCTGACCGGTAGAATCGTAATAGCAAATATTTGGCAATTCCTTGCTCATACCATAGTAGGCAACCAACGCATAAGCCTGCTTCGTCACGCGTTCCAAATCGTTGGCAGCACCTGTAGAAATATGGCCGAGGAAGAGTTCTTCAGCGGCACGACCGCCAAGTGTAGAACAAATCTGGTCAAGGATAGCCTGTTCGGTTGTTATCTGTCGTTCTTCTGGCAAATACCAGGCTGCACCCAATGCCTTGCCACGCGGTACAATTGTCACCTTAATCAACGGGTTGGCATATTTCAAATGCCAGCTGATAGTGGCGTGTCCGGCTTCGTGAATGGCAATTGATTCACGCTCTTCTTCGGTTGTGATTTTCGAGCGTTTCTCCAAACCTCCGACAATGCGGTCGACAGCATCCATAAAGTCCTGCTTTTCCACCACTGGTTTGTTGCGACGGGCAGCAATCAAAGCCGCTTCGTTGCAGACATTCGCAATATCCGCACCGGAGAACCCCGGAGTCTGGCGTGACAGCAAATCAACATCGACACTGCTGTCAATCTTCACATTTCTCAAATGCACCTGGAAGATTTCCTTTCGGTCGTTCAAGTCCGGAAGGTCGACATAAATCTGACGGTCGAAACGTCCGGCACGCAACAGCGCCTTATCGAGAATATCGGCACGGTTGGTAGCAGCAAGCACAATGATACCGCTGTTTGTTCCAAAACCGTCCATTTCAGTCAGCAACTGGTTCAATGTATTTTCACGTTCGTCGTTCGAACCCATGTTCGGATTACGTCCACGGGCACGGCCTACGGCGTCAATTTCATCGATAAAGATGATACACGGAGCCTTTTCCTTTGCCTTCTTAAACAAGTCGCGCACACGTGAA
Organism: uncultured Porphyromonadaceae bacterium; assembly: GCA_900544305.1. Taxonomy (GTDB): domain Bacteria; phylum Bacteroidota; class Bacteroidia; order Bacteroidales; family Muribaculaceae; genus Limisoma. Next base: position 19,246 of record UQUV01000022.1, read on the forward strand.
GCACCAACGCCGACAAACATTTCCACAAAATCGGAACCCGACAGAGAGAAGAACGGCACATTAGCTTCGCCGGCAACGGCTTTAGCCAACAACGTCTTACCTGTTCCCGGAGGGCCTACAAGCAACGCGCCCTTAGGGATTTTACCACCGAGGTCCGTATAGCGTTTCGGATTCTTCAAGAATTCCACAATTTCCTCAATTTCCGTCTTTGCTTCGTGCAATCCGGCAACATCACAGAAAGTAACGTTCGTTCCGTTTTCCTTGTCGAAAAGCTGCGCTTTGGACTTGCCGACGTTGAATACACCGCCGTTTCCTCCGTCGCTACGCCCCATTCGCTTCATAATCAAGAACCAGAACAGAATCAGCAGAACAATCGGACCAAACGACCACAGCAAACCGCTGTAGTTGCTGGCTTCCTTGAATTCCACTTCACCGTTGAAAACGCCCTGAGCTTCCCATTGCTCTATTTTGGTGGACATCTTGTCGGCAGAAGAGACCTTCACCAAAAGTTTGGCATTTTTCAAAGTCTTGCCTTCAACGCCCTGCCCCTTAAACACAGCCTTGGCAAGAGAATCGGTCATAAAAGCCTCTGCGGTATTGTCAGAATATACGATAATTTTATTAACGCCCTTGGACTCCACATATTTTTCAAACTCCGTCCAGTTCACATCCTTTTCCAAAGATGGTCCATTATTGAGCTGATACAATCCAATAAGGACGAGCATTATAATTGCGTACATCCAGAAAATATTAAATCCGAATCTACGAACAGGATTCTTTTTTTTATTTGAATTATTATTCATAGCTAATTTGTTTTCCTAATATTAGTCCAAATCAGGAATTTCCACAATGCGGGCATCGTTCCAAAGCTGCTCCAAATTGTAGTATTCTCTGTATTCGGGTAAAAATACATGAACATAGACTGTTCCATAATCAATCACAATCCATTGGGAATTGCGATAACCGTCATAGTTAAACGGCTTAACACCTAACTTTTCCTGGACATACTCTCTGACAGAGTCGGCAATTGCAGAAACCTGCATTGTAGAAGTTCCCTGACAAATGACAAAATGCTCTGTTGAAACATGTTCCAGATTACTCAAATCAACATTCGTGATTTTCTTTCCTTTTCTCTCCTGAATTCCTTCTATAATAGCGTTAATCAGCTGTTCGTTGTTCATTTACTTGTTTAAATATTGATTATAATTCTTTGTTTGCATCAAATATTATGCCAATCCGGCTCTCATCTACACATACTGACAAAACCGGCCAAACGGCATATTCTCACACTTAAATCCAAATCGGTCATTAGACTTTATGGTGGATTTCGTGCTGCTGTCAGGCAGATTGATTTCTGTCTTTGTCGAAGATGTAGCGGGCTACATCGAGAAAAAGCAGGAAGCAAGATGCCGGCAGCAGTGCGGAAAGCGACTAAAGAGCCAACTAAAGCTCACTGTCGACAGCCTAACCTTGTTTGGCGATCTAATGACCGTTTTGGGTTTAAAGCGAACTGAAAAAGCAAGCGTACCTGATTTTTCCGATTCCGCACAAAGGTAGTAAAAATATCAGAAATGCAGGCCAGCCTGCAAGCCTAACTATTGCAGAAAACAATGGAATCAAAGAAATAGTTCAGCAAAGACCGATGTTTTCCAAAAGCAGAAGGCGGCAATGTCTGCACACTGCCGCCCTCGTCATATCTCATTCAATTCTTCTCTACTATCCGTATTGGATTGTTCCGTCCGGATTACGATACAAATCGAAGCTCTTTTCGTATTGGTCCATAGCACGCAAGCTCATACCCATGCTTGAGAAACCACCATCGTGATAGAGGTTCTGCATAGTCACCTTGCGAGTCAAATCGCTGAACATTACCACACAGTAGTCTGCACATTCGTCAGCATCAGCATTGCCAAGAGGAGACATACGGTTTGCAAAGTCCATCAGCGACTCCATACCCTTCACACCGCTACCGGCAGTAGTCATTGTAGGAGACTGGGAAATTGTGTTGATACGCACACCCTTTTCACGGCCATAGATATAACCGAAGCTACGGGCAATTGATTCCAGCAAAGCCTTGGCATCAGCCATATCGTTGTAGCCGAACAACGTACGTTGTGCTGCAACATACGACAAAGCCAAAATGCTACCGTAGTCATTGATAGCGTCCAGTTTTTTTGCCGACTGAATCATTTTGTGGAATGAAACGGCAGAAATATCAAGTGTTTTGTTCAACAAGTCATAATCAAGGTCATCGTACAGGCGTTTTTTGCGTACGTTCGGTGACATACCGATAGAGTGAAGCACGAAGTCAATTTTTCCACCAAGGATTTCCATTGACTTTTTGAACACCATTTCCAAATCTTCGCAATTCGTTGCATCGGCCGGAAGAATTTCAGCATTCAATTTTTCACCGAGCTGAGAAACGTCTCCCATACGAACTGCAACCGGAGTGTTGGACAATGTAATGGTTGCACCTTCTTCAACAGCTCTTTCAGCCACTTTCCAGGCGATACTGTTTGAATTCAGAGCTCCAAAAATTACTCCGCGTTTACCTTTAAGCAAGTTAAAACTCATAAATTTAATTCTTGTTTAATAAAAAAACGTTTTAAACGAACCCCGACCGAAACAATACCGAAAACACGGATTTTTCAAAGTCAAGATTCAATTCGGTTACAAAGATAGCGATTTTTTTATCATCATTAATACTTTTTCAAAATAAAATGGGTCCTACCCATGAAGGCAGGACCCATCTGTAACTGTTTGGAAACGATTTTCTATCTGTAATCTTTCAGTTGCGACTGCAATTTCTGCTTCGCGAAGAAAATTCGGCTTTTCACTGTACCCAACGGCAAATCCATGTGTTCGGCAATCTCCTGATACTTATATCCGGAAAAATGCATCATGAACGGAATGCGGTAATCATCGGGCAACTCCGCAACCACTTTCGAAACCTCCGTCAAGGCATAGGAGTTGTCGGGAGTTTCCGGACTCTCCACCTGCGGAAGATTCAGTTGATACAAATCGTCGCTTTTATCTACAATAGTCTGGGTTCTGACAATACGGCGGTAATTGTTGATAAACAAGTTACGCATAATTGTAAACACCCAACTCTTAAAATTCGAATCATCTACATATTTCTTTTCATTAGCCAACGCCTTACAGGTTGTATCTTGCAATAAATCGTGAGCGTCATCGTAATCTGAAGTCAATTTGTAGGCAAACGAAAGAAGATTGTCCTGCAATCCAAGCAATCTCTTTTGGAAATCTGATAAGCCCATAGTCATAAATTTTAATTGATTCATAACAAACTTACAATTTAATTTCCTGCTTTCCAAGAAATAATGCCTTAATTATTGCAATTTCACTATTATTAATGAAAAAATATGCTTTTGATGATAATCATCACAAATTTCTCTAATTTTCAGCAGTTTCCAACGCTGGAGAAGCCGTATTTTGAGTGTTCTCCGGAGTTTCGCGCGATTCACCTGTTTCAATCTTCGAGAGGAAATAGCCCTGTGACTTAATCAGGTTACGCGACTGCAACACCATCGTCTTCGTTTCCGTCAAGATATTCAGATACAGAATACTTGCCTTCGTGCTCGACTGCTCTTCTTTCAAACGGCGAATCTGATGCTTGATAGCCTCGGCAATGACACCGAACAAATTGTCGCGCATTACCAGCACATCATTCAAATCGGAGAAATCCTTTTCACGCAACATGGAGTTAATCTTGTTGAAGATATTGTCCACGCCGTCATTCACAAGCTTCAAGTCGTAGATTTGTTCTTTCGTAAAGCCCTTGTGGTGGTTATCGATATGTTCGAATGCCGGACGGGTGCAATGGAGCAACGCCTTTGTCACTTCCGTCAAGTAGTCAACCACCTGAATGTAGAAGTGTCCGGTTTCGATATTCATGTCTTCAAGTTTCTTCAGCGTCTTGAACACCTGATGCTTGCGTTCATTTGCCTGACGGTAGAGCTGTTCCGATTCCGTCTTTGTTTCTTTCAGCAAACGGCGGTTTTCAGTGAACAAGGCCACAAGCATGTGATTGTAAATGCTTGAAATCTGTTCCATCGTGTTGCAGACTTCCTGTGTGCAGGAATAAAGAACATCCGTGTCTTGCTTAACTTCCTTAACGTCGGTAGTCAAAGATGTTTCTTCTTTTTCTTTCTTCTTGAAAATCAAGCTGTGGCAAAGGATATAACCGCAAAGGAGCACCATCAACGCCAGGGCAATCCAGCCTCCCCATACAAGGAAGAGTACCATCACGAATGAAATCGTCACACCTGCCAACGCTGTGATAAACCAACCCATGATTACCACCATCACACCCGTGATACGGTAAACGGCACTGTCACGTCCCCAAGCACGGTCGGCCAATGAAGAACCCATTGAAACCATGAAGATAACATAAGTAGTTGACAACGGAAGTTTCAACGATGTACCCAAGCAAATCAAACTTGAAGCAGCTGTCAAGTTAACCACCGCACGGATGAAGTCGTATGACACATTCGATGTATCGACAGAGGTATCAGGGATAAAGCGTGTATTCAATTTGTCCAACACCTTTTTCGGCACAACCATCTTGAACACATCATTCAAACGGATGGCAAGGCTAACCAACGCGCGGGAAATCTTGGTAGAACCGAAACGTTCGTCCTCATCGTTCTGCGAAGACAGGCTCAACTGTGTTTCGGCTACCTTCATGGCATCTTTCGACAAGAACAGCGTCACAATCATTACCACACCACTGGCAATCAAGAAATAGATATTTACATGAGCCGGCTCTGTCAACTTTGTCATCAGCATGTTCATGTCACCGCTTTCCAATGCTATGAAATAGCTGTCGATACCAGCCATCGGCACACCGATAAAGTTCACCAAGTCGTTACCGGCAAAAGCCAAAGCCAAAGCAAACGTACCGGAAAGGATCGTAAACTTCATGATATTCCAGCCGAGGCGTTGCATCACCCAAAGCAACAATGAAGAAACCGCCCAGATAATAAACAAAGACACTACAATGTTGTCGTTAATCATGTGGTTCAACTCCGGAGTAATCAAGCCCGAGCTCTTCAAACCTTTGAAGATGGCAAAGTAAACGATACCTACGATAGAAATACCGCACCAGACAGCACCATAACGCTTCAACGACTTGGCATAGCGGAAAGAGAAAATCACACGGGAAATATACATCAGTATCGCACCGACTGTAAAGGCAATGACAACTGACGACAAAATACCCGAAATGATAACCATCGCCTTACCTGCATTGATAAACTGACCCAAATCGGCAAACGACAATGCCGGGTCGTTATAAATCTTGTAGATGGCAACCGCAAGCGAAGAACCCAAAAGTTCGAACACCAGCGAAACGGTGGTTGATGTCGGCAATCCGAGCGAGTTGAACGTATGCAACAAAATCACATCCGACAACATAATACCCACAAACAGAATCATAATGTCGGAGAAAGTAAACATACCCGGATGGAACACACCGTTACGCGCCACTTCCATCATACCGTTGGATGTAATCACACCCAACATAATACCAAACGAAGCAACCGTGAGAATTACCCATTTTTTTGCAACTTTTGAACCCAATGCGGAATTCAGGAAGTTGATGGCATCATTGGAGACACCTACAATCAAATCCAGAATCGCCAATATGGCGAGGATGATTACAATAACTGTGAAAATAGGACTCATATTATTTGATTTTATTATTTATGCAATGAGAAAATGAATTCCAAACCTGCAAATTTTCTGTTTTGTGCGGTGATTTCACCATTGTGGAACAACACTGAATTACGAACTATCGACAAACCTAAGCCTGTTCCGCCCGATTTGCGCGAACGTCCACTGTCAATACGGTAGAAACGTTCAAAAATCTTCGACAGATGCTCATCGGCAACTCCCGTTCCGTTGTCGTAATAATCAAACCAATAGAACTCGTCCGTCTCTTTTATCAGCGAAATGAAAATGTCACGGCCGCCAGAATACTGAATAGAGTTGTTGACAAGATTTCTGAAAATTGCATCAATCAGCTGTTTGTTACCTTTCACAACCACATTGTCAGGAACCGTAACGTTGATACGCATTTTTTCCTCTACGCTATAGCTGTCAACTTCTTCACATATTTCCTTAATGACATTGGCCACATTCACCTCTGCCACTTCAAGCGTGCTCTTGGCATCCGTGATGCGCGTAATCAATGCCACATCCTGCAACAGATCGTTCAGGCGCATAGTGTTGTTATAGCCTGATTCCAGCAGACGGTGTGTCGTTTCTGCGTCCAGATTATTATTGAGAAGCGTTTCAAAACAGCCCCTGATAGCCTGAACCGGAGTTTTCAGTTCATGGTTGATATTGCTGGTGAGTTGATGTTTGATACGAATTTTTTCCTTTTCTTCGAAGAGGGTTTCCTGCAAACTCTTGTCGCGTTCAATGGCCGTTTGCTTCAAGTCCTTATACATATTTATAATGACGGAAGAAACTTCACCCAACTCGTCGTCAGAGAAACTTGACGTATCATAGTCCAGAATGTTACCATCTTTTGCAGCATTGGCAAAATCGCGTAGATTGGTGACAGCCAGACTGATCCGACGAATAGCAAAGAACAGAATGATATTGATAATCAAAGTTACGCACAACACAACCCATACGAAACCAAGGTCGCCCTGCAGCACTTCCGTCAATGTCACACCATAGGGAACTGCCGTACGAACCACAATCTTGTCACCGGCTGTGGCAGAATAGAAATACTCCTGATTGTCGGCTTCCGACTGACGGCGGATAGTGTAGCCATGGCCTTTTTCCATTGCCTGGACAATCTCATGACGCGTACCGTGATTGGAAAGTTTATCTTCCTGATCGGAAGACGTGTCGAACAATACCACACCTTTGTGGTCAAGAATTGTAATACGGACAGAGTCGGCGGCAAGCGAATGAGTCAATGCCGAGTCCAACTTCAGCCCGTTTTCAGCATACGCTTCCAGGAGCATCGTGTTATACACCTGAAGACGTGCGTCGAGTTTCTCTACCTGATACTCGCGTTCACGTGAATATTGGATTGTGACAAACACAAAGAACAAAATCCACAAAAACACGTTCACGATAAAGAACATCCGAGTCTGATAGCTAAATGTCTTCTTTAAAGCCATAACCGTATCCTTGTTTAGTTGTTATTTTTGATTCATATTCTCCTAATTTTTTTCTCAAACGATTTATGTTGACATCAATCGTGCGGTCGACAACATATATGTTCTTGTCCCAAATGCGATCCAGAATTTCTTCGCGGGAAAAGACTTTTCCACGGTTTGTCAGGAAAAGATAGAGCAAATCGTATTCTTTCTTCGTCAGGGAAACTTCCTCACCGTTGATTGTGCATGTGCGGGAATCGTGGCGCAGAATAAGGCCTTTATATTGCACAATGGATGCAGGAACAACATGCGAACGTTTCAGCAGGCTCTGTACACGGAGCACAAACTCACGCATGGAAAAAGGTTTTTTGATATAGTCGTCAGCACCACGTGTAAAACCGTCGACGAGCGAAGCCTCCTCCTCGATAGCCGTACATACGATAATCGGCTTGTCGGCAATTTCAGGAGTATTGCGGACACGGCTTACAAGTTCCAGTCCGCTCATATCGCCCATCATAATGTCAAACACAAGCAATGAATATTGCGAAAGGGGCATTTTCAGCGCGCTTTCGGCGGAATGAGCCATATCCACGGAATATCCGGCAAGCTCCAGATTGATTTTCATCAACTCGCAAATTGACAGTTCATCGTCAACTACAAGTATCTTTATTGTGGAATTATCCATATTGTTTAAATTAAAAATAAAACATTACCTCTGCCACTAATTTTGAATGGTCTGAAGGACCGATTTCAACTCCATCTTCATAGAAATAGTGCTCATAGTTCAATCGCAGTTCAGCTTTCACTTTCTGGTGGTAAGCCAAAGTCGTGCCGACTGACACACGCTTGCGTGCACTGTCGTCGATAATCAGGTTGCCCGACTCGTCTGAAAATCCGTCGCTGTTGTCTGTCATGGCATCGAAACGCCCCAAAAACATCAGCTTGTTCATATATTTCGACTTAATCGGCAAACAGTACATACCCATAATATTATAGGAATAAACCGAAGATGTTGTTGTTTTCAAATAATCCTTATAAACGAATTCTCCTTCAAAAAAGAAACGGTCGAATGTGTAGGAGATACAGCCCTCATACATATTGATTCGATAAAGGTCGGGCTTGTTGGTCATGGCGGCTGCCACAATGTTCAAACCTTTATAATTATAATTCAGACGGCCTACATACAGGAAATGGCGCAACCAGACTTCATCACTCAAACTGTAGTCCATACCATTATAGACACCGAATTCAGCTCCGAATGGAATCTTTTTCGACTGATAGGAACCTTTGACGCCAATATCAAAAACGTTACCCACCTGTTTGGCTATAAAAGAACGGTTGGCGAACAAACGTGAATGAGGAGAACGGGCCGCATCGACTGAGATGGGGACACGGAACTGTCCGGCTGTCACCTTGAACTCCTCTCCTATATGAAAACGTGTATATAAATCGTGTGTTCTTATTTTCCCTTTTTCGCTCAAGTTGATTTCGGCCTTATAGTCAAGGAAAGGAGCCAACCAACCTTTAACACCCACACGGGCATCACGAACCTGAAAACGGGAATTCTTTACATCGGTCTGATATTCGTACTTAGCCCGCAGCGTACCGCCGACTTGCGGAATGTAGGAAAACTCCTTTTCTTCCTGCGAGAACGCAGATGACACAAACCCGAATACAATCAAACTTGTCAGTAAAATTTTTCTCATAACGCATAATTTACTGAGCGCAAAGTTAATCATTGTATTTTTTCAGGATGTAACAATTTTGTAACATTGTTACAAAAATTATAGGATGCAAATTTTGTTCACAAAAACCAAAACAAGGCACCCACACCCTGCACTTAGAAAGAGAAGTGCATGGCTATGCGCAAACCACTCTTGTCAATGCCAGGATTGTCGCGGTAGGTCAGACGCCACACGTAGTCAATACGCAGGACGGTAAAAATATTGTCGATACCTGCCGACAGTTCCATATAAGGCATCTTGTCCATCGGCTGACAGATAGCATTCAGCGGAAAACGGAACAAGTCGTTATTGTATTTCGGATTATTCCGGTTGCTCAAAGAGCCATAAAGACCTTTGAACGATACCACCTCACGAAGTTTCAAATATTTAATCAGAGGAATCCTGTTGAACAATGCCCCATTCGCCCAATAAGTAATGTCCCACGACAGATACTGGTCGTTGACAAACTCCATGGCATTCATCAATGCATACGATTCCGGCTGTATCGTATAGGCAAGGTTGGCATTCGGTAACAACAAATCGGGGAATGACACTTCACTCCACACCTTTCCCGCCTTCAAAATAATGTCGGTATATCCGAATGCGGAAAACCAGAAACGCTTCTGAACGCTGAATTCCGTCTTGTTGACAGTATTCCGGCTGCCCAAAAATCCCTTCGGACTGTAGGTTTGCGTCAACAGGAACACCGGAGCATCGAGATTGATTGGAATACGCGAGAACCGGGCATCGTAGAATTTCTCACCCGGAGCATAACGCAATGTGAGATTAATCGAAGCCTGGGTATAGTTCTTATACCAATTGCCGTATCCGTCAATAAACGGCAACCAGGGAGTAGCCTCTTCAATCTGATGCTTAAAATTCAACGCAAAAGAGAAACCGCTGAGAAACTCATTCTTGTACTCCAGTTCTGTCAGACGCCTATACACCACCTTGTCGTTCTTTTGGCGTTTCCATGCTACAAAGATGTTATCCATGTTCGTAAACATGTACTGCTGGCCAAGCTGGTCAATGTCATATTTATGGTGCAGACGCAGCGACTTTATCGGAAACTCCTTGGCGTGATATTTCTTGTCAACAAACGAATACTCCAATTCTCCGTCATACTTAAACACGTTGTCGCGCGTTCCATACGCTACATACCCCTTGGCAAACAAACGCTTGTGCAGATTGGCCGTAGTCATTCCACCAGCCCTCAAACGGACACCTTCTATGGTATTTCCACTGATTGTCGTGTTCATCGGCCCAAAGTCAAACTTGCTCACTTCCTGCGAGCCAGTAGGAATATAGCCGGAAACCAAAACCGAAATCACCTTTTCCGTCCAATAGAAAACGGGAACAGAACGCAACTGCGCCAACAGTTTTTCTATGGAGTTTTCATTTTTCTTAATCGGAACCATGCGGTGCTCCTGCCAGTATTCATCAGGCATGAACCGAGCATCCGTAAGTTCTATAACCTTACCTTCGGCATGGAATACGGAATCGGCTGCCGGAGCCTCAAACGAATAATTCCGATAGTTGGTATTTTTTCGTGCATACAGCCCCTGCGTTCCGGGCAAAATCGAGAACTCCACCGTCATGTCGTCCTTCATTTTCAACCGACTTCCATCGGGAGCTTTCTCAAAATCCTGCTCTATCAGAATATTGTCGACATAGTTCAAATTAATGGCCTTCGGCACATTCAGCTTCACCTTTTTAATAAACATGGTAGTATCATTCTCCGGCACATACAGACGGCCGAGAAATCCGAATGTGCGGTTGTTGAACGGCGAAAAGCTCAATTCGATGCAGCGCACGCCGTCGACGTCAATCGTATCCGTCAGATAATATTTATAGAAGTTCGTGCCGATTCTTGACAGTGGGCTGACAAAGCGGTTTTGAAGAATGGCAATGTTGTTTTCAAAAACATCCACTTCCCGAAAAACATCTTCCACAAATGTCTTCACACTTTCCTCATCAAAAATCTCGTCAACACCGGCGTGCTTGACTCCCGTAATGTATTCCTTTTCCGAATGAGGCGACTTGCGATAATAGTTGTTGGAAAACTTTTCGGTGACCGATACATTCAAAATCGGCTTGCCGGACACTTCCGAAGTATCCAGATAGTCAAACACAAACTTGAATTTCTTGAACAGCCATTTGTCCTTCTGCTTTTCCGAAAAATCGTTCAAGGCAAAAGTTGTCTTTTCATATTTGTCATAGGAATAATAGTCATGGTTTTTCGGGTCGTACATCTGACGGCGGGCAATCAGCTTTTCCACAAATGCTACGGCCGGGTTGTTCTTTTTGGAGTACGACTCTTTTCCCGGCTTGACTACCACTTCCTGCAAGGCCACTCCGGTAGGCACCAGTTCAACGAGCAAATCGTTGTCACTGCCTTTGTTTACAAAAATTTCCTTGGGCGTATAACCCATCGTTGAAACACGCACATTGATAAAATTCACCTTTGTGGTCAAATCAAACGAGCCGTTCTCGTCAGTCTGAACACCCAAATCTGAACCTTTGAGAAACACCGCCGTGTAAGGCAGCGGTTCACGTGTCAGGGAATCCACCACAAGGCCTTTGATGCGAGTAGGAACCACAGGCTTTTGAGCCGACAAATCTGCCCAACCCAAACCTATGTAAAGAAGTCCTAAAACAATCAATCTTATCAATTTTTTCTCAATATTCATACATAGCCGCCTTTATACGCATGTTAATTATTCCGTTATGCAAAGTTAAAGACTTTCGTCCATATCTTTTTTTCCTTAATTTCGCAAAAAATATTCTATTTGATTTGCGAATTTTATTTTAAAGCTTATGTCCGTTGAAATAGAACATAAATATCTCACAAGCAACGATTCTTATAAAGAAATGGCTGTCAGCAGCCAGCGAATCAGCCAAGGCTACCTGTCGCGCGACAAGGAGCGCACCGTCAGAATCCGCACGAAGGACGACAAAGGGTATATCACGGTAAAGACAAAAAATATTGGCGATGCACGCAATGAATTCGAATACGAAATTCCCTTTGCCGACGCTGCCGCATTGTTGAAAGTATGCCTTCCGCCCGTTATCCAGAAAACACGCTATCTGGTGCCGTTCGGAGATTTCCTATGGGAAATCGATGAATTTGAAGGCGCACTCGAAGGCGTTACGCTGGCAGAAATCGAACTGCCGGACAGCAACACCCGCTACCCTCTGCCCTCTTTTGTCGGAGAAAATGTAACAGGCAAGCCGGAATATTACAATTCAAACATACACCGGCTTGCCAAAGGTTATTCTAACGAAGGTCAAGACTGACCACATTTTCAACATGATGGGTATGGGGGAACATGTCAACCGGCTGTACCTCCCGTACCTTATATTTGACATCAAGCATAGCCAAATCGCGTGCCTGTGTCGCCGGATTACAGCTGACATAGACAATGCGCTTCGGTGCGGCATTCAATATCACGTTTACAACATCCTCGTGCATTCCGGCACGGGGAGGGTCGATAATCATCACTTCAGGATGCCCGTGTTTCTCCACAAAACTGTCGGTAAGCACATCTTTCATATCACCTGCATAGAAAAGCGTGTTTTCAATGCCATTCACCTTGGAATTCAACTTGGCATCCTCGATAGCTTCCGGCACGTATTCGATACCCACCACCTGACGGGCCTGACGGGCCACGAAATTGGCAATCGTTCCCGTACCTGTATATAGGTCATAAACAAGCTCGTTTCCGGTCAGTTCCGCCATACGGCGTGCCACCTTATATAATTCATACGCCTGAAGCGAATTTGTCTGATAGAACGATTTCGGACCGATACGGAATGTCAACCCTTCCATTTCCTCATTAATATAGTCACGTCCGCGGTAAGTAATCACCTCTTGGTCGCCGATTGTGTCGTTCACTTTCAGATTGACTACATACAACAGCGACGTGATTTGCGGGAATTTTTCCGCGATGGCCGACATTACATCTTCAATCGCTTCCTTATTGTCCTCGCCGAACACGACAATGAGCATCACTTCACCCGTGCTGGCGATACGCACCATCAGCGTACGCATCAGTCCGCTCTGAGCTCTCAGGTCGTAGAAAGTATAGCCTTTTCCCAAAGCATACTGACGGATAAACAGGCGCAACTCGTTGGACAAATCTTCCTGCAACCAGCATTTCTTTATGTCAAGCACCTTGTCGAACGCTCCGGGAATGTGGAAGCCAAGAGCATTTCTGTCGGGAAATTCCTTGCCGCTGCGCATGTCTTCAAACGTAATCCAGCATTTATTGGAGAAAGTATATTCCAGTTTATTGCGGTAGCAGGTAGTCTGTCGCGAACCTAATATAGGATTCACCTCAGGCAATTCCACTTTTGCAATACGGGTCAACGCATCGCAAACCTGATTGCGCTTGTACTTCAGTTGGTCTTCATAAGGGATATGCTGCCATTTGCATCCGCCGCAAACACCGAAATGTTCGCACATCGGCTCCACTCTTCGCGGCGAAGGCTCAACCATCCGCACAATGTGTCCTTCGGCATAACTGCGTTTTTTCTTGTCAACTTTCACGTCAACAATGTCACCGGGCGCGCCAAAAGGCACAAAAAGTACCATATCGTTCACTCTGGCAATACTTTTGCCTTCTGCCGCCACATCTGCTATCTGTACGCCCTCCAATACGGGCAATTCTTTTCGTTTTCGTGCCAATTTACTTTCGTTTTGATATTAACTAAACCCTTGCAAAGTTACGTATTTATTATTTCACTTTCATAAAACAGAAAAAATAAATAACATTTCTTTCATTTTTCTTATTATAAATTTTCCAATTCAGCCGAATTCATATATATTTGCATACCATTGAAAAAAATTGAAATTGAATTATCTATAACTAACACTTAACCTCATTAAAGAATGAAGCGAATTTATACTTTCGGTAACGGCCAGGCAGAAGGACGTGCCGATATGAAAAACTTGCTCGGTGGTAAAGGTGCTAACCTTGCTGAAATGAACCTTATCGGGGTTCCAGTTCCTCCGGGTTTCACAATCACTACTGAAGTCTGCACAGAATACAATACTCTCGGCCGTGAAGCCGTTGTAAAACTTCTTGATGAAGACGTAAAAAAAGCTGTAGCACACATTGAAAAACTTACTGGCAACAAATTCGGCGACGCTACAAACCCGCTTTTGGTTTCTGTTCGTTCCGGTGCACGTGTTTCTATGCCGGGTATGATGGATACAGTCCTTAACCTTGGTATCAACGATACTGTTGTTGAAGCTTTGTCTGCAAAATCAGGCAACCCACGCTTCGCATGGGACAGCTACCGTCGTTTCGTACAGATGTACGGTGACGTAGTTCTTGGCATGAAGCCGAAATCAAAACAAGACATCGACCCGTTCGAAGAAATCCTTGAAGCCGTTAAGGAAGAAAAAGGCGTTAAGAACGATACTGAACTTACAGTTGACGACTTGAAAGGCCTTGTTGTTAAATTTAAGGCTGCCGTTAAGAAAACAACCGGCAAGGACTTCCCTGAATCAGCTTGGGAACAACTTTGGGGTGCAATCTACGCTGTATTCGACAGCTGGATGAACGAACGTGCCATCCTTTACCGCCGCATGAACCAAATCCCTGAAGAATGGGGAACTGCCGTTAACGTACAGGCAATGGTTTACGGTAACATGGGCGAATCTTCTGCTACAGGTGTTGCCTTCACACGTGACGCAGCTACTGGTGAGGACATCTTCAACGGTGAATACCTCATCAACGCACAAGGTGAAGACGTGGTTGCCGGTGTTCGCACTCCGCAACAAATCACAATCGAAGGTTCTCGCCGCTGGGCTGCTCTCCAGGGAATCACAGAAGAAGAACGTGCTTCTAAATATCCTTCTTTGGAAGAATCAATGCCGGAATGCGCTAAGGAACTTATCGAAACTCAACAGAAACTCGAAGACTACTTCAAAGATATGCAGGACCTTGAGTTCACTATCCAAGATGGTAAACTCTGGTTGCTCCAAACACGTAACGGTAAGCGTACAGGTGCCGCTATGGTAAAAATTGCCATGGATATGCTCCGCGCCGGTGAAATCGACGAAAAGACAGCGTTGAAGAGAATGGAGCCGCAAAAGCTCGACGAACTCCTCCACCCGATTTTCGACAAGGACGATTTGAAACGCGCCGTAACTGTTGCTAAAGGTCTGCCGGCTTCTCCGGGTGCAGCAACGGGTCAAATCGTATTCTTCGCTGACGATGCTGAAGCATGGGCAGAATTGAAGAAGAAAGTTATCATGGTTCGTATCGAGACTTCTCCGGAAGACCTTCGCGGTATGACAGTTGCTCAAGGTATCCTTACTGCCCGTGGCGGTATGACATCTCACGCAGCCGTTGTTGCCCGTGGTATGGGTAAATGCTGTGTATCAGGTGCCGGCGAAATCAAGATTGACTACAAGGAAAAGACAGTTGAAATGGGCGGTAAAGTTTACCACGAAGGCGACTGGATTTCTTTGAACGGTTCTACAGGTGACGTTTACGACGGACAGGTTCCGACAGTTGACGCTGAACTTTCAGGTGACTTCGCTGCTATCATGAACCTTGCCGACAAATTCACAAAAGTTGATGTACGTACTAACGCCGACTCACCACGCGACGCATTGGTAGCTCGCAAATTCGGTGCTAAAGGTATCGGTCTTTGCCGTACAGAACACATGTTCTTCGAAGGCGAACGTATCAAAGCTATGCGCGAAATGATTCTTTCAAGCACAACAGAAGGTCGTCGCGTTGCTCTTGACAAACTTCTCCCAATGCAACGTGAAGACTTCAAGGGTATCTTCGAAGCAATGGACGGACTTGGCGTGACTATCCGTCTGCTCGATCCTCCTTTGCACGAATTCGTACCTCATCAGTTGGCTACTCAAAAGGAATTGGCTCAAGAAATGGGCATTTCCATTGAAAAGGTAAAGAGCATCTGCGACTCTTTGGAAGAATTCAACCCAATGTTGGGTCACCGTGGTTGCCGTCTGGGCAATACTTATCCGGAAATCACAGAAATGCAGGCTCGCGCTATCATCGAAGCAGCTATCGAATGTAAGCAAAACGGCATCGACGTTCACCCGGAAATCATGGTTCCTCTCGTAGGCGTTGTAAAAGAATTGGAAATGCAGAGCGAAATCATCAACCGCACAGCTCAAAAAGTATTCGAAGAAAAAGGTACTTCTGTAGCTTACAAGATCGGTACAATGATTGAAGTTCCGCGCGCAGCATTGGTTGCTGACCAAATCGCTAAATACGCCGACTTCTTCTCATTCGGTACTAACGACTTGACTCAGATGACATTCGGTTACTCTCGCGACGATGCTCCTAAATTCTTGAAACCGTACAAGGATATGGGTATCATCAAGACTGATCCGTTCGAAGTTCTCGACCAGGAAGGTGTTGGACAACTCGTTGAAATGGGTACTCGCAAAGGCCGTTCAACAAAGGCTGACCTCAAGGTTGGTATCTGTGGCGAACACGGTGGCGAACCATCTTCAGTGAAGTTCTGCGCTAAGCTCGGCATGAACTACGTATCTTGCTCACCGTTCCGTGTGCCTATCGCACGCGTAGCAGCGGCCCAAGCTGCAATAGAGAATTAAGATACATTTGAGACAAGAACCTCACGCAAACGCCCTTAAACGCATACAAATCACATACGAAAACTTTCTAACGCATTGTTAGTCAGAAAAGTATTAAAGAGGCGCAGGCTGCAATAGAGGATACTCTCTAAGATTATCTTAAACATTGATTTAGGCTGTAATGTCCTGTATGACAGGCGTTACAGCCTAAACTGTTTTTATACGGTTCGTTCATTTGACCGCATAAATTGAGCCAAATAAACGGCTCTCGCATACAAATTACATACGAAATTCTGATGCTGCGCATACAAAAGGACATACAAAAGTAACTCATTACAAACCAATAATTTATGGCAACATTTAAAGCAATCGTAAGGTACAAGAGAGCCGATGGCTTTTACCAAGTCTATATCCGTGTCGTTCACCGCTCAAAAATGGGATATATAAAGACAGACAAGTTTATCACCGACAAGCAACTTACCAAAGCTGGCGAAATTAAGGATGCGGTAGTGAATGAATTTTGTTCGCGTGAAATATTACGCTACTCTGACATGATCAATCGTCATGAGGTATCAAACTATTCAGTATCTGAGTTGATAGAATTTCTTCAGCACTCAGATGGAGATGCAAACTTTAGTGAGTTCGCAGCTAATTTCATTTCTCAAATGATAAATGGTGGTCATGCTCGAAATGCTAAAAATTACCAGCTTGCCGTCAACCATCTTGAACGATATTTGGGAACGACGCAAATTATGTTCAGCACGCTTACTTCTGTTGTCTTGAAAAAATGGATAGATAGCCTATCTAAAACGAATCGTGCCAAAGAAATGTACCCTACTTGTGTGAGACAGATTTTCAAAAAGGCCATTATCGAATTAAACGATGAAGAACGCGGAATCATACGTATAAAATTCAATCCTTGGCTGAAAATAAAGATTCCCAAATCAGACGGTACAGTGCAAAGGGCTATCAGCGCAGAAGCCTGCCGTGAGTTCTTCAACCGTCCGCTTCCCAAAACGAAGATGCTGTCTCCCCTTCCGGAGCTTGGCCGCGATGTGGCACTTCTTTCGTTGTGCATAGGCGGCATCAACACCGTTGACCTTTACGAACTCAAAAAGAAGGACTACAACAATGGCATTATCGGCTATAAAAGAGCCAAGACACGCCGCAGCCGCAAGGACGAGGCATATATGGAAATGCGTATCGAACCATTTATAAAGTCCACTTTCGAGAAGTATTTGTCCGGCGAGGATGATGAATACCTGTTCGTGTTCCATAGCCGTTACAGCAACTCCGACAGTTTCAATGCCAACGTGAATATCGGCATACGCAAGATATGCGCCGACATGGGCATGAAAAAAGAGGATTACTACTGCTATTACACGTTCAGGCACACGTGGGCGACCATCGCCCAAAACGACTGTGACGCCAACCTCTATGAAGTGGCGTTCGGTATGAACCACAGCCACGGCCTGAATGTCACCCGTGGCTATGTCAAGATAGACTTCACTCCGGCATGGAGACTGA
Organism: uncultured Porphyromonadaceae bacterium; assembly: GCA_900544305.1. Taxonomy (GTDB): domain Bacteria; phylum Bacteroidota; class Bacteroidia; order Bacteroidales; family Muribaculaceae; genus Limisoma. The sequence continues at coordinate 37,221 of UQUV01000022.1, forward strand.
ACGCCAAGGTCATCGACTTCATCTTTTTCAGTGACGAGAAGAGCAAGCAAGGCAAAGCGCGTGACATTGAGGCTCCGGCAGACAAGCTGTTCCGCATATCCAAGAAGATGATGATTCGCGGACGGGCCTATTTCAAGGGAAAAGTGCTATCCGAATTTACAGACATCGGTTTCAGCAATGTTGACCAGGTGATTGCCAGGCTGGCAAAAGAACTTCCGAGTGACATACCAACCGGATGCACCGTACAGTTCCGCATCACCAACTGCGACACCCAGAAAGAGGTTGTCTATGAGAGAAGCAAAGGCAAAGGATTTTAACCCGTTTGTCAATGAGGCTAAACACCTGACATGAGGGAAGAACACCTTTCCACCTGAACACAGCACGAAGCCGTACCTGCCCGTCCGAGACAGGTGCGGCTTTGCTGCTTCTTTCTTATCTTGAATCCGGCGGACGGTTGACACAACACCGCCCCAAGAAGATACCGACCAACAGCAAGAATCCCTTCCATACAAGGACGCACACCTTCTTAACCAGCCATCCAGCAAGCCGAAGCACGTTTCTTGCCAGCCATAATACCAACCGTAGCAGAAGCGAAAGCACGATGATGACAGGCACCAGGTATATTATCAGTAACAGTTCAAACATACACTCAAATTTAAGTGAAACCATAAGCCATACGAGGCTATTTCCCACCATAAATATACTAAAAATCAGCGAGATATGAAAATATTCCGGCAACTTTATCCTGACAAAATCATTGATTGACAGACGATTACCCATTGTACTTACATATCAAGATAGCTTTATATCCATAACTTGGGAGATACGGGTAAAAGTGCCTGTATTTCCAAAATCCGAAGTCGTCAGGTGCAAATAACTCGTTTTCTCAGTTCTGATGAATGGCTATAAAGTAATGTCAAGGTCGTCTTAGCCTTGGTCGGCCATTACATTACTACATTATCTCATCATGCTGATACATCAAAATCATTACTAATTTGAAAATCATATATCCGTGTTTCCCTTTTCCCTCCTGTTGTCAATCAGGCGGATAATGTTTCCGATAGTTCATGGATGGATGAACCGACATAACCGACCACTTGAAACCAAAGTAAGCCCCATTTCGCACCTTGGATTACAAGATAACTGGATGACCCGATACACACAGACCAAGATAAATCTTGTCCGACACACCCGGCAATCGGATGCTCTCGATACCCCGGTCAAAATGATATGTTCCTTGAAGAATAGTGTTGTGCATTTTGTACGGAAGCTCCTTTCCACGGTAATTTTGGCGCAAAAAAGAACCCGGGATGACATAGCCCTGCGTTGCAGGATTTTCCAAGCAAGTTGTACTTTTGTGGCCACAAAACTCCGTTTGTTCCCCCAAAAGTGACTTGCCGGATGCCCTGCATCGGAGCGGCACCGCCGCTGTTTCGCCCTGCGAAATAAGGTAAGACAATCCCGGCCTGCCAAGCACCGAAGTATGAAGGAACAAAGGAACAAGTACATCAAGGTAAGGATGACCCTGGAGGAAGTCCGGGCGTTCAAGGAGAAATCGGCTGAATACAAGACCGTAAGCCATTACGTGCGCAAGGCACTCGAAGAGTATTCAAACGTAAGCGTCAGGCGGCAGCTTGAACTCATGCAGGAACTCGGTTCGTTTTACCGCAGATACCAAAGCGAACTGTCCCATATCGGCGGGAACATCAACCAGGCGATGAAGCGTGCCAACGAGCTGGCGGTTGCAGGGTTGCTGCCGCCAAGCTATATCCGGGAAGTCCTGCTGCCGGTCATCCGTGACACGCAGAACACAGTCAACGGGATAAAGAGACAGCTTGACATGCTCACACAGAGAACTGGCAGACCTTAGAACTGCATATACATTAACCCAGATAACATCACCCCAAGATGATAGCGACCATATTACCCGGAAGCGCGGACTTCCATGCCGTGGGTTACAACGAGCACAAGGTATCAAAAGGACTTGCCCGGCTCATCGAGATGCGGAACTTCGGGACGGTGGGTCTGGCAGGCAGACCCACCACGGAGGAGCTTACCGACTATCTCAAAAAATACAGTTCCGCCAACAGCCGCATCCGGAAGCCCCAGTTCCATGTGGCCGTCAGCTGCAAAGGCCGTGAGATGACGGAATCCGAGTTGCTGGACTTCGCGCACCGTTACCTCAAGGAGATGGGATATGCCGAACCCGGACAACCGTGGCTCATCTACGCCCACCATGACACCGACAACACCCACCTGCACATCATCACCTCGCGTGTCGCCCCCGACGGCAGGAAGATAGCCCACAGCCACGAGCGCAGGCGTTCCCAGGAAGTCATAGACAGGATTCTTGGCACGGACAGGCAGAAGAAGATTGCCGACGACATAGACGCGGCCAGACAATATACCTTCTCCTCTTTCGCCCAGTTCAAGGCAATCATGGTTTCCATGGGATATGAGGTATATCAGAAAGAAGGAAAAGTATTCATCAAGCATGGCGGCAAGGTGCAGCGGCAAATCTCCTTATCCGAAATTGAAGCACTTTTCAAAAGCGGCTACAGGGAACGCTCCCGTTGCCGCCAGTTACGGAGCATCCTCAAAAAATACCGGGACGTGAGCGGCAGTAAAGAGGGGCTGCAGAAGGAGCTGAAAGAAAAGTTCGGCATCAGTCTCGTTTTCTTCGGCAGGAAAGACGTTCCCTACGGCTACATGATTGTCGACCACGCCCACCGCACCGTCATCAACGGGGCGAGGGTGCTGGCCACGGAAGAACTGCTGGACTTCGCCACCCCGGAGCAACGCTTCGCACGCATAGAGGACTACATAGACCGGCTGCTCACCCTCAACCCGAAAATCACGCAGGGCGAGATTTTCCAGAAGCTGAGAAAACAGCGTGCCTATATCAAGAAAGGTGTCATCCACTTCGACGGGCAGACACGCCCGTTAAAGCCGTTCATGGCGGAAGCCATCGACCGGAACAACCGCATCCGTATCATTGAGATGTTCCACCCGGTTACCGAAGCCGAGCGCGACCTGCTCTGCAAAATCTTCAAGGTGAGCCGCCCCGACCTGGTGGAATTGTCAGGCGGCAGGCCGCAATCCCACACGGATGCCATCAGCCGCCTGCATGAAATCTTCAATGATGTGAACGTCTTTTCCGTGCGGAACGCCCTTCATGAGGAAGGCTTCATCATCCGGAAGGAAGCGGGCGCGGCATACGCCGTCAACTTCGACAGGCACATCGTGATAGACCTTGCGGCGGAAGGGCTTGACACGGAACGGTTGAAGCCCCGGCCACGAAAACAGCAGCCCCGGCAGATACATTCCACTGGAAACGGAGGAAAGAAGATGCACCTACATGGACTGAAGGATTCCGGTGCCGGAAGCCATGCCGAAAAGCGTGAGTGGGAAGTCGGAAGCAAGGGCGGCTACGACGACATTGACGACGGGCGCAACCTCAAACGGTAGCCCAGGAGGGGAAAACGGAGACTCCCTTTTGTCACATTTTTAGCCGCATAGGCCATTCTTTTGCTTGTTATGTTACCCTAAACACTTCGGTCAGACAGACCGGAAACACAAAAGTGTTGTGCATTTCGTCACCGTCCTTTCCGGTGCATACTTTTGCACCGAACCAAACGACCGTGGACAAAATGATACAGACACCCGTCATCGTGACATTCGCCAACCAGAAAGGGGGAGTCGGCAAGACGACCCTCTGCGTCACCTTCGCCAACTACCTTGTGACGAAAGGCGTGCGTGCCGTGGTCATCGACTGCGATTTCCAGCATTCCATCCTGAAGTGCCGCAAGGCCGACATCAAGAAATACGGCGAGGAAGCCGTACCTTACGACGTGCTGGCCTACGAGGCCAACGACAAGCAGGCCATGACCGCGCTCATGGAGAAGCTGCACAACGACCCCAGCATAGACGTGGTGCTCATGGACTCGCCCGGCAGCCTGAAGGCGGAGGGGCTGATACCCATGTTCGTCAACTCGGACATCATCATCGTGCCGTTCCACTACGACCTGGTGACCGTCCCCTCCACCGCGAGCTTCCTCATGTTCATCGACCGTCTGCGAAAGGCCGTGGGCGGACGGATGAAAGCCCGGCTCTTCATCGTCCCCAACCTCCACGACGGACGGGTGGGCAAACGCTCCGAGCTGGAACTGTGGGAGAACACGGGAAAGACCTTCGCCAACTACGGACAGGTGACGGACAAGATACCCAAACGGGCCGACATGGAGCGTTTCAGCACGGTAGCGGAACTGGACATGCAGGCCGCAATCGTAAGCCCGGTGTTCGACAGGATATACGCCGGAATCTTCGGCGACGGCAGCCCCAAAGACATGAACCATCAACAACCATAGCGCAATGAATAAGGAACTACAGATAGACGACCTCACCAGAGGCATCAACGACGACGAACCCATGTTCAATGAAACGGAAGTCCAGAAGCAAGATACCGCACATCCCGGCGACAAGTGCTGGCAGGACTTCATGGCCTACCTCGAAGCACCGGCGGACGTGGACGGCAAGGCAGGCCGCCTGGTCTGCAAGCTGGACCGCGACCTGGCCGACTCGCTCGACGACTGCGACATCCGGGGCCGCTGCCGTTCCGACCTCGTGAACGCCATCGTCCGCTCGTTCTTCGAGAACCACCTTTCCCGGCTGGCGCAGTACCGCCGCGAGAAGAAATCATTGTTCAACAACTACAAACCCGAATCCCATGCGTAGAATCAACTGGACAGAAGCCATGCTCTCCCGGCTTGCCGAGCTTTATCCCGTGGAGACCACCGCCCATACCGCCTGTATGCTGCAAGTCGGCGTGACGGCCGTGAAGGAGAAAGCCCGCGAACTCGGACTGGAGAAGCTGGCCAAGAGCCGGTGGCTGGAATGTGCCGGGCACATCAGCCGCCACTTCGACAACCGCTCATACGCCGAGATGGCCGGCGACCTGGGCGTCAGCCGCACCACGGTCAGCCGTATGGCACGCAAGCTGGGGCTGAGCCGGAGCAAGGCACAGGGTTACGAAATATCGTCCCGTGTACGCCGCGAGATGGTCCGCCGTGAACGGCGCAGGGCAATCTTCGGGCTTGACCCCCTCACACGACTCAAGGTCATCTCCCACCGCGCCAAGGTCAGGATACGCTCCCGGCTGAAAGCCAAGGGCTACATCACCGGCGTACACCGGAACATACTGTACTTCACCAAAGCCACATGCCGGAAAGCCCGGCTGGAAGCCAAGGCCGCCAGACTCGGACTGGCCTTCCAACCGTTCCCGGATGGAGAAGACATGCCATTAACAAACGCCATATAACCACAGCCATGCAGTACGGACAGATCGTTTTCATCCTTTTCGTGGCGATGACCTGCTATTACGCCTTCCTCATCTTCACGGACATCAGGAAAGCACAGGCGGCCCGGAACGCGGAGAAGGAGAACCATACGGAAGAAGAGATAGACATATCGGACGAGGCAAGGAGCTTCCACCCCACCAGGGTCAGCCGTGACGAGGAGAAGAAGGAAGAGGCGGTTGGCAACGGACAATCCGAATCAGACCCACTCAAAGAAAAAGGCTTCCGCCGCCCCGGCTACCGTGAGGCCATCATGACCGACGGCATCCTTGTGGACGACCTCATCCATGAAATAGACAGGCTGGCGGAAACCGGCACCGGCGACCTCGGCCTGGTCATATACACCTGCGAGAACGCAAGGTGAACAAATACACGTTCCTTTAGCGACCCCTGTTCCTTAGGCGATGAAACAACCATTTAACGAATTAAAGAAATGCAGGAATTAAAGAGAAGATGCCTACGCGCATTCGTCCGTTTCAAGCAGTCCGCGTTCGCCCGGAAGGGCACGCTCGCCCTCGTGGCGCTCACCCTCGCCGCCGGCGACGTCATGGCAGGCAGCAAGGGGGCGGCGGGCTTCACCAAGGCCACCCAGGAAGTAAGCTCCTACCAGACACCCGTCTCCAACCTCATGAAGGCCATCGCGGCGGTCATCGTGCTGGTGGGCGCGTTCAATGTCTACTTCAAGATGCAGAACGGCGACCAGGACGTCAAGAAGACCATCATGCTGACCATCGGCGGATGTATCGCATTCATCGCATTGTCAGAGGCTTTGCCGCTTTTCTTCACGTAAGGCCATGGAAGAGGACAAGAACAGCCAGGACGGCTTCCCCGTGTTCAAGGGACTCCAGAAACCGCTGGAGTTCATGGGCATCCGGGGCCGTTTCCTCACACTGGCGGCGGTGGCCATAGGCGTGTCCTTCGTGGGATTCATCGCCTTCTCCATCGTCCTGGGGAAACTCGCCGGGTTCGTCGCCATGCTGGTGATGGCCGCCGCAGGGCTGGCCACCATCTTCGTCAAGCAGCGCGGCGGACTGCACAACAAGAAACGGGCGAAGGGCATCTACGTCTATAAGAACATCCGGAAAACGAATTGAAAAGAAAATTGATAAACCAATAAAGACAACATCCGATGGCACAGAACAGGAAACGGGCATTCGAGGGGCTTTACGCCCAGCTGGAAGAGACGGACGGCCATACCGTCCTCTTTTCAGCCAGGGGCGAGCCCTCGGTCATATTCGAGATGGCCAACCCCGTGCAGCAGCTATGCACGGACGCGGAACAGTACCTGCGCTTTCAGGACGTGCTCTCCAACCTCGTGCAGACACTCGGTGAGGGTTACGCCCTGCAGAAGCAGGACATCTTCTGCCGACAGGCCTACCACCACGACGTGCCGGAGGATGCGGAGTTCCTGACGCGGAGCTACTTCCGCTACTTCGAGGGAAGGGAGTTCACCGAGATACGCACCTACCTCGTCATCACACAAGAGGCGCAGCGCAGCCAGTTCGTGCAGTACGACCCGAAGAAGTGGGCGGAGTTCCATTCCAAGGTGGCCAAGGCGGAGGACATCCTGAGCGAAAGGCACATCCGCCACAGAAGACTGTCCAAGGACGAAGTGGACGAATACTGCCACCGCTTCATGGCCTTCCGCTTCCGCCACGGCCCGTTCTCCATGACCAACTTCAAGGCTTCGGACGAGTACCTGAAGGTGGGCGGCCGCGTGGTGCGCTCCTATCCGCTGGTGGACATCGACGAGATAAACCTGCCCTCACGCATCAGGCCCTACACGCAGGCCAGCGTAAACGGCTACGGCATCGCCACCGACCTGTTCTCGTTCCTGACAAGCGTCCCCCATGCGGACTGCGTGGTGTACAACCAGGTGGTGCAGATACCCGGCCAGCGCAAGCTGCTCCGCAAGCTCCAGGCCAAGGCCAAGCGTCACGGCTCCATGCCCGATCCGAGCAACCGGATAGCCAAGGCCGACATCGAGGAGGTCTTGGAAAAGCTTGCCGTGGACAGCTCCCTGCTGGTCTACGCCAACTTCAACATCCTGGTGAGTTGCCCGGCGGACAAGGTCACCCCGGTCACTTCCTACCTGGAGACCAAGCTGTACGGGTGCGGCATCATGCCCTCTCGCACGGCCTACAACCAACTGGAGCTGTTCACCGACAGCTTCCCCGGCAACGCCTACGCTTTCAATCCCGACTACGACCTGTTCCTCACCCTGTCGGACGCCGCCCTGTGCTTCTTCTTCAAGGAGCACCTGAAGGAATCGGAGGACACGCCGCTGACCACATATTACACCGACCGGCAGGGACTACCCGTCTGCATCGACATCACCGGCAAGGAGGGCAAGGTGAAGATGACCGACAACGCCAATTTCTTCTGCATCGGGCCTTCGGGAAGCGGTAAGTCGTTTCATATGTATTCCACATGGAGAAAAACAGGACAAAACGGAAGCAAGCACTTGTAAAATTCAGTGTTATAAAAACCTGATTTTCAACTAATATGTTTTAACAGACGAGAATTTTGGCTATTGGCGTTTAGTCCTCATTGGAGTAATTTTGTACCACAGTTGTACCTCGCAAGAGGGAGCGCACGGTTCGACTTCCTTTCAGCAATGTGCAACAGCGTTCAACAATGTGCAACTTAATTTCTTCGATGATGGACCGTCAAAATGAACACAAATTAACAGGTCAGCCCGACTTCGGTCGGGATATGCCAAACAAGCCGTTCCTCACCATTGGGGAGGTGGCGGACATACTGCAAGTGAGCAGCCGCACCGTGTATAACCTGATTTACAAGGGTACGCTACGGGCTTGCAGGATTACATACCACATCACGCTAATCACCAAGGAGGATTTCTTTCTGATGATTAAGGAAACAACCTACTGCAAGCGGAGCGTTTTACTATTCGCAAAGCAGAGTAAAAAAACAAAGAAGAAAATGGAAGAAGAAAGACAGGACATAGGAGAAACCAACACTTCCCGACAGGAGGGAAAGAAAAAAGCAAAGGGCAGCCCGGCGAAACGGCGGCTCATTCCGGCGGCTAACTACAAGCAGTCCGTGCGTGATACGTTCACGGACAGGGAGAGTGTAGCAGGCGACCTTTACACGATGGCGGAGATATGCCAAAAGTTCAATTACACCTACGGGCGTTTCTACAATCTCCGTATGCGCTATTCGATACCCTGCATCAAAGCCAACGCCACCAAGTGCTTTCCGAAAGCGGAAGTGGACAGGGCTATGGCGGAGGAAGCGGAACGCTTGGGCAACAACCTTTCGGAACATTGGTATTCGTGCTTCGACATCATGCGCCTGTTCGGACTGGGCAAAACACAGGTGCGCAGGTTCGCCCTCACCCACGGAGTACGGACAAAGCGCATACACGGCAACCGCCTGTACTACTTGAAAGCCGACTGGGATGCGGCACGGAAGGAAGCCGAGCGGAAAAGCGCAAGCACGAAAGCCAAACGGGAAGAATAAGATATTTTCAAACATTCAAAATACATTATCCATATGACGAACATTTGTACGAAAGTGACGGTCAGGAAACGACCCATCAAGAACGGACAGTTATCGCTTTATCTGGACTTCTACCCACCTGTCCGGCACCCGAAAACGGGCAGGCTGACACGGAGGGAGTACCTCGGCATTTATATCTACGCCAATCCGACAGAGAAGTTTGAAGCGGAGTTCAACAAGACCATGCTGCGCAATGCGGAGCTAATCAAGTGCAAGCGGACGGAAGCCATCATCAACGAAGAGTTCGGTTTCCTCGACCGTAACAGGGGCAAGGAGAGCTTCTTGGAGTATTTCCGCTCCAAAATGGCGGACGATGACAATTTTAGGAACTGGAATGTTGCCTACAAACATTTCGAGAAGTATTGCGGCGGTAGCTGCACCTTTGACGACCTGACGGTGGAATACTGCCAGGGCTTCCTTACCTACATGCTGTCGCTCACCACGCACAACCGCACCAAGATGATGGCGTCCACAGCCAACAACAACCTGAACAAGCTGAAATGCGTACTGCGGCAGGCATACGAGGAAAGGCGCATCAAGGACAATATCGCCACACGGCTGAAACACGCCAAGGAAGCCAATACACGCCGTGAGTTCCTAACACTGGAGGAAGTGAAGATGCTTGCCAACACGCCATGCGAGAAGCCTGTTGTAAAGTCGGCGGCTCTTTTCTCCTGCCTTACGGGACTGCGCATCAGCGACATCATACGCCTGCAGTGGGAGAACATCATCAGGGGTGCGGACGGCGGTTGGTGTATGCACATCGTCACCAAAAAGACAAGGACGGAAGCCGTCTTGCCGCTGTCCGATGAAGCCCTCGCACTTTGTGGCGAGCGTTCCACGGGGCAGGTGTTCAAGGGAATGACACAAGCCCTGCTCCCCTTGTACCTCAAGGACTGGATTAGGTCTGCCGGGATTACGAAGCACATAACCTTTCATTGCTTCCGGCATACCTACGCAACCCTGCAACTTGCCGCAGGGACAGACCTTTACACTATATCAAAAATGCTTACACATAGCACCGTGGCGACAACGCAGGTCTATGCGGATGTGGTGAACGACCTGAAGCGCAAGGCTTCGGAACAGATAACACTCAAATAACCGGAACAGGACAACCAAAGTAAAAAGATTGAATATGGGTAACATCACATTTGAACAACTGCCGCAGGCTGTTTCCACCCTGATAGAACGGGTGGAACAGCTTGCCGGAAAGGTGGACGAGGTGCTGGGCAAGGCGGCAGGAAAAGACACGGGCAAGCGCAATCTGCTTTCCCTTGAAGAAGTCGCCGCCCTGCTCGGCAAATCGGCTTCCACCATCTATGCCATGACTTCAGAAAAGCGCATACCGTACCGCAAGCGTGGCAACAGGCTCTACTTCTTCGAGGATGAAGTCATGCAGTGGATTGAACAGGGCGGAACATCGGGTACGGGCAGCGAGGAGGATTTCAACAAACGGCTCGAAGCGTTGCGCAGCGGCAAGAAACGCAAGCCGGGCTCTTTACGGACGGACAACAAACAACAAGCCTTATGAAGACAGAAGATTTGACAGCCGCCATCGCACGGCATGACCCACTTTTAGCTGATGCGGTCGGCAAAATGGTCGGCTACATTCAAGACAGGTGGGCAGCACCGTACCCATCAAAAGAACAGACGGATGCGGTCAATGCCTACCTCCGTTCCGTCCATGCGGACGGTGACGGCACGATGAGCGAGAACAACATCGCCCACCGCAGGATTGCCACGCAGAAGATAACCATCAGTGCCATCCGGGTGCTTGACCATGACCAGCTCGACCGTTTGCAGGATGTGCTGAACCACATCGCAGCGGAAAGGGAATACCATATGCCAGAACACGGGTATGGCATGGGCAGGTAGCTGACCAGTGTAACACCTATAAACATCATAGACTATGTGCAAGAACGAACAGAGCATATATTACTGCACCATCCTTTCCGCCGGGCAGTGGGATTTCCTTTTGGACGGCAAAGCCGCCATCGACAGGCAGAAGTGCCTGCACAGGCTGATGACCGCAGCCGTGCGGACAAAGACCGTCCTCCGTATCAAGGGAGTTGAGATTGAGTTGGAGGTGGGACAGGCGGCAGCTTCCGATGTGGAACTGGCGGAATACATGGGCTGCAACCGAAAGACCATCGGAAAGCTCATCGACAGTTTCAACAGGCTCGGTATGCTGACCACCCGAACCAACAACCGTACTTCCGTACACACCCTGCATTTCCTGACAGGGTGGTATGTGGATGGTGTCCTGCTGACCAACCCCCATTATGTCAAGCCTGCGGCAGTCTCCAAAGGACAGGCAGACGAAGTACGGACACCATACTCTAATGATATGCCGTTGGAGGATAAGTCGTGTACCGTGCCGGACAGTTGCCAATGCTCAAGGCAGGAAGCGGACAGCATGGCAGGCGGAGCAGCCGCCCTTTCTTCTTCCCTTTGTTCGCCTGTGGTTTCCGACTGTTCGGATGACAGGTCGGATGCGGAGGACGAAACTGACAATACCCATGCTGGAAGCAACGGCAACAGGCTGCATGGTAATAACCCCGTAGAAAGCACGAAAGAAGCGCAGGATGGCACGATTGGCGGTGCGGATGATACCGACATAGACGGGAGGGACTGACGGGCGCACAGCGCAGGATTTCAGCGGTACTCCGTTGGCGTGGCGTGAATGTATGGGCTTGCCCATGTATAGCCCACTATAACTTCTCCGCTGCGCTCCGAAGTTGTGGGCTCTCCCGAGGG
>UQUV01000023.1 GCA_900544305.1 uncultured Porphyromonadaceae bacterium
ACGGATGAAAACTTATATTGTCGGGCTGTCCTTTGATAGGGCGGCCCGATTTTTTTGTGGTATCGTATTTGTCAGTTGTTTAGTATGTTATGATTGATGGGTAGAATATTTGGTAAAATTACCATTTAAAATTTGCATTTTACCATTTTGCGGTAGTATATTTGCAGTAGCGGAAAGGAATCCGCAAGGGAAGAATCATTTAAAATTGTTTTAGGTATGTATGTTTTTAAACACATGAGAAACCACGAATTGATGAACGACTACCGTCGTTGTCTGTCGGCGGCAATAGCGAGAAATTCCTACACAAGCCGCGAGAACCTGATACGGACCGTATTGGCCACTTCACGACCAAAATTTGATGTCAGTTACGATTATGCGCTGCGCATGATGCAGACTATGGTACGCGACGAAAAGCCCTGTCCGTTGAAAGGCATGCGCAAGCGGCAGATGTGGAACGAATTTATGATACACGTCAAGGAGATGCTTTCCCGCCGTCGGTGCAGTCTCGCGGATGCGGTGGCAACGGTGCTTGCCGAGAAGAACGCATCACGCTATTATTTGTCCTACAAACAGGCCTCTAAAATCATTTACCATGAATTGCAGACTCGTCGTAGCGGTTGCCGTGCTTAGCCTGTTGGCTGGATGCCGTAGCCGAAGAACTGTTGAACGTACGGCTGCCGCTGGGAGTGAGGCGGTGGAAACGGTGCGTACGGTGGCCGTGGAGAATGAAATTCTCGATGATGTGGTGTGTGAGGAGCGGACGGAGTGGGAGTTCTCGCCGCCCGATTCGTCGGGACGACAGTATGTAAACCGTGTGTCAGCCGTGAGCCGCCAGCGTGTCCGGAAAACGGAAAGAGATGGCAGCAGGGAGTCGGAACGGCGTGCTGAAGTGTCGGAGCATCGGGAACGGTTGTCGGTGCAGACGACGGAGGCGGAGACGCGTCCCGTGTTCCGCCATGTGGCCTGGCTTGCCATTGCGGCGGCGTTGTTAGTATTAACCTTAAAAATCAGTAGAAAATGACCGTAGAAAACACGAAAAGAACCATTCAGCTCAGCATTGACAAAGAGCAAATCAGAAAAGAAATCTATGCCGAAAGTGCGTGCATTGCACTGCTTTCGCCAGCCGACAGCCGTCCGCCGGTCATCACCGACGACAATCGTGCGCTGGTGTATGTCTATATCGAAAAAGCGTTTGTGGAACTTGTATCTTCGTTGGCGGCGTTTGTCGATGCAGCGGGGTTCAGCATTCCAGAAGGAGAGGAAATCATCGTATTGCCACTGTTGGTGGACGGCACTTGCAAGGCGCAGCCAAATGTGGTTCGCCGGATGGTGGAAAACGCGCTTTCTGCAGCCGTGCTCGGCTATTGTTACGAAAGCCGGAGGGAATTGTCGGCCACGCTGTTTGAGCGTCGTGACGGCCTTATGGCGCGCCTTCGCCGATTGCTTTCCGGCGAGGGCGGACGTCGGTGTTCCACTTGGTTATAGGGTGAGCTGGTAGGCAATTCGCGGTGTGCCGTTGTGGCAGTAAATGATGCCGCAGCGGCGGAATCCCATATTCTCCAAAGTGCGTTGCATGACGCGGTTGTCGGCATGGGTGTCGACACGCAGGTTACGGTGGCGTTCCACGCACCATTGCAGACAGTCGCGTCCGATGCCTCCGCGCTTACCGCTGCTTGCCAGACGGTGTACCACGGCGTAAGGCAGGTCGTTCAGCCATTGTCCGTCGTCGATACGGGAATAGGTAGGATCATCGCCCACAATCAGTGCGAAGGCGGCAATGATTTCGCCGTCTTCTTCCCACACATGGCAATGGCCTTTGCTGATGTCGGCTGCAATTACTTCGCGCGACGGATAGCCGTCAATCCATTGGTTGGGATTGCCGGTCTGTGCCATGAAACGCTTGGCTCCCTCGTATATTTCCATGAGCCGGTCGAGGTCGGCCGGCTCTGCTTTTCTTACATTCCACATAACTACACAAATATCAGTGACGAACATTTTCCGCTGATGCTTTCCGCCACGCTCCGCAGTTCTTCGGCGCTTACGGAGCGAATCATGTCAGCGATTTCGTTGATAGTGTTTACCTGTCCGAAATTCAGGATGCCTTTGCCAAGAGAAAGCGCATGGCTTTCCGGATTTTCGCTGCTGACGAGCAGTTGACCCACATATTGCTTCTTGGCCGCTTCCAGCGCTTTCTCCTTCAGTCCTCCAGAAGCAATGCGGTCGATTTCGTTGTCGATGATTTTCAGGCACTTTCTCACCTGTCGTTCATCGCTTCCGAAATACACCGTAAACAGTCCGCAGTCGGAAAACAGCGTTACGGATGATTCCACCGTGTAGGCATATCCTCTCCGTTCACGGATAGCCACGTTCAGAATCGAGTTCATGCCCGGTCCGCCCAACATGTTGTTGAGTAGCAGGAGAGCATATTTGCGGTTGTCGTGCATACCGAAAGTCGGTACACCCACCACTGTGTGTGCCTGGTGGGAATCAATGCTTTTCACTTCCGAAAACACAGGGCTCATCGTGACCGGAACGCGCGGATTGCGTACGAGCGTGTGGTGCATCGGCGAGAAATAGCGTTCCGCCAGACGGAACATTTTATCTTCGGCAATACTTCCGACGGCAAACAGCACCATGTTTTCCGGTACGTAGAGCGACTTCAAGTAGCGGCGGCATTCTTCCGTGCCCATGCGCGACAGGCATTCCTCCGTGCCAAGAATGTTATGTCCCAGCGAATTCCCGCTGAAAATCATGTCCTCAAAATCGTCATAGATGGCTTCCGATGGAGTGTCGAGGTAGGAATGGATTTCCTCCAGCACCACTTCACGTTCTTTTTCCAGTTCCTTCTCCGGAAAGACAGAATTCATCACCAGGTCGGAAATCAGTTCCACCGCACGTTCCATATTTCCCGAAGGGAACACCGAATATACCAGCGTTTCCTCCTTTGTCGTGTAGGCGTTCAGTTCGCCGCCCACCAGTTCCATGCGGTTCAGAATGTGCCACGCACGGCGTTTGCGCGTACCCTTGAATATCGTATGTTCCACAAAATGCGCCAGCCCGTAGAGCGACGGTTCCTCATCGCGGCTGCCGGCATTCACTGCCAGTCCGCAATAGGCCACATTCCCCGGCCGCCGGCTGTAAACAACCCGCAGCCCATTCGCCAGCGTATGTAATCGGTATGTCGTATCCATATCAGTCAGAAAATAGTTTGCAAACTTACACAAATTTGTCTGATTAACCTTCATTCTGTTTTAAGAAAGCATGGAGAAGTAAATTCAATATCCGTTAAGATGTGTCAGTGTGCGGGTTTTTGTTACCGAATTGTGATTTCTAAATTCTTGGTGATGTGTAAAATAATTGCTAATATTGCAGTGTGAAAATGGCACTATGTATGAATGATGAAATTCTACTTTTGCAGTTAAAACGGGGCAATCAGTTGGCATTTACGAGCATATATAACAAATATGCGCGTGAGGCTTATGTGTTGGCTTTTAAATATTTGGGTAGTAAGGAGTTGGCTGAGGATGCTGTGCAGAATCTGTTCTTGAAGATTTGGAATATCCGTGAAGAAATCGACGAGACACGCCCGTTCAATTATTTTTTGTTTACTATTCTTCGAAACAATCTGCTGAATGTGTTACGCGACTCCAAGAAAGACTGTTTTGTGCTTGATGATTATCTGGAAGTACTGAATGTCATAGACAACGCTGATGCTGAAATCGACAGTCTGGAACAGGAGAAGATTGTGGTATTGAAGAAAGCCATTGAGATGCTGTCGCCGCAACGTAAGAAAATTCTGACAATGAAAATTTCTGGAAAATATTCCAATCAGGAAATTGCGGAAAAGCTCAATCTGTCAGTTAATACTATCAAGTTCCAATATACTCAGGCTCTTAAACAAATCAAAACCTATTCCCGCAATTACTCCATTGAGATGTTGTTGGCATTTTCGATTGTGGAGATGATGGTAAGTTAATGTCGTGTATGAACTTAAAAAATTAATGTCCCCTTGTTCCAAACGGAGCGAGGGGACATTGTTTTCCGGGTACCCCGGAATGTATTAACCAATGAATTAGAATGCGTATTTCTGACAAATCAGTTTGGAGAAAGTGAGGATATCTCCATTTTCGGGCAATTCGGAAACGCCGGTAGCGTTAACCCAGCTGTTCTCGAAGTCGGCTAAATCGCTTTCCAGTTTTTTCGTGTCAAGCGGTTGTCCGGCCTTGCAACATTCGGTGAGGGTTTCAATGTAAATGTTCCAGCGTTTTGCATAATAATCGTTTATCAAACCTGCCCATGTGCGGCTTGCATAATCGTTGAGGCGGCCGCCCCATGTGGTAATCAGGTTGCGGGCATTATGCTCGTAATAGTTTTTGATGTCTTCATTGGAGCCGTAGTTTCGTGCTTCCTTAATCCAATTCTGCAACGTGCAACGGCTGTTGAATGAGTTCAAATCATCCAAATCTTTCAGTATTTCACGCATAAGAGTTGCTTTTTCTTCCATCTTGGTAAGGTCTTTGGCTGTGAATGCGGCATCGAATTGCTTTTTGATTTCAGCAAAATAATTACCAAGAACTTGACGGCCGACAACAATAAGGTCGAGCTCCATGGCGTTGCGGTCGGCGTTAGGAGTATTCAGCAAAAGTTTCCAAACTTCGATCAACTGTTTGTTGGTGTAGTCGTTTCCTGTACGGCTATCGTGATTGTTGTTGAACGTTGGGCGCAGGTTTGGCAACACTCCCAGTGTTCTTGGAATTTGAACATAAATGTCATTGAAAAGGATTTCCCATGCGGAACGTACATCTTCGGATGCTTTACCCAAGTGGCGGTCAGCAAGATTTTTTACCCATTCTTCGTCGCTTAGGGTGCTTGTCCATGCCTTTTCAAATATGTATTCGTAAGGGAATTGTACTACATCCAGACCTTCCAATGTAGAACCGATGCCTTCCAGATTTTTTCCGCCTTCATTTAGCGCAATGTCCAAACGGTGCCCGCTGTCCTTCACGTTTCCTGTCAGCGTTGTGTTACCGCCGAAGTTACCCAGATAGCACCAGATGTACGGTTGTCCGTGGAATTTATTTGTATTCTTCCATAATTCTACTTTCTCGCAGTGGTAGTCAAGCAACCACATTTTTCCTTTCTTTACTCCGGTCAGCAATGCTTCGATGCGTGGAGCTGTCCATTTTGCCTTGTCGTGGTAGAACATCCATGTCATTTGCATCCATTCAGCCTTTGGGTCGGCTTGTTTCAATGTGTTGAACATATTTTTCGACACATTTTTGAGATATTTAGGTTCCCAGCTTGGTGGGTCTACTTCATTGAACGGGTCTACGCCATAGATGTGGTCTGTACCGAATAGACGGGTCTGTTCGTCGAGGAACATTTTCTGGATTTTTGCGAACAGCGGTTCTTCCGGATTGAGGAAGTGACAGCGGTAGGTATCGGCAAAACCGGCCCATTCTCCCAAGTATTGGATATTAGCTTTCGGATACAGTCTTTTCAGCTCTGCCGGTACGTGTCCGGCAAATGCCGGCAGCACAGGCTTCATGTTCAAAGCTCTTTCTCGAGCCAGGATTTGGCGTTGCAGTTCGATTTGGTTATCAAGCCACTCTTTGGGAAGCGGACCGTTCCATTTGTCGATGTTTGCCATTCTGTGCCAGGGCAGGTAGGTAGGTCCGGTAAAATAATTGCGGATTTCTTCGTCTGTCATGCCTAAGTTGGCCCATACATTGTACCAAACGGCTTCCTGTCCGGTGATGGCAAGCGGCATATTGATGCCGTTCAGCGCCATCCAGTCGATGAAGCGTTCCCATTCTTTCCATGTCCAGAAAGGCATGGTGTAGCCATAGGTGCAATAGTTGAGGAAAAAGCGTCGTTCCACTTTTGCCGTTGCCGTTTCTTTGGTGGGAATAGTTGGCAGAACTTCCGGCATTTCCACCGGAACGTCAGCATACCACGAAACGGTAGTGTTGCAATAGCGTTTCAGGTAATGGTTCAGTCCCGTTGCCATAGCGTTGGCGTTATTGCCCGAAATGATGATTTTCCCATTACTGCTTTCAAGTGAGTAAGTGTCGGTTTCCGACGGCACTTGTTTAAATTCAAATTGAGCGGCAAATTCAGGAATTAGCCGTTTTACAAGCTGCTCCGCTTCACGGACATCGTTATGTTGTGCTGTCGCCCAAAAAGGGAGAAGAACAGTCAGCAACGCGATGAAAAATAGTTTTTTCGTCATAGTATTTTGCTTTTAATGTATTATCACAAACAATAGAGTTGAGAGCACGGCCAAAACTCCTCCAATCAGACATTCGTAAGGAATCAGTCGGAGTCGTTCGCGGAATGTCAGTTCGCACACACCGCCGGTGGCATGGAAAAACGATCCATGAGGCAGGTGGTCGAGAACTGTTGCACCTGAATTGACCATTGCAGCTCCCCATGCTGCCGAAATGCCCAAAGATAGCAATGTATCGGCAAAAGAAGCAGAAGCCAATGTCGCACCGGCTGTGGTCGATGCCGTTGCAGCCGACATCAGTGCACCGGAAATCGGAGCAATCAGTGCATCACTGATATTCATATCTGATAGAATTTGCAGAATCCAGTCTTTCAGTGACGAGCTTTTAATGATACCTGCAATCGTTCCTGTACCAATGAGCAGAATGGCTACGCCCGACATTTTCTGGAGGCCGAGAGTCATGCATGAAACGGTGTTTTTCCATTGTTTCATGCAAAGGATTCCCACCAGTCCGCCGGCAGGCATGGCTATCAAAGGGTCGATAGTGTATCCCAGCAGAGGGCGTGCTGAGAGCAGTAACAATGTCACTACCGGGGCCATCAGACTGCTCCATAGCGGCGGCAAATTTTTAGATTGCGTTTCTGTATTGCGGTCGCTTCGAGCTATGTTCTTTTGTGGGATTAATTTTACCAAAAAGACAGTAAATATAAGTCCGATGGTAGCCGGGAGCAGGTTGTAGAAAATCACGGTCGACATGGATGCTCCGAAATTTTCTGCGGCAATGATTGTATTTGGGTTCGGTGAAATGATATTACCGCATTTTCCCCCTCCAATCATGGCAATCAGCAGGACGGCTCTCGATATTCCCAAGCGGCTGCCTAACGTCAGAGCAATCGGTGCAACCGTAATTACCGCAACATCGATAAAAACACCGGCTGCACATAAAAGCATGGTGGACAAAGCCAGTGCAAGATATACCTGTTTTTCGCCTAAAACCCTTACGATGGAATTGGAGATGGTTTCGGCGGCTCCTGTTGCAATCAACACACCGGAAAGTACACCGGCTGCCAATACGCGAAGTATCGCCGACGAAAGGTCATTGATTCCATCTATCATCATAGCGACGGTATCCGCAAGAGAAAAGCCGCCCAGCAAACCGCCTACCACTGCTCCGGCTATCATGGCATAGGCGGGTGCAATTTTCTTGATAATCAAAAAGATTGCCAATAGCAATCCGATAATGGCTCCTATGGCTGTCATTTTTTTGAGAGTTCTATCAGTCGCACAATCTGTGCCACTGTCTGTTTTACATTTTCCAAAGTAAATTCTTTATTCATTGCCATTTCCAGGCTGACCGGACCGTTTTGAATGGACAGAACGGCATGAAAACCCGATTCCACGACTTTTTCGTAGGATTCGACACTGCCTCCTATCGCTACTACCGGAACATTTTGCGCCTGAGACATCGTAAGGATGCCGCTGAGCGCTTTTCCCATTGTGGTCTGGCTGTCAATGCGTCCTTCACCGGTAATGACCAGTGAGGCGTTGGCAAGAGCCTCCTCAAAGTTAGCCATTTTCAGGATGGTTTCAATGCCCGGCTGCAATTTGGCATTTAGAAAAGCCAATAGGCCGCCTCCCATTCCTCCAGCAGCACCTGACCCCGGAACGGATTGAAGGTCTATGCCTTTGGTTTTGAGCACCACTTCCGCAAAATTCCGTAAGCCTTTGTCAAGATATTCTACGTCCTCTTTCGTTGCTCCCTTCTGTGGAGCATAGACATAGGCTGCGCCGTTTTGCCCATAGAAAGGGTTCTGCACATCGCAGACAACTGTAAATTCCGTTTCTTTGACAGCCTGACTTACCTGGCTTTCGTCCACACGGTTGATTTTTTGAAGGTCGGCTGTTTCGTTTCCTGACGCATCAAGAAAACGAAATCCCAAAGCTGTCAGCATTCCAACGGCTGCATCGTTGGTAGCGCTTCCGCCAATACCCATCACGATTTTCCGGCAGCCGAGCGAAATGGCATCAAGTACCATTTCGCCGGTTCCGAATGTTGTGGTTTGTCGAGGATTTCGTAATGCTGTTTCTACCAGAGGCAGGCCGGAAGCCGCAGCCATTTCCATAATGGCCATGGAATGGTCGGCAGTCATTCTGTAAGCCACTTCCAGAGGGCGCATCAGCGGGTCATGGACAAGACATTCCTCTTTCGTTGCTGAAAGTTGTCGGCAAATAGCATCAGTGGTGCCTTCTCCACCATCGGCAATGGCAAAAATTTCCACCCGACAGTCGGGGAGCAGGCGCAGTATGGACTCTTTTGCCGCTTCGGCAATTTCCATTGAACTTGCCGAGCCCTTGAACGAGTCGAATGCCAGTACAACTTTTGTCAGTTTTGCATCCATTGTTATCCGTTTAGATGTTCTTGTATTTCGTTACAAGTTCCCTGGCTGCTTTGAGCGGATTGTCGTAGCCGACAGAAGTGTTGGTCCACGGCGTTTCCACCCATTTGTCTTCCCATTCGTTCAATTCAGCTTGTCGGCTGGAGAAGTGAATGAGAATGCGCGGGATGTAGTAGTCTTTAATCAGGCCGCTCCAGAAACGAGCCGCATAGTCTTCCTGGAATCCGCCCCATGTTGTGATAAGGCGTTTGGCATCGGCTTCATATTTGTTTTTTTGAGCTTCGTTTTTACCCATATTACGGGCAAAATCTACCCATGACTGCAATTGCATGGTAGGGTGGGTCACCAGCAGACGGTCGATTTCTGTCAGCATTTCCACTACCTTTGTCAGGTTTGCGTAAGCTTCCGTCACATTGCCGGCTTCTTCCATCTGAAGTACTTTATTGTAGAGCTTGTCAGCTTTTACGGCTACATAGTAGGCCGCAACTTCTACAGCATCGTTTTTGTAAAGCTCAGAATTGCCAAGAGTTTCAGCTTCTGATAGGAACTGTTCCACTCCTGTCATAAACTCGTCGGTGAAATCCACTTTGCTGACACGGCGTTTGTCGGGAACTACGGTTTGCCATGTAAAACGCGGATACGAACGGAGGGCTGAATATGCACTGTTGTGGAATTTCTTCCATGCTGCCTTGACATTTTCCGGACATGTTCCGTAGCGTGCCGTACAATATTCGTCCATCCATGTGTCGAGGTTGATAGCTTCATCCGTCCAACCCATATCGGCAAGAAGTTCATAAACTATTTCATTGTTTTCCAGTCCTTCCGGTGCAGAGCCGAAACCAATCAGGTTACCCTTGTTTTTTGCTTTCAGCGCTTCGCTCGACGAGCTTGCATACATCGTCAGGTCGCCGGTCATCAGTGTTTTTCCTCCGAAGTTCGGCACATAGCTGAATATCCAGTTTTTGCCATAGAATCCGTTATGATTTTTCCAAGTCTGTTCTGTATGCCATACCCATTTCGGATAGTCGTTTCCGAGGTCAATAATAATCATTTTCTTGTTCGGCACTTTGCTCAGTAGCGCCTGCATGCTTTCCTTGTCCCAGAAGTGATGCTGATAGCCGAATGTCCAGCCTTGTGTCACCCATACGGCGTCCGGATTTCCGGCAACGATTGACTTGTAGATGGATTCCCCGTAGTGGGCGAGAGTTTTCAGTTTTGCCGGTTTGTCGTTCGGGTCAACAGGCAATTCCATTTCATTGAAACTGTCAGACAGGTAATATTTATATTTTCCAAACTCTTTTTCCCATTCTTCGACAAAGAGTTTTCCGATTTTTTCAAAGTAAGGAGAATCGGGAGGGAGGACATAAGCGTTGAGGCTTTCGTCGAAACCGCCCCATTTCAAGTGATTGAATTTTATTTCCGGGTGTTGTTTTGCAAATTCCATCGGTACGAATCCTGCAAAAGTGGGAACTACCGGTTCCATTCCCAGCTCTTTCATGCGCGACAGGATTTTGTGTTGCAGTTCCAACTGCTGTTCCTGCCATTCATCGGTCAGCGGACCTGACCATTTGTTGAGGTTGCCCATTCTGTGCCAAGGCAGGTAGGCCGCCCCTGTGAAAAATTCGCGGATGCTTTCTTTGGAAAGCCCCATTTTCAGCCACACGCGTTCAGCAATAGCTTCCATCGCTACGCTGGCCAGCGGCATGTTTACACCTCGCATTGCCATCCAGTCGATTTCTTTTTCCCAGCGAGCCCAGTCCCAATAAGGGGTTGTATAACCGTAGGTGCAGACATTCAGAAAATAACGGTATTCGTAAGGTGAAGCCTGCTTGCCGCATTCGTAGTTAGCCCATTTTTCCGGCAGGTTCATGTGTTCGCCGCTCCATGTTTTCATTGAATGGCAAGCTTCGCGCAGATATTTATGAAATGCATAGCAAATTGCCACGCTGCTGCTTCCCGATAATTTCAGCTTTCCGTCGCGAGCGGAGATGGCGAATACGTCTTTACCTTTTTTAGTTGGAATAATTTTAAACTCGATGTCGTTGGCTCTGTTGCCAATTTGGCGTTCTATTACAGCTTTTGCGGCGGCAATGGTATTGTCGTTCGCCTGCAGTTGCATGGAGAATGCCAAAATTAAAAGAAAAAATGATACGAAAATGCGATACATAAAACGGTTTAGTATTTTAGGTTTGTATATGAAAATAGCTGCCATCTCCTCCTTTTATGGTTGCCCCATAGCCGGAGATGACAGCTATTTGTTAGTTATTCATTATTTTACGAATTTCAACACGCTGTTGCCTGCTTTTGCGATGTAGAGACCGGCTTGAAGGTCAGCTACAGAAACAGCAGCACCGGCTTCAACGGCTACAGTCTTGACTGCACAACCTGTCATGTTGAAGATAGTCAGAGTTGTTGCTTCTCCGTTTACAACCAAGTTGTTGCCTTGTTTTGCTATTATTGTACCTTCGGCAGCAACTTCATTTACAGATGATTGTTCTGTATATTCTACTGCACCTACAGCAGGAGTTGCAGGACGGGCATTTCCCAATTGGTCGGTAGTCGGGATTTCAACACCGTCGTAAGAAGCCAGACCTTTGCCGATAACGACACTTGCTTCGTCGATCATCGCAACTTTCAAGTCGCCGCTCAATACAGCTGTCATGTGAGAATATTCAGGATCGCCTTCGTCCCAAGGATTCTGTTCGGTTGCAGCGAAGATTTTGTCGGAACTGAAATCTATGAGTGCGTTATTATCGCTTGATTTCAATGCCTTGTAGAAAGAGTCTTCACTTGCAGCAAAGTAGTTGTTCTTGCAAACCGGTTTTACAGTTTGTGGCTGTTCTGCATCACCAACGATTTCACCGCCAAGATAGAATGCCTTGACGTCGTTCAGACGGCTGTCGCCCCAAGGATCGAAATAGTTTTCAGCGAACAGGTTGTTAATCAATACCGGTTCCATTGAAGTTGTGGCTCTTGACCACAAGTTGATGGCACCCCCGTCGTCGCTTGTCACGATGTTTGTGATATTGCCTATGAATGTATTGTTAACGATTACCGGTTTGAATACACCGGCAGTTTCTGCTGTCTGCATATAGAGTGCACCGCCACGGTCGTTGATAGTGTTGTTTGCAAATGTACAGTTGGCAATGTAGACGGTCGGCACAGAACCTTTGCCTGAGCGTACGTTTACAGCGATTGCACCGCCTGATACGGCTTCATTCATATGGAATGTAGAGTTAACGACTTTCAAAGAAGGTGCAGTTGCAGAACTTTGGTACAAGCAGACAGCTCCACCACCGTATGAACCCATTGCTTTGTTCTTTTCAAAAAGACAGCCGTCAACAACAATATCACCGCCGCCAGCACGAACAACTGAACCGTTGTTTCCTGTTTCGTTTTTCGGGTCGCGGTTGCTGTCGAATACACAGCCATTAAGTGTCAGTTTTGTACCATCACCGGTTGTAAAGGCAATGCCTTTGAATCCTGTCAGTTTCAAATTGTTTACAGTTACATTGGCAGTTCCGCTCAATGCCAGGAAGTTGGTATTTCCTTTGATGGTCACCATAGTGTTGTTTTTCTTGTTGATACCGTCAAAAACAACTTGCTTGCCGCTCAATTTGAAGCCGATACATTCTTCGGCGCTGTAATCGAGTGTTTCTCCGTCGAAATTAAATTCAATAGTGGTCAATTCTCCGTCAGGAATGTTTGCCATTACGTTCAACAAAGAGCCTTCCGTTGCGGCGTTCATTTCTGGACTAGTCACTTGCAGTGTTGCTGCTGACATTGTTCCTGCAAACAGTGCGAATGCAGAAACGAGAAAAGTAAATTTTTTCATAAGTAAATGATTTAATAAAAAAAGAATTTATAAGTGTGTTTTTGTTTATGTGTTCCAACTTGGATAAAGTAGATGCTAGACATGCTGTTTTGAGGCATGTCGACGTTCTGTTCATTTGCAACCTGAGCGGCAAGAATAGCTTTCCCGTACAGGTCATAGACTGTGACAGGAACAGATTCTGTCAGTCCACTCAGGCGAAAGCCTGTGGCTGTTGTCGACAATCGGATATCATCATTCTCCACAGCTGTTGCTGAACTCGCTTTTTTTGCCAGTTTTATCATAACCGGCAAATGGTCGGAAACATCCGGCAGTTCCAATCCTTCCGTTTCAGCAATGTAGCTGTCAGTCACATCATATTTTACAGCTTCGCGGAAATTACTGTAGCAAAGCAGCATGTCGATACATGATTCCGGAGCTTCGGCTGGATATGTGTATTCGTTGATGTCGTTTAGAATTTTGAATCCGTTGTTCTTGAATGTGACGATAGCGCGGTAGGTGGGTTTTGCATTGAAATCGCCGGCAATAAAGACTGTCTTGTCGCTATTGAGGGCAAAATCAACAGCCCAGTCGGTTGCCACATCACGGTCGTCAGCGTTCAGTGAATAGTGAGTCGACATGAAGAAAAAGTCATTGAATTCGGCAATGATGAAACCTCTGTCCTCCTTGTCGGTGCTGTTTGCTCCACGTTCCACTCGGTGTGTGTCCACTGAAAGAGGCTTTTCTTTAGACAGCAGACCGATGCCGTAATAAGTGCCGACTAACGGGAAGAATTCATAGTTCATTCCCGTAGCTTCAGCGAGTTCTTCCAGATAATTGTGCTTTAGGCCGAGAAAAGTGCGGTTGTCCACTTCCTGCAAGGCTACAATGTCCGGGCTCTGCTGATTGATGACTTTTGCGATGTCGGCAAGACGGGAGTCTGTCATGCCGTGACCTTTGATATTGTAAGTCATTACGTCCACCGTTTCTTCGTTTTTGGCAAACAATGGTAATGTAGATATTAAAAGTATTACAGATAAAAATTTAGAGATATTCATAGTTTCTGTTTGTTTTTATTGAGGGTTGTCTGTTGCCAATACTTCTGAGGGTGTGTCGTTTTGTTTCCAAAATGGAAACATGGATATTCTCAGCGTCGTACGTCCATAGGGAATCAGTTCTATAGCTTCTGCTTGAAGACCGTTAAGTGCATAAATCATGGAACCACGTTCGGGTAGGGCGGGTGTGACGGGAACAATGATTTTTTCGCCACCTTCGCATTCAATGATGCGATAGTCGTATGTCCAGTTTTTATAATAAAAAGCTGGTACTCGGATTTTTAATGGTGACTCCTTCGTTGTCCAAGGATTGCTGCCCAAAGGAAGTGCTTTCTCATCAATCACGAAATTTGTGTCTGCCTCATTGGCAATACCAAGAATGAAGTTCCATCGTGAGGATGCTTCCATTGTGTAGCCTTTGTAACTTTCTTTCTGAAGTTTTGGTGTCAGTACGTCTATTTGGTTGACTTGGCCGTCAACTGGTAATGCCATTAGTAGTGGACCGTAGCGAAGCACCATTGCATCTGTGTCCCAACGTTCATATTGTGCCGTTTTAGGAAAATCAAGTTCAATGATGTCACCTCTTTTGAATTGTCGATCAAGGCAAAACAGTGTTCCCGGATGGGCTTGTTGTTTGATTTGTTTTCCGTTGATACTTATTTTGGGATTTGTACACCATGATGGTATGCGTAGATATAGTTGAAATTTAGCATTACCTTGTTCTACGCTAAGTGTTACTTTATTTCCAAATGGATAGTTTGATTTTTCTCGGATTTTAACGATTTTTCCATCAATTATATGTTCTACCGCTCCCGGGCCATACAACATTTTATATAGCCTGCATTTTGGGCCCTCAAACCATTGAGAACCAGCATATATCGGAAGCATGCGATTTAGGTTACCAGTGCAACACGGCGGGCGATGGATTTGTCGATAGGCCATGCGGCTGTTGTCGTAGGTTGATATGTGGCTTGAATGGTTGGAACATACAACTTGATTGCACGCTGTATAATATTGGTGTGCATCGAATGATTTGGTGATACCTCCCATGCCTGCATTGAAAAGAGCAGCTTCGATACGGTCGGCATACTGTGGTTTTTTGGTAGCTCGAAGCATATAGTTGCATGTCCACATATAATCGACTACATCGCACATTTCGTGTACGTTCCGTGATGTATTTCCAGACAAACCTTCTTCTCCACTCGGTACTCCATCTGGCAACATATTGTAAAAGTCTATTTTTTTAAGAGCATTGTCGACCATTTTTAAATAGTTCTCATCACCTGTAAATTCATAGAAAAAAACGGGAATTTTCAATGTTTCTAGGAATGTTACAGTATGAATCTCTGTCCGGTCGGCTGATGCAAATTGCTCCAATGCTGCTTTCAAAGACTGATTAGGTGAGAATTCGTTGTTGGCTAATGACAAAGCTTTATCTTTGAAATACTTGTCGGATGTTACCCGATAGAGCCAAGCCAGCGTCTCGATATTGCACAAATCGCGTCCAAAATACTGGATAGTATCGTTTTCATAATGGCGTTTCAGACTTGAAAGTATTTCAGCATTTTTTGTAGTTTCATATTCGGCCATCCATGCACGAAAAAAAACGCTATGAGGCCAGCGGCACATATCGCCAGAAGCCAATGTCGGTTCAATGATTCCTTCTGGTGAAACTTTAGCCATAGTATTATATATGGCTTTTCTGGATTTGTTAATTAAAGAGTCTGATCGCAATAATAATCCTAAACGCAGTATTCCGTCGTAGAAGTAAGCTGTTTGTTCATAAGGTACCCAAAAGCCTTCCATTTTTCCGTTTTTGTTGCGAAGAAATGGTTTGCTTCCCCAGCCTCCTTGAGTAAAAGGAAAACCATAGTTATCCATTTTCCCAGAAAAATGAGACTCTTGAAGATGCATCATGTCCAATAACCATCCATCTGGAGTGATGCGGTTTAGGTTAATTCCTGACAGCATGTTTTGAGCATCGGTGATTAACGAAATGCCTGACAATATTAATATGAGAAGCAGTTTACGCATACAGCTTTTATTTTACATATTCTAAATCGGTGACTATTGGCAAGTGGTCTGATAGTAGAGAGTTTATGGTCTGTGTATTTACTACTTTCCACCCCTTCATTGGGCGAACGAAAATATGGTCTATTTTAATGATTGGTTTCCATGCAGGGTAAGTCATATCAGAATTTGTAACAGGTAGCCAGCTATTATTCATAATTTCGACGATTGCTTTTGAATAATGTCTGGCATTGAAATCTCCTCCAAGAATTATTGGATAAGTTTTATCTTTAAAATGAGAGCAAAGAAATTCTGCTTGTAGGTTTCTGGTATTTTCTGTTGATACCTCTAGATGTGTTGATGCAAATATAATGGTATCACCGTCCATGTCAAAGATACCTTCCAAAAGGGCTCGTTGTTCTTTTTTTTCTGGGTTGGGAAGCAGTATTTTCTCGACTTTTAAATAAGGATATTTTGAAAGTATCCCGATACCTTCGTAGCCACCTCCGTAGTCAATAGTTTTACCGTAGAGACCGAACATACCCGTTTGATAGGCAAGTGTACTCACAAAATCTTTTCCTTTTTGATGTGGCGCTATTTTTCGGTTAGTGTGAACGTCTACTTCTTGGAGCGCTACAAAGTCAGGCTTGAAGGCACGGATATGTGCAGCAAGGTCTTCCAATGAAGCAAGTTCTCCCAAACGAAGATTGTAGGTCATGACTTTGACGTGTATTGTATCTTGTTGAGCCGATGCTATTGTGAAAGACAGTAGAGTAACTGCAGTAAGGAGCATTTTTTTTAATACATTCATGATGTCTTTAATTATTTAAGAGTTAATGCTGAAACAATGGGTTAGTGGTCTGAAGCTATTGTTACAACGGTTATGTGAAATGGCAGTAAATGCATTTATTTTACATATTCTAAATCGGTGACTATTGGTAAATGGTCTGAGAGCAGTGAATTTACAGTCTGTGTTTTTATTACTTTCCAACCTTTCATTGGACGGACAAAAATATGATCGATTTTTACTCTCGGATTCCATGCAGGATATGTCAATTCCGTATTGGTTACAGGAAGCCATGATTTGTTCATGATTTTTACAATCGCTTCTGTGTCGTAGTTGGCATTGAAATCTCCGCCTAACAGAATAGGACAGGCGTAGTTTTCAAAATGACTGCATAGAAATTTAGACTGAATGTTGCGTGTGCTTTCTGTTGATACGTCGAGGTGGGTAGAGGCAAAAACAAGAGTGTCTCCTTTCACTTCAAACATACCTTCCAGCAGCACGCGCTGTTCGTTTTTCTCCGGGTTGGGCAACATTGTTTTGTCAATGCTGATGTATGGGTGTTTTGACAAAATGCCTATACCGTAGTATCCGCCACTATAGTCGATTGATTTTCCGTAAATGCCGAGCATGTTGGTTCTGTAGGCGAGTTCGGAAATGAAGTTCTTTCCATTCTGGTGAGGGGCGCGGGTGCGTTGGGTATTTACATCCACTTCCTGTAGAGCCACAAAGTCAGGCTTGAAGGCACGGATATGTGCAGCGAGGTCGTCCAATGAGGCAAGCTCGCCAAAACGAAGATTGTAGGTCATGACCCTGACACGTATCGTGTCCTGTTGGGCCGATGCTATTGCGAAAGTCAGCAGAGCAACTGCTGTAAGGAGTATTTTTCGAAATAAGTTCATAATGTTTTTAATTGTTTAGGGTTAATGCCGAAACGATGGGCAGGTGGTCTGAAGCCATTGTTCCGGTTACAACGATATGTGAAGTGACAGTAAATGCATTTGCTGGGAAATAGGCGATATAGTCGATTTCACGGTTAGGTTGGTTGGATGGAATCGTGAAATTTTCCGGATTCTTGTTTGTTCTGGCAAATCCTGCTCCGTCGAGTTGCGTAATCGTCTTGTTGGATGGAGTTGCATTGAAATCACCTCCCCATATAATCGGTTTATGCATTGCCGAAACTTTTCCGATGATGTAAGGCATCTGCAGGTCGCGTTCATTCTGTGTGACAGACAAATGGCAAACGACGAAAGTGATGTCTTTACCATTGTAATTGACCATTGCTGTGCCGTAGGCATTGTTGCCGGTCATAGGCTGACCTTCGATTTCGTCTGGCAGTTGTACGGCGACTGCATCCTTTATCGGAAATTTTGATAGCATGGCCAATCCGTATTTACCGCCTTGATAGTCCATCATCTTGAAAAAATGGTAGTACGGATATTTTGCTTTTTCAGCAATTTCCTTTGCCTGGTCTACTTTTTGGCTGCGGTTGGTGCAGCTGTCAATTTCCTGCAAAAGGACAATATCCGGATTTTTTGACTTGATAACGTTTGCAATTCCGTCAATGTCGGGAAGGGTTGTCTCTCCCGACGGGGAATAAGGGGCACAATGGCGGGTGTTGTAGCTCATCACTGTGAGTGGAGAAGTTTCCCCACCGTCCGGGTCTGTCCACCCCGGATCGGTAGGAATATCTTCACCTTTTGTACAGCCCATGAGGACTGTAAACAAACCTACTAACATTAATTTAAAGTACCTCATTGCAGTCAGATTATTGTGGCCATCCCGGATTTTGTCCCAAAAGCGGATTCTTTACACGTTCGGCATATGGAACCGGCCACAGATAGTGCATGCTCGGGTCGAAATATCGGGCACCGCCTTCGGCTCTTGACTTTTCGTAAATAATATCGCCAAATTCGTCAACACCATTGTCAGCATAAGGATTAGCTCCCAAATCATTAATGCAGACTTGAGCGCTTGGTCCTGTAATGGCACGTCCGAATCGGAGTTCGCCTTCACGCCAGCGCATGATATCAGCGTAACGCATGCCGTCCATTGTCATTTCAATGCGACGTTCACGTTTGATTTCTGTCCACAAATCCAAATTCCATGCGGCAAGTTCTTCCAGTCGCATTTCATGCATGCCCACTCTTTTACGCAATTTGTTGATAGTTTCGTCAATTTGCGGTTGAGTCAGTGTTCCGTTGGTCTTGTAGAGTGCTTCTGCATAAATCAGCAACACTTCCGGATATCGGATTACGTTGAGGTTGTTGTGTGATAGATTGTAGTTGCCGGCAATGTTTGGGTCATTGTATTTCTTGAAATAAAAACCTGTGCGGCTATTAGCTCCGTTGATACCTGATTGCAAGGAAGAGAAACGCGGCAAGTTGAAAGTCTTGTTCGGTTTGCGTTCTTCTGAGTCACCGTCGTCACCGCCCGGCCATGCGTCGCCCGGACAATAAAGGGTCATTGCCATACGCGGATCGCGGTTTTGGAAATAGTCTGCGTAGTGTTCTTCTGGAAACTTATAAAGGTCGGATGTTACGATATTGTCATTGTGATAATATTCAAGACCGGCCTTTGCAGGTTTTCCGTCGGTACACAAGTAGGCGTCAACCAGCGATTTAGAGGCGTTCAGACGGATATAGTCTACTGGACAACAGGTTTCGTTTGAGACATTATGGATACGAATATCAGGTACATACAAGCTAAAGATAATAGATTCTATGTTGGCAGGGTTGGTTTCTACGTCGCCCTCTGTCTGATAAACTTTGGCATAATCCCACAAATCGTATGGACCGTGGTCTATAATTTCTTTGGATGCAGAAATAGCGATGTCGTAGCGTTCATTTTGCAGGGCAACACGTGCAAGCATAGCCAATGCGCCCCAACGGTCAATGCGTCCTACATTGTCGCCCAATTGGCGTTCTTCCGGGAGTTTTGATGCTGCCCATTGCAAATCTGAGATTACATTGTCGATTACTTTTGAACGTGGGTCGCGTGGTACATACGCTTCGTCGGCAGTAATGACATGATCTACCCAAGGTACATCGCCCCAAAATGTGGTTAGTAGAAAGTACATGTAGGCGCGGATCACTTTTACTTCCGCAGCATATACGTCCTTGTCGTCTTGTGGCATTTCAGCCTTATTGTAGTTGTCAAGGAAGTTGTTACAGTTGAAAATGTATCCGTATGCTTGTTGCCAATATGTTGTGAAAGGAAAACCGTCTGTATAGGAATGTTTTCCGCCAGAAACTTTACTTAATCCGCTTGTGATATTACCCCACATGCAAGTTTCAGCTGTTGATTCACTCCAATTGATTATAAAGTCCTTGTGGAAAGCTTCATAGCAGGGATAAAGAGCTGCACGGAGTTGCTCTTCCGTCTTCCAGTAGGTTTCATTGTTTACCGAATCCTGTGGATAACGGTCCAGGAAATCGGCGCACGAAGCCAAAGAGCCGGCCATAAGTGCTGCCAATGCATATATTTTTACTTTTTTCATTTTCTTTTCCGTTTAGAATGTTGTTGTTAAACCGAATGTGTAAGTTTTGACTTGCGGATATGCGTCGCCTGATGTAGAGCGGACTTCCGGGTCATAAGCTCCGAAATAATTGCTGAATGTCAGCAGATTGTCGGCTGAGAAATATACTCGGAGTGTCTCAAATTTGATTTTTGAGAGGAGTTTTTTCGGGAAAGAATATCCGATTTGTACGTTTTTCAGTCGGAGATATGATGCATCTTCCATCCAGTAGTCAGAGAATAGCAGGTTGTGAGTCTGCGATTGGTACAAACGAGGATAAGTTGCATCCGTATTTGTCGGAGTCCAACGGTCGAGGTGTTCTACTTTAGGAACAGAGTAGTCGTTGATGAAGCAGTGGCGAGCTTCGTCAGAAAGATAGCCGTTAACTTTTCCTACTCCTTGCAGATAGAAGCTGAAATCAATGCCTTTCCATCCGATTTGACCCTTGAATGAATAAGTAAAATGCGGGTCGCGGTCACCGAATACAACTTTATCGTTGTCATCGATTACGCCGTCAGGTACACCGTCAGGACCGCTGATGTCACGATATTTGATGTCACCCGGTTGTACGATAGCTTCTGATGCTTGTGGAATGGCGAATTTCGGTCCGTAATATTTGCCGTTGTCGTCTTTTCCTTCGAAGTCGTTCACCTGTGCAAGTCCGTCAGTAAGGAATCCGTAGTAAGCATCGATGGCGTCACCTTCGCGGCGGATATTGTTGCCGAGAGAGGCTGCACTCTTGCCAAGGTCAATGATTTTGTTTTTGGAATCAGAGAGGTTGAAACCTACACTATAGTCCACTTCACCGATGCGGTCACGCCACTGGAGGAATACTTCCCAACCTTTGTTCTCAATTTCACCGATGTTTTCGTACGGAAGGTTGGCAGAGCCGGTGATGCCTACCAATGTTGGGTAAACCGGTTGAACAAGAGCGTTGAGGTTGTTCTTCTTATACCAGTCGAAGGTTGCTTGCAGACGGTTGTCGAAGAAGGCAAGGTCAACACCTATGTCGAACATGCGGATTGTTTCCCATTTGATGTTTTCGTTACCTAGTTTCTTCTGTTGGAAACCAACATTGTTTATGCCGCCGATTGGGTAGGATTTTTCTACTCGTTCAATCGGTGTCAGGTAAGGGTAATAGTTACCTACATTCTGGTTGCCCAGTTCACCCCAAGAAGCACGGAGTTTACCGCTTGTGAGAGCAGGTTTTGCCCAGTCCATAAACGCTTCGCGGCTGAAATTCCAACCTCCGGAGAATGATGGGAAATAACCCCAGCGGTTTTCGCGTGAGAAGCGTGACGTACCGTCAATACGGATATTTGCCTCCAGCAGATATTTGCTGTCGAATGCGTAGTTTACACGTCCGAAATATGAGCGAAGTGCCCAGGAATATTTGTTACCACCGTTGGTAATGTCTTCGGTACCGGCATCCACTACGTAAATTCCGTCAATCAGAATATTCTTGCGGCTTGCCGACAATGTGCTGCGGTCTTCCCATTCTTGTGAGTAACCGAGCAATGCAGAAAAGTCGTGTTTCTTGTTGAAAATCTTATTGTATTTCAATGTCAGCTGCAATGTTTGTGTCAGGATGTTCAATTGGTCCTGTGCTACATAATTACGCAGGTTTTCATTTCCTGCGCTGGGCGTACCGTCTTGGTAGTATTGGTACATGGCTGGATTGAATTCATTTGTTTCGCGCCAATAGTAGTTGGATGCATATTGTCCGTTCAGATGCAAACCGTCGACAATAAACAAGTCAGCACCGACAATACCGTTGAATGTGCGGGACTTGCGTTCGTTGGTACCTGAATTGTAGGCTACGTCTACCGGGTTTTTAACGGCTCCGAATGAATACCATTCTGTGTCTGTCCAATTGCCGTTAGTATCCTGTTGTTGCCATTTGACAGGCAAAAGAGGAGAGATTCGTTGTGCCAGGCGGAAAACGCCGGAAGTACCGCTGAATCCGGCTTCACTACGGAAGAAATCCACGAAACTTACGTTACCGGTAATTTTCAATCGGTCGTAGATTTCCGTATTAACGGAAACACGGGCATTGTGGCGGTGGGAGTTGAATGCGTCGCCAACTACCAGACCGTCCTGGTTCAAATATCCGTAGGAAACGAAATAGCCGCTTTTGGCTGTACCGCCACGGATGCTCAGGCTGTGACTTGTTTGCGGAGCGCTTGTTTTATAGACTTCGTCAATCCAGTCGGTGTTTGAGAAGTTGTTCGGATCTGCTCCGGAATCATATTTTTCGAATGCAGTGGTGTCGTAGGGCTTGGAGAAGCCGGCTGCTGCCATTGCTTCGTTTGAAAGTTCCATGTACTGGCGTCCGTTGACAAGTTCCGGCAAACGTGTCGGCGACTGCATACCGAAATAACCTGAATAAGTGAGTTTCGGCTTTTCGGAAGAACCGCTCTTTGTTGTGATAAGAATGACACCGTTGGCGGCACGGGCACCATAGATGGCTGCGGAAGCCGCATCTTTCAAAACGGATACGCTTTCGATATCGGCCGGATTGAGCAGGTTGATGTCACCACCCGCTACACCGTCAATCAAAATAAGAGGAGATGTATCACTGTTGATGGTGCTCACACCACGGATTACAATGCTGGAGGCAGCACCAGGCTGTCCGGTTGTATTGGTAATTGTCACACCAGGCAGTTCACCCTGCAAACCTGCGGCAACACTTGTGATAGGACGTTCTTCCAGAACATCGCCTTTTACCATCGAAACGGCACCTGTCACGTTTACTTTTTTCTGTGTTCCGTAGCCGACTACTACTACTTCTTCAAGGTCCGTAGAGTTTTCTTGCATTACGACATCAAAATGCTCTGCCTTTTTGATGTTCAAAACTTTTTCAGAACTTCCGATATAGGAAATGCGGATGCGTGAGCCTTTAGGGGCTTTCAATTGGAAATTTCCGTCAATGTCGGTTACCACACCTGTGTTCGTTCCGACCAGACTTACTGTAGCTCCAATAATCGGTTCGTTATTGCTGTCAACGACTGTTCCTGACACATCTACCAGATTATCCGATTTTTCATCGGTAGATGCGTCTGCGTTTTTTTCATTGACGCTTTTTTTGTATAATAAAATGCTTTTGTCACCATAAGAATAGGCTACATCGAGATTCTTGAACAGGCGTTTCAATACGTTGTCCAGTTTTTCGTTTGTAGATTTGATGGAGACTTTTTTGTCTGTGTCGACAAATTCCTTGCTATAGGCAATTTTTACATTTGCCTGTTTGCCAATCGTTTGCATGGCAGTTCCCAATGGGACATTCTGTAGATTGACTGTAACCTTCTGGTTTTGCGCAAACATAGAAATATGCGAAATCGCGCACAATGCAACGACAAGCAACTTCTTTTGTAGATTGCGAGTTTTAGTTCTTGATTTCATCAAAGCAATTGATATTAGGTTCGTATTTTGTGTGTTGTTATATGCCTGTGTGTCTTTTTTCCGGAAAGACGACTATCTTACATCATAGACGTTGTCTCCCTGTTTGCAGAATTTAATGGGGGTGACGGTCTCCATTATATGGATGATTTCATCAATGTCCTTTGAACTGCAGCTGATGTTGTAAGTATAGCTGTGAATTTCCGGGTTGGTTACATTGAATGTTACGTTATATTGTCGTGCCAATTCTTCCAGCACATATTCCAAAGAATTGTCTTTGAAATTAAACAGGTTGTTTTTCCATCCTGAAGCATTGAAAGAATTGGTAATTGTTGCTATTTCGCAAGTATTTTTACCGGGGATGTAAGTCGCATATTGACCGGGGAAGAGCTCTTTCAGATTCTGCTTCTCTTTTGCATCTCCAACAAAGATTTTTCCTTCGTCGAGAGTGGTGACAATGCAGGAGTCTTCCTTATATGCCCGTACATTGAATTTTGTACCGGTAACCTTTACCATCATGTCCTTTGATCGGACAATGAACGGATGATCGCTGTCTTTTTCAACTGAGAAATAGGCTTCTCCACTGAGAATGACTTCTCTGTTTTTCCCTGAAAATCTTTCAGGATAATAAAGATGAGTGTCAGCATTCAGATCTACACGGGTTCCGTCGGCAAGGATGACTATCATTTTTTCTCCTTTCGGAGAATAGATTTCGTTCAATTCGATGTCTTCCATCTGCGACAGACGGTAGGTCATGTAGCCCATGCTGAGCATGACGATAAAAATAGCCACCCATTTGGTCCTTCTTAAAATAATGCGGCGGTAGGATGGTGTGTGAATTTGTGACATGACATTTTGAAACACCTTGTCGGCATCAAATTCCGGGATGTTTTTTCCGCCCAAATCAATCTGCTCGCCATTGATGAGCTTTTCAATGTCGGAGTCGATGTGCGATTCTATATAATCAAGAATCTCAGAGCGGTTGTTGTCTTTTTTCATCTTTAAAAATGCCATAGTATCTTTTTCTAATCTTAGTACACAGGGGTGATAAAAAAGTATTATATGTTTTTTGAAGTTTTTTTGTTTTTTATTCGCCTTGATTGCATATTGCGTTGTTTATTAAATGATTATGCATGAATAAAAATCACAAAATATTTGTGACGGGGAGGGAGACGTTATCGGATATGTCCAGCAGGGCGTTGATGAGATAGAGACGGGTATAGGTGGAGAGGTCGGCGGGGGTGATGCGGGTTTCGCGGATTTGGCCGGTGGCGAGGAGGTGCCGGCGGCGTACGCCATTGAGCAGGCAGGTGTCGGGCGTGAAAAGGCCGTGGCTGTTTTCCAGCACGATGTTGCTGTAAGAGGTGTCGGTCAGGCAGCCGTCCTTCACGATGAGGATGTCGTCGCAACCGTTACGCATTTCCCGCAGGCGTTCCAATGCCGAACGGTCGGCGTATTTCAGGGCATAGTCGATGTCGTGTCCGTCAACCAGCCGCAGGGTGTTGATTTTTCGGGGAGTGTAAGGGGCGAATGTCACTTCGCGTATGGCGGTGTCGTAGACGATGCGGCATTTCACTTTCCCTTGTCGGAAAGGCTCGGGAACAGTTGTGGGAAAGCTTGTCAGTTCTGCCGGCTGGCAGAATGTTTTTTCGACAGTGGCACACATGCGTGCCTTGTGCATTTCCGGCAGGCAGATGGTTCCGTCGGAGATGCAGATGGTTTCAATGAATTGTTGTATCATACAAATGGCAGATAAACTTTTTGTAATATTTCCTGATATTCGTTTTCGCAAAGACTGTTGACGGTGATGCCGCCTCCGCTTCGGAAATAGGCTTGGCCGTTGCGGTATTCAATGAAGCGAATCATGACGGCCGACCGGAGCGATGTCCCGTCGAAATAGCCGAACACTCCGGTGTAGAATCCGCGGCTGTCTTCTTCCGAACGTCGGATAATGTCGAGGGTTGAAGGCTTGGGAGCACCGCAAATTGAACCTGCCGGCAAGAGGTCGAACAGCAGTGTGCCGATGGTGTCCTGCCAGTTGTCGGGCATCGTGCCGCTCACTTCGCTCGACACTTGCAGCAGGTCGCCGTTGGTTGTGGTCAGCCGGTCGATGTAGCGGAACCGTTCCACGTGTACGTTGTGGGAAATGCGATTCAGGTCGTTGCGGATGAGGTCGACAATCGTGCAGTGCTCGGCGGTTTCCTTGTAGTCGTTCCGTATGATTTGCTCGGCATTCGGGATGTCGGCACTGATAGTGCCTTTCATCGGAAATGAGGAAATGCGGCCGTTGCTGACGGTGACGAATGTTTCCGGAGAGAAGCATACCAATGTGTCGGGAATCATCAGCTTGTAGCGGGCACGGCTGCGCAGAAATATTTCTTCGGCCGAGAAATCGGTTTCGATGGGTGTGGCGGCGGTGAGGTTCAGCAGAAACGAGTCGCCGCGCATCAGTCCGGCATGTGCTGTTGCAAACATTCGGCTGTAGCGTTCCCTGCTGATGGGATGCCGCCGGAAAAAGGTGCCTTTTGTTGTTGGTTGGGTGGCGGGAACATTGGTCATTCCGTCGATTTCCCACCAAATATCTTTCACTTGCAGTGGATTTTCCATGACGAAGCCTTCGCTCAATTCATAGTTCACTGCAAAAAGAAAAGGAATACGCCGGCTGCCCAGCTCGTCCATCCGCTTTCTAACACATTCTGCTGATATCATATCCATCACTCTGAAACAATTTGAAATTTTCTGCAAAGCTACATCAAATAACGCGAATGCTGAAAACCGAAGGCTGCCGAACGCCGTTTTTTATTACTTTTGCAGAAAAGAACCACGAATAGCCTAATGGAAAAAATACTGGTTGTTGACAACTACGATTCCTTTGTATATAATCTTGTCCAGATTCTTCGAGAGTCGGGGCGTGCCTTCGACATTGTCAGGAACGACTGCATTCCCTTTGACCGCCTGTCCGACTACCGTCGTCTGCTGCTTTCGCCCGGTCCCGGAGTGCCGCAGGAGGCCGGCGAGTTACTGCGACTTATCGGTCAATGCCATGCCACGCACTCCATTCTTGGTGTGTGTCTCGGTCATCAGGCAATTGGCGAATATTTCGGAGCGGAGGTACGGCAGCTTTCCCTGCCGAAGCACGGACATGCCTCACCGCTGCGCATCCTTGAGCCGGATGATGCGCTTTATCGCGGAGTGGAGGACGGAACAATTGTAGGCCGTTACCATTCGTGGGTGTTGGATCGTGACACTTTTCCTTCTTGTCTGCATCCGACGGCTGTGGATGAGGACGGCAATATCATGTCGTTCACACATCGCACATTGCCCGTTTTTGGCGTACAGTATCACCCCGAATCCGTGATAACGGTTCAGGGACAGACTATTGTGCGCAACTGGCTGTCGGTATAGCTATTCGCCGATAACAGTTGCCACGATGCGGCGCGGAGAAGGGGAGTCGCGGAACTCACAGAGGTAGATACCCTGCCATGTGCCGAGATTCAGTCGGCCGTTGGTGATGGGAATGGTGAGCGAAACTCCGGTCAGAGTCGATTTTCCGTGTGCTGGCATGTCGTCGAGTCCTTCCAGCGAGTGTTCGTAAAAAGGTTGTCCTTCCGGCACGATGTGGTCGAGGATTCCGTCGAGGTCGGTGCGCACGTCGGGGTCGGCGTTTTCGTTGATGGTCAGTCCGCAACTGGTGTGCTTTACAAACAGAT
This sequence comes from uncultured Porphyromonadaceae bacterium, assembly GCA_900544305.1. Classification (GTDB taxonomy): domain Bacteria; phylum Bacteroidota; class Bacteroidia; order Bacteroidales; family Muribaculaceae; genus Limisoma. Next base: position 26,912 of record UQUV01000023.1, read on the forward strand.
GGAGCAGTCCCGTGCGGGGAAGCGGCGGCAGTTGCCGGAGGATTTCAGAAGTGACAAGATGTGAGCCGCGGCGGCGTGCCTGAAGTGAAAATTCGGTTTGCTGTATCATGCAGAATTCTGTTTTTTTAGTTTGATTTTTTATTGCGCGGATGGTGGAGCAGGATTTCTTCGCGGAGATAGCTGCGGTCGATGTGTACGTAGATTTCTGTAGTCGTAATGCTTTCGTGTCCGAGCATCTGCTGGATGGCGCGCAGGTTGGCTCCCCCTTCGAGCAGGTGGGTGGCAAAGGAGTGGCGCAGCGTGTGCGGGCTGATGTTTTTCTGTATGCCGCACTGTTCGCACAAATCCTTTACAATATAGAACACCATCACTCTCGACAGCTTTGCTCCCCGCCGGTTCAGGAAAAGAATGTCCTCACTGCCTTTCTTCACGTCCATCTTGTTTCGCCATTCCAGATAGCTGAGTATTTCGGAAATGGCTGTCGGGGAAATGGGCACCATCCGCTGCTTGCTACCCTTTCCTTCCACAATGATATATTCTTCGTCCGCATAGATGTGCGACATTTTCAATCCTACCAGTTCCGACACGCGCAGTCCGCAGCTGTACATCGTTTCGATAATTGCCTTGTTGCGCTGGCCTTCGTAGGTCGATGTGTCGATTATCGACTCCATTTTGTCGATTACCTCCACCGTCAGCACGTCGGGCAGATGGCGGCCTATGCGCGGCTGTTCGAGCAGTTGCGCCGGATTCGTTTCCAAGTAGCCTTCGAATTTCAGAAAATGGAAAAACGAGCGTATGCCTGAAACGATGCGTGCCTGCGAGCGCGGCTGTATGCCCACTTCGTGGAGTGCGGCAAGAAATTCGTGCAGGTCGGCTTCCGTAATGCTGCGCAGCGTTTTTCCCTCTTCGGCGGCATAGCGCAGAAGCTTTGTCACATCGTCGTCGTAGCTGTTGACGGTGTTTTCCGACAAGCCTTTCTCGAGAGCCAAATAAGCCTTGTACTGACCGATTATCTTTTCAATATCATCTATTTCACGCATAAAAATAGTGGAAGTGAAACTAAAAATTACTAATTTTGCACTTAAATTGCAGAAGAAGTTTTTCTGCTGCAAACTTAGGTAAAAGAGATATTAATAGCAACTCATAGAACCAAGGTTTATGAAAATTTTAATAATCAACGGTCCGAACCTGAATTTGCTGGGAGTGCGCGAAAAAGGCATCTATGGCGACAGCTCGTTTGAGAGCTACTACCAGACGCTGAAAGCCCGTTACCCGCAAGTTGAGTTCGACTATTTCCAGAGCAATCACGAAGGTGCGCTCATCGACGAAATCCATCGTCAGGGATTTGATGTCGACGGCATTGTGCTGAATGCCGGAGCCTATACCCATACGTCGATAGCCATTGCCGATGCCATCCGGGCAGTGAAATCGCCGGTTGTCGAGGTGCACATTTCCAATGTCCACAGTCGGGAAAGCTACCGCCATGTGTCGATGATTGCCCCAGCCTGCAAAGGAGTGATTGCCGGTTTCGGTCTTGACAGCTACCGTCTGGCGGTTGAAGCCTTGTTGGCAGAATAGTGTGCCGTTGTAGATATAAGCCCTATTTTTTAGAATCGATGCCGTGGACACGTGATATATTATTAATTGTTTTCAAAATTGAATTGCGATGATAAGAAAAAAATTCACGAAAATTGTTGCTACGGTTTCCGACCGTCGTTGTGACGTTGATTTCATTCAGAAACTTTACGACAACGGATTGAACGTTGTGCGTATGAATTCCGCCCACCTTCAGCGCGAAGGTTTCGAGCGAATTGTCAATAACGTGCGCCAGGTGTCCGACCGTATCGGTATTTTGATGGATACGAAAGGACCGGAAATCAGAACAACAGCTAATGTCGACGATGAAAACCTGGTGTTTACAGCCGGTCAGAAGATTAATGTGGTTGGTGACCCCGGACAATTGACTTCTTCAGAATGTATTTACTTGTCGTATGCCGACATTCACCGCGACGTGAAGGCCGGAATGCACCTGCTGATGGACGATGGCGAAATTGATTTCCTCATTGACAGCATTGAAGGCGAGGTGCTGAAATGTACGGCACAGAACGACGGCGAACTCGGCTCGCGCAAGAGCGTGAACATTCCGGGTGCCAGCATCAAGCTGCCGTCGCTCACACAACGCGATATAACGAACATCGGCTATGCCATCGAAATGGGTGTCGACTTCATTGCCCACTCGTTTGTACGCAACAAGCAGGACGTGCTCGACATTCAGGCCATTCTCGATGCGCACAACAGCCCGATTAAGATTATCTCAAAAATTGAAAACCAGGAAGGTGTCGACAATATCGACGAAATTCTGGAAGTGTCTTACGGTATCATGATTGCCCGCGGCGACCTGGGTATCGAAATTCCGGCAGAAAAGATTCCGGTAATTCAGAAACGTCTGATACAGAAATCCATCAATTGCCATAAACCGGTGATTGTTGCCACTCAGATGCTCCACACGATGATTTCCAACCCGCGTCCGACGCGTGCGGAAGTTTCGGACATCGCCAATGCCGTATTCCAGCGCACCGATGCCTTGATGCTCAGCGGTGAAACGGCTTACGGAAAATATCCGGTAGAGGCCATTGCAACGATGACGAAAATTGCATCGGAAGCAGAAAAGAGCATGACAAACCACGATTTGTCGAACCACGAAATGTTCTGCGCAAGCACAGCCGACGTGACCGACTTCCTTGCTCACCGTGCCGTTGACTCGCAGTATGAAATCGGAACGAAAGCTATCGTGACCGACAGCTATACCGGCCGTACTGCCCGCTATCTGGCATCGTTCCGTGGTATCAGCCCGACACTTGCCCTGTGCTATCACAAGAATGTAACCCGTCTTTTGGCTTTGTCCTACGGCGTTTATCCGGTTTACCAGAAAAAGGTATCTACATCGCGTGAATATCTTTACCACGGTTTGAACCACCTTATTGAGCACGGCCTCATTACGCCGAACGACCTGATTGCCTACGTTGGTGGTGGATTCGGCGAAGGTAAGGGTACTACTTTCTTGGAAATCAACAAGGTGCAGGATGTGTTCGACAACTATTCCTGCTACGACCTTCCTAATTTGGAACAACCCGAAACAAAATAATGACAGAAGAACTCGAAGAATACATACTCGCGCATATTGACGAAGAAGGGGAGATGCTCCGGCGGCTCGACCGCGAAACGCATCTCTTCCACCTGCGTCCGCGCATGTGTTCCGGACACCTTCAGGGCAAGCTGCTGAAGATGTTCGTGCGGATGATTCGTCCGCAGAATATATTGGAACTGGGCACGTTCACGGGCTATTCGGCACTTTGTCTTGCCGAAGGCATGATGGGCGGCGAATTGCATACGGTGGAAATCGACGACGAGCTGGAGGACTTTATCCGTTCGCATTTTGAAACATCCCCGTTTGCCGACCGCATACACCTGCACATCGGCGATGCCCGCGAAGTGGTTCCGACGCTTGGCCGCACGTTCGACCTGGTGTTTATGGACGCCAACAAGCGCGAATATCTGGATTACTATCATCTGGTGTTCGACTATATTTCGCCGGGAGGGTTCATCATTGCCGACAATACGCTGTGGGACGGCAAGGTGGTGGACTTCGGCAAGAAACTTGATGCGCAGACCGAAGGTATCCTGAAGTTCAACGATTTCGTGGCAGCCGACAGCCGTGTGGAAAAAGTAATTGTCCCGATACGCGACGGACTGACCATTATTTACAAAAAACCGTAGAAAAACATATAAACGACAACAAAGAATTGATTTATGGAAAGTACAAGACAAGCAAAAATCGCACGGCTGCTGCAAAAGGAACTGAGCGAAATTTTCCGTCGTGAAACGGCGGCGATGGGCGGCGTGCTGGTATCGGTAAGTGCCGTGAGGGTTTCGCCCGACTTGAGCATTGCCCGTGCCTATCTCAGCATTTTCCCGTCGGGTAAGGCTGAAGAGATTTTGAAGAACATCAACAACAGCGCGAAAACCATTCGCTTCGAGTTGGCAAAAATTCTGCGCTATCAGTTGCGCAAGACTCCCGAACTGTCGTTCTTCATCGACGACTCACTGGACTATATCGAGCACATCGACAATATCCTGAAGCAGGACACAGCCCTGCATCGTGAGGATAAGGCCGAGGAAGAAGGCGAAGAATAATCGGCTGAAAGAAATATGAACCGGTTTCCGCTGAAGGTGGCGTTGCGTTACCTGGTTTCGAAAAAGTCGCATACGGCGGTGAGTGTCATCTCCGCCATCTCTGTCTGTGCCGTTGCCGTGACGGCGCTGGCCATGATTTGTGTGCTGTCCGTTTTCAACGGATTTAGCGGAATCGTCAATGACAAGCTGTCGCTCATCGATCCCGACATACGGATAATGGCGGCGAAAGGGAAGGTGGTAGCAAATGCCGACAGTCTGCTGGCCGTTGTGCGAAGTGTGGAAGGAGTGGAATTGGCCACGCCGACCATCACCGAAAATGCACTGGCCGTTTATGCCGACAATCAGGTGCCTGTCGTGCTGAAAGGCGTTACGGAGGACTATGACAAGCTGACCGATATCGCTTCAACGGTGAAGGAGGACGGCAGTTTTCTTCTTTCCGCCGACGGTCGTCCATTGTCTGTGCTCAGTGTAGGCGCGGCGGTTGCCCTTCAGGCGCATCCCGGATTCTACCGCAATCTGGAACTCTATGCTCCCAAGCGGTTGGGGACAGTCAATGTGGCAAACCCTCTGTCGAGTTTCCGTTTCCGGTCGACGTTCGTTTCCGGCGTGTTTGAGGTCGGTCAGGCAGAATACGACACGAACCTGATATTTGTGCCGCTTGACGTGGCACGCGAACTCTACAGCTACGACAAGCAGGCTACAGCCATTGAAATAAAGATGGCGGCGGGCTACAGCGAGTCGCGGCTCATGTCGCAGCTCGGCGAACGGTTGGGAAAGGATTATGTGGTCGAAAACCGGCTGATGCAGCACAGCGAGTCGCTGAAAATGATTAACGTGGAGAAATGGATAACATTCCTGCTTCTCGCCTTTATTCTTATCATCGCATCGTTCAACATTATCAGCTCGCTGGCAATACTCATCATTGAGAAAAACGAAAGCATCGCCACGCTCCGTTCGCTGGGTGCCGACTCTCATACCATCACGCGCATTTTCGTCATTCAGGGTTGGCTGATTTCCCTGTCGGGTGCGCTGGCTGGCATCGTGCTGGGTGTGATTCTGTGCCTGATTCAGCAACATTTCGGCCTTATAAAAATGAGTGCCGATGCCCACAGTCTTATCATCGACACCTATCCCGTTATTGTGGAAGGAACAGATGTCCTTTCCGTACTTGTGGCTGTGGCCGTTGTCGGTTTCCTTACCTCGCTTGCCACCGCCGTAGCCATGCGGAAATATCTCCGCCGATAGAACGGAACAATGTCATAAAAATAGCAAACCCCGCCGAAGTGACGACCTCGGCGGGGTTTTTGTACGCGGTAAGTCAGAGGTTATTTTTCCGTGTGGAAAAGTTCCTTGAACAGCGGAGTGGTAGCCTGTCCCATATATCCGAATGAGAATACATAGTAGTCGGTGTCGGCTTCCAGTTCCTTGCCCGTGTAGTCGGTATAGGCTTTCAGTGGAGTGGTCGGTTCGCCCATGAAGCAGTTCAGCATGATGGTTTCACCGACAGTGGTAATGACCTCGTTGATAAACTGGTTGTCGTCGCCGAATGCCACGGCAAAGTCGTAGTCCGTTTTTTTGACGATTCCCACATAGTAGTATTCGTCGTCGACAGAAGGTGACGGTGTGAAGTTTACGAAATAGTTCTTGCCTCCAAACCAGTCATCAGGGTCTGTTTCCGAACCCGGTTGGATGTTCTTGAATGTGACGGTCATGTTTGAAGGTTCGGCCTTGGCGGTTGTCACGTCGGCAGTTGAAACTTCCGTAGTGCGGTAGCCTTTCGTATCCACTCCGAATACGAACACTGTGTATTCCGTTTCCGGCAGCAGATTGGTTGCTCCGATGTCCTGACGGGAATTCAGAGTTCTGGTGCCTGTGAAAATTTGCTTTGTTCCGGCCCAGTCCATGTGGAAGCCGTCTTCAAACACGATTTGCTCGTCGGCAACTTGTGCCGGAGTTTTGCCTTCCACATCCGATTTTGCCTTGATGGTTACATAGTAGCGTGTGTCGGCTTTTGTCGGCGTTACGTTGATGTCCATCAGCACGGCTTTGACATTTTCGAAAGAAATGTCGAAAGTACAGTCGTCTACGACGTCGAATCCCGGTGTGGCAAATTCAAGTTTGCTCAGTGTGGTGTTGGCCGCAGCCGAATTGCTGCCTACTTTTTCCATACCGAATGCGATGGCCATATATTCCGTATTGGGAACAAGTCCGCCGAAATTGACTGCCGATTTGCCTTTGTGGGCAATGCTTTCGAATACGCTGCCCATGGCCAGGCTTGCCTTCACCTGTCCGAGTGCGCTGTTGAGGAGTTGCGTGTCGTCGGAGTGGAACGAGTTGACATATTCATCCTTCGATACATAGCCGAGATAATAGTAGATGTCAGCATTGTCGGGGTTGGCCGAAACGCCGCCTGTCTTGGCTGAGAGATTTTCCATTGTCAGACCGAAGTCCACGTTGAGCAGTGGTTTCGTTTCAAACGGTTCTTTGACGAGCATTGAGGTTACGTTGCCCTTGGTGTCAAGGCCATAGACAAACGCATAGTAGGCAGTGCCCGGTTCCAGTTCTTCGCGGGTGAACGACTGTTCGCCTTCTGACGACTGATAGAGGATAAAGTCGAGATACTCTTCCAGTGTCATCCAATATTCGTCGGCATCAGCCTTCATTTTGTCCAGTTCGGCTGCAAAGAAGTCGCTTTCCGAAGCAAAACTGTTAAAGTCGTCCGCCTTGATAATGCCAAATGTGTATTTGCCCAGAGAAGCATCCGGATTGACCGTGATTTTGGCAGAGTGGAGCGTGATGTCGCTGACGATGATTTCAGCCGGGGCAGTGACATCGGCAAAAGTGATGGAGTCAATGTTTTCCACTGGAATCATCATCGGTTGTCCGTTTTTCTGGTGTACGGTCATCATTTTAATTTGTGCCAGAGCGGTGAAAACACTGCACAGGACTACGAAAGAGATAATATATTTTTTCATAATAATGGTGTCTTGGGGTTATTTGCTGAATTTGAAAATGTTGTTATTGCCTACCACCAGCACATAAACGCCTGACGGAAGGGCGGAAATGTCGATGTCGGAGCCGCTCCATTGCCGCTGTATCATGACGATGCTGCCGGCTGTGTTGACAATGCGGGCATCGGCAGTCGTTTCCAGACCTGTGATGCCGATGGTGTTGCGGCTGTTTCTGACGAGTTGCAGATTCGTGTCGGCTACGATGCGGTCGACGTTCGAGTCCTCGTCAAAAAGAATTTTCATGATGTCGTCCAATGGCAGTTCAAAATCCTCATTGCCGTTGGTGGAGAGTACCATGTTACCGTTGTCGAACGTGATTTTCCGCACGTTGTCCAATGGAACGCTTGTCTGTCCGCCGGAGGAGGTCTGCACGACAATATCCTGCGCGAATGAACTTCCCAGTCCGACAACAAGACTTACAAATAGCAGTAGTTTTTTCATACGTATAGTTATTAGTGGTATTATATTGCGAATATAGGAGAAAATAAACAAAAAAGCAAATGAAGACAGTGACTTTCAGATGGATAGAATATCGAAACGCCCCAGAGGTTTAGCCGGGGCGTTTGAGGGCGGTGACGGGTGTGCCGGCATTGTGGCGGAGTTCGTGGGCGATGAAGAGCCCGATGCAGCGGGTCATCAGGATGTCGTCGTGGTAGCCGTCCTTTGCGCCGAACGAGCCGTTGGACTTGCGTTCGTAGGTGGTCAGTTCGTTGACGGCTTCCGTGTCCCGTTCGCGATAGGCGGTGTCGCGGACGGCGGCGATGTGATGGTTCACAATCAGCGGCTTCGTGGAGCGGTTGGTGTGGAAGCCCACACTGGCGGTGCGGTTGCCCGTAGTCGGGTCGAGCGTGTGACGGTAGTAGATGTTCGGGTAGACATCGGCTATTTCGTGGAGGATGAAGCCGGAGTTTTCGCCCTCGGTCATTTCCGTTTCCAGCGTGTTGCTTTCAATCACCAGCAGGGAGCGGTGGTACCACAGTGCGATTTGTGCCGCTTTCCATGCCAGCAGGTCGTGGTCGGTGTGTCCGCGCCATTGTGCCGCAACCGTCGGCGGCTCGTCGCCCTCTTCGCCCAAGTCGAGCACGGCAATCACCGAAAAGTCGCTTGATTTGCTTCGGCCGCCGATGTCGACTACCGTCAGAAAACGGTCGGCACGGCAGCGGTGTTTCGGTGGCGGCGACCACACTTTCAGCTTTCCGGTCGAGTCGGCCACGAAATGCACGCCCCGCAGCGCACCCGCTCCTTTCGGAGCATCCGCCTGTACTTCGCCGGTCAGTGCCGGTGGCCGGCAGAAGATTCGTTGCCGTTCCACGCCGTCCGTGTCGAACACCGTGCGGTCCGTACAAGTGAACGCTTCCACGTCGGTTGTGGGATATTCCGCCTGCATGGCGCGATGGGAGCTGTATTCCTTGCGTTTCTGGTGATACCAGGCAATCTGTTCCAAAGTCAGCCCCCGGTCCCATAGAGCGCGTTCGTAGTCGTCGAGTGCGTTCCACAGCTTTTCCGGCTCTTTGACGGGTACGGCATATATCGGGTATTCATACCACGGCACGAACACCGCCACCTTGTCGCTCACTCCCGCCTTGGCACGCAGCCATTCGTCGTGGAAGAAGTTGCCCACGCCGTTGGCGGTGCTTTCCAGTGCAATCAGCGTGTGGTCGGTCAGTGCCACCGAACCCGCCACCGAGCGGATGATGTCGTTCGGGTCGTGGCGTTCCGATTTGCGCCAGAATGCCACTTCCGACAGGTGGGCCATGGCGATGTCCGTGCCGCGTGCGGCGTCCTGATTCTCTGCCGAGCAAATCGTAATGGTGTTGGCACGGCCGTCGATGCGGCTCACGTTGCGGCTGCCCTCAAAGGTTTTCAGGCGGAACGCCTCAACGTCGTCGGGCAGGTATTCCTGCGGATAAAGGCGGGTGAGTTTGGACATCATTCCCTTGATGGTGGCGGCCGCATCTTTGACATGGGCGCAAATCAGGCTGTGCCAGTTGTCGCGCAATAGCAGCTGTATCCATGCCATATAGACTTGGATAAGCGTGGAGCCGCCGCACTGGCGGGCTTTCAGCAGAATGACACGGATAGGCTTGCCTTGTAGGCGCATGGTTTCGAGGGCTGCAAGCAGGATGCGTTGCGGGCGGTTGAGGCGGAGTTTGATGTCGCGGCAACTGTTTTTGTCCTTGACGGTAACGCATTTTGCGCACCAGAATTCAAAGTCGTGGCGCATCCGCAGTTTGTCGAACTCCAACGGACTGAGGTTTTTCCGAAAGCCTGCATCGTGGAGCATGGCCGGCGGAACAAGTACTTTTCCACCGGCGGGATGGGGCGTTTCGATGCGTGTGCCGAAACAGCCTTCTCCGGTCAGCGGGTTGTAGTGGTCGACAGCCGCCAGCTTCCTTCGGGTGTTTTCTTCGATGGTAAAAGACATTTATTTGTTTACAGTTTACGGTTTACAGTTTACTGGGTTAGCGGTTATAGGTTAGAGGTTATGGTGTTGGGGAGGATTGTTCATGATTTTGTATTGGTAGCATACACAAACCTCTAATCTCTAACCCATAACCCCTAACCTCTAACCCCATTGATTTGTGCGTGGGTGAGGGGCGTTTTGGGGGGAAGTGTGCCGGTGATTTCAAGGCGGACGGTGCGATAGGGGGCGGCGTAAAGACGGTGGCGGAGGGGCGAGCCGATGGTTCCGTTGACGTTCAGTCGGGAAATCAATGCGCCATGACACGAACGTCCGTTTTCGCCGTAGACCGTCAGCCGGACAGCGGCGTTGTCGGCTATTACGTGCCATATCACTTCCGTCATGCGCGTTCCCACAGGAAGGAGTGCCGGAGCGGTTCGCAGGGTGATGTCGACGGCTGTGTCCGATTCCTTCTCCGTTGTGTACAGTCGGTTGTCGGCTACGAGCCATGTTCTGCCGTTTAGGTTGTGTATTGCCGTAGGATGGAATGTCCGGCGGAAGAAGGAATTGTCCGTTTCGATAACGGTAATACCTGCGCTGCCTTTCGCCCATATTTCATCGAAGACTAACGAATAGCCCAAACTGTCCGCACCTTCGACAACTACACCCGTCGGCACGACTTTCGAACCTTTCAGCCGGCAGATTTCTCCATTGAGGTCGGCAAACACAGCTCCGTCTGCCGTAGAAACTGCGGTTGTTGCGCTTTTTGCGATCCGTGCCGTGATGCGGTCGGCTCCCGTACATTCTCCCCGGGTGTTGAACGAAAGCAGATATACGCCATCGGCTGCAAACAGATAGGCGGGGTGTCGGCCCAATTGCCACGAAGATCCGTAGATGAACGACGGCAGAATGGCTGTCACGCCACGATTGTGGGCGTTTGCGCAAGGTTGCCACTGCAACGGATTGCCGAAACCCGAAAGATAGATTTCCGTCACATTTTCCGCGACCGTGTTTTTCGGTTGAGGTGTGTAGGGAGCAGTTGCCGTAACAAGCTGAAAATTCTCGCCTTCGTCGGCGAGTGCAAAGGCAAATGCTCCGTCGGGCGTTGGCGTGAGTTGCGACTGCCATTGCCGATGCGCCCCGCCGGCGGTAAGGCTGACCGTGATTTTCACTGCCCGTGGGTCAGGGTAAGCCACAAATCCGTTCAGCGATTCCGACCAGTGGGCTGTCTCTTCCGTTCGGGTGACAATGGAAGTGCCCGATTCCGTCAGCAGTTCCACTGTTGTACGCACCGTTGCCGTTTCTTTCCGCAGACCCGACGTTTCCCATTGGAAGCCCGCACTGGGCGGTTGGGGCAGGAGCTTTTTCAGTCGTGCCGCAAACAGTCGGTTGCCGACATCTGTCATCAATGCGGGGACAAACGGGGCGGCAGGCGGCGTGAACGTGGCATAGTTGCGGTCGTCGTCGGGAAGTGGGTTGATGGCATAAGTCGACAACGCCAACGAACCTCCCGACGCATCGGGAGCCGTTCGGAGTCCGGGTGAACGGATTTCGCCCTGCATCAGGCTGTCGATGTCGGAAATGACGGCAATGCGCTGCATTTCGCGGTATATCGGCAGCAGTTGCCGCGACTGTTTCGGCGACACCTGTTCGGGGAGTATGCGCAGGAAAAAGAAAGTTTCGCCCTGCTGCGTGCGTTCGCATCGGAAGCTGACGCTGTTCGACGGCGATTTCATTTGCGGTGTGGCGTAGATTTCCACCGCCTTCACGCGGTTTCGCCATTTTCCGATGCCCGGTGAAACGAGCGTGACGGAAGGTTTCCACACCTCCAGTGTCATTTGCGAATTGGCCACCGTATAGCTGCCGCCGGTTTCATAGCTTACGCTTGCCCGGCAGTCGAACGCCGCTTCACGGTTGCCCGCCATGGTGGCATAGGGCGACCACAGCAGCGAGTCGTCCCAAAGACGGAGAGCCGTGCGGATAACCATAGGCTGCGTATAGTAGCCCTCGCTTTCGGCGCGTTTCCGCAGCAGTGCCACCGCTTTGGTGGCAGAGCCCGACATCAGTGCCGCATCTTCGCCCGTCAGTGTTCCGCTCCAGGCGGAATAGTTGCTTTTCAGCTTGTGGCCCGCCACCGGTTCGCTCACCGTGCTGTGTTCGGTGGTGCCGAAAGCCAGTGTCGGGAACGGAAGTTCCTCGCCGAGCCAGGTGTAGCTTTCGTTTTCATAAAGCAGAAAATGGACGGTGTCGGCGGTTGCCACTACCACAAAGTCGCCCGAAGGTACGGCATTTACAGCCTTCCCGCCGGTGGAGAACAACGCGCCGGAAAGCGGCACGAATGCACCTTTGTCGGGCAGGTATCCCGCTACGGTCAGCATGCCGTTTCTTTCCACAAAGAAATAGGTGCGGTCCAAGCGTTTGTCCGTACCTATCAGTTTGTCGCCTGTTTGTAGGTTGGCGATGAGTTCAGGATGTCCGGCAGTTATCAGTCCTTCGTGGCCGGAACGGAGGTTGACGGTTTCCGTTCCCGGTCCGTCGGCAGGGAGTACCGTCCGGAAAGGAATGTTTAAAAGTGTGTTTTTCATGGTCTTGCAATTTCTGCAAAACTACTATCAAAAATTTTCCCAACGTCGTTAAAAAGAGAATTGTGTGTCTATATATGTGCTCGGATGATTAAATTCCGGGATAGCTGAAGGTGTATCCTCCTGTCAGTATGTTCTGTAGGTTGAAGGTGGTTGCATTGATTTGTTTGATGAAGTTGATGGCTTCGTCGACGTAGTCGTCGGCTGCCAGTTTCATCCAATAAAAACCTTCCACATAGTCGATGTCCGTGCAGATGCCATAAATGAGGCAGATAGCCAAATAATATTTTGCATACGAATAGCCGTTTTTTGCCGATTCATTGAGGTAGTAGAGTGCTTTTGTCGGGTCGTAAAGCGTCAGCGATGAGTCGGAATAAATGAGTCCAAGGGCACATTGCGCTTCAGCCGAGCCCAAATCGGCGGCTTGCAGATAATAGGATTCCGCCTTGACGTAGTCTTCCAATGTAGCGGCGGCGTGGCCTTTGTGGAGAGCATCTTCCATTTCTGTCATTCCGTCGTAATAGTAGGAAGAATAGCTGTCGGAATAGTCGTAGGCACTTGCCTGCAAAGAAGAACAGAGCAGTGAGAGCAACAATGCTGTGAAACTGAAGAATTTTGAGGTTTTCATAATCTGTGGTTTTTACGAGGTTGGAAAATTTATTGGAGTTTTTGGGGAGGAGATTCCTGCCGGAATTGCTCCGGCAGGAGAGTAGGGCTGCTTAGACGGCAGGATAAGGTTTGCGGTCGTTGCCCTGTCTGTCGCTCGGGCTGGGCCATCCGTCGACAGTTGCCGGGTATGGATGTCTGTCGGTAGGAGCGTTGACGGCGGCCATCGGATAATGTTTCGGCCATGCTTCTACGGTTGTCGGGAAGGGGTGACGTTCCGCAGGTTGATTTTTGCTGTTTGCCATTCCGGTCAGTGCCGCGATGCAGGCAAATAAAAGGAAGAATCGTTTCATAATGTGAAGTATTAAAGGGTTAAACTTATTTTTTGTCTGTTTTTTTATATTTCTTTTTGAGGTTGGCTACCATCTTCGTCAGTGTGCTGTCGTTTATCAGGTATGGAGTAGCAATACTGTCGGAGAGGGCGGTTTTCCCTTGATTATAGTGTGACACTATGTAAGCGCTAAATGCAAAATAGTTGTGGTAGTCTTTGGTAATTTCTTTGGGCAACTGTTTCCAATATTTGTATGTCTGGGCTGACAATTTCGACAATGAGGAAAAGGAACGTTGGCCGTAAGAAACGTTTGTCAAAGCAAGCAGGCAAACTGTAATAAGTAGATAGCGTTTCATAACAGAAAATTTTTGAAGGTTAGTTACTGTTGTTTTGTTTTTCTGTCACAAAATTATGTCCCTAAAAAAGAATTATATAACTAAGAAAAGGGGATGAAAAATTTTCTTTTCCAAAAAACTGTTTCCCCTTGTTCTGGAAAATTTTTATGTATGTAATGTGTTGTGCATTAATGTGTTAATTGATTGCGGCACTTGCGGAATATTTTGGTTGTTTTTTTCACTTATTTTCTTTACCTTTGGATGGAAAAGATAGGATACCTTTAGTTTTATACCATTATGGAAAAACGGTTGCTTCATTTTTTGGCTTTTTTGCTGTGTGCTCTTTTTTCGATGGCACAAGGGAGATTTTGTGTCGGAATGTTGCATTATGAAGTTCTATCGGAAACAGGTCGGGTCGTTCATGTGTATGACACTTCCTTCCCATGGAAAGAGGCGGTAAGCGTTGATATTCCAGAAACGGTTTCTTACAACGGAAAAGACTATACTGTTATAGCGATTGGAGCGAACGCTTTCGCGTCTTGCTGTTCGTTGCAGGCTATAAACATCCCGAATTCCGTTACGAAGATTGGGAAATATGCTTTTTGGGGTTGTGATTCCTTGCGGAGCGTACAGATTCCTAATTCTGTTACGGAGATTGGAGCAAATGCCTTTTTAGACTGTCATTTGTTGCGGACGGTGCGGATTTCGAATTCTGTCACGGTGATTGGTGACGGAGCTTTTGCCGGTTGTCGTTCGTTGTCGGCCGTAGGAATACCAAACTCTGTTACGGAGATTGGTCGTGGAGCTTTTGAAGGTTGCCACTCGTTGCGGACGGTGCGGATTCCAAGTTCAGTTGCGAAGATTGGTGACAGAGCCTTTTTCAATTGCCGTTCGTTGCAGTCCATTACTGTTGATGCAGGAAATGCAAAGTACAAATCCATCAACGGGGTGCTGTTTAATCGCGAAGCCACATTGTTAATGTCGTATCCATTGGGCAAGAAGCAGCAAGTCTACAAAATTCCGAATGGCGTGAAAGTGATAGGTGAGCATGCGTTCAGGAACAACTCTTATTTGAGGGAGGTGATGATGTCGGATTCTGTTACAACGATTGGATTGTATGCTTTTTCCAATTGCCGTTCGTTGCGAAAAGTGTCAATGCAGAACTCTGTCGATTCTATTGGAAACTATGTCTTTGAAAATTGTGTTTCGTTGCAGGAAATCGAAATACCCCGTTCCGTCAGAGCGATTGGGAACTGTCCGTTTCGTGGTTGCACCGCTTTGCAAGCCATCAATGTGGCTTCCGGCAATGCGCGCTATAAGTCGGTGGACGGCGTATTGTTTGACCATAAGGGGTCTTTATTGAAAACCTATCCGGAAGGGAGAAAACAAAAAACATATACTGTTCCTTATTCGGCCAGCATGATTGAATGTTTTGCATTTGAAAACTGCAAGTTGCTGGAGGCCGTGCAAATACCGGGTTCCGTTGTGGAAATAGGTGCGGCTGCGTTTTCCGGCTGTTCAGCCTTGAAGGAAGTGTCGTTGCCTAATTCGGTCACAGAGATAAACGAGTTTGTATTCGAGAATTGCACTTCCTTTCGGGAATTCATAATACCCCGTTCCGTTACCAAAATTGGCAATTTTGCTTTTTCCGATTGCTGTTCGTTGCGGAAAATACAGATGCCGGAGTCCGTGACCCGAATTGGTAAGGGTGCCTTTTCCTATTGTTGTTCCTTGCAGGAGGTGATCAACTTGGCGGATGAACCGCAGGAAATAGTACATCCGGTATTGGGTCATGCGCATATATTTGCCCCTGAAACATTGCAATCTGCACGGCTTTTCGTGAAACCTTCAAATCTGGAGAAATTCAAATCGACCGGCGGTTGGAAAGAGTTCCGCACGATTGTATCCTATTAGTGCGACGGTGCGGCATGCTGTCTGTCATGGGAATTTTTTGTAATTTTGCGGCAGTATGAAAAAAACATTGTATATCTCCGACCTTGACGGCACATTGCTCAACAGCCGCGCGGAAGTTTCCGAAAAAAGCAAGGCGATTATCAGCCGCCTGATAACTGAAAAGAACATTCTTTTTTCTGTAGCCACTGCCCGTACGCCTGCTACGGTGGTGCGGATGCTTGACGGTATTGAAAACCGTCTGCCGTATATCGTGATGACCGGTGCCGCCATGTGGAACAACGGCCTTGTCAATCGTCGCTATATCCGCCCCGAGGAAGTGGACTATCTGCTCGAAGCCTGCCGTAAAACAGGGGTGAGGCCGTTTGTCTATTCGTTTGACGGAAGCGGACTGGTGGCCTACCATTCTCCGGAGATGAACGATTATGAACGTGAATTTGTGGCTCAGCGACAGAAATCCGTCTATAAGCGGTTTGTGTTCGTTGATGAACTTCCCGAAGAGGCACGGCAGTCAACGATGTTGCTTTTCGTGTCGGGATGTCCGGAGGTGTTGGGAGTGGCCTATCGTCAGGCGCAGGTCGACGGATTGCCTTGCACCATGAGCTACTACTACGATACTTATCAGCCGACAGTCGGATTTTTTGAGATAATGGCTGAAGGGGCTTCGAAGGCAGCCGCCTTGAAATCGCTGGTAGCGGAAACCGGGGCGGAGCGTGTGGTCGTGTTCGGTGACAGTGCCAACGACCTTTCGATGCGCGAAGTGGCTGATTTGTTTATCGCACCTGCCAATGCCGACGAGAAGGTGAAAGCCGTAGCCGACGAGGTGATTGGCACAAATGACGATGACAGCGTGGCGCGCTGGATAGCCGCCGACTGCGGGTTGGAAATTTGAATAGGTCGGGCATTTCCGAAAAATTAAATAGGCTATGAATTGGATTATTTTGATTGTTGCCGGACTGTTTGAGTCGGGATTTGCATTTTGTCTGGGAAAAATGAAGGAATGCACTGGAACGGAATATTATCTGTGGGGTGCGGGCTTTCTTGTTTGCCTGACGCTCAGCATGGTGCTTTTGGCGAAAGCCGCCCAAACGCTGCCGATAGGAACCGCCTATCCGGTGTGGACCGGAATCGGTGCCGTAGGAACGGTGGTGTTGGGTATTCTGTTTTTCAACGAACCCGTCACATTTGCCCGGATGTTTTTCCTGTTTACGCTTATCGGCTCTATCGTGGGGCTGAAAATGGTGTGAAGTTCGCAGGCAATAGAACAGCAATGAATTTCGTTATATTATGAAAAACAACACGCAATATGGCAAATATATATGAACGTCGTCGGTTGTGGAAAATCGCTTTTCTGGCGGTTTCTCTGGTGTTGGTAGCCGTGTTTCTTCAGGTGTCGAACAATTTGGTGAAGGACCTGTCGCAGCAGGAGCGCGACCGTATGGAAATATGGGCAAAAGCTACCAAGGAACTTGCCACGGCTCCCGTCTACGACCCTATGCCTCTTGATTCGTTGGGAACCAACTATATGGCGATGCCTTCGTCGGACATCGACTTCTTTCTCGGCATTATCGAGGACAACCGCAATATTCCCGTATTGCTGGTGGACGATTACGACAATATTCTGCAATACCGAAATTTCCGTCTGCCGGAACCTGTCGACAGTCTGATGCCGTATGTGCTTTCCGAACGCAATCAGGCTTTTTTGCAGCATAAACTGGAAGACCTGAAGGGTACGAAAAACCATATCGTCATCAATATTGACGAGCAGACGACGCAGCATCTTTATTACGAGGATTCCACATCGCTGAAGCAGATATCCTATTTCCCTTATATTCAGTTGGGGGTGATGATTCTGTTTGTTGCCATCGTGTATTTTGCCGTGGTCAGCACGAAGAAGGCCGAACAGAACAAGGTGTGGGTCGGTCTTTCGAAAGAAACTGCCCATCAGTTGGGTACGCCCATTTCGTCGCTGATGGCGTGGGTGCAGATGCTTGAGGCTACAGGTGTGGACAAGGAAATTGTCGACGATATGGACAAGGATGTGCACCGCCTTTCGGTGATTGCCGACCGTTTTTCGAAAATCGGTTCGAAGCCCGAAATGGAATTGGCGTTTATCTGCGAGTCCGTAACGAAAGGTTTGGAATATATGCGTGCCCGTATTTCTTCGAACGTGGCATTGAACATCTATCTGCCTGACGATGACAAAGGCGTGCGCCTGTGTCAGCCGTTGTTTGAATGGGTGATGGAAAATCTGGTGAAGAACGCAGTCGATGCCATGCAGGGCAAGGGACGCATTGACGTGCGTGTGGGCAGCGACCGCACGAAGGTGTTCATCGAGGTGGAAGATACCGGAAAAGGCATTGCACGGCAGAATTTCAAGACGGTGTTCAACCCCGGATTTACATCGAAAAAACGCGGCTGGGGCTTGGGATTGACACTGGCGAAGCGTATCATCGAGGAATACCATTCCGGCAAAATCTTTGTGAAATCTTCGGAACTGAACGTCGGTACTACTTTCCGCATCGAGCTGCCGCTGATTAAAGAAGAGTGATTAGTTTTTCCGTACAATCAGTATGCTCAGTTCGTAGAGCAGGTAAAGCGGCAGGAATACCAGCGAGAGCGTGAACGGGTCGCCTGTCGGGGTGATGAGTGCGGCAAGAACAAGCAGCACTACGACGGCATGGCGACGGTAGCGGCAGAGCATTTTCCGCTTGAGGAAACCTACGGCGGAAAGAGTCCAGGCCAGCAGCGGAAGTTCGAACATGAGTCCCATCAGGAAAATCAGCATCAGGAATGTGTCCATATAGGAATTCAGTGAAAGCTGGTTTTCAATCGTGGCGCTGAGCTGGTATTCGTAAAGAAACCGCAGGGTGATGGGAAAAATGAGGAAATAGCCGACGGCGATTCCGACGAAAAACATGATGGAGCCGAAAAGAAACGCCGTGCGCGCACCCTTTATTTCGTTGTCATAAAGGGCCGGTTTGATAAAGCTCCACAGGAAATAGAGCATGAACGGAAAGGAGAACGTGAGCGCCAACCAGAATGATGTGCTGAGATGTGTGAAAAACTGGGTGGCGAGGTTGATGTTGATAACCTTGACTTCAAATCCTTCCGTGGAGAATTGCGGAAAAGAGGGAAACAGGCGGGTGACGGAGGCAAAAAAGCGGTAAAGCACGAAGTCGCCGTGGCAAGGCCCCATGATGATCTGGTCGAAAATATAGGGCATGTTTATGAAAAACACGACCATAAAGACGACAAGCACTCCTGCCATCTTGAACAGCACTTTCCGCAAATCGTCAAGATGGCCCCAGAAGGATTTGTCCGCCAATTGGTTGTTGTCCGCTTCCGACATCAGGGCTTATTTCTTTTCTTCGTTGTTCTTGTCGTCTTCGATTGGCTTGTTGATTTCTTCCTTTACGTCGTTGATACCTTCTTTGAAGCTGCGCACACCTTTACCGATACCGCGCATGAGTTCAGGAATTTTTCTGCCGCCAAAAAGAAGAAGAACAATCAGGGCAATGATGACGATTTCACCCATTCCAAGGTTGTTGAGGAAAAGCAAAGTATTCATCGGTTTTTGTTTTTTGATTTCTAAATGTCTACAAAAATACATTTTTCCACAAAAAAATGGGCAATTGAGTGGAAATTATGTCGCAATTTTTTTGCCAAACAGCGATAATTTTGAACAAAACAACAGTAAAAGTGTAATAGCGATGCAGTATTTGCTAATTTTGCGCGTTTAATAATTGACAACAATAAAAATAGGAAATGAAAATGATGAAATTGAAAAATTTATGCCTGATAGCCCTGGCCGTTGCCGGACTTTGTTCTTGTTCCTCTTCAAAGAAGGCTACAATTGCCGACATGAAAGGAGAATGGGATATCGTGTCGTTGAATGGAGAAGCTGTGAAAGCCGGTGTTGCCGAACAGCCTTTTATCGGATTTGACACTAAGGAAGGTCGCATTTATGGTAAAAGCGGCTGTAACCGCATCTTGGGTCAGCTTGACATGACGGCTGCTCCGGGCGAGATTTCTTTCGCGCAGATGGGTTCTACACGCATGGCTTGTCCGAATATGGATTTGGAAAACAATGTGTTGCAGACGCTTTCAGGTGTGACTGGATACAAGAAAACAGGAAATGACTCCTTTACATTCTATAATGCCGACAAAAAGGCCGTTGCAGTGGTGAAAAAACGCTGCGGCGTAATGAAACCGTCGGAATTGGCCGGTGAATGGCTAATTATCAGCGTGGAAGGCGTTGGGGCTAAATCAGAAATGGACACAGCACCCTTTATGGTTTTTGACTTGGAAGAATCGCGTGTCAACGGTAATGCCGGTTGCAATTTGTTCAATTCAGCCATCACGTTGGAAGAAGGACAGAGTATTGCTTTCTCATTGGGAGCTTCTACGATGATGAGCTGTCCGGATATGGAATTGGAACAGATGGTGCTCGGCGCACTCGGAAAAATCCGCAAATACGGAAGAATGTCGAACGGAAATCTCGGTTTGTTCGATCATTCAGGAAATGTATGTATTGAATTGAAGAAGAAATAGCTACAATCTGTATAAACATGTTTTTTCAGAGGAGGGCAGTGAGTTTTGGCACTGTTCTCCTTTTTTTGTTGGTTCATTTTGCAGGGTTGGTAGCGGATATGGCCATGAAGTCGGAAGCCGCCTGAGGTGACGGATGGGTGAATATGGCGTGCTGTCGGGGCGGAGTGTTGCGCGTAGTTTGCAGTGCAATACATGACGAAGCCGTTGTGGCAAGGAGCAGGAGAAGGGAGGTTAGAAGCAGGTATTTCATAGCATAAATGGTTAGATTGTAAAAAAGTGTTTCCCAAAAATAAGGAAAAAAATAAAAAACAACCGTTTTGTTGTCAAAAATGTGCATGATTGTCGGTGTTTTTTCATTAAATCTTGCCGATAATCAACATTTTGGGAGGAAAATAGTGCGTACTGCAAAAAAATGCGTACCTTTGCGGCGGTTTTAAGAACATTAACAAATTAAAGAAACAGCTTATGAAAGCATTTGTATTCCCTGGACAGGGAGCTCAATTTGTCGGTATGGGCAAAGACCTTTACGACACTAATGCAACAGCAAAAGAATTGTTCGAGAAAGCAAACGAAATTCTCGGTTTCCGCATCACAGACCTTATGTTCAACGGAACTGAAGAAGACCTTCGTCAGACAAAAGTAACTCAACCAGCTATCTTCCTTCACTCAGTCATTTTGGCTAAGACAATGGGAGAAGAATTCAAACCGGATATGGTAGCCGGCCACTCACTCGGCGAATTTTCTGCACTTGTAGCAGCAGGCGCATTGTCGTTCGAAGACGGTTTGCGCGTAGTTTCCACTCGTGCAATGGCTATGCAAAAAGCTTGTGAAGCACAGCCTTCAACTATGGCAGCTATCCTTGGCCTGACAAACGAACAGGTAGAAGAAATCTGCAACTCTATCGACGAAGTGGTTGCTCCGGCAAACTACAACTGCCCGGGACAAATCGTTATCTCTGGTGTTGAGGCAGGTATCGACGCTGCTTGCGAAAAAGCATTGGCAGCAGGTGCACGCCGCGCTTTGAAACTGAAAGTGGGCGGTGCATTCCACTCTCCGCTGATGCAGCCGGCACACGAAGAATTGGCAGCAGCTATCAACAATGCCAAGTTCTCAGTTCCTGTTTGCCCGGTTTATCAGAATGTTGACGCTAAACCTCACACAGATCCGGAAGAAATCAAGGCTAACTTGATTGCACAGCTGACAGCTCCGGTACTTTGGACACAGATTGCACAGCAAATGATTGCTGACGGCGCTACTGAATTCGTAGAACTCGGCCCGGGTGCAGTGCTCCAAGGCTTGATTAAGAAAATCAACCGCGAAGTCGCTACTTCAGGACGTCAGTAAGATAAAACATAATTGTATATTACATGCCGCAGGGGAATATCCTCCTGCGGCATGTTTTTTTATGCGTTTATGCATATATTTTTAGCAATATTATAACAATAGTTCGTTAAAAATTAGCCAAGCCTAAGCGGCTCTGGCAGTAAATAAAATG
>UQUV01000024.1 GCA_900544305.1 uncultured Porphyromonadaceae bacterium
TTAAAATTAATCGTTTAACTACAGTGATGTGGTTTTTATCGCACCACTAATAATTTGCAAAATTAGATAAAAAAGTGAAATGTTACGGTCGTTTTCCGTTTGAATAACGATTTTAGGGGCGAAATTGTTATAAGCGGGTGTCAAGTTGCGAAAAATCTTAAATGTTTCGGATGAGCTTGATACATTTCATATAATATTATTACCTTTGCAGAATAACCGAAAAAACAAAGCGAATATAAAAGAATAAAAGATGGCAACTGACGCAGAAGAAAAGAAAAACGTGAA
This sequence comes from uncultured Porphyromonadaceae bacterium, assembly GCA_900544305.1. GTDB lineage: Bacteria > Bacteroidota > Bacteroidia > Bacteroidales > Muribaculaceae > Limisoma. The sequence goes on from UQUV01000024.1 coordinate 286, forward strand.
GGCTGGAAAGTCTTGTCGTTGGAATAAGCTGATACGCAGGCTATGGATTTTCAATTTTGTGATGGTGTTGGTCATTTTGCTCGTCTCCGTGTTGATATACAACGGAATAATAGGGTATATGCCGCCAGTTGAAGATTTGCGTAATCCGAATGACAAGTTTGCGACACGTCTGTTTACAAGCGACGGTGAAGAAATGGGACGGTATTTTCAAAGTAAAAACAACCGTATTTACGCCGATTACAATGAAATTTCACATCATGTCATAAATGCTCTTATCGCTACGGAAGACGTGCGCTTCGAGAGCCATTCCGGTATCGACTTGCGCGCTTTGGGACGTGTGCTTGTGAAAACGTTACTTTTCCGTGATCGTCAGTCGGGTGGCGGTAGTACGATTACCCAGCAGTTGGCGAAGCAGCTGTATTCTCCAAGTTCTTCAAATATGCTGGAGCGTGCGTTTCAGAAACCAGTAGAATGGGCGATTGCCGTGAAACTGGAACGCTACTATACGAAGGACGAAATTATAAAGATGTATCTTAACCAGTTCGACTTCCTGAACAATGCAGTCGGCATCAAGTCGGCAGCTTATGTCTATTTCGGTAAGGAGTCGACGGAACTGAAGATAGAAGAGGCAGCAACGCTGGTTGGTATGGTGCAGAATCCGTCGCGTTTCAATCCGGTACGTTTCAACGAACGTACACGTACCCGCCGAAACGTAGTGCTTCACCAGATGGAGAAAGCCGGTATGATAACCGAGGCAGAACGCGATTCGCTTTGCGCATTGCCGTTGGTCCTTTCTTATCATAAGGTGGACCATAAGGATGGTATCGCTCCTTATTTCCGCGAAGCTCTTCGCCTGATGTTGCAGGCTAAAAAACCGCGCAAGAGCGACTATGCCGATTGGGAACACCAGCGTTACATTGACGATTCCATTGCATGGGAAACAAATCCGCTTTACGGTTGGGTGGAAAAGACACGCAAGCCGGACGGCAGCAAATATAACATCTACACGGATGGGTTGAAAATTTACACCAGCATTGACTCGCGTATGCAGCGCTATGCGGAAGAAGCTGTCAGAAATCATTTGAGCAAGACATTGCAGCCGCAGTTCAACCGTGAGAAGAGAAAAACAGGACCTTATACCCGTAATAAGGAAGAATTGGGTAATGTGACTGTCGACGAACTTATCAACCGCGCTATCCGTCAAAGCGAGCGCTATCGTGTGATGAAAGTGGCAGGAATGAGCGATCGCAAGATTATGGCTGCGTTCAACGAACCGGTTGACATGCGGGTATTTTCTTACGACGGTGCCATTGACACAGTGATGACACCGCGCGATTCCATTCTTTATCATAAGATGTTCCTGCGTGCCGGTTTCATGTCGATGGATCCGCTGACGGGACAAGTGAAAGCCTATGTGGGCGGACCGGATTTCCATTTCTTCCAGTATGACATGGCAGGTGTCGGACGCCGTCAAATCGGTTCAACCGTCAAGCCGTTCCTTTATACTTATGCTTTTGAAGAAGGCTATACGCCGTGTGATATGTTCTTGAACGAACAGCCGACCATCGTTACTTCTTCCGGTCAAATCTGGCAGCCGCGTAACGCAAGTAAGGCGCGTATCGGAGAAATGGTAGACTTGTATTGGGCATTGACAAACTCCAATAACTGGATTTCTGCCCGACTGATGAACGAGTTGTCACCGGCGGCATTGGTGCGCACAATGCATAATTTCGGTATAACCAGCGAACTTCCGGCTGTGATGTCCCTGTGTCTGGGACCGTGTGACGTGTCGGTACGCGAAATGGTGACTGCCTATACGGCCTATTCAAATAAGGGATTGCGTGTTGACCCGATTTATGTGACTCGTATTGTGGATAATAACAATAATGTCATTTCGGAATTCTCGCCGCAATTCACTGAGGTCATCAGCGAAGAGGCTTATTATAAAATGATTGATATTCTTCAGAATGTTATCAATGCCGGTACCGGTGGACGTTTGCGCCGTGCTCCTTATAATATTACTGCACCTATGGGTGGTAAGACCGGTACGACGAACTACAATGCTGACGGTTGGTTTATGGGATTCACTCCTCATCTTGTGTCCGGTGTATGGGTCGGCGGTGAAGAACGTTACATCCACTTTAATTATATGGCACAGGGACAAGGTGCTTCCATGGCATTGCCTATCTATGGCTTGTACATGCAGAAGGTTTATGCCGACAAGTCGCTGCCGTATTCTCAGTCCGACCGTTTCCCTTCACCTCCTGAAGGATTTGCTCCTTGTTTCCGTGAATCGTTTGGAACGGATTCGCTGTCAACGGAAGCTCCGATTGAAGCAATTGACAATGTATTTGAATAGCAAAAAATCTTGATCATAAATCTGAAGATTCAGGCGTGCTGTGTTTGCGGTACGCCTGAGTTGTTTTTATAGGTTTCGTTTTTGAGGGAAGACGTGGTGGAAGTAATAAATTGTAACTGTTAAATATATAAAAACGAAAATGAAGTTCCAAATAGCGAAATTTGACATTTTATAAATAAAAAAGCGTAATATGTTATGTTTTGTTGTAAAATCGACTTATTTAATGAAAGAGTGTTATCTTGTTTTTCGGGGAAAACGAAAGATTATGGGCTGTTTCAATTTCGCTTCGAAAAATAATGGCTTAAAAATTTTAATATGTCGATTAAAATACTATTTTTGCATAAAAGATTTAACACAACAAACCATATAAAAAGACAAACACTATGAGTCGAAATCTAAAAGTAAGAGATTTAACTCTCCGTGACGGGCAACAGTCGCTGTTCGCCACCAGAATGAAACAGGAAAGCATTGACACATTGCTTCCGTTGTACAAAGATGCTGGTTTCTATGCTATGGAAGTATGGGGTGGAGCTGTACCCGACTCAGTAATGCGCTATTTGGGTGAAGATCCTTGGGTACGTTTGAAAACTATCAGCGATTCAATGGGTGGCACATCCTTGCTGACAGCTCTATCACGCGGACGTAACCTTTTCGGCTATGTTCCTTATCCGACTGAAGTGCTTGCAGGATTCTATAAGGAAGCTATCAAGAATGGCTTGAACGTAATGCGTATTTTTGATGCCCTGAACGACTTGGACAATGTGAAGGATTCCATCAAGTTGATCAATGAAATGGGTGGCATCGCTGATGGCGCAGTTTGTTATACGGTTGACCCGAAGGATGAAACTCCGGTTGAGAAACCCGGTTTCTTCGGACGTTTGTTTGGTAAGAAGGCTGTAGAGCCGGAAAAGATATTCACGGATGAATACTTCGTGGAAAAAGCCAAAGGCATGGAAGCTTATGGTGCTAAGATTATCACATTGAAGGATATGGCCGGTTTGGTGAACCCGTTGCGTGCCGCTTCTTTGATTGCCAAACTGAAGGCTGCTGTGAAGGTGCCGGTAGATTTCCACACCCACTGTACACCGGGTTACGGTTTGGCTTCTGTTGTGATGGCTATGCTTCACGGTGTTGACATCGTTGATACAAATATTTGGTATTTCGGTGGCGGTTCTGCTGCTCCGGCAATCGAATTGGTTTATCTGTTTGCAAAACGCATGGACATCAATGTTGAGGTGAACATGGAAGCTGTAGGCAGAATCCGTCAGCAATTGAAGGCTGTAAGAACTGCTCTTGCCGACTTCGACTTGCATAAGGGTAACTTCCCGATTGACTTCGATCCGCTGAAAGACACTCTTCCTGCTGAAATCGACGCTCAATTTGACCGTGCCGTTGCTGCTGCCAAGGCAAATGACGAGGCTGCATTGCTCGAAGCTTGTCATGCAATTGAAAAATATTTCAACTTCCCGAAACCGAACGAACTTGTCAAGAATGCAGAAGTTCCGGGTGGTATGTATTCAAATATGGTGGCTCAATTGAAGGCGTTGAATTCAGAAGACGTGCTTGATGACGCCATGGCTTTGATTCCGAAGGTTCGCCGCGATGCAGGTTTGGTTCCGTTGGTAACTCCAACCAGCCAGATTGTGGGTAGTCAGGCTGTCAGCCTTGCTATTGACCGCAAGAAAGGTAATCCGGACTATTCAAACAAGTCGAACCAGTTCATTTCCTTGATTAAGGGTGAATACGGAAAGACTCCGGTTGCCATCACTCCTGAATTCCGTGAACAGATTACTGGCAGCCCGGTTGAACATCCGTATGATGTGACTAAATATCAGGCTCCGGAAAATCCTGTATTGGCAGAATTGGGCGGATGCAAGTTGGCAGAAAACGAACAGGAATACCTGTTGCTTCAATTGTTACCTTCTGTGGCTAATGGCTTCTTGAAGAAACGTCGTGAAGCAGAACACAAGGCAGCTCAGCCGGAACCGGCAGTTGAAGCTAAGGAAGAAAAGAAACCGGAAGAACCGATTACTGGTCCGTGCGAACGCGCTCCTATGGGTGGTAAGATTATCAAGGTTTGCGTGAAGGCCGGTGATGCAGTGAAGAAGGGTCAGCTCCTGTTGGTTTACGAAGCCATGAAGATGGAAAACGAGTTGACTGCCGGCAAGGATGCAGTTGTAAAACGCGTATTTGTTGCAGTTGACGATGTAGTCGGAACAGAAGCTCCGCTGATTGAATTCGAAGGTTAATCAGAATACAGCAATAGACGGAAAAGGACAGCGGAAACGTTGTCCTTTTTCTTTTTTGTGCCGTGCTGTTGCTGCGATTTTCGGGAATATGTGTTGGGAAACGTTCAGGTCGTTTCCCTATAAGGGAATCGTAAAATGCGGAGTATGAAATAATTTCTGCTGTCATAATTTTCGTCTTGGCAGAAAATGTCTTAACTTTGCATAAATTGTAATTTGGAAATGAATATAAATACAAGCAGAAAAGAAGGTTCTGTCAATCAATTTGGATGGCTGGTATTTATACTGTCTGTCCTGTTGACACTTCCCTGGATTGGCTTGGGGAATTTTTATACAAGAGGCGAACCTCGAGAGGCTTTGGTTGCTGTGGAAATGTTGGAGCAAGGCAATTTTATTTTGCCGTTTTTTCAGGGTGAATTTGCTTTCAAGCCGCCTATGCTGCATTGGCTGGTAGCCTTGTTCTCTTTACCGCAAGGATATGTGTCGGAAATAACCGCACGCCTTCCGTCGGCATTAGCCTGTATCGTAATGTGTTGTGCGTTTTATTCGTTTGTTTCGAAACGGTTCAGCCCTTCACGTTCGTTTTACGCTTCGTTGATTCTGATGTCATGTTTTGAGGTGCATCGTGCGGCGATGACTTGTCGGGTAGACATGGTGCTGACCATGTTTATTGTTCTGGCATTTCTTGCCTTGTACCGTTGGCATGAGAAAGGATATAAAGGCATGCCTTGGTTGGCATCGCTTGCCATTTCGGGGGCGATTCTGACAAAAGGGCCTATCGGTGCTATCTTGCCGTGCTTTGCTCTGTTTGTGTTTATGTTGTTTTATCGGGAGAAATGGAGCCGGATTTTGTTGGTACTTGTAAAGATATCGCTATTGTCCGTCATCATTCCGCTTGTGTGGTATGTGGCTGCTTATCGCCAAGGTGGTGATGTGTTCCTTCGTCTTGTGATGGAGGAAAATTTCGGCCGTTTCTTGGGTAAGATGTCTTATGAGAGCCATGAAAATACATTCCTGGTTAATTTTATCATGATTGCTTCTGGAATGCTGCCATGGTCACTGTTGGTGGTGCTCGGACTGGTGACTGCAAAATGGAACAGGCTGAAATCAGGCAAGAAATGGATAGCAGAGCAATGGCAGCGTTTTCGTGCTGCGAATCCGCTGATTGTGTTTACGGTAGTGGCTGCAGTCTGTGTATTCGTGTTTTATTGCATTCCAGCCAGCAAGCGCAGCGTTTACTTGTTGCCGATGTATCCGTTCATGAGTTTGCTTATGGCCAACTATATGGTTGACCTCTATTTGGAACGGAAAAAAATATTGAAAATATATGCAGTATTCTTGGCTGTTGTCAGTTTAATATATATAGCCTTGCTGTATGCTGTTCATTTTATGGATTTGAGTGTGCTTGGCTCCTCGCGTGGTGCCCGCCGCCTGATTGCACAAATGACAGAATTGCAGACGACAGATATCGGATTCCTGTATATTGTACTTACATTGCTTCCGACAGTGGTAGCCGTAGCTGTTTTAGCCGGAGTACGCCATTGGAAGAATGTGCTGTTTGGAGTAGCAACTTTATGGTTGCTCGTTACGCTTACCCTTGACGGACTGTTGTTACCTGCCATCAAGAACAGCGTTCCTGGCTGTCATTTCGCCCGGTCGGTGAAGACTTTGCAGCCTGAAGGGGATATCTATTTCTTCCGCCCTGCAGGACAGAAGGAAGAAGCTATCTATACGGTAAGTTTTTATTTGGGCGACTGTGTAGTGAGCTGTAATGAGGAAACGGCTTATCCTGAAAAGGGATTTGCCATGTTCCGCGAAACCAATAAGGATAAATTCTTGTCGGATATGGCAGCTAAAGGCTATCAGACAGAAGAAAAGCTACGGACATTGAACGAGTTTACGTCAATTAGATGCAATATATTGTTGTATGAGTTTTCTAAAATTAAAGAATAAGGAAGAAATTCGGAAAGTGCTGATTATTCGGTATCGCCGGGTGGGAGATTCAATTCTTGCGCTTTCACTGTGTCACACTCTCCGTCAGAATTTCCCGGAAGCGGAAATCGATTATGTGCTTGATGAAAATATTGCTCCGCTGTATTGGAATCATCCGGATATCGACAATTTGATTCTATTCAGCCATAAGGAGAAGCATTCATTGCTGAAATATTTGAGAAAGGTGTGGAAAGTGACTCATGCAAAGCACTATGATGTCATTATCGACCTTCGTTCGACTATTCAGACATTATGGTTTTCTCTCTTTTCTCTTGGAACTCCGTATCGAATAGGACGTAAGAAATCATACAACGCCTTTTTACAGAACTATCGCCTCAATATTACGAAGAATGTCGATATGGTGCAGCAGAATTTGCAGCTCCTGTCGCCTCTAAACAAAATCAAACCGATAGAATTGCACTCTTCCTTCCGCATGTATGTCAGCGACGAAGAGAAGCAGTCGTTCCGTCAATATATGGCAAAGCAAGGGGTCGATTTCTCCAAACCGGTGATATTGGTAGCTGTGGCGACACGTATTGTCGGAAAAGGTTGGAATACGAAACGTATGGCGCAGGTATTGTCGCGGATAGTTGAGAAATACGATGCTCAGCTGATATTTAATTTCGGAAATGACTACGAACGGCGTATTGCTGAAGCTGTCAAGGAGGATATGGGAAATGATCCGCGTGTCTTTACGACGGTTGAGGCACATAACTTGCGGGAATTGCTGCAGATGGTAGCCAATTGTAATTTCTTTTTTGGAAATGAAGGCGGTCCGCGCCATTTGGCACATGCTTTGGACGTTCCCTCTTTTGCCATTTTTCCGCCACATATCGACAAAACCACCTGGTTGCCGCAAAACGACGGACATCATCAGGGCATTTCGCTTGACGATGTTGGGGCTCGCGAAAAGGTTACCGACAATATGTCGATTACCGAACAGTTTGACTTGCTGACCGTTGACGATGTGTGGACGCATGCCGACAAGATGTTGAGCGAATATTTGCGTGTGCACTGATTGAAAAGTTGCATGGCGGAACTTATTTGTCGGAAATAAATGTTTCAGCTGTGTATAGTAGGATAGAGAAATAGATTTTTTGTGAAATAATTAAAATTGTTGGACAATGCTTTCGATTATAGTTTGTTCTGTATCGCCGAAGAAATTGGAGGATTTCAAGGCTAATGTGGAAAAAACAATAGGAATAAAGGAATATGAAATCATAGCAATTGACAATCGGGCAGACAAGAACCCGATTGCGGTTGTCTACAACAAAGGAGCCAGACTTGCCAAGTATCCGAACTTGCTGTTTATTCATGAGGATGTCTGTTTCCATTCATATTTATGGTTTACAGAAATCGAGAAAAAATTACAGGAACCAGATTGTGGTGTGATAGGCTTTGCCGGCAGCAAGGTAAAAACTCACAGTTTCTCCGGCTGGTTTGTCGACAAGGCATGGGGCGTTTCTTTCTATGCGCAGTTGCAAGGCAATGTTTCGCGGATACAGCGTCGTAATGTGCTGATGAACCGTCCGTTTGAAGAGGTTGTCGTGCTCGACGGCTTTGCTCTGTTTGTTCGTAAGAATGTATGGGAGGAATTTCCATTCGACGAAAAGTTGCTGACTGGCTTCCATTGCTATGACCTTGATTTCACATTGTCGGTCGGCAGTAAATATAAGAACTATGTGTGCTGCAAGATTCTTTTGGAACATTTCTCTGAAGGCAGTTTCAATCAGGCATGGGTTAACGATACGGTAAAAATGCACCTGAATAAATGGCATCATTTTTTGCCGCGTGTGTCGTCGGACGTGAAACTGACACCGGGCCAGTTGAGAAGTTTGGAGGAACATGCTTATTGGCGTTTTATGAAAATAATCAAGAAAGGAAAGTTTGTCAATAAGGATGTCCGTTTCAGTGATTTCTTGAAATTTCGGATGTCGGTTGACCACTTTTTCCGCATCATGCGTTATATGAAATATGCGATAAAATAATAAAATCGTAATTGACAAATGAACGTTGACGAAATAAAGGAAATCACCTTGTTTTGCGAGCAGGGGGATTCGGCAAAAATCAGCACATGGTCGAACGTGCCGTATTTTCTGGCGAAAACTCTGGAAGAGCGGGGCATCAAATTAAATCGGGTAAATTTGAATCCCGGTTCAAACCGTTTCCATAAAGCGTTTTATAAATTGTGGAATGTGTTTGCCAAAGGGGTGTTCCGAAACAAATACTATACGTATCGCCGTTCCGGAATCTATTATTTCCTGATTGAGCGCCGGATTCGGAAAGCGTTGAGGCAGTTCCCGAATGCTGATTTGTGTCTGTTTACAACCTATAATTTTTCGTCAAGCGATTTTTCCCGCAAGCCGGTATTGCTTTTCAATGACTGGACTGCTGACTATGATGCCCGTCATTTCAAGGGTATAGATCCGGCAACGTTGCCATATCATCAGCGGAAATTTATCAAGCGTCAGGCTCATTGCATTGAAACGGCTGATGCCGTTGTCAGCCTTTTTCCCGGTATGGCGGCAGACATGGCAAGAGTATATAAGAACAAAAATATCAATTACGTCGGCAACGTAGTAAATTCTCTTTACGAAGCCGATCCAGCCTCTATCGAAGAGAAAAAGAAAGGATGCGACATCCTGTTTGTCGGGAAAAAACATTATCTGAAAGGGGCGCATGAGTTGCTTGAGGCGTTTGCCCGTTTGCGGGAAGTGCGTCCGGAGGCAAGGCTCCACATTATTGGCATGAAGGCAAAGAAACTGGGAACATTGCCGGAAGGGGCAGTGTGCTACGGTTATCTTGACAAGGGCAATCCACAGGCTTGCGAAACCTATTATGAACTGATGCGCAAATGCCGTCTGTTCATCAATACCACTCCCAAATGGGGCGCATTTTCCGCCAGCGTTGAGGCAATGTACCACTATATGCCGGTAATCATTACTCCCTATAGCGAGTTTGTCAATACTTTCGGCAATGAAATTGGCTTTGGAGTGTATCATGCCGAAACAGCCGGAGCTGAAGCATTGAGCCGGGAAATGCTTGAAATGCTTGACAACCGGAATTTTGAAAGCATGGCAAATGCCGCTCACGCTGCTGTTGCCGATTTCAAATGGGATATATTTGTCGGCAACATGCTGAAAACGCTTGAACGCAAATAGCGGTTTGCCTACATAGGGTCGACATCGTAGTAGACCACGGCACTTTTCATGCGCGGATCGTCGAGCGACTGTTCGTAAATGGCGCGCAGAATTTCCTTTACTTTCGACATGGAAGCTGTCGTTTCCACTTTTAGCACTATCTGACGGATAAACAGCTGCTGTATGCGTGCCACCAGCGGAGCTTCGGGGCCAAGTACGCGTTTGCCGAACACCTGGCGCAGCATATTGCTGAAGCGCACGGATATTTCTGTCAGCGAACTGTCGTCGCGATGCTTGATATAGATGTTGATGATGCGGCAGAACGGCGGATAGTTGTAGCGTTTCCGTTCTTCCAGTTCGTTTTCATAGTAGCCTTTATAGTCGTGTGCCACAACATATTTAATGATGGGGTGTTCCGGTTCGGAGGTCTGGATGTAGACTGTTCCTTGCTTGTGCTTTCTTCCGGCTCGTCCGGCCACTTGTTCCATCATATTGAATGCACGTTCGTGTGAACGGAAATCCGGAAAGTTTATCACTGTGTCGGCATTCAGAATACCGACAACGCTGACACCGTCAAAGTCCAAGCCTTTTGACACCATCTGCGTTCCGACGAGTATCTGCGTTTTACGGTTTGAAAAACTGTCGATGATTTTCTCATAACTGTCTTTTTTCCGTGTCGTGTCGAGGTCCATTCGCGCCACTTTGCAGTTCGGGAACTTTCCTTCGATGTCATCTTCAATACGTTCCGTACCGTAGCCGATGATTTCAATGGCCGGCTGCCGGCATACCGGACAGATGTTTGGCAGAGGAATCGTAAAGCCGCAGTAATGGCAGGAAAGATGGTTGAGGTGTTTGTGATAGGTGAGCGACACGTCGCAATTCTCGCATTTGGGAATCCATGCACATTCCTTACAGCGTACCATCGGTGAAAACCCTCTCCGGTTCTGGAACAGAATAACTTGTTCCCCGTTGTCGGTTGCTTTTTGGCATTCGGCAAGCAGTTCGTTGGAGAAAAGTCCGTTCATTTCACGGCGTTTCCGTGCCCGTGTCGTATCAATGATTTTTACATCCGGCATTTGTATTCCTTCATGTCGGACAAGCAGCTCTACAAAACCGTATTTTCCGTTGACAGCGTTGTAGTAGGTGGTGATGGCCGGAGTGGCTGAGCCTAACAGCGTTTTGGCTCCGTGCATGGATGCCAGTACCAGGGCTGCATCTCGGGCGTTGTAGCGTGGGGCAGGGTCTTGCTGCTTGTAGCTGGTTTCATGTTCTTCGTCAACGATAATCAGTCCGAGTTGTGCGAACGGCAGGAATATTGACGACCGTACGCCGAGCACGACACACGGTTCGTTTCCGTTAAGCAGGCGTTTCCATATATCGACACGTTCGTTGTCGGAAAACTTGGAGTGGTAAATCAGCAACTTGCTTCCGAATACTTTTTGCAGACGTTGGGTGAGCTGCGTGGTGAGGGCTATTTCCGGCACCAGATAGAGCACCTGTTTGCGCTGTTTGAGCACTTGCTCGATAAGATGTATGTAGATTTCCGTTTTTCCGCTGGAGGTGACTCCGTGGAGTAGCGTTATTTGTTTCTCGCGGAACGATTCGATGATACTGTCGTATGCCTTGCGTTGTAGATCGGACAGCGGTTTGGCATCCGATGTCTGCACGTGTTCGGGTTTGAATCGGTTTATTTCTTTTTTTACAAGACGGAAAATGCCGTTGTCAGCCATTTTCTTGATAATACCGGTGCCGACTTCCGAACGCGCCATCAGTTCGTCTTTCTTTACTTCGTGTGCGGCTTCCCTGTTCATCCATCTTGACAGTTCGAGGAAAGCCAACAGTGCCGTTTCCTGTTTCTTGGCACGTTTGACCTTTTCAAAAAGGGCTTTGATTTCTTCCTGATTTCCTTTTTTGGCACAGAGTTCCACATATAGTTCTGTTACAGGACGGTAGTTGTCGACTACTGTTTCCGTAATATAGACAGCTTCCTTGTCTATGAGGGAGTTGATGGTGGGGAGGATGTTTTTCAACTCTGTTGCTTTGGCTATTTCGTTGGGCGTCTGTTTGCTTTTCGTCAGCAGATAGGTATAGACCAGCGCTTCACGTTCCGTCAGTTTCTGTTCCTCTGTATCTATATAGTCCGGGTTGGCTGAAACAAATGTTTCGCTTTCCAGTTTCAACCCGGCTGGTACTGCTGCTTTATAGACTTCTCCGAGCGAGCAGAGGTAATAGGATGAAATCCATTCCCAAAACTTTAGCTGGGGATGGCGTATGACCGGTTGCTCATCGAGCACGGCAACAATATTTTTTACTTCATATCCTTCCGGCTTGTTGTTGTGGAGATAGTTCACAATGCCAGTGTAGAAACGTTTCGGACCGAAAGAAACGAGTACCCGGAAACCAATCTTTACCTTGCCCTGCAATTCTTCCGGAATGCGGTAGGTGAAGGTGCTGTATAGCGGTCGGGGTATGATGATTTCTGCAAATTCCATAGATGTGAAAGTCGGAAGTAATTATAAAAATAGTGGAACACATAATTGTGTTCCACTACAAATATAAGCAAAAATTTAATTGCTGTCAATTAAAAGAAGTAGCTTAGGCTCACTTTCCATGTGCGGTTGTTGGCTTTGAAGTTGTCGAGCTTTACAGTGCGTAAGGCTTCAGTCAATCCCCAGTTGTAACTTAGTGTGAGCTGAGTGTTTCTGAAAATTTCGGCACCGCCGCCGACTTCCATACCGAAGTCTACCGGACGAGTTTCGAAAGCTGCTATTTTATTACTTGTCAGCAATACGGAAAGCGATGGTCCTACAAAAACAAGCGGAGCCAACTTACGTTCGAATCCGTTCAGATTGCTGTATTTGAAACGTAGGTGGATAGGTATTTCAAGATAGTGGAGATAGACACGTTCATTGCCGAATCCGTCGCTGTTCCAAACTTTGAAATCGCCAAGGTTCATTGTTGCACCCCGTTGTGTGTACTGCAGTCCGAGGTCAATACCGAATCCGATTCCTGGAATTGAATATTCTCCGATGACACCTGCCGAATATCCGGCTGACACTTCAGAATTAAACTTAGTGGTGCGTAGAGAGCTTTGGCTCCATTTCAAGTCTGTGAAGTTTGCACTGGCGGTGACACCCCAACGCATTTGAGCATTGGCCGGAACGGAAAGTGCCAGCATCAACAACGTGAAGACTCCAAAAATTACTTTCTTCATTCTATATATGTTGTTATTTGTTTAGGCAATAATAGTGCAAAGCTAATTATTTTTTCTGCAGAAACAAAAAAATATCGGCATTTACGGAGGTTTCAGATGTTGAAAAACCGTAAAATGCCGATATTTATGCTTGTAAGGCAGACTCTGTTTTAGAACAGATAGGCTGCTGTGATAGTCCAGTTGTTGGCCTTTCCTTCAATGAGTGATTGATTGTCGACGAGTTTGCCCACTTCGATGGAGTTGTTCAGTCCGAGACCGTAGCTTACGCCGACTTGAAGATGTGAGAACAGTTCAGCTCCGACGCCGAAGTTCCAGGAAACGTCGCAAGTCTTGTTCTTAATCAGGTTGTCGATGTCCTTCTTGCTGACAAGGATGCCGAAGCTTGGACCTGTTGCTAGATAAGGTTTGATTATTTTTTCAACAACAGGAATGCTGATTTTCCATTTCAAGTTGATAGGAATATCGATATAGTCGCGTGATGTGTCAATGTTGGCAAGGTCAGTGATAGCTTCCATTTCCTTGAACTGAACAGAGCGGCGTACATACATCACAGACGCGTCAACGCCAATTCCTACTACCGGAACAGTGAACTCAAGCATGGCACCACCCGTAAAACCGGTTGTGTTGTCTGAGTTAAACAAATCTTCATTGAATTTCATGCTGTTGAATGTGGCACCGGCTTTTAAACCAAAGCGAAGTTGTGCCGAAGCTGTCGATGTAGTTGCGAAAACCGATACAAGAACAACTATCAAACTGATAAACTTAATTTTTCTCATAGTCAGTGTTTTTTAGTGAATATGATACAAACATAGAAAATTATAATTGAATAACAAAATATTTATGGCATAAAGTTCATGTGTGCGGTAGAGTGTAATTGTCTGGAATTATTGCAGAAAGGCACTAGGAACGAGGTTGGCAGGCCTGACAGGAGGTGATGAATTTTAGTTGGAAGGCTAAAAAATATCCTGATATTTTCTTTTCCCTGTGTAAAGTTTTTGTAATTTTGTAAAACAAAAAACGGACGGATGAGAACAACTTTCAAACATACGGCTGATGTGTTTTGGCATATGCGAAAGCTATGTGTCTGTTTTCATCGTTTTGTTGTCGATTGAGCCGGTCTGCACTCTTTGTCTTGTGCGATTGGCTTTTTTTGTAATGTCACAAAACCAAAACTAAAGAAAAATATAATATGGAAAACGAAAGCCTTGTTTCTATTTCCGACTTCTCAAAAGAGGAAATTCTTGAGTTGCTCGACGATATGCGCTATTTCGAAGCCAACCCGAACCGTAACCTGTTGGCGGGAAAAGTAGTGGCAACGTTGTTTTTTGAACCTTCCACGCGTACACGCCTTAGCTTTGAAACGGCTGTCAACCGTTTGGGAGGACGTATCATCGGTTTCAGTGATGCCAGTACAACCAGTTCTTCAAAAGGTGAGACTTTGAAGGATACCATTATGATGGTAAACAATTATGTTGACTTGATTATTATGCGCCATTATCTGGAAGGTGCGGCCCGCTATGCTTCGGAGATTTCGCGTGTTCCGGTTATCAATGCCGGCGACGGGGCCAACCAGCATCCTTCACAGACAATGCTCGACCTTTATTCTATTTATAAGACTCAAGGCACATTGGAAAATCTGACCATCACAATGGTGGGCGACTTGAAATACGGCCGTACGGTGCATTCTTTGCTGATGGCCATGTACTATTTCAATCCGACATTCAATTTTGTGGCTTGCGACGAACTGAAAATGCCTCAGGAATACAAGGACTTCTGTGATGCCCACAATATCAAATATACAGAAACGACAGAATTCTCGGAGGACGTAATCAATCAGAGTGACATTATTTATATGACTCGCGTACAACGCGAACGTTTCACCGACTTGATGGAATATGAACGCGTGAAGAATCTTTACAATCTGCACAACTCGATGCTCGACAATAGTAAGGAAAACGTAAGAATTCTTCATCCGCTTCCTCGCGTGAATGAGATTTCGCAAGATGTCGACGACAATCCGAAAGCCTACTATTTCCAGCAGGCACAGAACGGACTGTATGCACGTCAGGCTATTATTTGTAAAGTTTTGGGTATTGACATTAATAAGGAGAAATAAGCGTTATGAGCGAAATAAAAAAGGAACTGGCTGTTGCCGCATTGAAGAACGGTACAGTTATTGACCACATTCCAGCACAATCGTTGTTCAAGGTAGTCAGCTTGCTGGGTATTGAAAATTTGAAGAGCAGTGTGACTATCGGCTATAATCTCGACAGCAAGAAACTTGGAAAGAAAGGTATTCTGAAGGTTGCCGACGTGTTTTTTGAGGAAGATATCTTGAACCGTCTGGCTCTTCTTGCTCCGAATGTGAATGTGAATATCATCAACGACTATAAGGTCGTGAAGAAATACAAGGTGACATTGCCTGACGACATTGTTGGTATTGTGCGTTGCAACAATCCTAAGTGCATAACCAACAACGAGCCGATGCCTACGCGCTTCCATGTTGAGGACAAGGATAATGTTCAGCTCCGCTGTCATTATTGCGAGCGTACGGTTTGCAAGGACGAGATTGAATTGAAGTAGGAGAGCGGAATGGGGAAGAAACAGGTTTGGAAACCCGGTACAATGGTCTATCCGCTGCCGGCGGTGCTGGTGGGTTGCGGGTCGAATCCCGACGACTACAATCTGCTGACGGTGGCATGGGTGGGAACAATATGTACTAATCCGCCGATGTGCTATATTTCCGTACGTCCTGAACGTTATAGTTACGAACTGATAAAACGGAATATGGAGTTTACCATCAATCTGACTTCCCGGGAAATGGCCAAAGCCACTGACTGGTGCGGTGTCAGGTCGGGCCGCGACTATGACAAGTTCGCAGAAATGAAACTGACTCCGAAGAAGGGAACGATGGTTGCGGCGCCTTATGTCGACGAATCTCCGCTGATACTGGAATGCCGGGTGAAGGAGATTTTGAAATTGGGTTCGCACGACATGTTCATTTCCGATGTGCTCTGCACGTTGGCCGACGAGCGTTTCATTCATCTGGAAACGGGGGCTTTCGATTTGCGTGCCGCCGAACTGATAGCCTATTCGCATGGCAATTATTATGAGCTGGGCGAGCATATAGGAAAATTCGGCTGGTCGGTACAGAAAAAACAGAAATAAATTTTTTATACATATTAGGAATGAAGAGAGACGATTTAATTTTTGACATTATTGAGCGTGAACATCAACGCCAAAAGAAGGGTATTGAACTTATTGCTTCTGAAAACTTTGTCAGCGACCAAGTTATGCAGGCAATGGGCTCATGTTTGACCAACAAGTATGCCGAAGGTTATCCTGGTCACCGCTACTATGGTGGCTGTCAGGTAGTCGATGAAGCTGAATCGTTGGCTATTGAAAGAATCAAGCAGTTGTTTGGCGCTGAATATGCCAATGTGCAGCCGCACTCCGGTGCTCAGGCAAACATGGCTGTGTTCATGGCTGTCATGAAGCCGGGCGACAAGTTCTTGGGCTTGAACCTTTCTCACGGTGGACACTTGAGCCACGGTTCACCAGTTAATTTCTCTGGTTTGATGTTCCATGCTTTGGAATATGGTGTGAAAGAGGATACCGGTTTGGTTGACTACGACATGATGGAGGAAGTGGCATTGCGCGAACGTCCGAAGTTGTTGATTGGTGGTGCCAGCGCATATTCTCGCGAATGGGATTACGCCCGTATGCGTAAGATTGCCGACGAAATCGGTGCCATTTTCATGGTGGATATGGCTCACCCTGCCGGTTTGATTGCAGCAGGTTTGCTTGACAATCCGTTGAAATATGCCCACATCGTAACATCTACAACTCACAAGACTCTTCGTGGTCCGCGCGGTGGTGTGATTCTTTTGGGCAAGGATTTCGAAAACCCATGGGGCAAGACAAACCCGAAAGGCGAACTTCGCAAGATGTCGGCATTGCTGGATTCAGCTGTATTCCCGGGTGTACAGGGCGGACCGCTTGAACATGTCATTGCAGCTAAGGCCGTGGCATTTGGTGAAGCATTGACTCCGGAATATAAGGAATACCAGATGCAGGTGAAGAAGAATGCAAAGGCTATGGCCGATGCGTTGATTGCCAAGGGCTACAAGATTGTTTCTGGCGGAACAGACAACCACTGTATCTTGCTTGACCTTCGTACCCGCTTCCCGGAACTTACAGGTAAGGTGGCTGAAAAGGTGCTCGTAGAAGCAGATATCACAGCAAACAAGAATATGGTGCCGTTCGATACTCGTTCTCCGTTCCAGACTTCAGGTATTCGTTTGGGTACTCCTGCTATCACAACTCGTGGTGCTAAGGAAGAACTGATGGGTGAAATCGTTGAAATGATTGATACTGTATTGACTCACCATGACGATGAAGCTGTTATCGCTTCTGTTCGTGCAAAAGTGAATGCAACAATGTCAGAATATCCGATGTTTGCTTACTAAGCATTCATTCTGGAAACAAAAAAATCCGGGCGTTTAAAAGTCCGGATTTTCTTTTATATATAAATATGTGTTGTCAGTGATGGTGATATTCGTCGGCAATTGTCAGGATGATGCCCATTTCTTCGATTCGTTTGGCCGTAGTGGTCGGAATCTTTGAATCGGTGATGATTTGGTCAATTTCCTCCATGTCGGCAATTTTGCTGAATCCCCGTCGTCCGAACTTGGAAGAGTCGGCGAGGACGATTGTCTTCTGTGCCGTCTGCATCATTACTCTGTTGAGGCTAGCTTCCATCATGTCGGTTGTCGTTATTCCAAAATCAAGGTCTATTCCGTCTACACCTATGTATAGTTTGCTGCATGAAAAGTCGGAGAGGGCGGCCTCTGCATATTTCCCTACTACAGAGAGACTGCTGTGGCGCAACATGCCACCCAATTGTATAATGTCAATGTTCTTGTCCTTTGACAAAATATGCGCGACTTGCAGCGAAGCCGTGATGACGGTCAGCTTGTCGGTTGTCTGTATGCATCTTGCCAGAGCGTGCATGGTCGTTCCTGATGCAATCAGGATGGAGTCCTTGCTTGTAATCAGACTTGCGGCCTGCATTCCGATAAGGCGTTTCTCTTCGATATAAAACTTTTCCTTTTCATTGACATTTCTGTCATTAATATAAGGATTAATCAAAATCGCTTTCCCGTGGTTTCGATAAAGTTTCTTTTCTTTCTCCAAATCTGTCAAGTCCTTTCGAATCGTAACGGAAGAAACGTTCAAATGTTCTGCTAAGTCGGTCACAAGTATTGAATTATGTTGCATTAGCAGGTCAAGAATAATGGAATGTCTCTCTTCTTTCGTCATAATTGGGGATGTTAATTACTTCTGCAAGATAGCACAAATTTCGTTTCATTGAGAAAATTTTATAGTTAAAAGTGCTAAATTATATTGTTTAGCATATCTTTTGACGGTTTTATTCTGTATAATTATGTTTTAAAACATATTTTGGGGTGTTTTGCTTTCGTCGTGAAATTTTTTTAGGCTATTTTGAGTAAAAAATAAGGAAAAAGTTTCGTAGATATGGAAAATGTATCTATATTTGTTGCGGAATGAAACTTCCGCTGTTTTAATAGATAATAGAATAAGATTAATAAATATCCAAATGAATCACAACGGCGAAAACAACGTATTTGATGTCATCGTAATCGGTGGCGGCGTAACGGGGGCGGGAACAGCCCGCGACTGTGCGTTGCGTGGAATGAAGGTGCTGCTCGTTGAGCGCTTCGATTTTGCTGCAGGTGCAACCGGACGAAATCACGGTTTGCTGCACAGTGGAGCACGCTATGCGGTTACAGACAAGGAATCTGCGTCAGAGTGTATCAAGGAGAACATGATTCTTCGAAAAATTGCAAGACATTGTGTGGAAGAAAACAATGGCTTGTTTATCACACTCCCGGAAGATGACATCAATTTTCAATCGAAGTTTGTTGAATCGTGCCAGGCTGCAGGAATCAATGCTCAGGTAGTGGATCCTGCTGAAGCACGTCGGATTGAACCGTCGGTTAATCCGTCGTTGATTGGTGCGGTTAAAGTGCCTGACGGTTCGGTTGACCCATTCCGCCTGACACTGGCTAACGTTATTGATGCGAAGGCTCACGGTGCAAAGGTGCTCGTTTATCACGAGGTGATTGCGCTGGTTAAGGAGCAGAATCGCGTTATCGGTGTTACTGTTTTTGACCATAAGTCTAAAGAGAAAAAGACTTATTATGCCGCATTGACAATCAATGCGGCGGGTATTTGGGGACATGGCGTTGCTGCTATGGCAGGAGTGAAAGTCGGAATGTTTCCGGCAAAAGGCTCTTTGCTGATTTTCGGCCACCGTGTCAATAATGTTGTGTTGAACCGTTGTCGTAAGCCGGCGGATGCCGACATCCTCGTTCCGGGTGATACGATATGCTTGATCGGTACAACTTCAAGCCGTGTCGGTTTTGACGAGGTTGACGATATGAGAGTGACATCTGAGGAAGTGGATCTGCTTCTTCGCGAAGGTGAAAAATTGGCTCCGTCGTTGGCTACAACGCGTATACTTCGTGCCTATGCGGGCGTTCGTCCGTTGGTGGCAGCAGATAATGATCCTTCGGGACGTAATATCAGCCGTGGAATCGTGTTGCTCGACCACGAAACTCGTGACGGTGTGCCGGGCTTTGCTACAATCACTGGCGGTAAATTGATGACTTATCGTCTGATGGCTGAGTGGGCTGCCGATTTGGCTTGCAAGAAGCTCGGTATCGACAAGGCCTGTGTGACCATGAACGAACCGCTGCCGGGTTCTCGTGAAGAAGAGCCGATGCCAAAAGGAAAATCGTTCCTGCTTTCTGACCGCATCAAGCGTTCGTCGGTAGGACGTCACGGCGATATGGCTTCTAAAATTTCTTCAGAAAATGAATTTGACAACAGTCTTGTTTGCGAATGTGAAGATGTTTCGGTTGGCGAAGTGAAATATGCTTTGGACGAACTGGATGTTCACAATATGGTGGATTTGCGCCGTCGTACTCGTGTCGGTATGGGTACTTGCCAGGGTGAACTCTGTGCTTGCCGTGCTGCCGGGTTGCTGAGCGAGGCTCACAATTGTGCCCGTCAGGCCAAATCCGATCTTGCCAAGTTCCTCAACGAACGCTGGAAAGGTATGTATCCGGTGGCTTGGGGTGAAGCGTTAAGAGAAAGCGAATATACTCAATGGGTATACAGCGGAGTTTGTGGAATGAATAAAACTGAAGGAAAATGAAATTCGATACAGTAATCATTGGTGGCGGATTGGCCGGTTTGGTCTGTGGTATTCGCCTGCAGCAAAAAGGATTGAAATGTGCCATTGTTTCTGCGGGGCAGAGTGCATTGCATTTCTCTTCAGGTTCGTTCGATTTGCTCAACGAACTTCCCGACGGAACAGTCGTTACAAATCCGGAAGAAGCTGTCGCATCGCTCGACAAATCTCATCCTTATGCTAAGATAGGGGCTAAGTTTGCCGACTATGCAAAGGAAGCAAAGCAGTTGCTTCTGGCTTCTGGCGTGGAAGTTTGCGGCGAGTCAAACCGCAATGTCTACCGCATCACTCCGATGGGTACGACAATGCCTACGTGGCTGACGCTTGCCGACTTTTCGACATTGAAAAATTCCAACGATGTGTTGGGTAAAAGAATATTATTGGTGAACATCGCGGGTTTCCTCGATTTCAACACCAAGTTTGTGGCCGACGCTTTTGAGGCAAATGGTGCAGAATGCAGAATCAAGTCTGTTTCACTGCCTGAGTTTGAGCGTCTTCGCCAGAGTCCTACTGAAATGCGTTCAGCGAATATTGCTCGCGTAATAGAAAATAAAAACACGTTAAATGCTTTATTATCAACACTTAAAGGTGACTCTAATGGATTTGATGTAGTGGCATTGCCGGCTGTGTTCGGTTTGTCTTCCCTGGAGCCTGTGAAGGTTTTAAAGGATGGGCTGAATATTCCGGTATGTTTAGTGCCGACAATGCCGCCGTCAGTTCCTGGTATCCGTACCCAGAAGCAGTTGCGCCGCGTGTTCGAACAGGCCGGCGGTGTGTATATGCTGGGCGACAGTGTGATGAAAGCTGAAACGGTCAACGGTCGCGTAGAGAAAGTCTACACGGTCAATCATGGTGACATTGCACTTAAGGCAGACAATTTCGTTCTGGCTACCGGAAGTTTCTTCAGCAACGGCTTGAAGGCACAGATGGACAGAGTTTATGAACCAGTGTTCGGTGCGGACGTGGATTTTGATGCCAACCGCAATTCTTGGTATAGTGTCTCGGTGTTTGAACCTCAGAAATACAGAACATTTGGGGTGGCTACCGATGAGCAGTTTAGAATCAAGGTTAACGGAAATGTAGTTGACAACGTATATGCAATCGGTTCTGTTCTGAGCGGTTTTGATGCCCTTCAGGAAGGTTGCGGTGCCGGTGTTTCTATGCTGACAGCCTTGTATGTTGCCGATAATTTGAAAAAATAAGTAGAGCGATGAATATGCAACAATATAATATCAGCGACAATAACTTTGAGCAATGTATAAAGTGTACCGTTTGTACGGTATATTGTCCTGTAGTTCCTGTTAATCCGAATTATCCGGGACCTAAGCAGGCAGGACCTGACGGTGAGCGTCTCCGTTTGAAAAGAGGGGAGTTCTTCGATGAAGCTCTCAAATACTGTCTCAACTGCAAACGTTGTGAGGTGGCATGTCCGTCAAACGTGAAAATCGGCGATATCATCCAGCTTGCACGTATCAAATACAGCAAGAGCAAGCCGAAGTTGCGTGACATTATTCTGGCAAATACTGATATTGTAGGTACAATGTCTTCAGCGTTTGCTCCGATTGTCAACGCTACAGTGGCTTTCAAGCCGGTAAAACTTGTCATGGACGGTGTGTTGAAAATTGACCATCACCGTACTTTCCCGAAATATTCGGGCCAGAAGTTTGTAACCTGGTTTAGAAAGGAAGCCGAAAAGAAGCAGGACCTGTTTAAGAAGCATGTTAGCTTTTTCCATGGCTGCTACATCAACTACAACTATCCTCAGCTTGGTAAGGATTTGGTGAAGGTGATGAATGCCTTGGGTTATGGCGTGCATCTTCTTGACAAGGAAAAATGCTGTGGTGTAGCCTTGATTTCCAACGGTCTGATCAATCAGGCAAAGAGTCAGGCAAAACTGAACGTGGCATCAATCCGCAAGGCCGTAAATGAAGACAAGCGTCCGGTTATCGCTGCATCTTCTACCTGTACGTTCACTATCCGCGATGAGTATCCTCATTTGCTGGATGTAGAGAACGGCGATGTGCGCGATTCGATTGATCTTGCAACTCGTTTCGTTTACCGTTTGATTGAAAACGGCGAGGCTAAATTCAAGTTCCGTGACGATTATCGTGCCAAGATCGCTTATCATACGCCTTGTCACATGGAAAAATTAGGATGGGCTTACTACTCAATCGATTTGCTGAGAAGCATACCGAACGTTGATGTGGTTGTTCTTGATTCTCAGTGCTGCGGTATTGGCGGTACTTATGGTTTCAAGAAAGAAAACTACGCAACATCACAGGGTATCGGTGCGTCATTGTTCCGTCAGATTGAAAATTCAGGTGCGGAATTCGTTGCTACCGACTGTGAAACCTGTAAATGGCAAATTGAAATGTCTACTCCATATAAAGTGAAACATCCAATTAGTGTCTTGGCAGAGGCCATTGACTACGAGGCAACTATGAAATTGAATAAATAACAACTAATAAAAAAGTATTACATTAAAATCTCAGTATCATGTGGAATTTTTTGGCCCCTCCTGCCCACAAGCCGGAACTTCCGGCAAATAAGATCGACTCGACTTACAAGAGTCTGCGCTGGCAGGTGTTTTTAGGAATTTTTATTGGATACGCTGGTTATTATATCGTGCGTAAGAACTTTTCAATGGCTATTCCTGAGCTCGCTCAGTTTGGCTATGAAAAGGGAGAGTTAAGTATTGTTCTGTCAATGAACGCGATAGCTTATGCTTTGTCGAAGTTCTTGATGGGTAGTGTTTCAGACCGTAGTAACGCCCGAGTTTTCCTTCCGTTAGGTTTGTTCTTGGCATCAGTTTCCATGATGTTCATGATTGTGCCGGTAGTGGCATTTGGTCCAGAAAACAAGGGTTGGGCTATCTTCCTGATGGCTGTTCTTAACTTCCTTGTAGGTTGGTTTAACGGTATGGGGTGGCCTCCGTGCGGACGTGTAATGACGCACTGGTTCTCGGTTAAAGAACGTGGTACCAAGATGGCTATCTGGAACTGTGCTCACAACGTAGGTGGCGCATTGGTTGGTCCTATGGCTGTTTACGGAGCAATTTGGTTCGGTTCTTGGTTCTATGGTGCTGACAGCACTCACTATTTCTTGATCGGTACTTATGTATTCCCGTCTGTAGTGGCTATGTTGGTAGCTTTGTTCGCTTACGTTTTGATTCGCGACACTCCACAATCTTGTGGTCTGCCTTCAATTGAAAAATATCGTAACGACTATCCGAAAAACTACAGCGCAAAGCAGGAAGAAGTATTGTCAACAAAAGAAATTTTCTTCAAGTATGTTTTGAACAACAAGATGCTCTGGTTCATCGCAATTGCCAATGCATTCGTTTACATGGTTCGTTACGGATGTCTTGATTGGGCTCCTACATTCTTGAAAGAAGCACAAGGCTATGATATCAAGGAAGCCGGTTGGGCATATTTCGCTTACGAATTTGCAGCTATCCCTGGAACATTGTTCTGCGGTTGGGTGAGCGACAAGTTGTTCAAAGGACGCCGTGCCATCACAACTATTATTTTCATGGCTATCGTAGCTGTGTTCATCTTCACTTACTGGCAGTTCTCCGACAATTATCTGATCGTGACTTTGTCACTGATTGCAATCGGTTTCTTCATCTACGGTCCGGTAATGTTGATTGGTGTGCAGGCTCTTGACCTCGCTCCGAAAAATGCAGCTGGTACATCTGCAGGTTTGACTGGTTTCTTCGGTTATTTCTTCGGAACAGCTATCTTGGCAAACATCGTTATCGGTTATGTTGCTGAGCACGCTGGTTGGGACTGGACATTTATCCTTCTTTTGGCTGCATGTATCCTGTCAATCTTCTTTGTAAGCTTCACATATAAAGAAGAACAGTATTTGGTAGAAAACAGAAAATAATAACCAATAAAACTGACAACAAATAGGGTGGAGCGTGAGAAAAGCGCTCCCACCCCCTTCGAAAAAAACGATAATGCCCATTATGTTAATTGAAAAAATCTATTCAAAAATAAATTAATAATCATCTTAAAATTTTAATCCATGCTAAAGAATCTATTTAGATTAGGCATCACTTGCAGTGTTGCCGTGGTTGCACTGACATCGTGCGAAAATCAAGATTTCACGAGCTACAACGTTGATGTAAAGCGTATTGATGTGATGACTATTTCTCCGGAAATGGCAAAAATTCGTGATTATGTGCCTAAGTATGCAGTAATGGCACACCGTGGTTCTACTTTCTGGGCTCCGGAAGAAACTGAGTCTGCTTGGCGTTGGGCCCGTGAAATGGGTGTTGACTACCTTGAGTCCGACTTGCAGTGTACAAAAGATGGCGTGATTCTTGCCAATCACGACGACAACTTGAAACGTACTACAAACATTGAAAACGTTTACGGCGAATTGGTACCGGAAGGTCGTAAGGATTTCTATATGCGTCACGGTATGACTGAAGCTCAGGCTGAAGAACTTGTAAAGAAAGATAAAGCATCTTTCCGTCCGTACTATGCAATGTCTTATATGTATGAGGAATTGTTGGCTTTGGATGCAGGTACATGGTTCAATGAATCAAGCCTCGAACAAGCTCGTCCTGCTTTCAGCGAACAGAAACAATACATCTCTACTTTGGAAGACCAAATCCGCTATGCTGAAGGTAAGATGTTGAAACGTGATTCTAACGGCGAACGTGTTTGGAAGGTAGAAGGAACTTGGGATCCGAACAATGCACGCGACTGTTTGACTTACACATTTGAATATGTTGACGACCCACAAGATACAGGTAACCGTCCTGGCGTTTACATCGAATTCAAGGAATCATGGTTGAACCCGTCTGACTTCGAAAAACGCGTTTATGAAGAACTTGATCGTCTTGGCTGGAACATCATTACAAAACCTTGCAACGGTGTGCCTTCTTATAAGGACGGTAAGGTGAATGTTGGTAATTCTAATGGTAAGGTTATTCTCCAAACATTCTCTCTCGAAAGTCTTCGTCGCACAGCTGATTACTTCAAAGGCCAGATTCCTATGTGCTTCTTGTTGTGGGAAGGTACAGCTGCAACTGACTTGAAATATGATGATCCTGTAGGTTATGCATCATTCGTTAACCTTGCTGTAGAACACAAGGCTCACATCATCGGCCCGTGTATTGCAGGTGCTCCTAACAATTATCCTGAAATGAATGCTCCTTGGCAGGCTTACCTGATCAGAAAGTCTGGTTTGCTCAACCACCCGTATTCTTTTGACTCTTATGCTCAAATGGGTAAATATTTCGGTGAATACAACTGGGGTAATGATACTCAATTCGACGACTTGTTGAAGTTTGACATCTGGGGTAATCCACTCTCTAACTGTGTTTATGGTGACGGCGCATTTACTAACCGTTCAGAAATGACTTTGAAATATTTCATCGAACATGGTTTGCGTGACGCTCAAGCTCCACAAACTGTACCTGATGCAGTAGAAACCCTTGAAAGACTTGGCTATTAATCTATTCACAGAAATTTTTACTAATACTCAAAAAACGATAATTGCGATATGAAAAAATATATTTTAGTACCGGTATTGGCAGCTTTGTCTTTCTCAGGAATGGTTGCTCAGGATTTTGATACTGATCCGGTTGTTAACATTAAAAAAGACGACGTGAAATTTACAGTAGGAGCACGTATGATGGCCGATGTGGCTTACTATCATTCTGATTTTACTCCGGTGAAATCTGGTGCTGCCTTGACTGACGCACGTATCCGTACATCAATGGAATATAAGAACTGGTATTTTTATGCAGACTTTGACTTCTCAAAAGGCAAATTCGCACAAAAGAACTTGTTCTTGCAATATTCAATGGAAAAGGACAAAGGTACTCACGCATTCAAGGCCGGTTATTACAACAACCCGGCAACTATGGCCAACAACACAAGCCGTGGTAGCTTGCACTTCATTTCCCGTGCGGCTCCTGCCAATGCAATGTCTCCGGGTCGTGAACTTGGTTTGAGCTATATCTTCTACAACAACCAGTTCTTGGCTAATCAGGGTGTGTTTGCTGAAAACATGTACAACGACCAGATTGCCGGATTCCAGGGTGTGACTTTCGGTGGCCGTTGGTTGTGGCGTCCTATCAATGACGAAAACAATACTTTGCACGTTGGTGTTAACTTCCGCTATGCTAACATCTGCACAGGTGAAGTTTACAACAACACATTGAAGACAGAATACACTATCGGAACTTCTTTGGAAACATATGTTGATCCGACTAAGCAATTCGTTTCTGCAACAATGCCTTGGGCAAAGAATGTTTACGATTTGGGTGCTGAACTTCTTTACAAGAACGACAACTTCTTTATCCGCGGTGAATACATGTACAAGACTGTGACTAAAGAACGCGACGACCAGACTTTGTTCGAAGCTAACCTTGGTTCTATCGACTCTTGGGGTACTCTCGAATCTTGGCAAAAAGGTAACCCTCTTGGAACAAACAAATTCCACGGCGGTTATGTAGAAGCTGGTTATAAGATTTTCGGTAATCCTTACAAGTACAGCAACTCTGAAGGTCTTTTGAAGGGCTTCGACGGCAAGTCGCTTGAAGTTGTTGCTCGTTACAGCTACGTTGGCTTGAACGATATCGTAGAAGGTGAACGTTATGTTCCAGGTCGTGACCAATACTATCCTAACGGTGTGTTGGCTGACTACCCGGCTACTTCATTGAGCATCGGTGGCGGTAACATGCACTCTGCAACAATCGGTGTGAACTACTCGTTCAACAAGTTCGCTCAACTGTTGGTAAGCTACACTTACAACAAGCTTGACCGCGACAAATATGTATACGACGAGAACTTCAACACAGTTCAAGCTCGCTTGATGTTCCAATTCTAAGAAATGGGCTTATATAAATATATTCTTGGTTACTATGACTCGATGAAATAGAGTCGATTGTTAGACAAACCCCCAACGTAGTGATACGCTGGGGGTTGCTTTTTCCATAAATTAAAAGTCTTGAGATAAAAATAATGGCGAATGGTTTTGTAATTAAAAAATTATGAGTAAATTTGCACGCCATTACGAATGTCACGCTACCAACGTGATAAAGAAATTTGTAAACATAAAAGATATAGCAATGAAAAAAGACATTCATCCTTCAAACTATCGCGAGGTTGTTTTCAAAGATATGTCGAATGGTGAAACTTTCATCACTCGTTCAACTGTCGCTGCTAAAGAAACAATCGAACTTGACGGTGTAACTTACCCGCTCGTAAAACTTGAAATCACCAGCTCATCTCACCCGTTCTTCACAGGTAAGCAGAAATTGGTTGACACTGCCGGACGTGTAGATAAGTTCATGAGCCGTTACGGTAATCGTCTTAAGAAATAATATTTCGCGAGAAATAACTAAAAACTCTTCAAAACAAAATATCGAGGGACAATCTGAACGATTGTCCCTCTTCTTTTAAGCATGTATATTATGGAAAGAGCAAAAGGTCATTTGGCTCTTG
Source organism: uncultured Porphyromonadaceae bacterium (assembly GCA_900544305.1). GTDB lineage: Bacteria > Bacteroidota > Bacteroidia > Bacteroidales > Muribaculaceae > Limisoma. The sequence continues at coordinate 27,982 of UQUV01000024.1, forward strand.
CCGGAGCCAATTCGATGTGGGGATTGATGTCGCCCATCGCGAAGATGGTCATGCTTGGAGGAATCATCACTCCGTTTGTCATGACCGATTTGCGTGTTTTTGGAGCAATGTTGCTGTTTTGGCTGGCTTCGCTGTTTTTCCCTTATGAGAGGGTGCCGTTTCGCGACTTGCTGAAAATGTTTGCCGCTTCGATGCTTGCCATTGTGTTCAATCAAGGCAGCTTTATTTTAGGTGTCGGGTTGACCTCTCCGGTCAATGCCTCTATCATCACGACCAGCATGCCGCTGATTACGATGATAATTTCTGCCATATACCTTAAAGAACCAATCACCGGGTTGAAGGTGGGCGGTATCGCAGCAGGTGCCTCGGGCGCGTTGCTGCTTGTCATGTCCGGTTCGGGAACGGGTAGTGCAGCGGGTGATATCCGCGGCGATTTGCTCGTTTTGCTCGCACAATGCAGTTACGCTCTCTATATGGTGCTTTTCAAGAATTTTATAGCGCACTATAGCGTTGTGACCTTGATGAAATGGATGTTTACTTTTGCTTCGCTGGTGCTTCTCCCGTTCACCTATGACAATCTTGTTGCCACACAGTGGCTGGAATTACCGTGGAGCGATATTGCAGGCTGTGCCTTTGTGGTGGTTGGCGGTACATTTATTAGTTACCTGCTGATGCTTGTCGGGCTGCGACGTTTGCGGCCTACAGTAGCCGGAATGTATAATTACGTTCAGCCTATTGTTGCAACCATATTCGCAGTTCTTTGGGGATTGGATACTTTTACTTGGCAAAAGACAGTTTCCGTAGTGCTGATTTTCTTTGGCGTTTATCTTGTGACGAAAAGTAAGAGCCGTGCTGATATGGAAGCCGAGAAGGTTGCACGGAAAGAATAATAGCAGGCAGATTTAATAGAATATGTAAGGTCGGTTTTCCAAGAGGAAATCCGGCCTTATTTTTTGATGAACGGCTTTTGTGTGACTTTTGAATGGACTGTTTAACCCAAAACGGTCATTAGACCGCCAAAGAAGGTTAGGCTGTCGACAGTGAGCTTTAGTTGGCTCTTTAGTCGCTTTCCGCACTGCTGCCGGCATCTTGCTTCCTGCTTTTTCTCGATGTAGCCCGCTACATCTTCGACAAAGACAGAAATCAATCTGCCTGACAGCAGCACGAAATCCACCATAAAGTCTAATGACCGATTTGGGTTTAAACTCGAATTGGTCATTTAATTGCCAATTACGTGTGTAGCTGTTTGATGGCCTGCTAAGAGATTGGGGTTATCTGACAACTGTCTAATGTTTAGGAGTGGGGTAAAAAGGAAGCCTGACAATTAGACGAAATCTAATTATCAGGCTTTTGACCCTTCCTCCTTAATTGGTGATCCAGGCGGGATTCGAACCCACGACCCACAGCTTAGAAGGCTGTTGCTCTATCCAGCTGAGCTACTGGACCCCGTTTTTAACATTTTCCTCCAAAAAGTGAGGCAAAGGTAATATGAATTTTTAAAATCTGCAACTTTTTGGAGCAAAAACTATAGTTCATTAAGAACTTTTCGGATTTTCTCGTATGTCGTGATGCGTGTAGGAACGAGTGGAAGACGAAGTTCGTTTTCAATCATGCCTTTTGCATTGAGCAGACATTTCACGCCGGCCGGATTTCCGTCGACGAAAAGCAGGCTGAACAGTTCTGTGAATTTGTGGTGGATTTGCAGAGCTTGGTCGTATTGTCCGTGCAATGCCAGACGCACCATGCGGCTGAATTCTTTTGGGAAGGCGTTGCCGATAACGGAAATGACACCCACTGCCCCTAAAGTGATGAGAGGGAATGTGATGCCGTCGTCGCCGGAAATAACCATGAAGTCGGTCGGCTTGTTTTTAATGATGTCGTCCATTTGGGTGATATTGCCGGACGCTTCCTTGATTCCGATAATGTTTTCGAAATCGCGGGCAAGGCGCAATGTCGTTTCTGCCGTCATGTTTACGCCTGTACGTCCCGGCACATTGTAGAGTATCACCGGTATCGGCGATGCTTCGGCAATGGCTTTATAGTGCTGGTAGATGCCTTCCTGCGACGGTTTGTTGTAGTAGGGTACAACAGATAGAATGGCATTGAATGCCGAAAGGTCGTTTTCTTTGAGATAGTCGGTCAGGGCTTTGGTGTTGTTGCCTCCGACGCCGAGTACGAGCGGCACTCTGCGGTTGACGCGTTCAATCACAAATTCCTTTACCGCCTTTTTCTCGTCTTCGGTAAGTGTAGTCGTTTCCGCTGTTGTGCCGAGCACAACGATATAATCGGCCTTATTTTGTATGATGTATTCCAATAGTCGGGCCAATGCAGGAAAATCGACGGATTTGTCCTGCTTGAAAGGAGTAATCAGGGCAACTCCCATTCCCTTTAGATTCATATGACGTGCCATAGTCCAATTGATTTATTCAATGGTTACTGTGTTCAGTTTTATTCAAGTGCCGGCTTTGGCTTCAGTGAACATTCCGAGGCTCTGTGCCGTTATATTCATAAAAATGAATAAATCACTTAATTGTTACAAGTTATGTCAGAAAATTTTAAAGAAGCCATCGCTTCCAATGTTCCGACTTTGGTTGATTTCTACACTACCTGGTGCGGACCTTGCCAGCAAATGCATCCTATTTTGGAAGAGTTGAAGTCGAAGATAGGCAACAAGGCAAGAATCCTTAAGATTAATGTTGAGCAGAACATGCGTGTGGCTGCTGAATATCAGATACGCAATGTGCCAACTCTGATGATTTTCAAGAACGGACAGCCGGTTTGGCGGCAGGTTGGCGTACAATCGGTTTCGACACTTGAGTCAGCAATCGATGCGGCCGTCAATTCTTAAAACTGGATTTTTAAGGAGTATGGAATTTTCCGGCATATTCTGCTGTAGGCGGATATGCCGGAAAATTTTATTTTGTCAGCTGTTCGGAAAAGTAGCTTTTTGGCAAGCTTCTTCCGTTGTAAGTGGATGCCATCACCTCTCCATAGGCTCCTGCAGAACGTAGGGCGAGAATGTCGCCACGTGATGTGAGCGGCAGTCGTTCGTCAGAGCCGAACTTGTCCGACGACTCACAGATAGGACCGACTACATCGTAAACATCGTCGATAGCCGACTGTGATGTCAGGTTCTCGATTTTGTGGTGAGCCTGATAAAGGGCGGGGCGTATCAAGTCGGTCATTCCTGCATCAACGATGACAAATTTCTTTTCACGGCCTTCTTTGACATACAGAACACGTGTAATAAGCGAGCCGCATTGTCCGACGATGGAACGTCCCGGTTCGAAATGCAGTTCTTGTCCGGCTTTCAATTCCAAATTGTCGTGGAAAGTTTTGAAATAGCCGTCGAAGTCCGGAATCGGTTCGCCGTCAGGGTCATCATAATTGATGCCCAATCCTCCGCCCACATCAATGAGGGTGATGTCTGCACCGAGTTCTTCAATGCGTTCGAGCAGTTCCTTGATGCGTTTGCACAGTTCGACAAACGGTTCGTGGTATAGAATCTGCGAGCCGATATGAAAATGTACGCCGCAGAGGTCGATGTTCTTCATCTCCAACGCCTTTTCCACAAAGCTGTCAAGGTCGTCCATGCTGATGCCGAATTTGTTTTCTTTCAGTCCGGTCGTGATATAGTGGTGGGTATGCGCGTCGATGTTCGGATTGATGCGCATGGCAACGTGTGCCATGCAGTTTTTACGGGCAGCTATTTCGTTGATGTTTTCCAGCTCAGGAAGCGATTCGACATTAAAGCAACGGATGTTGGAATCCAATGCAAATTCGATTTCCTTGTCCGTTTTTCCAACACCGGCATACATGATTTTGTTGCCGTCGAATCCGGCTTCCAAGGCATGCTTTATTTCGCCACCGCTGACACAGTCAACACCGAAGCCGTATTTTGTCACTTCCGCCAAAATGCCCGGATTTGTATTTGCCTTAATGGCATAATGGATATGGTAGCCATAGGCATCGGCCGATTTTTTTACCGTTTCAAGTGTACGTTTCAAAAGGGCTGAATCGTAATAGTAGAACGGTGTTTCTATATTCTTGAAAAGTTCAACAGGAAAATTCGTCATACGCAAATCGGATTAGTTAAACAATTTCTCGCTCAACAGGTTCAAGGCTTTCACCTTGTCATCCTTGCTGATCAGGAATGAAATGTTGTAGTTGCTGCCTCCGTACGAAATCATGCGTACCGGAATGTCCTTCAATGCATCGAGTGCTTTTGCTTCGAAGCCTTGGTTCTTCCATTCGAGGTCGCCGACAACGCAGATAATCACCATGTCGCGGTCAACGGTTACAGTACCGAATTTGCGCAGGTCGTCGAGAATGTTGTCGAGATTCTTTTCGCTGTCGATTGTCACGGATACGCCTACTTCCGAAGTTACGACCATGTCAATCGGAGTTTTGTGCGATTCGAAGATTTCAAACACCTTGCGCATGAAACCGTAGGCAAGCAGCATTCTGCCTGATTTGATTTTGATGGCAGTAATGTTGTCCTTTGCGGCAACCGCTTTGATGGTGCAAGGCACAGAGGTGTTGCCAATAAGTGTTCCTTTGGCTTCCGGGTCAAGAGTGCTGAGAAGTCTTACGGGAATATTGTTGAGTTTGGCAGGTTGGATGCAAGTCGGGTGCAGGATTTTTGCACCGAAATAAGCCAATTCTGCAGCTTCTTCGAAATTCAGTTTTTCTACCGGCTTTGTGTTTTCTACAAAGCGTGGGTCATTGTTGTGCATGCCGTCGATGTCTGTCCAGATTTCAATTTCTTCGGCATTGACAGCTGCGCCCACAAGCGAAGCAGAGTAGTCGCTGCCACCGCGTTGCAGGTTGTCGATTTCTCCGTATGCGTTACGGCAGATATAGCCCTGAGTGATGTAGAGGTCGGCATCCTGATGCTTGTCGAGCAGGTCATTCAGGTGCTGCTTGATGAAATGGTAGTCAGGCTCGCCGTTTTTGTCGGTGCGCATGTATTCAAGCGCGGGCAAGAGTTCTGACTTGATTCCGTTCTGGTGCATGTAAAGGTTCATCATCACTGTTGACATGATTTCGCCTTGTGCGAGGATTTCCTTTTCTTCGAACATGGTGAAGATGTCTTTTGTGAACGAACGGATATAGTTGAAGCAGGCCTGGATTTGTGTCAAGGCTTCCTGTTTGTAATTTTCGTCGCTATACAGTTGGTCGATAGTCTGAAAGTACTTTTTCTCCAACAGGTTGATGGTTTCCTTAGCACCATCGATATTCTTTTTATACAAATAGTCGGAAATTTCAACGAGTGTATTTGTTGTACCTGCCATTGCCGACAGAACGATGATGTTTTTACCGCGTTTTGTTACTAAATCAGCAACGTGTTTAATTCTATCTGCAGAACCAACCGATGTTCCGCCAAATTTCAGCACTTTCATTTCTTCTATTCAATATCTATTTGTGAAAAATCGATGCAAAATTACAAAATTAAAATCATATTTCCGCCACTTTTTTGTCTTCGCATTGCATGACACGTGCCGGGAATTCCTCTGTCAGCTGCAGGTTGTGGGTAGCCATGATGACGGCTGTTCCTTCCGAGCTGATTTTGTGGAGCAGGGTCATAATCTGGTGACCGGTGTTGTTGTCGAGGTTACCGGTAGGCTCGTCGGCCAGAATCAGTTTCGGCTTGTTGAGCAGGGCGCGTGCGATGGCAATACGCTGCTGTTCACCGCCCGACAGTTCGTGAGGCATCTTGTATGACTTGTTGCTCATGCCCACTTCCTTCAGCACTTCGTTGATGCGCTCGTCGATTTCGGCCTTGTTCTTCCAGCCGGTTGCCTTGAGCACGAACAGGAGGTTGTCGTAGACCGAACGGTCAGAAAGCAATTGGAAATCCTGAAAGACGATACCGATTTGACGGCGTAGCATAGGAACATCCTTACGCTTTATTTTGTTCAGGTCATAGTCGAAAATTGTAGCCTCTCCGTTGTCGATGGGAATTTCGGCATACATCGTTTTCATCAAACTACTTTTACCGCTTCCAACCCGGCCGATGAGGTAGGTGAATTCGCCTTCTTCGAGCGAAAAGTTTACGTTTTTGAGCACCAACAGCTCTTTGCGGTAGATGTCTACGTTCTTATAGTCGATAAGTTTTGCCATTTTTTCTGCTGTTATTCTTTATGCCGTTTTTCCAGTTCTGCGGCAAGTTCGTTGATGGTTAATCTTTTTGATGTAAGCAGCACAATGAGGTGGTAGATGAGGTCGGATGCTTCATAAATGAGTCGGTCGTCTGTGCCGTTGGTGGCTTCAATGACTGTCTCTACTGCCTCTTCGCCTACTTTCTGTGCCATGCGGTTGATGCCTTTTTTGAAAAGGGAAGTAGTGTAGGAGCCTTCCGGCATTTCCTGATGGCGGCGGTTGATGAATTCCTGCAGGTAGGCAAGGAATTCGATGCCGAATTCGTTAGTTTCGCTGAAGCAGGTAGCGTTACCCGTATGACAGACCGGACCGGCCGGAATGGCCTGGATGAGCAGGGTGTCGTGGTCGCAGTCGTCGGCTATGGATACTACTTTCAGCACGTTGCCGCTTTCTTCACCTTTCGTCCAAAGGCGTTTTTTGGTGCGGCTGTAGAATGTGACAAGACCCGTCGATTCGGTTTTTGCGAACGCTTCTTTGTTCATGAAACCGAGCATCAATACGTTTTTCGTGCGGGCATCCTGTATGATGGCAGGAACAAGTCCGCCCATTTTTTCAAAATCGAGAGTCATAATCTTACGGTTATGTTTTGTTGTTGTAAATATTTTTTCAGTTCTCTAATGTTTATTTCATTGAAGTGGAACACGCTCGCTGCAAGTGCTGCATCTGCCTTACCGATGGTGAACGCGTCGGCAAAATGCTGCATTGTTCCGCAACCGCCGGAGGCGATGATGGGAATGGACGAGCGGGAGGCAAGTTCTGCCAGGGCTTCGCAGGCAAAACCTTGCTTGACACCGTCGTGGTCCATACTCGTGAAGAGTATTTCTCCGGCTCCGCGTTCCTGCACTTCATGCGCCCACGGCATCAGTTGCTTGTCGAAGCGCTCGCGTCCGCCTTTGACGTAGCATTGCCATGTTCCGCTTTCGTTTCTCGCATCAATTGCCACTACGCAAACCTGACTGCCGAAGCGCTTGGCGATGTCCTCAATCAGTTGCGGGCGGTAGAGGGCACTGGAATTGATGGAAATTTTGTCGGCTCCTGCGCTAAGGAGCATTTCCACATCTTCAATGCTTCCGATTCCGCCGCCGACGGTAAACGGTATACTGATGTTCTGTGCCACTTTCCTGACCATGTCGGCCAGTGTCTTCCGTCGTTCGTGGGAGGCGGTAATGTCGAGAAACACCAGTTCGTCGGCACCTTCTTCGCTATAGCGTTTTCCCAGTTCTACGGGGTCGCCGGCATCCTTTAGGTTCAGAAAGTTTACGCCTTTAACGGTCCTTCCGTCCTTGACGTCAAGACAGGGAATTATTCGTTTTGCCAGCATATCTTTCCAATGTTAATCCGTTCTACATCCTTTAATGCAATTCTGTTCTCATAGAGGGCTTTCCCGACAATGACAGCCGGAACGTTGGCCTTCCAGAGCGTTTCAATGTCCGACAGACAGCTGATGCCGCCACTGGCTATCAGGTAAATGCCTTCCAGTTCGTTGAGCATGGTTCTGTACAGTTCCGTAGCAGGTCCTTCAAGCATGCCGTCTTTGGAAATGTCGGTGGTAATCACCTTCTTTATTCCGGCCTGCATATATTCCTTGACAAAAGGCAGAAGCTCATGGATGCTGTCTTCGGTCCAGCCCGATGTGGCTATTTTCCCGTCTTTTGCATCAGCACCGAGGATAATCCGTTCGTTGCCGTACACCTCCAGCCAATGATGGAAGAGCTGCGGATTCTTGACTGCAATGCTTCCGCCGGTTACCATGGCTGCCCCCGACTCAAAGGCTATGTGAAGGTCTTCGTCGCTTTTCAGTCCGCCGCCGAAGTCAATGGTCAGGTCGGTATACGAGGCAATGCGTTCTAGTGTCCGGTAGTTCACTATGTGGGAAGATTTCGCCCCGTCAAGGTCTACAAGATGCAGACGGCGGCATCCGGCATCGCAAAACATTTGGGCAACTTCCAGCGGGTCTTCATTGTAGACCTTCCGGTTGTCGTAGTCTCCCTGTGTCAGCCGTACGCATTTTCCGTCGATTATGTCTATGGCAGGGATAATCTCAATCATAGTTCAATGAAATTTTTTAAAATTCGTTCGCCTACGTCTCCACTTTTTTCCGGGTGGAACTGTGTGGCAAAAAAGTTGTCTTTTCTCATTGCCGCACTGAATTCGTCGATGTATTCAGTCTTGGCAATTGTCCAACAGTTCAAAGGTACATAAAAACTGTGAACATAGTAAACAAAATTGTTGTCCAATGCTTCCGTAAGCAATGGATTTTCTGTCGTAAGCTGTACGCGGTTCCAGCCCATGTGCGGAATTTTCAGTCCGTCGGCCGATGGCTGGAAGCGTTTTACGGGTACATCAAAAATACCGATGCAGTCGGTGTCGCCCTCTTCCGAGTGGGCACAAAGCAATTGCTGGCCGATACAGATTCCCAGAAGGGGCTGCGACAGGTTGCGGATCACTTCGTCGAGGCGGTGATGTCGCAAATGGGCCATTGCCGACGAGGCTTCGCCCACGCCGGGAAATATCACTTTGTCCGCTTTGCTGATTTTTTCAGGGTCATCGGTTATTTCAGCAGTGACTCCGATACGCCGTAGGGCGCAGTCGACCGAGAAAATGTTGCCTGCATTGTATTTGATGATTGCAACGTTCATAAATAGCCCGTTAGTTGAATATGATTGTTTTATTCTTGTAAGTCAGTATTTTACGTTGGATATGCTTCTCCACAGCCCGTGAAAGGACGATTTTCTCCAAATCACGGCCTTTATGTACGAGGTCGTCGACTGTGTTCTTGTGGGAAATCCTTACGATGTCCTGCTCGATAATCGGTCCGGCATCCAGTTCGGTTGTCACATAATGGCTGGTCGCTCCGATAAGTTTTACGCCTCGCTCGTAGGCGGCATGATAGGGCTTTGCCCCGACAAATGCCGGTAGGAACGAATGGTGGATATTGATGATGCGGTTCGGGTAGCGGTTGATGAATTCTTCCGACAGCACCTGCATGTAGCGTGCAAGGACAATGAAGTCGATGTTGTATTTTTCAAGCAGTTCGAATTCCTTTTGTTCCTGTTCTGCCTTGTTCTCTTTGGTGATGGGGATTACCTCAAACGGGATGCCGAACTGTTCGCCAATGTTGGCAAGGTCGGGATGGTTGCTTATAATCAGCGGAATTTCCACGTCCCATTCGCCCGCAGTGTAGCGCGCCAGCAGGTCATAGATGCAGTGCGACATTTTTGATACAAAAATGGCCATGCGCTGAATCCGTTCCGGAAAACTGATGTGAAACCACATGTCGAACCGTTGGGCGAAAAGCGTGTAGAAATAGTCATTCAGCTTTTCTTTGGGAATGATGAAATTGTCGAGCTCCCATTCAACGCGCATGTAGAAAATGCTGTTCATGCGGTCGACATATTGGTCGAGGTACACAATGTTACCGCCGTTGGTGTTGATAAAATTCGTGATTTCAGCAATGATGCCTACCTGATCGGGGCAGTGCATGCGAAGGATTGCCGTATTATGTCTTTTCTTTTCCACTTTTTCGCCTGTATTGTTAGAGAATGCCAAACCGCATATGTGCGATTCGAATTTGTAATACTTGCAAAGTTAGCAAATATGATTGCAAATTTAAACAAAATAGCGATTTTTGTTGCAATTTATAAATAAATCGAAGAAATTATTTTAAAATTGCTATTCTCTGATAGGGAAAAGTAACTTTCAGCAGTTTAGGAGTGCTGTCGTCGGAATAGTGTAGACGGTTTTCGGACAAATAGGAATTCAGGGTATGTGCAAGCTCGTTTAGCGGCAGTTCCCGGTTGTCCTCAATCAGCCGGTGGATGTGCTCGATGTGTTGCTCTGTGATATGTTCGTTGGCTATAATCAGTATGCCCTGAAGAAACAGGGTATGCGCCGTTTCCACTTTGACCGGAAAGTGTGTAACATTTTGTTCTGCAATGTCGAAAATGTGCAGATTGAAGACTTCGTTTTTATATACGGTGTAGTGGGCGAGGATGCGCATGGCTGCGGTTTTACTTTGTTCCTATTGTGCGCTGGCGGTTGTGTCGGTTGTAGATGCTGGAGTTCAGTCGTGAACGGTAGAGCATCAGACTGTCGACAAACACGGCACTTTCATTCTCAAATTCGTAGAGCATATAGCCGTAGACACGCGACACGATTTTGTTGGAATCTGCTTGCAGCATGATGGAAGAATGCTCGTCCATTCTCAGGTTTGAAACCTGATATTCCGAGGAACCGTCGTTGTAGTCAACACCGAGGAGGGCATCGATTGACATTTTTCCGTTGTAGGGATACAGGTGCCATTCGTAGCGGTCGCCTTTGCGGGCGTTTTCATCGGCAGGCGTTGAGAATTGCAGTTGGGCATATTTGCCGAACTGTTTTTTGTCGAGAATTATTCGGCGGCTCAGTGTCCAGATGTCGATGCTGTCGCCCATAATGGTCATCTTTTCACCGGCAAGTCGGGCTTCTGCTATCACGTCCTGTTCTCTTTTCTCCAGAATCTTAATCACATTGTCGTAGACATCCTTATAGATATCGAGATTGTGGCCATACCACATCAATGAAGAGTCGAACTGTTCTTCCGTAATGCCGTGGCGTTCGAACACGGCTTTTTTCAGCGACATTTTGACTGAGTCGCTGGTATAGGTGTTGGGATTGAGTTCGACTACTGCATTTGCCTGGTGGATATCAGCCATCAGTTCCGCCATCTTGTCGGTGTCAATGACACCTTCCGGAACAGTGTTGCAGGCCGACAGGCAGGCAAGAGTGAGTGCAAAAAGCCACAGTTTCTTCATCTATTTTGATACCTCCGACTTTTCTGTGTTGTTTTCGTGAATGGACAAATATTTGGAATAGAACAGAATCAATACAATCATACCGACAGAGATAGCTGCATCGGCAAGGTTGAATACGGGCTGAAAGAATACGAAGTATTCACCTCCGCAGAACGGCATCCAGTCGGGCCAGTACCATGAAGCAAGCGGGAAATAGAACATGTCCACCACTTTTCCGTGGAGAAAAGAAGCGTATCCGCCGCCTTCCGGGAAGAGCGTTGCCATGGTGTAGGGGGTTGATTCGTTGAATATCAGGCCGTAAAACATGCAGTCGATAACGTTTCCTATCGCTCCTGCCGTTATCAGTGCGAGGCAGACAATGAATCCCCGCGAATAGAGTTTGTTGTTCCGTATTTTATAGATGATGTAGATTAGCACAGCCGAAGCGACAATGCGGAAAATGGTAAGAAACATTTTGCTTCCCAATTCAATTCCGAATGCCATTCCGGGATTTTCTACAAAGTTCAATTTGAACCAGCTTGTAATGTCGAGCGATTCGTAAAGGAAAAAGCTGGTCTTTACCCAAATTTTCAATATTTGGTCGGCAATTATAACCACGAGGATTATAATTGCCGCTAAATATCCGTTATTAAGTTTTCGCATTAAAATTATTTATTGCCTTTGTTTTTTACTTCGATGCTTAGTGTGGCATGAGGTACAGCTCTAAGACGTTCTTTCGGTATGAGTTTGCCCGTTTCACGGCAAATGCCGTAGGTCTTGTTCTCAATGCGCACTAAAGCAGCCTTCAAGTGCTGAATGAACTTCATCTGGCGTTGTGCGAGTCGGCCTGACTCTTCTTTGTTGAGAGTCGTTGCACCTTCCTCCAGCACTTTGAATGTTGGAGATGTGTCGGCTGTGTCATTGCCGTCAGAATTAGTCACTTCATTTTTCAAAAGCTCGTAATCTTTATACGCTTTTTCCAATTTTGCAAGAATGATTTCTTTGAATTCCTGCAATTCGGCGTCTGAGTATCTTGTCTTCTCTGCCATAGTCGCGTGTGTCTTTGGTTAATAATTAAGTTTTATGTTGGAAGCTTATTTGCTTCGTTTTACTGAAGCAAACAAGCCAGGGTATTCTTCCATTTCCAAGTCGATGCGGTCAGCCTCGTCGATGTCTGCAATTACAAAGCTGTTGGCAAGAACCTGTTTGGAAATATATTCCATATAGTCGTTCACAGCTTCGTTTGTTCCATCGTTCGGCGTGATTACGACATCAATCTTGTCGGTGATATCGAAGTCTTTGTTCTTGCGGATGTTCTGGATACGGTTCACAATTTCGCGAGCAATACCTTCGCGTCGCAATTCTTCGGTAACAGTGATATCCAATGCAACAGTCAGACTGCCTTCATTGTTCACCAACCAGCCCGGAATATCTTCCGAGATGATTTCCACGTCGGCCACTTCGACAGTTGCCGGTGTAGAGTCGACAGTGAAGGTGAAACATCCGTTCTTTTCAAATTCGATGATGTCCTTCTGCGACATGGCCGTGATTTGTGCAGCGAGCTGTTTCATGATCTTGCCGAACTTCGGACCGAGCTTCTTGAAGTCGGGTTTCACTTTCTTCACCAGAACGCCTTCTTCGTTGCTGACAAACTTGATGTCCTTCACGTTCACTTCGTTCTTGATGAGTGAAGCCATTGCTTCAATGCTTGCTTTTTGTGCGTCGTCCATTACCGGAATCATGATGCAGGTAAGCGGCTGGCGAACCTTGAGGTTTGCTTTGCGTCGCAATGCAAGGCTCATGGAAGTGATGATTTGAGCGGTGCTCATTTCATTTTCAAGTTCGCTGTTGATGACGCTTTCGTCGGCTTTCGGGAAGTAGGCGAGGTGAACCGAAGTTGTGTCGCCTGTTGTTGCTCCCTTCAAGTCAGTGTAAAGACGGTCGGCGTAGAACGGTGCGATTGGTGCCATCAGGCGTGCTACCGTTTCCAAGCAAGTATAAAGAGTCTGGAATGCAGATAACTTGTCGGCGCTGTTGCCGCTTGCCCAGAAGCGCTTGCGGTTCAGACGTACGTACCAGTTGCTGAGGTTGTCGTTCACGAAGTCGGCGATAGCACGTGCGGCTTTTGTCGGTTCGTAATCGCTCAGGTCGGCATCCACTTCTTTGATGAGCGTGTTGAGCAGGGAGATAATCCAACGGTCGATTTCCGGACGTTCGTTGAACGGCACTTGAGCAGCCGAATTGTCGAATCCGTCAACATTGGCGTAAAGTGCGAAGAACGAATAGGTGTTGTAGAGTGTGCCGAAGAACTTGCGGCTTACTTCTTCTACACCTGCCGGGTCGAATTTCAGATTTTCCCATGGTGATGAGTTGGAAATCATGTACCAGCGCAACGGGTCAGTACCGTATTTTTCGATTGCGTCAAACGGATCGACTGCATTGCCGAGACGCTTACTCATCTTCATTCCGTTCTTGTCAAGTACAAGACCGTTAGAAATTACTGATTTGTAGGAAATTGTGTCGAACACCATTCCTGCGATAGCGTGGAGCGTGAAGAACCAGCCACGAGTCTGGTCGACACCTTCGGCAATAAAGTCAGCCGGATATACTTCACGGTTGTCGAACGCTTCCTTGTTTTCAAACGGATAGTGGATTTGTGCGTATGGCATGGAACCAGAGTCGAACCAAACGTCGATCAAGTCCAATTCGCGGCGCATCGGTTTTCCGTCTTCCGAAACGAGAATAATGTCGTCGACATACGGACGGTGAAGGTCGATTTTATCGTAGTTTTCTGCACTGTAGTCGCATGGAACGAAGCCTTTGTCCTTGAACGGGTTGCTTGTCATAACGCCTGCAGCGACAGCTTTTTCGATTTCGTTGTAAAGTTCTTCTACACTGCCGATACACTTTTCAGCCAGACCGTCTTCGCTGCGCCAGATAGGAAGCGGTGTTCCCCAATAGCGGCTGCGTGACAGGTTCCAGTCCTGAAGGTTTTCAAGCCATTTTCCGAAACGTCCGCTACCGGTTGATTTCGGCTTCCAGTTGATGGTTTCGTTCAGTTCCATCAGGCGTTCGCGTGAAGCTGTAGTGCGGATAAACCAGCTGTCGAGCGGGTAGTAGAGCACCGGCTTGTCGGTACGCCAGCAGTGCGGATAGTTGTGGGTATGTTTCTCGATTTTGAACACTTTGCCTGCCTGTTTCATGATCATGCAAAGTTCAATGTCGAGTGATTCGGCTGCCTGTGCGGCTTTTTCGTCATAGCGGCCGTTGACAGTATAGATTGGGTTGTAGGCGTTTTTCACCCACTTGCCCTGATATTCTTTGTATTCCTCTACGTTTACACATTCAGCAACGAATTTTTCATCCAGTTCGTCGAGAAGGTAGAATTTACCTTGAAGGTCAACCATCGGACGTGTTTCGCCCTTCTTGTTGATCATGAACAATGACGGGATGCCTGCTGCGCGGGCTACGAATGCGTCGTCGGCACCGAATGTAGGAGCGATGTGAACGATACCTGTACCGTCTTCTGTTGTTACATAGTCACCCGGGATAACACGGAATGCCTTGTCGGCAGCTTCATACCAGTTGCCGTTTTCGTCAACGCTAACCGGTTTTACCCACGGAAGCAGTTGCTCGTATTCCATGCCAACCAAATCCGGACCCATATATTCGCCTACAACCTTGAACGGAACCAATTTGTCGCCCGGTTTGTAGTCTTCAAGTGCCAGACCTTCAGCTTTTTTGTTGAAGTGGTTGTAGAGCAGGGATTTTGCCAAAACCACTGTCATTTTTTCGCCGTTATATGCGTTGTAAGTCTGAACGGCTACATATTCAATTTTCGGGCCGACGCAGAGTGCCGTATTTGATGGCAATGTCCACGGAGTGGTGGTCCATGCGAGGAAGTACGGAGTACCCCATTGTGTCATTTCCGGTTTCGGGTTCTTGATGCGGAACTGAGCCACGCAGGTTGTATCCTTTACGTCGCGGTAGCAACCCGGCTGGTTCAACTCGTGTGAGCTAAGACCTGTACCGGCAGCCGGTGAATACGGCTGGATAGTATAGCCCTTGTAAAGATAATTCTTGTTGTAAAGTTGTTTGAGCAACCACCATACAGATTCGATATAGCGGTTGTCGTAAGTGATGTAAGGATTGGTCATGTCAACCCAGTAACCCATCTTGTGGGTAAGGTCTTCCCATTCCTTTGTATATTTCATGACTTCCTGACGGCAGGCTTTGTTATAGTCGTCGACAGAGATAGTCTTTCCAATATCTTCTTTTGTGATACCTAAAGATTTTTCCACACCCAATTCAACCGGAAGTCCGTGAGTGTCCCATCCGGCTTTACGTTTAACGTGGAAACCTTTCATCGTTTTATAGCGGCAGAAGATGTCCTTAATGGTACGAGCCATAACGTGGTGAATACCCGGCATACCATTAGCCGATGGAGGTCCTTCAAAGAATACGAACGAAGGGCAACCCTCACGTGTTTTCAAACTTTCGGCGAAGACATTCTCAGCGTCCCATTTGCTGAGTACTTCCTTGTTTACATCTGATAGATTAAACTTGCTATATACGTTAAATTTATTCTTCATTAGAATAATTCTTTAGAGTGTCAAAAAATTTTTTGCAAATATAGTGCAAACCGAGATAAATGCAAAAAGAACTTGTTCTTAATTTGCATTTACGAGGTGCAGCCTATATTATGAAAATATAGTGCAAACCGGAAAATCGGGAAAGAGGGTTCTTGATTTGGATTTATGTCACTTTCTCGGATTGAAACAGTGCAAACGAAAACTCTTGGCGAAACTTTGCACATTTTTTGTGCTTCCCGGATAATGCTGATGCTTGTCTCCTTGCCGATATTTGCAGTTAAAAACGAGTGAAAAATGAAACAGGAACAACAAAAGCAGAATGTGAAAAAAGGAAATCCGTTGACGGGTTTTCTGGTTGGTTTGTTGATTGTGTTGTTTTTTAATGGTTTGATTGTTCCGCTGTTTTCCAATAAGGAAATTGTAATGACCGATTACGGGTCATTTATCGCTAAAGTTGACAGCGGTACAGTTGAAAAGGTGATGATTAAAAACAACCAGATTTATTTTACGGCGATTGACGGCAACAAGGATATTCAGACTTATCAAACGGGAGAAACGAACGATCCTCAGTTGGTAAACAGGCTGCTGAATGCCAAGAGTCCCAACGAAGGAGGAAAGATTCTTTTTACACAAGTCGTGCCGGAGGAGAATTCTCCGATTCTTAATTTCCTTTTGATGTGGATTCTTCCGGGATTGCTGTTCTATATGTTCTGGCGATTCGCTTCCAAAAATATTCAGTCAAAATTGGGAGCAGGAGGAAACTTCATGTCGTTTGGAACAAAAGGTGCTAAAATTTATGCGGATTCCGATATAAAGACAACATTTGCTGATGTTGCCGGTCAGGATGAGGCCAAGGAAACTTTGAAGGAAATAGTTGATTTTCTTCATAATCCTAAAAAATATGCGGAAATCGGAGCTTCGCTGCCGAAAGGCGCGTTGCTGGTAGGCCCTCCGGGAACGGGAAAGACGTTAATTGCGCGTGCCGTTGCCGGTGAAGCCAAAGTGCCGTTCTTTGCAATTTCCGGTTCCGAATTCGTTCAGATGTTTGTTGGAATGGGAGCGGCAAAAGTCCGTGAATTGTTCAAGCAAGCAAATGAAAAGGCTCCGTGCATTATTTTTATTGATGAGATTGACGCTATCGGAAAGAAACGTGACAACATGGTAGGCGGTAACGACGAACGGGAGCAGACTTTGAATCAGCTGTTGACAGAAATGGACGGTTTCGACGGCAGAAAAGGTGTTGTCATTCTCGCTGCTACCAACCGTCCGGAAAGCCTCGATGCCGCACTTTTGCGTCCGGGACGTTTTGACCGAAGAATCCAGATGGAACTGCCCGATTTGGAAGGACGTAAAGCGATACTTTCCGTCCATTTGCAGAAAGTCAGACACGATGACGTCGATTTGGATATTGTGGCACGTTCCAGTGCCGGCTCGTCGGGTGCCGAATTGGCGAATATTGTGAACGAAGCGGCGCTGAGAGCCGTGCGCATGGGGCGTAACTGTGTGTCGACCGATGATTTGGAAGAAAGTGTGGAAACGGTTATTGCTGGAGCGCAGCGCAAGGGGAAGGTCGTATCGAAGCATGAGCGGAAGATTGTGGCTTATCATGAAATTGGTCATGCGTTGGTTGCGGCTATGCAGTCACATTCAGCACCGGTTCATAAGATTACCATTATCCCTCGTACATCGGGTGCGTTAGGCTATACCATGCAAGTCGACAGTGGTGAACAGTTGCTCATGAGCAAAGAGGATTTGTTCAATAGAATTGCTACATTGACGGGTGGCCGCACAGCCGAAGAACTGGTGTTCCAGACGGTGACTACGGGTGCATCCAATGACATCGAACAGGCTACGAAATTGGCGCGTGCCATGGTTACCCGTTTCGGCATGAGTGAAAAATACGACATGATGGGGCTTGAAACGCTGAACAATGCCTACTTGGGTAGTGACACTTCGCTTGTTTGTTCGGCTGACACGGCTGCCGACATTGACAGGGAAGTGCTGCAATTGATAAAGAAAGCGCATGAAAAGGCCCGGAAAATCATTGAAGAAAATATGGAGATTCTTCAAGCTGCTTCTACCTATCTATTGGATAAGGAAACCATTACGGGTGAGGAATTTATGCGCATTGTAGAAGATGCAAAGAAAGTGTGTTAAATCCTTTTTCCTGACTTCGTCACTATAAAAACATCGATTTTATAATATCTTGATAAATA
>UQUV01000025.1 GCA_900544305.1 uncultured Porphyromonadaceae bacterium
AATTGAATTTCAATAATTTCAAAGAACTTCTATGATTTTTTAGTGGACACTAATGAAAATGAACAATAAAATTAATCTTCTCATAGTAATCCATTGTTTTTGTAACCGGTAAGCAAACAGGAATAACCGACATATGAGGTTATTTTTATAATCTGCAAGGTACGAAAAAAACCGTAATAAATATAATTGACAGACAGTTTTTTACGACGGCGTTTAGGATTGGCGTTTTTTAACTTCAAACGACCATTAGACTGACAAACTTCAAAGATAAAAATCATCATTCTGGATGATATAGTCAGGAAATAGTAGTTTGGCGACAATAATTGAAGTTGTTGTAGGGAAAAGTTGAAAAAACGGCAACCGGAATCCCCATACAGGAACCGGTTGCCGTATATAGCTCATTGTAGAGAGATATCGTCCTACAGATACTCGTCACCGAAATTGGCTTTCACTTCATTCACATACTGCTTGATTTTCTGTTCTTCGTCAAGCGGACAAATCAGCAGGATATCGTTGTTGTCGGCCACGATATAGTTTTTCAGTCCGGAAGCCACAATCAGTTTTTCCGTCTTGGCGGCAAAGATGTTTCCTTCGCAGTTGCTGATAACAGTCTTGCAGTTGCGCATCACGTTGCCGTTGTCGGCTTTCGGCGATTTTTCGTACAGAGCTCCCCATGAGCCCAAATCGCTCCAGCCAAGGTCAACACACTGCACATACACGTTGTTGTTCTTTTCCATGACGGCATAGTCGATAGAGATGTTCTGACAAGCCGGGAATTCCTTGTTGATGAACTCCATTTCCTTCGGAGTACCGAATTTTCCAAGCCCCTTGTCGAAACGCATGGCAATTTCCGGAGCATACTCATGGAACGCGTCGATAATGGAATTAACCGACCACATGAACATTCCCGAATTCCAGAAAAACTCACCACTTTCGAGGAAAACTTTTGCCAGTTCCAAATCGGGCTTTTCGGTAAATGTTTTGACCTTTTCAATGCCCTCTACCGACGAACCCTCGTGGCTGACCTGGATATAGCCGTAGCCCGTTTCCGGACGGTTCGGCTTGATGCCCATCGTAAGCAGGCTGTTGTTTTTGACCACAAAGTCAAAGCCCTTCAGCACGGCCTTCTGGAAAGCATCCTCCTTGAGAATAAGATGGTCGGAAGGAGCAACAAGCATCACGGCATTCGGATTGATGGCACGGATGTGGTAAGCGGCCCATGCGATGCACGGTGCTGTGTTCCGGCGGTCAGGTTCAAGCAATATCTGGTTGTCGCGCAATTCCGGAAGCTGTTCCTTCACAAGAGGAGCATACATTTCGTTTGTCACGACAATAATGTTACGCATCGGAATAATGTTGCTGACGCGGTCATAACTCATTTGCAACAACGAACGTCCCGTTCCGAAGAAGTCGAGAAACTGCTTGGGAGCGGCCGTCTTACTGAACGGCCAGAACCGGCTGCCGATTCCGCCGCACATAATCACACAATATCTGTTTTCCATATTGAAGAATTGATTTGTATCATCAATTGTTTTATTACTTTGCTAAGATACAAATTTAGCCGAATTATTTAGTTAAATTCCCCCGGTATTTTATTTAATTATTTCTAAAAACGAAAAAGAGCACATCTTTTCAGGCCTGCCCATGTCCCCACCCTTCGAGATGACGGAACACAGACAAACTACGGACAGCCTGAGGCCTATTTTTTCCGCAGACGGACAATCTTGTAGCCGATGGCGGCGATGACAATACTCATCAGCGGACTGAGGTAGTTGAAGAAGCAATACGGCAGATAGGTCAGTGTGGACACATTGAGTACTGTCGACTGGGTCAAACCGCAGGAATTCCACGGAACAAGCACAGAGGTTACCGTGACCGAATCCTCCACACTGCGACTGAGCAGACAGCTTTCGTAGCCCTTCTCCTCATACGACTTGCGGAACATGTTTCCGGTAAGAATGATGCTGATATACTGGTCAGCGGTAGCCACATTCAAAAACAGTCCTGAGCAGACCGTAGAAGTGACCACGGAGAGCGTGCTCTTCATCATGCGGGCAAACATCGTCGTGATGCTCTGAAGCATTCCTCCGGCCGTCATGGCGCCACCGAAACACATGGCACAAAGAATCAGCCATACGGTATTCATCATCCCCGACATGCCGCGTGTGGCAATCAGCTCGTCGACCATCGTGTTGCCGGTTTCCAGATTAGTGCTCACCGTCAGCGTACGAATGACGCCCTCAAAAAGGGCATTGTCGCTGCCTGTGGCTATTTCCTGCAAGTTGGCGGGCTGGAATATCAATGCAGCACCGACGGCCAGCAGTGTGGAAACAAACAGCGTAATCAGCGAAGGCACGCGGCGGGCAATCAGCACACCCGTAATGACCGGTACAAGCAACAGCCACGGAGTGATGACGAAACGTTCGCCCAGCTCCTGTTCAATAAGGGCAATCTGCGAACTGTCGGCCACCGAACCGCTCAGACCGGCAACCGTAAATATAATCAGCGTGATGACAATCGACGGAACGGTGGTTATCATCATATAGCGAATGTGACGGAACAGCGGAGTTTTCGTCACTGACGATGCCAACACCGTAGTTTCGGACAGCGGCGAAATCTTGTCGCCGAAATAAGCTCCGGAAATGATGGCACCTGCAATCCAGCCGTCGGAATATCCCTGCGCCTGGCCTATACCCATGAGGGCGATACCGATAGTGGCAATCGTGGTCCACGAACTGCCGGTCATCACTGAAACCAACACACAGATAAGGCATGCCGAAGCAAGGAAGAACTTCGGATGAATGATGTGCATACCGTAGGAAATCAGCGTCGGGACAACGCCGCTCACCATCCACGAACCGCCCAAAGCACCGATTATCAGCAATATAATCAAAGCCGAGGCTACACCCTTGATGTTTCGGACAATATCGTTCTCGAATTCCTGCCATTCCACTTTATAGAAAAGCATACCAATCAGCACACATATCGCACTGACTACCAAAAGAACTATCTGGCTCGCACCGTTCAAGGCATCACTGCCGAAAGTGCTGATAGCAAAATAAAGCAGTACCACCATTATCACAATGGGTACAAAGGCCACCAAAGGTGAAGGTAATTTTGTCATCTAACTTCTATCTATTGTTTACAATCCTAAAAATCAGGCGCAAAGGTACGATTTTTTGACGACAAACCGTAGCATGGAAACAACATTCGTGCCGAAAAGACACATTTCCGCTCCCGCAACTTTAGAATGTCAAGGCGAGCGATGCTCCGAAAGAGCGGTCAGTCGGGCTGTAATAAGGAACAGCCACCATGTCGGACGCATTTTTCTTCTTGTCAAGTCCGAACAGACGGCGTTCGAACGGCAGCAGCCAATAGGCCACACGCGCACTCAAAATACCGATACCGGCACCGGCCAACACATCTGTTGCCCAGTGGCGTTCGTTCCAAACACGAAGCACACCGACACCCGTTGCCACTACATAAGCCCCCACGCCATACCATACAGAAGCGTCCTTGTATTCCATACGCACCAGTTCGGCACCCATAAAGGCTGTTGCCGTATGGCCCGAGGGGAAAGAGTTGCGCGCTCCTGTCGGACGCGGTTCGCGGACGGTGTATTTCAAGCCGTTGACAAGGATTCCCATTGTCAGATATGAAGTAGCGATAAGAAACGTACGGTCGAGATAGGAATGGCGCGCCTTTGCGCCCAGCAAACTCAACCCATAAGTGGAAACCACCGGCAAATATTGCAGATAATCGTCAGCACGGAAATAATGTCCGTCGCGCATATCCGCCACCTCGTCCCTAATGTCACGGTTGATTTCTTTCACGGCAGGCACAAGTCCCAACGATCCAACTGCTATCAAAGCTCCGGGAAGAATCAGCTGTTTGGCATTAAAACGGGTGCTCTCGTCAACAAATTCGACCGCAACCGCATCGTCGGCAAACACGGTATCGGCATCGAGCGAAACCGTCGGCTGCCCACTGTCGGCAACCGCAATACTGTCGGAAGGCACCATACTGCCTTCATTCGTATTTTCACCAAGCATCACAAAAGGACACATCATCAATGCGCCAACCAGCACTGTTTTCAAAAATTTTTCCAAACCCATACTTTGATTGTCTTTAGTGTTTCCGCCTGCAAAGGGAAGGTTTTCCGAACAATAAATGATACATTTAGAACATTTCTTTCTCCAACAGGACAACAGAATAAGAACACCCGAAATCAGCAACGGATGTTCCTATTAAAAGCAACTACTCATTTTTATCAACAATTTCCCTATCAGTTAAATTGAAACCTTTTTTATTTTCCGATATACTAAACTTTGAATTTTTAAACTTATACAAAACTATTACCAGTTGATGCAAATTTAATATATATTTTTATAAAAACAAATTTTTTAGTGATATTTTATCACTAAAACAAGAAAAAATATTACAACCCGTAATAAAAAAGAGCGACACGTGGTCGCTCTTTAAAAAATTGCAGCCGCATCTTGACGATACGGCTGCAATGTCTATCTGTTTACAGGCAAACGGTTATTCGCCCAATTTATATTCTGTCGGAGATTTCACACCCGGAATATAAAGGTTTGTTCCCAAGTCACCCTTGATAGTAAGGAGCTTGCCCAAATTGCCCGGATTTTCCTTCAAGTTGAGCGCATCGCGGACACCGCCAATCGGCAAAGCGATGGAAATACAATTCTTGACATCCTTTTCATCAGCAGAATCTGCCAACAGCAAGTTTGTTTTTGAAACAGTTCCTGTTACACCGAATACGGCTGAATCAGTAGCTACTGTAGAAGAAGCATAGCCTACAATGTAGCCTTTCACCCATACGCCTGTACCCTGTACATTGGTGAGCACGTCAGCAACGGTATAAGGCTTTTCAGCCGAACCGTCGCGGTCGCCCGTGTTAGGAGCATCCTCACCACGAATACCCACCTTCACGTCGTCAAGACACCAAGTTGCGTATTCAGCATCCTGAGTAGCAGAATAGCAGAAACCGATATACACCTTACCTGTATAGCCGCTCAAGTCGATATTTCCGGAATTAGCCCATTCGCTATACGGAGTTGAAGTTGCAGTTGCCGGATCGGCCAAAACAGCGTCAACCTTTGTCTTTGTTGCCTTAGTCGGGTCGTTGGAAGTCAATACATATACTTCAAACTTAGAATTCACACTGCCGTAGTCAGCCACCTGAGTGCGGAAGTTGAACACTTTTTCAGTCATGTTGTCGACATTAATAGCCGGAGTAATCAACCATGATTCAAATGGAGCAGTTCCCTTGTAACCGGTCATTGATGCATAGGTGTTGCTGTCGAATTCCTTCAAGAACCATTCCTTGTTGCCTTTCACCTTCACGCTTGTCCATCCCGTTGCAAGCAATCCGCTGATAGTAGCACCGTAAGAATCGAAATTTTCTTCCAAAGTAGTTACAGTAATTGTGCCTGAGAAAACGAAATCGCTTGAAGTTCCGAGGTTGTCAGCGATACCGACCATACCAAGAACATTTGTAAACTTACCTTTCAATTTGATAGTTTCACCGACATTGTCCGGATGAGCCTGCAAGTTGGCAACCTCACGGAGTTTGGAGTTTGCCGGAAGGTCTATTACCATACACTTTGTATAGTCGCGAACGTCAGCGCTCTCAGCGATGACAATCGTATTGTCAAGAGTAAACGGAGCTTTCCATTCAATATCGCTGTTGCTTGCAACCTGGCTAACACCCGGAGCAACGGCACCTACTATAACGCCTTCTACCCAACCTTCTTTTTCGTTCACTCCGGCAATTGCTTCAGAAACCTTATATGGCTTGTTCTTTGTGCCTTCCTGGCTACCGAAGATACAGTCTTCATAAGAGCGGAGTGTCAACTGCCAAGTGCCGTTGAAGTAGCCCAAAATACCCACTACAGAACCTTCGCCTTCCGGAAGAACCTTATTATAGAAATCAGCATAACCGCTGTTGCGCACTGTCAGCGTCTTTCCTTCAGCATCAACGAGGTTACGTGACACTGTCTTTTCTGATTCAGCGAAAGTCTGACCGGCTTCCTGCCATGATACATTGTCGAAACGCACCAGACGGCTCTGCATAGTCTGAATACCCTGAACATCAGTTGCAGCCGGAAGAGCTCCGATTGTAGTAGTCAGCGTATCCACTTTCGAAACATCGGGCAGACCGTTGAGCTGAACGTGTTCCTTAAAGAATTCAAGCGGCATGAAAGTAGTCTGCCAACCGAACTTATCGTCATAGTCAGGGAAACCGAACTGCTGCAAACCGGAATATTTTCCGATATACATATCCGTCACGTCAATCACCAGTTCCTGACCCAAACGGTAAGAATTGTACAAACTATTTGCATTAATTGACAAAGTGATGGCAGCCGTTTCATCCTGAATTACCAGATTTTTATAGATATTGCCGCTGGCATCGGAGCTGACAACGCGTCCTTTGATGACCATGTGCTGGCCATTTTGAGTCAAGCCCACAGTATCCACATAGTTGGTGGCCTCCTGCCAATAAAGAGCCTTCAGTTCGCTGATAGTCGCATTTGGCGTAAGTGTTGCTACCGGACCTGTGAGTGGCGGAGTGTCGAACTCATCGTTACAACTCGTAAATCCAAGTGCGGCAAACAACAAAGCTGTAAGATATAATTTAAAGTGTTTCATATCTTTATTTCTGTTTTAATTTGTTTTTACGTTTTGATTTGCTTTTGAATGATTAGAAACGAAGACCTACGTTGGCAAAAATGCGGATACCCTGCGTATAGTAGATACGGCTCGGATATTTGTTGACATCGTAGTTCGTATAGTCAAATCGGCTTTGCTGATAACCGCCGGTCTGAATGTCCTTCTTGTTAAGGATGTTGTTGATGTTCAAGTTGAAGTTCATCGAAAGCTTGCGGTTGATATACCACACCTTACCGATGCTTGCATTCAGCACGAAGGCGTTGCGCAGCTTTTCCTGAGTTGTAATTTCCTTCACCTTCGCTGCATACTCTTCCGGTGTTTCGCAGAAGGAAGCCAGGTTAGGCATCATTTCGTGACGAACCGGAGAAAGGTCGATATAGGAATCGCCCAACCAGGTTGCATTCACATTGAAGAACCACATTTTCGGAGCAGCATAGTCGATAGCAATGTTGACTGCCGATTGCGGAGTTCCACCTACGAAGAAGTTCTTCAGGTAAACCACCTGTGTAGTATCCGGACGTGAACCGTTTTCAAAGCTTCGTGTGCCCATCGGACGGTTCTTATACTGATAGCGTGAGTAAGTACCGGCTGCTGAAAGTGTAATGTCCGGTGTCAGTTTGAACGCCATACCCACTTCCACACCCTTGTGTGTCTTGTTCACGCCTGTAAGAACGTAGTTGGTAAATGTTGAGAAGTTATCGTCGTAGAACGAAGAACGTTCCGTTGCATCGTAGATATTGGTCCAGTAACCGGTTACCGTACCACGGAAACGGTTGTAGTTGAATACATAGCTCAAGTCGGCAGAAAATACCTTTTCATTGTTGAGGTCGGCTGCCACTTCATCCTTGATACGCGGAGCAATATAGACATTGTCGGCAAGCGGAGCACGCGAACCGTAGGAAATGTTTCCGATGAAGAAGTTGCGCCCGTCAATCTTGTAAGTTGCACCGGCTTTAATCATACCGTTGCCGAAGCGGTGAGTTTCACCCTTGCCATAAGAAAGTTTGCCCTGGCTTTCGGCACGACCGTTCTTCATGTGACCGTCACGGTAGTATTGTGTGAACGAACCGCGTGCACCGTAGTTGATATCCCAGTGTGCAAGGTTGATTTGGTGCTGCAACCATACGTTGGTAATCACAGAATTAATGTCATAATCGTAGCCGAATACATCGCCGACACCCACCTTACGGTTAGGATTGTTCAAGTCGTTCTGAATCATTGTCGGGTCATCGGGGAAGTCGCGCTCTGCAAACTGGTCGGTATCAGTCCAGTAGTCACCGCCGAGCAGGTCGCGGATTGTCTTGTAGTAGTTGGCCTGTGTCAGGTTCAAGCCCACACCGCCTTGCAAAGTCATGAAGTCGTTGAGACGGTGGTTCAGCGTAGAGTTGAAGAACAGGTTCTTCTGGTCGCTGTGGCGGTTTTCAAGGATATATGTAGAACCGCGATAGTTGGTTCCAATCTGTTCATGTTCGTATTTCGACAGCAAGTTGACACGATAGAGGTTGTCCCAGTTGATTTGGCTTACGCTCTGGTCGTTCTGCCACAGACGGGTATAAAGGTCAAACGCCTCCTGATTGTCCTTGTAGTAAGACGGAAGATAGCGGTAGTAGTCCGGACGCGGGTCTGCGGCATTGTACCAGTTGAGAGCCGAAGAAGAATAGTTTGACTGGCGGATAGCCACACCCGTATTCAACGATGTGCCGGTCTTCGGTGTCCAAATCCAGTTGATAATGGCTGTCGGGTCAAACGATTCGACGATACGTGCGGCACGCTTTTCTCCGTTAAACCAACCCCAGTTAGGGTTATACATGTAATCGGTCAGCTGATACACTTCTTCATAAGTGGCCGACGATGTAGCGCGCTGAGTCGGTGCACCGTAGAGAGTGATGCCGAGGCTATGTTCGTCGTTAAACACTTTCTGCAGCGAAAGGAACAGACCGCCGGAATGGTAGAACGTACCTTCTGTAACACCTTCCTTGCTGTAACGGCCTACGGCAGAAAGCGTAAACGCCCAACCTTTGTCAGACAATCCGGTAGAATAAGTCACCATACCACGAGTCGAATACGCACCGTTCGTATAGGCAACCGAACCGCGGAAGCCCGGAGAATAGTCCTTCGCCATCGTATTGATATTGCTCGCGCCGCCGATTTCACCCAGCGAGAAGCTTGTCACGTTCTGTCCCAAACCTACCGTACGGCTCTTGAACGCCTGATTCAGACCGCCGAGAGTAGAATAGTTGAAACGGCCGCGGATAGCGTCAGTAAACTGCACGCCGTTGATAAACATCTGCGAGTATTCGCTGTCGTAACCGCGGATACGGAAACGCATGATGCTGAAATCATAGTTTGCCGAACTGTAGTAGATGTCGTCGGAAGCGCCTGTCAACATACCGATTGACTGTTCGTTTCCTTCTTCATCCTCCAACTGGCTTTCGTCAAGCAGCAAGAATTCTTCGCTATGAAGCACAGTACCCTTCTCAGGCACCACCTTCAATTCGCCAAGATTTGTCACTCCAGTGCCGGAAACAACTACACCGTCATAATAATCCTTGTAACCATATACAAGAATATTCAACTGATGGTTGCCCGGTTTTGCATTTGAAATTTGAAAATCTCCGCTCGGACCGGTAGTCACGCTGATTCCCTGTTCCGGAAGAAGAACAGTAGCGCCCACGATTGGAGTTCCGCTTTCAGCATCGACCACCACACCCTGCAGTCCGGTATGCTGTGCGGCAACCGGCATCACTGCAAGAATGAGCAGCAGTAAAAACAGTTTCATTCTCATAAAAACTACGGGTTTATAATTATTTAAGAAAAATCCTCATAAAGACAGCCGGAGCCTCGCCTGCACAGTTGTCCAACCGTGCAAACAAGGCCCGACACGTCGGTATTGTTTATTGCGCAATTTCGCGCGTCAAAAAGATTTGCGTTGGATAGTGGTCGCTGAAACCGTTCAGGAAAATGCCCGCAGAGTAAGTACGGAGCGGATAGCCCTGACGGTCGCCTTCCGTTGTTTTCATTCCCGGAATATCGTTGTGCACCTTACACTTGAAGTATTTCCAGGTAGAACGGTCCTTACCTACAAGGTAAGAGCTGATAATAATCTGGTCAAACAGGTTCCATTGTCCGCGATAAGCCAGCGAACCGATGCCCTTGTCGAGCACATCCCACCAGGGATTGTAGAAACCGTTTTCCTTTACGTCTTTCGCCTTGCGGACTGCACCGAGTACTTCCGCACAGCTGGTATTGAACGGGTCGTCGTTCAAGTCGCCCATCACAATCACACCCTGCTTCGGGTCGACAGCCAGTACAGAATCGGCAATATGCTTGCTCAATGCGGCAGCCGCCTCACGCAAGTGGCGAGACCCCTTTTCACCGCCGGAACGCGACGGCCAGTGATTGACAATGATGCTCACTTTTTCGCCCATCAGCAAACCTGTCACGCAAGTCTGGTCGCGGGTAAGGAAATGAGGTTCACCTTCGACTTTCAGAAAATGATGTGTCACATTAAGCACCTGGAACATACGGGGATTATAGAGCATGCCCACATCCACGCCACGACGGTCAGGTGAATCATGATGCACAATCTGATAGTTATATTCCTTGATTTGCGGGTCCTTTACCAAATCTTCCAGAACGGAACGGTTTTCGATTTCGGAAACACCAATCACAGCCGGACCCATTGGGGTAATGTCTGACTTAAGATTTTTTATGGCATAGGCCATATTTTTAATCTTGCTCCAATACTTTTTTCCATCCCACCGGCGTTGGCCTTCAGGTGAAAATTCCAAATCATATTTTCCATTGTTGTTAATGGTATCAAACAAGTTTTCCAAGTTGTAGAAGGCTACTCCCGCGACTTGAAAACGTTTCCCTTGTTGAGCAAAAAGCACCGGACAGACCAGCAAGACCGCCAATGCAAGCGAAAAAATTCGTTTCATATGTGTTACTTAGTTTTAGCCTTGCAAAATTAAAATAAAACGGGAGGTCAAAAATAACAAAAAATTATCATTTACCCTATTAGCGGAGTGTTTTTTCGCTTAAAAAATCTAAAAATATACTGAATACTGCCTATCTCCCAGAAAAATGCCGCTTGAAGCAACAACTTTTCCGGTCAAACAGCCCAACAAAAAAACGGCCTTTCTTCACCCCAAAACAACTCCCCCGCAACGGACAGAATCCTCCCCGAAAACGTCCATTTCCCCTGTTTGCTGTATGAAAATGCAACTCGAAAAATTTGCAAACGCAAACTCCCGACGTAAAGATTTTTCAACACGTCAAAACACTATCAATCAGCAACATTACGCAACTTGTTAATAACTTTTCCGAGATTTTGAAGAAAAAACAGCTATTTGATTATGAGAATAATGCAAATTATATATAACTTTACACGCAAAATAATATAAGACGCCCGAAAAATGGAAAAAGAACAAGCCACATACCACATTCCCGCCCTGTTGACAGAGACTATCAACGGACTGGAAATCAAGCCGAACGGCACCTATGTCGACGTCACGTTCGGTGGCGGAGGCCATTCGCGTGCTATCCTTTCCCATCTTGACTCCGACGGACGTCTGTTCAGCTTCGACCAGGACATGGATGCTTATGCAAACCGCATCGACGATCCACGGTTCACGTTCATCCACGGAAACTTCCGTTTTCTGTCGAATTTCTTGCGCTACCACAAGGTGACGGAAGTTGACGGCATATTGGCGGATTTGGGCGTTTCGTTCCACCATTTCGACGATGGCGAACGCGGCTTCTCGTTCCGCTACGGAGAAGGCGTGCTCGACATGCGCATGAACCGCGACGACAGCCTGGACGCAAGAAAAGTAATTGCAGAATACGACGTTGATGCCCTCACACGCATGTTCAAGCTCTTCGGCGAGCTGAAAAACGCACGCCGCATTGCGGAAGCATTGGTCAAGGCACGCAGCTCACGCGAAATCGTCACGATTGCCGACCTGCTGGACATCGTAAAACCGTTCATCAATCCCCGACAGGAAAAGAAAGAGCTGGCTCAGGTATTCCAGGCTCTGCGCATGGAAGTCAACCACGAAGTCGACGCCCTTGCAGGATTCCTGTCGCAGACGCTGAAAGTGCTGAAACCGGGCGGCAAACTTGCCATCATCACCTACCACAGCATTGAGGACCGCATGGTGAAGAACTTCATGCGCAGCGGCAACATCGACGGCAAGGTAGAAACCGACTTTTTCGGACGGTCGCAGACACCCATACGCCCTGTCAACAACAAGGTCATTGTTCCGACAGAGGAAGAAGTGGAACGCAACCCACGTTCACGAAGTGCAAAACTGAGAGTAGCAGAAAAGATTTAAAACAAACGGTGAAATTAAGACTAACATGACAACGAACGAAAACAACGAAAACAAACTGAAGCGTGCCACAAGATTCCTTGTGAACACGCTGAGCGACATCATCCACGGGCGATGGTTCTCCCCGAAAACGATGTCGAAACATGCCGGAATCATCATGCTCGTGGTAGCCGTGTTTCTGGGCTTTAACGCCATTCGCTTTGAAGTACAGGTTAAACTGGAAAAAATCGTCCAGCTTCGCAAAGAGCTGGTAGATGCACGCACCGACATGGTCAATGTGTCTGCCGAATACAGTAACCTTATTCGGGAAAGTGAAATTCAGGAATCTGTCAACACGCGCAACCTCAAGTTGAGCGTGCCCGACCAACCACCCTACAATTTAGACTACTATGAACAAGAAGAATCCAAATAAAATCAAACGAAACATACTCAACCGCTATAAGCTGATTATGGCGTTTATTCTGGTGTTCTGTTTCATCAACATCGTGACACTGGCGAAAACGACGCTTGTCAACGCTTCCCATTGGAACGAACGAGCCCAAAAAGAGCTACAGGAATCGGAACCCATCCCACCTGAAAGGGGAGCCATTCTGGCGGCCGACGGCAGTATGCTGGCGGTCGACGTCATGCTCTACGACATCTGCGTGGACTTCCGCTCGCCGTCGAACAAGATGGACTCGCTGAAAGCCGTGCTTGATCCGCTTTGCGACAGCCTTGTACTCATCAACCACAACAAAACGAAAGAAGAGTGGAAGGAACTGTTTGAAAACGAAATCAACAAGGACCCGAAAAAGCGCAGCACCCGCATCATGCTGGCTGCACGCCGACCGATTTACGACTACAAGCGTATCAAGAAATTCCCTTATTTCAAACTGAAGGGAGTCCGCTCGCTGTATACCGACAAAATAGAGGCACGCCTGAAGCCCTACGGCTCAATGGCATCGCGCAGCATCGGAAGAGTGGCGTTGGATTCTGCAGGATTCCGCCACGGCATCAACGGCCTGGAACGCGCGCTCGACTCTCTGCTGTTCGGAACAATGGGTAAAGGCACCCGTGTGCAGATGACAACCGGCTTCCGCAACTGGGCTGAAATTTCACCGGTCAAAGGCTACGACATCAAGACTACCATCGACGTGCAGATGCAGGACATTCTGGAAAACGAACTGCTGAAAGTGCTCACCGAGACCAAAGCCGAATGGGGTACGGCCATTCTGATGGAAGTTGCCACAGGCGACATCAAGGCCATTTCCAACTTCGACCGTGCAGAGAAGGACAGCATATATTTTGAAGGCGTCAACCATGCCGTACTCGGCTATGAACCGGGTTCTGTGGTCAAGCCGATTTCCATGATGATAGCTTTGGAAGACAAGGTTGTCAGCCCGAATGAAAAAATAGCAACAGGCCGCTCGTTCCCTTACAGAGGAGGAAAACCCATTTCCGACTCTCATGCCTATACGTCGCTAACGCCGGCTGAAATCATTGCCGCATCGAGCAACATCGGTATGTCGAAAATCACCATCCGCGGTTTCGAGGACAATCCGGGCCGGTTCTATTCACGCATGAAACAAATTGGCATGCTCGACCCGCTCAACATTGGCATTGCCGGTGAAACCGTACCGCGCATCGACAGTCTGGGTAACAAAAACTGGGACTGCATCGACCTGACCCGTACCAGCTACGGCTACCGGACACAAATACCGCCTATCTATACGCTTGCCATGTACAATGCCATGGCCAACCGTGGGAAATTCGTACGTCCGCGACTCGTAAAGGAATTGTGGAAAAACGAAATGTGCGACTCTGTCATTCCGGTAAGTTATGTACGCGACCGTGTGTGCAGCCCGGAAAACGCAAAACTGCTTTGCGAAATGCTGAAAGGTGTTGTGTGGAGTGACAAAGGAACCGGAAAAGCGTTGCGCAACAACTTTGTCAAGATTGCCGGCAAGACGGGCACCTGCTACATGGTAGACGAAAAGACAGGCAAATATACCAACCATAAGCGCATGGCATTCTGCGGATTCTTCCCTGCCGACAACCCGAAATACTCCTGCATGGTGCTGATTGCCCATCCGATTAACGCAGGAGCGGCCCGCTCAAGCGGTATGGTGTTGATGAACACGGCTTTGAAGATGTACGCACGCGGCATGCTCGACAATATATCCGACTATCGGAAGGAAGAAAAACCGGAACGTACGTTTGCCACCCTATATAATATCAATCAGGACACCCGCAAGGAACTGCAGGCAACCCTCAAGGATGCCAACGAGGTAATCCGCCACAGACGTACGGACAAAGGCGTACCGTCGGTCATCGGAATGGGTTCGCGCGATGCCATCCGCATACTGGAAAAAGCGGGTCTGAATGTGAAGAAAATCGAGGGGGAAGGATATGTCTGTGCACAATCCCTTCAACCCGGAACTGACTATAAAAGAGGTAGCAACATATCACTGCAACTAAAAAAATATTAAGATATGAAGAAAAATTTGTCACAAGTTCTCTCAAGCGTGCAGATTATTTCTGCCACGGGACAGACTGATAAAAACATAACAGGAGTTGAAAGCGACTCCCGCAAAATATCGGAAGGAAAGATGTTTGTGGCTGTACCCGGTGTAACGACCGACGGACACAAATACATTCCCGACGTCATCAAGGCGGGCGCTACAGCTATCGTATGCGAACAGCTGCCGGAAACTCTCGAAGACGGCGTAACTTACATTCAGGTGGAAAATTCAGCTTCCGCACTGGGTTTCATCGCTTCTGAATGGTACGACAATCCATCAAAGAAGATGAAGCTCGTAGGCGTGACAGGCACAAACGGTAAAACAACTACCGCTACCCTGCTCTACGAACTTGCCCGTAAACTGGGCTACAAGGCAGGACTGTTCTCCACCGTATGCAACTACATCGACGGCAAGCCTGTACCGGCTACACAGACAACACCTGACCAAATCACCCTCAACCGCCTGATAAGCGAAATGGTGGAAGAGGGATGCGAATATGTATTCATGGAAGTCAGCTCACACGCAGCCGACCAGCACCGCATCGACGGTCTGCACTTTGCCGGAGCCATATTCTCCAACCTTACACGCGACCACCTCGACTATCACAAGACAGTGGATGCCTATCTGAAAGCGAAAAAACGTTTCTTCGACATTCTGCCGGCTTCAGCCTTTGCTCTTGTAAACGCTGACGACAAGGCGGGAGCAGTAATGCTTCAGAATACGGCAGCCTCCAAGCACACCTATTCGCTGCGCACGGAAGCCGATTTCCGCTGCTCCATCATCGAAAACCGCCTCAACGGCATGCTGCTGAAAATCGACGGCCACGAAGTGGAAACGATGTTCACCGGCAAATTCAATGCCTACAACCTGCTGGCTGTTTACGGAGCGATGCGCCTGCTCGGTTTCGACGAAGAGGAACTGCTGGTGAAAATGAGTCTGCTCGTTCCGGTAGCCGGACGTTTCCAGACATTCGAATCACCGCTGGGCTATACGGCAATTGTCGATTACGCCCATACTCCCGACGCACTTGTCAACGTACTGAGCACCGTGCGTGAAGTGGTAGGCCCCGACCGCCATATCATCACCGTTGTGGGAGCAGGCGGCAACCGCGACAAGGGAAAACGTCCTATCATGGCGAAAGAAGCGGCAAAATGGAGCGACAAACTGGTACTTACTTCCGACAACCCTCGCTTTGAAGACCCGAACGACATTCTGAACGACATGGCAGCCGGACTCGATGCTGCCGACAGAGCACATACGCTCCGCATCACCGACCGTAAGGAAGCCATCCGCACAGCCACACAGCTTGCCGGAAAAGGCGACGTGATTGTCATTGCCGGAAAAGGCCACGAGAACTATCAGGAAATTTGCGGTGTGAAACACCATTTCGACGACAAGGAAGTGGTACTGGAAATTTTCAAAGAGGAAACGCTAACACGATAAACTGTCATAAAATATGCTGTATCACTTATTCCAATATCTGGAACAGTTCAACATTCCCGGCGCACGTCTTGCCGACTACCTGACGTTCCGTTCGGGAGTTGCCTTGATATTGTCAATCTTCATTGCCACTGTCATCGGCCGGCGCATCATCGACCGTCTGCAGAAAATGCAGGTAGGCGAAATTGTCCGCGACCTTGACCTCGAAGGACAAATGAAGAAAACCGGAACACCGACCATGGGCGGTATCATCATCATCATTTCCATCCTTGTTCCAAGCCTCCTGCTCGGCGACTTGACGAACATCTACATGCAGCTGATGATTGTCTCCACCATCCTGCTGGGTGCCATCGGATTTCTCGATGACTTCAAGAAAATCCAAATGCACAACAAGGACGGTTTGGCCGGAAAATACAAAATTGTCGGCCAAGTAGGTGTCGGCCTTATCGTAGGTCTGACGATGTACCTCAGCCCGAACATTGTAGTTCGCGAAAACATTGAAGTTCAGCGCGGGAACAGTGCGGAAATTGAAGTCACCTACAAGACGAAGGAAGAGAAACGCCCTATCACCACCATCCCGTTTGTGAAAAGCAACAACCTTGACTACACCTGGTTCACAAAATGGATGGGCGACCATGCCGAAACCGGCGGATGGGTGCTGTTCATTCTGGTGACAATATTCGTAGTGGCAGCCGTTTCCAACGGCGCCAACCTGACAGACGGCCTCGACGGCCTGGCAACAGGAACATCGGCCATCATAGGCGTCGCGCTTGCCATCATGTGCTATCTGGGGGGCAACATCATCTACTCGTCCTACCTCAACATCATGTACATACCAGGCAGCGGCGAACTGATGGTATATGCAGCGGCATTTATCGGCGCACTCATCGGCTTCCTGTGGTACAACGCCTATCCGGCACAGGTATTCATGGGCGACACCGGCAGTCTGACGCTGGGCGGCATTATCGGCGTATTTGCCATCCTCACCCGCAAGGAGCTGCTCATCCCTATCCTCTGCGGTATTTTCCTGGTGGAAAACTTGTCAGTCATCATGCAGACAAGCTATTTCAAATACACTAAAAAGAAAACCGGAACGGGACGCCGTATCTTCAAGATGGCACCGCTCCACCACCATTTCCAGAAAGCAGGCAACTCCGGCATTGACGCCTGCTGGCAGAAACCGGTGACACCGATACCGGAATCAAAAATCGTGGTGCGTTTCTGGATTATTGGCATATTGCTTGCTATATTGACATTTATAACTTTAAAAATCAGATAATGACTCGAAGAATTGCAGTGCTTGGAGGCGGAGAAAGCGGCGTAGGTGCAGCTGTTCTCGCCAAAGTGAAAGGAATGGACGTATGGCTCTCCGACGCAGGAACCATTGCCGACAAATACAAGGCGCGTCTTGACGAGTACGGCATAGCCTGGGAAGAAGGCTCGCACACCGAAGCCAAGATTCTCGCTGCCGACGAAGTGGTGAAAAGTCCGGGCATTCCGGATACTGCGCCTATTATCCAAAAGGTATTGTCGAAAAACATTCCGGTGATTTCGGAAATAGAATTCGCAGGACGCTATACGGATGCAAAAATGGTATGTATCACCGGTAGCAACGGAAAGACGACAACCACCATGCTGACCTACCACATCCTGAAGGATACCGGTCTGAACGTAGGACTCGCCGGAAACGTAGGCACAAGCCTTGCCTATCAGGTGGCTACATCAAAACACGATGTGTACGTAATCGAGCTGAGCAGCTTCCAGCTCGACAACATGTATAAGTTCAAGGCCAACATCGCCGTGATTATGAACATCACGCCCGACCATCTTGACCGCTACGAACACAAAATGGAGAACTATGTGAAAGCCAAGTTCCGCATTCTCCAGAACCAGACAAAAGAGGATTCGTTCATCTTCTGGGAGGATGACCCAATCATTTCCGAACAACTGAAACACCTCAACGTAGAGGCCACCATGCTGCCGTTCTCTGAATTCAACGAGGAAGGCGCCTGCGCGTTCAAGGACGAAGAAACATTGAAATTCCGCCCTGTAGGCCACGAAGGTTTCGACATGCCAGTCGACGAACTTTCCCTGCCGGGACTCCACAACCTCTACAACTCAATGGCAGCAGGTTTGTCGGCTTCGCTGCTCGACATCAAGAAAGACGTCATCCGCAAGGCTCTGTCCGATTTCGAAGCCGTTGAACACCGTCTGGAATATGTGGCAACTATCGACGGCGTACGCTATATCAACGACTCTAAAGCCACCAACGTCAATTCCTGCTGGTATGCACTGGAAAGCGTCAACACTCCGATTGTGCTGATTCTTGGCGGCAAGGATAAAGGCAACGACTATTCGGAAATCGAGAAGTTCGTAAAGGCAAAAGTAAGCGCCATCGTGTGCATGGGTAAGGACAACACGAAAATCAAGGACTTCTTCGCCGGAAAAGTGCCTTATATCGCCGACACCCACAGCATGGAAGAAGCCGTAAGCGAATGCGCTCGCATTGCCAAACCGGGCGAAACGGTTCTGCTGTCACCCTGCTGTGCCAGCTTCGACCTCTTCAAGAGCTACGAAGACCGCGGACGCCAGTTCAAGGACTGTGTAAACAAAATGAACAAACAATAATTTGCAGTAACAATGGTTGAAAATGTAGAACAGACGAACACGGCTCCGGCCGACGATTTGCTGAAGAAGAAACCAAAATCCGACCCTTATATCATCGGACTTTTCTTCTTCCTGCTCATCGTGTCGGTAGTGGAGTCGTTCAGTGCGTCAAGTAGGGAAATTAGCGATGCCGGCAGCATTTATATGCCGTTCATCAAACACTGCGTCTTTTTGGGGGGTGCGACCATAGCCATGTTTGCAGTCCAGCGGATTCACTATTCAAAACTGGTGCTTCCGTCATTGATTTTTGGCGTGATCACATTCTTCATAATGATTTACATCCTGTTTTTCGGAGGAACGGTCAACGGTGCGCAGCGTGCGCTCCGGCTCGGGCCTATCACCATCCAGTCCGTGGAAATGGCAAAACTCTCGGTAGTTTTCCTTCTGGCCTATTTCCTCTCGCGAAACATCCATAACAACACCATCAGCAACAAAGGTTTGATATGGTGTGTCAGCATCGTAACCATCTTCGGTGTCATCCTGATTCTTCAGGGTATGACGAATACGATTCTGTTCATGTGCATCAGCTTCAGCATGCTCATCATCGGGCGTATTTCATTCAAGAACCTGATGAAAATCATCGGTATCTACGCCATCGTGATAGCCCTGTTGCTGTTCATCAAGGGCAAAATCGACGAATACCAATTGGAGAAATTGGACGAAGATCACATCGAAACGGTAGCGGGCAAAGCGGAAGAGAGCAAGTTGCGTGATGCCACCTGGGGAAAGCGTCTTGAAAAGTTTTTCAGCAACCACACGGACTCCGTTCCTCTATATGAAAAGGAAATCACGCCCGACAACCAGCAGGAAATGTATGCCTACATGGCACAGGCCAACGGACGGGTATTCGGAGTGCTCCCGGGCAACTCACGCGAAAGCAGCCGTCTGCCGCTGGCATTCTCCGACTATGTCTATTCCATCATCGTCGAAGACTGGGGATTTTTTGGAGGAACTCTTCTCTGTCTGGCATTCTTCATCCTACTTATCCGTGCCGGCAACATTGCCAGGAAATGCAAACGGGCCTATCCGGCATTCCTCGTAATGGGCGCGGCGGTGATGATTGTGCTCCAGGCCTATTTCCATATCGCCATCAACGTCGGCTTCTTCCCCGTATCGGGACAGACCTTGCCGATGATTTCCAAAGGCGGTAGCGCCATCCTGATTTGCGGCGCGACGTTCGGAGTCATTCTCAGCGTCAGCCGGAGCGTCAATATGGAAAACGAGAAGAACAAAGACAAAACGGTAGTGCCTGAATCCATCAGCGCCGCCAACCCAACTAAAGAATAACAACAAAAAGTCGTGGTTATGAAAATAAAAGCACTCATCAGCGGAGGCGGTACGGGAGGACATATTTTCCCGGCCCTGTCCATTGCAAACGGTATCAAGGAACGTTGTCCGGAAGCCGAAATTCTTTTTGTCGGAGCGGAAAACCGCATGGAAATGGAAAAGGTACCCGCCGCCGGCTATCCTATCATAGGCCTGCCCGTCAGCGGCTTTGACCGCCACAACCTGCTGCGCAACTTTGCCGTGCTTTTCCGTCTTTACAAAAGCATGCGCAAGGCAAAAAGCATCCTGAAGGACTTCAATCCCGACATTGCCATCGGCGTGGGCGGATACGCCAGCGGACCGATGCTGAAAGAAGCGCAGAAACGGGGAATCCCTACCCTTCTTCAGGAACAGAACTCCTATGCAGGCGTAACCAACAAGCTGCTCGCAGAAAAGGCGGATGCCATCTGCGTGGCCTACGAAGGCATGGAACGTTTCTTCCCGGCTGAAAAAATACTCGTTACCGGCAATCCGGTACGTCAGAATATCCTCAACTGCCAACTGACACCGCAGGAAGCGCGCAAGCGTTTCGGACTCGACCCCGACAAGCCAACAGTGCTTGTAGTTGGAGGCAGCCTTGGTGCAAGAACCATCAACGGCTGCATTGCCGACAGCCTTGACCGCATTGCAGGCGAGAATGTGCAGTTCATCTGGCAGACCGGCAAATTCTACGACGAAGATGCCAAGAAGGTCATGGCGGAAAAGAAACCGGGCAATGTTGTTCAAACGGCATTCGTCAGCAACATGGACGAAGCCTACCGTGCAGCCGACCTGGTTGTTTCGAGAGCCGGAGCAAGCTCCATTTCCGAACTCCAGCTGTTGGGCAAGGCATCCATCCTCGTTCCTTCGCCAAACGTGGCCGAAGACCACCAGACTAAAAATGCCCTGGCACTCGTCAACCGCCAGGCAGCCATGATGGTCAGCGACAAGGATGCGCCTCAGAAACTCATTGAAACCGTACTCACTCTGCTCAGCGACAGCGACAAGCTGAAAACCATTTCCGACAATGTAAAGGGAATGGCTCTCAACAATGCCGTAGAGAAAATTGTTGACAGAGTATTTGAAATAATCGAAAGGAAAAAATAAATGAAAAAAACATATTCGAACATCTATTTTGTCGGCGCCGGAGGAATCGGCATGGCGGCACTCGTAAGATACTATCTCTCCAAAGGCTGCAAAGTGGCAGGCTACGACCGCACAAGAACGCAGCTTACAGACGAACTTGTGGCTGAAGGAGCTGAAATCACCTACAACGAAGACGCGGAGGAAATCCCTGCCTACTGCCGAGACAAGGAAAATACATTGGTTGTCTACACGCCCGCCGTTCCTGCCACCCATGCAGGATTGCAGTATTTCCGCAACAACGGTTTCGACATCATGAAGCGTTCACAGGTGCTCGGGCTTATCACTCACGACTCAAAAGGCCTGTGTGTGGCAGGTACTCACGGAAAGACGACCACATCGAGCATGATTGCCCACATTCTCCACTCTTCGGAAGTGGGATGCAACGCTTTCCTCGGCGGTATTCTGCGCAACTATGACAGCAATTTCCTGCTGAGCGAAACAAGCCCGTATTCGGTCATTGAAGCCGACGAGTTCGACCGCTCGTTCCACTGGCTGAACCCGTATATTGCCGTAGTGACGGCAACCGACCCCGACCATCTGGACATCTACGGCACAGAAGAGGCCTATCTGGAGAGTTTTGCCCACTTCACTGAGCTGATACAGCCGGGAGGCGCATTGATATGCCACACGGGCCTGAAAATGCGTCCACGCGTACAGGAAGGCGTAACCGTCTACCACTATTCGCGCAGCGAGGGTGACTTCCATGCGGAAAACATCCGGAAAGGCGACGGAGAAATCCTGTTCGACTTTGTCGGTGTCAAGGGCACGATAAAGGATATCTCACTGGGTGTACCGGTCGACATCAACATAGAAAATGCCGTAGCGGCTCTGGCCGTCTGCCAGTTGGAAAACATTGACAGCGAAACGATGAAGCAGGCTATCGCTTCATTCCAGGGACCGAAACGCCGCTTTGAATTCTGGATGAAAGAGCCGGGCGAACACGGCAAAGTGGTCATCGATGACTACGCCCACCACCCCGACGAACTGAAGGCGAGCATCAAGTCGGTGAAGGACCTCTATCCACACCGCCGCCTCAGCGTAATATTCCAGCCGCACCTCTACACGCGCACCCGCGACTTTGCTCCGGAATTTGCCGCTGCCCTGTCGCTCGCCGACGAAGTGCTGCTGCTCGACATCTATCCTGCCCGCGAGCTGCCTATCGAGGGAGTGACTTCCGAACTGATATTCAAGGATATCACCTGCCCCAACAAAGCTCTCTGCAAGAAGGAAGATTTGATAAACACAATAAAAAAACATAACTTTGACGTGCTATTGACAGCAGGAGCAGGCGACATCTGCAACTACCTGCCGGAAATATGCAAAGTATTAAAACAGTGAGACATTGAAAAAAATATTATTGATAACGACAGCTGTCATTTTGGCGGTCTACCTGATTGCCACATTCTTCTGGACGGGGAAATTCTCCGCCGGGGAGACGTGTACGGGTCTGACTGTCAATATTGAGGAGAGCTCCACCAACTATGTGACCAAGGAGTTCATCCTCAGCGAGCTGGACAGGGAAAGACTAAATCCGAAAAACAAGCCGGTGAGTGAAGCCGGCATCGACAAAATTGAAGCCATGTTCAACGGCAAGGACTATGTGGAGTCGGCCGAATGCTACATAACCAACGACGGAATCGTGCATCTCGACATTGTCCCGATAAAGCCCGTCATGCGGGTTTTCGACAGCACGGGGAGCTACTACCTGAACCGACAGGGCAAACGGATGGCGGCCAACGCCAACATCTTCATCGACCTGCCGGTAGTGACAGGCAACTTCACCAACTACACGGAACCGCTGAAGTTGCTGCCCATGCTGGAATACATTGAAAAGGACGAATTCCTGCGCAACCTTGTGACACAAGTGGAGGTGAAGGACACGAACAACATCTTCATTGTTCCCAACATTGTGGGACATATCATCAACATGGGAACAACCGACCACTTCCAGTCGAAATTTGCAAAACTGATGCGCATGTACAAGGAAGTCATGCCGGTGAAAGGCTGGGAAACCTACGACACCATCAACCTGAAATGGGACCACCAGATTGTGGCCACAAAACGAAACAAGAAGTCGCGGCTGTCCATCGAGACCTATGACCCGACAACTGAGGAGGAGGCTCCGACTCTGGAAATGGTGGAAAAATCAGAAAAAAAGAAAACGACCGACAATTAACTCTTTAATTCAGCGATATTATGGACAGGAAATTCATTGTAGCTATCGAAATAGCCAGCTCGCACATCTCCGCAACGGCGGCGAGTGTCAACGAGAATAAAAATGTGACCATCTTGTGCTACCACAAGGTGTCGGCCACTGACTGCATCCGCTACGGAAATGTCGTAAACGTGGAAAAGACCAACCAGCATGTAAGCACGCTGATTCAAGCCATCGAGAAGGACGATAAAATCAACCCGCGCAAAGTGACCAAGGTGTTCGTCGGCATCGACTGCCGCTCGCTGCACAATGAGGTGGCGAATTTCAGCAAGGACCTCTCCGTCGACACCCCGATACAGGAAAGCGACATAAAGACTCTTGAACGGGAAGCCGCTGAAGAATATTCCGATTTCAAGGTACTGGGCACATATCCACGCTCCTTCGAAATCGACCAGACCGAACATTCAAATCCTATCGGTATTGTAGGTGCACACCTGTCAGCATCCTACAATGTCATCGTGTGCCGCCAGCAGATTATCCGCAACATCGGCATGGTGTTCAACAGTCTGGGAATGGATATCAAGCTGAAGGACATTATCGTCACTCCGCTTGCCGTAGCTAAAATCGTCCTGACTCCGGAAGAACGCCGTCTGGGCTGTATGCTTGTCGACCACGGAGCTGAAACCACTACCGTGTCCATCTACAAGAACGACCGGTTGATGTATCTGAACGTGCTCCCGATGGGCTCGAAAAACATCACGCGTGACCTCACATCGCTGAATATTCTTGAGGAAAACGCAGAAAGACTGAAACGCGACTACGGCAACGCTATCGCTTCAAGCGACGACGCTCCGAAATTCAATGTCGGCAACATCAATCCGCTTGATTTCTCCAACCTTGTCACAGCCCGTGCCGGAGAAATTGCGGAAAACATTGCCTACCAACTCCAGATTGCCGGTTTTGACGCGGAAACACTGCCTGCGGGCATCGTTGCCATCGGAGGCGGCTGCGAACTGAAAGGATTCCTCGAACTGCTCTCCCAAGCTACGAAAATGAACGTACGGAAGGGCTTCCTGCCGGGCAACCAGAACGACGCAAGCCTGAACCAGAAACTTCAGATACTGAGCATCGCCGATGCTGCCGCAAATATTCTGGGCAACGATTCTTGCCTCACAGAAATCGAAGAAAAGAAAGAGCTGCCCCCTCTGCCTCAAATCGACGAATACGAACAGCCGGAAGAGGAAGAAGAGGAGGAAGAAAAGAAGAAAAAGAAACCGGCAAAGTCTTCAGGAAAAGGATTCTGGACCAAAGTCCGCGAAAAATTAGCTACAATAGCCAATGACGACAGAATTTTCGAAGAAGACGAGGAGGAAAACGACAACAGCCCTAAAAACCGACGAATCTGATGAACAGTATTGACATACTGAAAAATTCAACGGTTTTTCCGCTGGAGGAAATGGGACACAGCGACATTGTGGAAAACAGCCTGTATCCGCAGATAGCCGTCATCGGAGCCGGAAGCGCCGGTTGCAGCATTGTCAGCCAGCTCAACGTGAAAGGCATCGACAATGTGCGCTTCGCCGTCGTCGACACCGATATGGAATGTCTGGAACAGTCGACTGTCATGCGCAAAATCCAGTTGCCCCCCGACGCACAACAGGATGTGGAAAAATCCGTGTCCGACAATGCCAACCTCATTTCGGCAATTCTGAAAGACGGTATCAAGATGGTGTTTATCATCACCGGACTGGGAGGAAACACAGGAGTAGGAATCGCACGTGCCATCAGCCGCATCACCAAACGCAAGCAGCTGCTTACCGTTATGGTGGCCACACTTCCCTTCCATTTTGAGGGCGACAAGACCATACGGAAAGCCGTCCAACAGGCCCGGGTCATCGGGGAATTTGCCAATGCCACCGTGCTTGTCAACAATGCCCGCCTCCAGGAATGCTATGCCGACCTGACGTTCGCCAACGCCTTCTCCATGTCGAACCGCTGCGTGTCGGAAATGATTGAGAATTGCGTGACACTTTGTCAAACGATGGATACCATGGCGGTAGACCTGCACGACCTGCTCGTTTTTCTGCACAACGCAGGGGCCACGACAATCGTGACAGATGAAGCCTCCGGCCACAAACGCATCCGTCAGGCATTGGAAAAGATAGCCGCTTCTCCGCTGAACAAACTGGCAAAGCCTTTCTCCGCAAAAAAAGTCTTAGTCAAAATTTACTACTCAAACGCACCCGACATTGCGTTAAAGATTGGAGAAATGGACCAGTTAAACGAATTTATGCATAACTTTGCCACGGACATTGAGGTCTGCTGGTCGATTAGCATAGACAACTCCCTC
Organism: uncultured Porphyromonadaceae bacterium; assembly: GCA_900544305.1. Classification (GTDB taxonomy): domain Bacteria; phylum Bacteroidota; class Bacteroidia; order Bacteroidales; family Muribaculaceae; genus Limisoma. The sequence continues at coordinate 25,591 of UQUV01000025.1, forward strand.
GGCGAGAAGGTAAGAATCACATTGCTGTCATCGCAGCTGGAACTGCAACTGGAAAATGAATTCCGCGAGACCTACGGCGATGAATTTGCAACGGGAACAATGAATGAAACGAACAATCCGGAAACTGAAACGGAACTCTTTTGATAACTACGAGACCACAGATTTAACTCAGACAACAGGCTCACCCAAAAGCCTGGCTAAAAAATGACATGATTATGAACAGCGACGAAATAGCAAAATACTCTACAGTTTTTCCGGAATCTGACATGCCGGCCATCAACAACAGCTTCAACGAAAACGGCAAACCCATCATCAAAGTTATCGGTGTAGGCGGTGGCGGCGACAATGCCGTCAACCACATGTACCGCCAAAACATACCCGGTGTCAGCTTCGTGGTAACAAATACCGACCGCCAGGCACTGGCAAACTCTCCCGTACCGAAGAAAATCCAACTCGGTTCTACCGGTCTGGGCGCAGGCGACATGCCGGAAGTGGCAAAAGCAGCCGCCGAAGAGAGCGAGCAGGAACTGGCCGAACTGTTTGACGAAGACACGAAAATGGTGTTCATCACCGCAGGTATGGGCGGCGGAACGGGAACAGGTGCCGCTCCGGTCGTTGCACGCATTGCCCGTGAAAAAGGGAAACTGACCATCGGTATCGTCACTATTCCGTTCCTGTTCGAAGGCAACAAGAAAATAATGAAGGCACTCGACGGTGCGGAAGAGATGAACAAATATGTCGACGCCATGCTGGTCATCAACAACGAACGCCTGACGGAAATCTACAAGGACCTCACCCTCGACAATGCCTTTGCCAAAGCCGACGACACGCTGACCATCGCGGCTGCCAGCATTTCAGAGATGATCAACACCCACGGTGAAACGAACATCGACTTCAAGGATGTGGAAACGACGCTGAAAAGCGGTAAGACGGCCATCATCAGTACCGGTTACGGCGACGGCGAAAACCGTGTCACAAAGGCCATCGAAAATGCCCTCAACTCTCCACTGCTCAAGAACCGCGATGTCGAGACATCAAAGCGCTTCCTGTTCAACATCTATTACGCCAACGACGCCGAAAATCAATTTACTATCGGCGAAATGGATGAGATAACAAGATTTATGACTAATTTTGCAAAGGATGTTGAAGTCATCTGGGGTCGTACGGTCGACAACTCGCTCGGCAGCAAGGTTAAAATCACCATTCTTGCAGCCGGTTTCGACTTGAGCCTTAATAATGAAAACTCACCGGTAGGTACCGGCAAAAAGAGCGACAAAGGCAAGAGCAAGGACACGCAGCCTACGAATACCGACCGCATTGCCAAAGAATACGGCGAAAGCAAGATAGCCGGACGCGACCGCGAAATGGCACGCGCACGCTACATTCTGCTCGGCGCCGACCAGATGGACAACGACAGCCTCATCAGCTTCATCGAAAAGAACCCGACATTCAAGCGCGGCAACGACTCTGCGCTCCGCAAGGAATGGGAGATGCTTTCGGAAAGCCAGAAACCCGACCAGAAACCGGGTACGATGTACGACAACGGTAAGACCAAGACAATTGTGTTCTAACCGCCAAAGAATGAATTAGAAACTTTAAAAACATACTATTATGAATCTTTTTGATACAGTCAGCGCCGACATCAAGGCGGCTATGCTCGCACGCGACAAAGTGCGTCTGGAAGCCTTGAGAGGGGTGAAAAAGGAATTTCTTGAAGCCAAGACTGCGAAAGGCGGAGACGGAGAACTTGCCGACGATGCGGCAATGAAAATTCTCGTCAAAATGGTGAAACAGCGCAAGGAAAGCGCGGCTATCTACGTTGAGCAGAACCGTCCGGAACTTGCGGAAGAAGAACTTGCACAGGCAGCCGTAATCGAAAGCTATCTGCCGAAACAAATGTCGGAAGAAGAGCTGACAGCCGCCCTGAAAGCCATCATCGAAAAGGTTGGCGCCACTTCTGCCAAAGATATGGGCAAGGTAATGGGTACCGCCACTAAGGAACTTGCCGGCAAAGCCGACGGAAAAGCAATTTCGGCCAAAGTACGTGAACTTTTGGCTTAATCGTTTCACATTTTTGCATATCGAACAATGTTAACACTTGCAGCAATTAAAGAAAATCCTCAAGCCATCATCGACCGTTTGAAAGTTAAAAACTTCGATGGAGAGGAACAAATCAACCATATTCTCGACCTGGACAAAAAACGCCGTGCTGCCCAGACACAATTCGACCAGAACGGTGCGGAACTGAAAAAACTTGCCGCACAAATCGGCGGACTGATGAAGGATGGCAAAAAAGAAGAGGCTGAAAACGTTAAGGCAGCCGTTGCCGAACTGAAGGAAAAGAACAAACAGATTGAAGAGGAGCTGAACCAGGCTGCCGATGAAATCACCAACATCCTTCTCAACATCCCGAACACTCCTTGTGCCATGGTTCCGGAAGGAAAAACAGCCGAGGACAACATCGTGGAAAAGGAAGGCGGTCCGATGCCTAATCTTCCGGCCGATGCACTGCCACACTGGGAACTGGCCAAGAAATACAACCTTATCGACTTTGAACTGGGTGTGAAAATCACCGGTGCAGGTTTCCCTGTCTACTTCGGCAAGGGTGCAAAACTACAACGCGCACTTATCCAGTTCTTCCTCGACGAAGCTTCAAAAGCAGGCTATCTGGAAACTCAACCGCCTTACGTTGTAAACGAGGCATCAGGCTACGGAACAGGACAACTTCCTGACAAGGAAGGACAGATGTACCACTGTAACCTCGACAACCTCTACCTGATTCCGACAGCCGAAGTTCCAGTGACCAACATCTACCGTGACGTGATTTTCGAAGAAAAGGATCTTCCTAAGAAGAACTGCGCATACTCTGCCTGCTTCCGTCGCGAAGCCGGTTCCTACGGTAAGGACGTACGCGGCCTCAACCGTCTGCACCAGTTCGACAAAGTGGAAATCGTCCGCATCGAAAAGCCTGAAAACTCTTACGCAGCCCTTGAGGAAATGAAGGACCACGTTCAAGGCCTGCTCGAAAAGCTGGAACTGCCTTGGCACATCCTTCGCCTTTGCGGCGGCGACATGAGCTTCACTTCCGCCATCACTTTCGACTTTGAAGTGTACTCTGCCGCACAGCAACGCTGGTTGGAAGTCAGCTCCGTTTCCAACTTCGAAAGCTATCAGGCAAACCGTCTGCACTGCCGCTACCGCGACGCCAACAAGAAGATGACGCTCTGCCACACGCTGAACGGCTCCGCTCTTGCCTTGCCGCGTATCATGGCAGCCCTGTTGGAGAACAACCAGACTCCGGAAGGCATCCGCATTCCGAAAGTGCTTGTTCCTTACACAGGCTTCGACATTATCGACTAAGCCATACAAGCAACATAAACAAACTTTTTCAATACAAGAAAGCCGGCTCAACGCCGGCTTTTTTCGTTATTTCCCGTTCTTTTCCATTCCCCGGAGGGCGGCTTCCACGTTCCGCATCAGTCCGGCATATTTGGCGCGTTTCACCGCCGAACCCTTGAATATGCGGCGGAAATCGTCCTCGCTCATCTGCCGCAGAGAATCGAACGTCAGCGACAGGAATTCCGGTGCCGGGACAAACTCGTCCACACCCGTCGGACGGGCAAAACGGTTATGCGGACATACCTTCTGGCATTCGTCGCACCCGTAGACGCGTTTTCCGAGCTTCTCAGCCACTTTCTCGTCCAATTCGTTCCGATATTCAATCGTAAGGCATGAAAGGCAGGAGCGGGCGTCTAAAGCCGCGTAATCGCCGGGCAGCGCACAAGCGGGACAAGCATCGACGCAACGGCGGCAGTCGGCACAACGCAGACGGCAGGGTTCGTCGGGTTCGAATTCAAGCGTCGTGACAATTTCGGCAAGGAAAAAATAAGAGCCTTTACCGGGTATTATCAGCTGGTTGTTGCGTCCCACAAAGCCTATTCCGGCTTCCTGCGCCCAATAGCGTTCGCGTATGGGAGCGGAATCCACGCATACACGGCAACGGCAGCCGGTTGTCGACTGCATATAGTCGGTCACTTCCGCCAGTTTCCGGCGTATGACATCGTGATAGTCCTTTCCATAGGCATAATAGGAGAATTGCGGCGCATCGGCAGGCTGAAGCTGCCGGGGATAGTAGTTGAGCGCAATACAGATGACCGTGCGGGCACCGTCAAGCAACAAAGCCGGATTGTCGCGCACCTCCTGATGGTTTTCCATATAGCCCATCGTGAAATGTTTTCCCGCATCGAGCCAACTGCGATATTCCGCAACGGCGGCATCCGCAACCGGATGCACGCGGGCAAACCCACAGGCATCAAACCCACAGGCAAGAATCCGTTCCCGGAGCTGTTCCTTACATAGGGATGGGGAGGAAACGGTATCCATTTTCCTGAAGCCATTCAATCGCACGCGGCAAGGCGTAGCGCAGGTTCTTTTCCGCTTTCAGCGAATCGTGGAACACGACAATCGAGCCGTTTCTCACGTAACGCTTCACATTCTCAAGCACCTGTTCGCCGTTCAGTTTCTTACTGTAGTCGCGCGTAACGAGGTCGTACATCACAATGCGCATATTGTCCTTGATAGCGGCCGCCTGTTTCCAGCGTATCAGTCCGTGAGGCGGACGGAACAGGGCACTGTCGATATATCCGTGCGCTTCCTCTATGTCGGCAATATAGCGTTTGCGACGCACGATAGAGCCTTGCAGGTGGTGCATCGTATGGTTTCCCACACTATGTCCACGACGCAGCACCTCCGCATAGGTTTCGGGATGCTTCCTTACATTGTCGCCCACACAGAAGAAGGTGGCCTTGATACCGTATTTGTCGAGCAAATCAAGCACCCAGGGAGTTACTTCCGGAATCGGACCGTCGTCGAAAGTCAGATACACGGCCTTGTCCTTCATCGGAATACGCCAGACGGTTTCCGGAAACAGCATTCTGTAGAGCAATGGTGGCTGTTCAATAAACATTAGCAGTCAATAAAATTAAAAACCGCCGAAGCGAAGCCTGCCGGCATTCACTTCAGCGGTCAGTTATTGGTCATTTCTTATTGTTCGTTAGCTTTCGGATAGCGTGCAAATACGCGCTCAAGGTTGACACCTTCTGCCTGCAGACGCTTCATCACGGCTTCCGTTTCTTCCGGCATAATCGTGTTGTGGAGCTGAAGCAGTTCCATCAGATAGTAAGTGTCGACATACATGTCGGTATTTGTCAGCAGGCTGTACTGACGCGGGTTCAGCGACTGATAGTAGCGTACATACTGTCCCCAGCGCAAAAGCTCGCTCTCGATAATGCGTTTCGCACGTTCAGTGTCGTCCTTCATTCCGGCTTCGCTGCCCAACAGATAGGAAATCTGAGCTATCTGCTGGCCAATCTGTACGGCGTAAGGCGATGCAAACGCCGGCAGTTTCTGCTCGATAAGGTCGAGAATGTGATGAGCCTTCGCAAAGCGGTCGTTCATATACTTTTCAGTTTCCGCATATTCCGGAGTACCCTTGGCAAGCGGAAGCGCACCGCCGATAGTGTCGGTCAACTGCGATTTAGCCTGCAAGCCTTCCAGAACGAGGGCAGAAGCAAGGTCAACCATTGCACTACGGGTAGTAGTCACCATGCGGCGCACTGTTTCGTCGAGATACGGCGCATCTTCCGGCGACTTCACGTCGAGTCCGCCCCAACGGAATTTCTCCGTCACATTGCGGTAAGCCTTGTCGGTATTTACGGCAAATGTTCCGTCGTATCCGTATTCAATCGGAGTCAGTTCATAAGCCATACCCGTTGACGACATATACGGCATCAGGCCGTCGTAATAGCTTTCAGGAACGGTCATGGCGAAATAAATCGGACGTTTCCAGCCTTCGTTGATAACCGACGAAATGATGTCGATACTCATTACCTTGCTGGAGCTCATACCGCCGTCACTCATCGTGTAGCGGTCGGCGAGCATGTTCAGACGGATGTATTCCGAAATCATATCACGGTCCTTTTCTGCCACAATGCCGTTCTTCACGGCGTCGTCGGCATTGACAGGGATAAACATCTGCGGATATTTGAATTCCGGCAAGCCCCATGCGTTCTTGTTGTAATCGTCGGAATACAACGCCTTGAGAGCCGATTGAGCCGGCACTACCATCGCCGTGTCAGGACTGATGAAGTAGTTGAACTGACGACGGTCGTAAGCAAACGCATCGCGCGGAGCCTGCATCGGCAGAGCAGCCGATTCGTAAGCCGGACGGCGCATCTGGTTGATATACCAGTCGGTTGACAGGTAGCTGAGGTTCACTACGCGCACATCCGTACGCCAGCCTTCCACTTCCTGAACATACCACAAGGGGAATGTATCGTTGTCACCGTTGGTGAAAATAATACCGTTTTCATCGACACTCGACAGGTAGTTCATACCGAAATCACGTGCGGCATAGCGGCCGGAACGGTCGTGGTCGTCCCATGTCTGGCTTACCATCTGGAACGGAACTACAAGGCCCAATACCACAGCAGCCACAACAAGCGTGTTGGACGCAGTCTTTCCGGATTCTGCCGTAGCATCCTTTGTGAGCACATTCTTGAAAATCAGGCAGAGCAGGCGCCACAAGCCCACAACACCCATACCAATCCAAATGGCATAAGCATAGAACGAACCGGCAAATGCGTAGTCACGTTCACGCGGCTGTCCCGGTGTCTGGTTAAGATAAAGCACAATGGCGATACCCGTCATGAAGAACAGGAAGAATATTACCCAGAACTGCTCAATGCCGCGTTTGCCCTTATAGGCCTGCCAGAGCAGACCGATGATGCCGAGCAGCAGCGGAAGCATGAAATATACGTTGTGTCCGGCGTTGCCTTTGCCATAGTCGTCAGGCAGCAACGACTGGTCGCCAAGACGCGGATTGTCGATAAACGGAATGCCGCTTATCCAGTTTCCGTGAGTGATTTCTCCCTGACCCTGAATATCATTCTGACGGCCAACGAAATTCCACATGAAATAACGCCAGTACATATAGTTCAGCTGATAATTGACGAAGTAATCGAGGTTTTCGAGAACAGTCGGTTTCGTGCGGTATTCCGAAGCCAACGCATTGCCGTCTTTGTCGACAAGTGTAGTCACCTGTACCTGTTTGCCCTTGATACCTCCCAACCAGTCACTATAGGACTTCGCCATTGCAGAGCTGTAAAGACGCGGGAAAAGCATGTTCATTTCCGGCGACATCACATAATCTTCGGCATAGCCGATTTTGATATAGCGGTCGGGTGCATCAGGCGTAGTCTTCACCTCTTTACGATAAATGGCCTTGCCGTATTTCTTGACAGGGGTCTGCGTGCCGTTCGGCTGTGCTTCATACAGGATGGAAGCACTGTAAACCGGACCGTAGAGCAACGGAGTTTTGCCGTACTGCTCGCGGTTGAGATAGTCGGCCAACGCAAATACGTTGTCAGGAGAGTTCTGGTCCATCGGCGTATGAGCGTTCGAACGAATCAGAATCAGTGCATACGAAGAATAACCGATAAAAATCACAGCCACACTGAGAACAATATTGTTGAAAATGCGAACCGGCACTTTCTTGCAGAACTTGAACAGATACAAAGCCAACACAACGGTCAACACAAATGCGACAACCAGTCCGTCGCCGATAAAGAACATACCGGAAGCCACGATGCTGAGGAAGAACGACAGCTTCATGCGGCTCGGGTTGTCCTGACGATAGAATTCGTAGATTGCCCATACGAACAATACGGAAACGATTACCGTATAAGCAATTACACCGGAGTTGAAGCTCATTCCGAACGTATTGACAAACAGCAGTTCAAAATACTGTGCCACTTCGACGAAGCCCGGCACAAGTCCAAACAGAATCAGCACGATGATGCCGAACGAAACGAGCAGTGCCAACAGCGAACCTTTGACGTTGGTATTCTTGAATTTCTTGTAGTAGAACACGAGCACGATGGCCGGAATACACAGCAGGTTAAGCAGATGGACAGCCACCGACACACCGATAGTGTAGGCAATCGCCACGAGATAGCGGTCGGAATGCGGCTGGTCGCAACGGTTCTCCCACTTGAGAATCAGCCAGAAAATCAATGCCGTACAGAAAGAAGAGAAGGCATAAACCTCACCTTCGACAGCCGAGAACCAGAATGTGTCGCTCCAGGTATAGGCCAAAGCGCCTACCACGCCGCTGCCCATGATGAGAAGCAGCTGCTGCCAACTGTATTCCGTTTCCTCGTCTTTGGTAATCAGTTTGCGAACAAGGTGCGTAATGGTCCAGAACAGCAGAAGGATGGTTCCTGCACTGAGCAATGCCGACATCGCATTGACACAGACTGCCACCGTATCCGGTCCGGAAGCAAAATTGACAAAGAAGCGCGCGGCAAGCATGAAAATCGGGTTGCCGGGCGGGTGTCCCACTTCGAGTTTATTACCTTGTGCGATAAATTCGCCACAATCCCAAAAACTCGCAGTAGGCTCCAGCGTCAACAGATAGGTGACTGCCGCAACGACAAACATCAGCCAGCCTAACGAGTTGTTCAACAAATTGTATTTTTTCATTACCGGTAGTGTTATTTTTTCTTTTTACAACTTGCAAAGATAGTGTGTTGAATATGTACTTTAGGCATTTAGCTCCTTAATTGTGGTTAAATTATCGGTTTTTTGCTATGCGGAAAGTGTGATAGGAATCAACAAACGAATAATTTACCGTCAGTCCAAACTGCTCGCAAATGGAACGGACAATGGTCAATCCGAGTCCGGTCGACTCGTTTTTCCGCTTTTTACCCTGATTGAAGCGGTGGAAAATGCTTTCTCCATCGAGCGCCTCATCCGACGGTCCGTTGCTGACGGCAAACTGTCCGGCACTTATGCTGATGCGGATTGTACCCTCTTCCGTATGCACGAAAGCGTTCTTCAACAAGTTGGTGACGAGCATTGATGCCAACTGTTCGTTGATTTCACACTCAAAATCTCCGTCACGCACTACTTCCACCTGAATGGCCTTATAGGAATATATCGCCTTGTAGTCGTCAAGCACATTGTCGACGATCCGTGAAAACGACACATTCGTCGTGTCGGGGAACTGTCCGTTTTCAATGCGCGACAGCAAGAGCATCGACTTGTTGAGTTTCACGATATTGCCCAGCGAATGGTGGATTTTGGCCAACGTTTCCAGTTGTTCGGGCGTAAGCGTCTCGTCCTCCATCAGCATTTCCACGCGGTTGATGCTGATGGCAAGCGGAGTCTGCAACTCATGGGAAGCATTTCCCGTAAATTCGCGCTGCTGCTCGTAGAGCCGCTCGTTGCGCTCCATTGTGCGCACTCCCACCTCGTTCAACCGGCGGAATTCCGTAATCTTTGTCGGGTTGTTGAGCGGACTGTTCTTCTGCCCTATCCGATAGTTGTCGAGCCATTTCAGGAACACATACAGCGGACGCATGCTGCGATAGAACACAAACGAGTTGATTGCGACCACGGCAACGACCAGACAACAGAACAGAATGACAATCCAGTAGAGAATGGCTTCGCGGATGTCCTCTTTCTCAAAAGTCGGAGTGGCAACCGTCAGTTTGAAATACCGGTCCTCCATGTTTTTGAATACCGTACGGCGCAACCGTGCCGGCTCCGTTTCGTCAAGCCACACGATGAACACCTCCGCATCGGCATAGCTGATTTGCGGCTGCGACAACGCCTCGGCAGCCGATATTTCTTCGAGATAATACTGGTTGTTCGTTCCGTTGCTGACAGCAGGCAGTTCCTCGCCGCTCAGCGCCTTTATCATAATCTGCTCGGAATAGTCATCGAGCTGGTCGTCGACCTCATCGTTCACCACCCCCATTATGGCAAAATAGAACAGCACAGCCCACACCGCCAAGATAAGCACCATGGCGAGTGAAATGCGGTAGATTATGCGGTAGATGAGCTTCATTCTTCCGTTTCCTCCATTTTATAGCCAAATCCGTAGACCGCCTTGATTTCAATGCCGGCATCGGCATCCTTCAGTTTCTTGCGGAGGTTCTTGATATGGGCATAGATGAAGTCAAAATTGTCGACCATGTCGATATGGTCGCCCCACACGGTTTCGGCAAGCGTCTGCTTGTTGATAAGACGGCCGCGGCGGTTCACGAAATATTCCAATATGTCGTATTCCTTACGGCTGAGTTCCAAAGGCTTGTCGTGGGCATACACCTCAAACTTGTCGGGAACGATACGCAAATTGCCGATGCGAATCGACGTGTCGCCGCCGTGATTGTTGCGGCGTGCCACGCTCCGGATGCGTGCACTCAGTTCTGCCAGATGGAACGGCTTTGCCAGATAGTCGTCAGCACCCAGATTCAGCCCTTCGATTTTGTCCTCGATGGCATCCTTTGCCGACACGATAATCACATTCTCGCGCTTGCCCATCTCTTTCAGCTTGCGCAGAAGGTCGAGCCCGCTACCGTCAGGGAGCATGATATCCAATAAAATGCAGTCGTAGTCATAAGCCGTTATCTTGTCAAATGCGGCAGCGGCGGTATCGGCCGTTTCCACCACATAACGCTCCTTCAGCAAGGACTCACTGATGACTTCCCGCAACTGTTTTTCGTCTTCTACAATCAAAATTTTCATAGTTCTTTCTTTTTTCGGGCATCCGGCTGTCTTTCACCAATAAAATCGCTGAACCGAATCCAATTACATACAAAGATACCAAATTAAAACTGAAAAGATTCTGAAAATTTCCGTCATTTATCTCAGATACAGACATAAAAAAAATTGCCGAGCATCACTGCCAAGCAATTTTAGGGTCAGTTGTCAATAGTGAGTAGTTCGTTTTTTAATTTTTACATTTCGTTGCCAGTGGATTCAAAAAGTGTGGAGCCACAGCTCCCATCTGCATTCGTATAGGCAATCTTGTAGACACTGCCGTTTGTCTGGATTTCATTTGCCACAGCTTTGGGATAGCTTTGTTCAAACGCTTCCTTCACGGCTTCCGGAAGTTCCTCGGTTTCAATCACCGTTACCGGCTTTACCTGGATACTGTCCATCGTTGTCGCATCTTGCTCTATGGCTGCAAATGCTGTGAAGTTTAAACCTATTGTTGCTATAAGGATGATTATCAGAGTCTTCATTTTTTCTTGTTCTTTTGTTCGCCTTTTAATATCACAAAGTCTGTGCCAAACCGAGCAATATAGCAAGAACATACTGATAAACAACAACTTACACAAAAACATATTCCTCCGTACCAAATTCGGCATAGTGGAGATTTTCCACACTTTTGGGGAATTCCACAAAAAAAATCCACACATTGCCTCTACACACATAAAAAGCGGACTTGCCGGAATAATTCCAAACAAGTCCGCCTCTTCAATTGTGCGTTGTTATTACAATTCATTACCTGAAAAGTCAAATTTTACTTCCTTCACTGAACCGTCATCGGTCAGAAGCGTCACAAAGAAAACTTCGCCGTTGGTTTTCAGTTCCGAAATGGTCGCATCCGGATAGTTGGCTGCCAATGCCTCCTTCACCGCTGCCGGAAGCTGTTCTGCCGAAAGAGTTGTTACCTGCTCTGTCGGAGCTACTGAAGTAGAATCATTATATTCCTGCGGGAGTGCAAATGCCGATGCACTAAGACCGATAACGGTCGCTACTGTCAATACTAAAGTTTTCATAGACTGTAAGTTTTAATGATGTTTTTATTAGTTGTCGTCCTTTAACGATGCAACCGACGTGCCAAACATCAGACAAGCAAGCCATACTACTGAGTAACAAGCATTTGCATCATATGCCACAAATATACCATTATTGCCCATGTGTGGAATTGCTCCCGACTCGCCGTTGATTTCAGGTAATTTTTCCACAAAAAGCCGCTCTCCCCGTATAGGAAAGAGCGGCCCTATGCTTAATTCCGCGTAAACGCAACCGGTTAGAAATGGCTCGTTCCGTCGAAGCAGTGTGTACACACTTTGCATTTCGGCAGGCCGATAGCCTCGATAAGCGTTTCCACGGTGTTGAACTTCAAAGAAGTCAAACCGAAGCGTTCGCGGATAATTTCCACCATCCGCTTGTATTCCGGCGAATCGGTTGTGGCATATTTTTCCAAATTCTTGTTTTCGTCGCCTTCCAGTTCCTTGATGATGCGGCGCGTAATCAGTTCCAACACACCTTTCGAAGAAGTGAAGCCAATGAACGGACAGCTATAAATGAGCGGCGGACAGGCAATACGCATATGCACTTCCTTTGCTCCGTAATCGTAAAGAATCTTCACGTTGTCGCGCAACTGCGTACCGCGTACAATCGAATCGTCGCAGAACAGCAGACGCTTGCCTTCGAGCATCGCACGGTTAGGCACAAGTTTCATCTTTGCCACCAATGAACGCATCGACTGGTTGGTCGGAGTAAAGCTGCGCGGCCATGTCGGAGTGTATTTAGCAATCGCACGGTGGTAGGGCACTCCCTTACCTTCGGCATAACCCAAGGCCATACCTACGCCGGAGTCAGGAATACCGCAGGCGCAATCCACCACAGAGTCGTCCTTCTGTCCCATCTTCAAACCGCTCGTAAAACGCACGTCTTCCACGTTGCGTCCTTCATAGCACGAGGTAGGGAATCCGTAGTACACCCACAGGAACGAACAAATCTGCATTTCCTCATTCGGCTTGCGGAGCTGTTCGATGCTGTCGGCAGTGATGTGCAGAATCTCGCCCGGACCGATATAGCGTTCTATTTCGTAATCCAGATTAGGGAAACTGGTTGTTTCGCTTGCCACGGCAATGGCATCCTCTTTCTTGCCGACAACAATCGGCGTACGTCCGAGCTTGTCGCGTGCGGCAATGATACCGTTTTCCGTCAGAAGCAACATCGAGCAGGAACCCTTCACTTTATTATAAACACTCTCGATACCTTCAACAAATGTTTTTCCTTGAATAATCAGCAGGGCAATCAGTTCCGTCTGATTGATGTTTCCCGAACTAAGTTCAGAAAAGTGCATGTTTGTTTCAAGCATCTCTGCCTCAAGCTCCCGGATATTGTCGATTTTCGCTACGGTAACAATCGCAAATTTTCCAAGATGCGAATGAATGATAATCGGCTGCGGGTCAGTATCGCTAATGACTCCTATACCGGAATTGCCGACAAATTTGTCAAGTTCATGTTCGAATTTTGTTCTGAAATAGGTGCTCTCTAAGTTGTGAATAGACCTTGAAAATCCCTTCTCGGGGTCATAGGTAGCCAAGCCTCCGCGGCGGGTACCTAAATGTGAGTGATAGTCTGTGCCGTAAAACAGATCTGCTTTACAGCTTTTTTTAGATACGGTTCCAAAAAATCCTCCCATATTGATGAGTTTAGTATATTTTGCTGCAAAGATAGTGAAAGGTGAGCGGAGAATAAAATAATGAAACTTGTTTCTATTATTTTTTTACCCCGAACCACAGCCTATCTTCTTTAAAGATAGTGCAAGGTGAGCGCAGAGACAAATGAAAAACACAAGTTTTTCTAATTTGACTATGCCGAACCGCAGCCTGTCTTATTCAAAGACAGTGAAAGTCGAAAGCAGAAAAAACAAGCCGGCTTGATTTTTTTGCTAAAACGTATCCTGCTTTTATTAAAAACACGGATAGACAAATGAAAAACACAGTTTCATAAAATTTAACAGCATCCGGACGCACGGAGAGGCGGCGGACGCTGATTTTTATGTTTCGCATATCGTTTTTTTATGCTACTTTTGTCGCAGAAACTACAACAACCAAAACGACTTAAAAATGGAACACATTTCACAAAGAATCCAGGCGCTTTCTCCATCGGCTACATTGGCGATGTCGCAGAAAAGCAATGAGTTGAAGGCACAAGGTGTCGATGTTATCAACATGTCGGTAGGTGAACCTGATTTCAACACTCCCGAACATATCAAAGAAGCCGCTAAAAAGGCTATCGACGACAACTTCACATTCTACACCCCGGTTCCGGGCTACATGTCGCTGCGCAAGGCTATCGCCGCAAAGATGAAAAACGAAAACAACATCGAATTTGCTCCGGAGCAAATCGTTGTTTCCAACGGTGCCAAGCAGTCTTTGTGTAATGTAATCCTTGCCACTATCAACCCGGGCGACGAAGTGATTATCCCGACTCCGGCATGGGTAAGCTACGTGGAAATGGTGAAACTGGCAGAAGGTGTAACCGTTACTGTTCCGGCAGGAGTTGAACAGAACTTCAAAATCACTCCGTCACAGCTCGAAGCTGCCATCACTCCGAAAACGCGCATGCTTCTTCTCTGCTCTCCGTCGAACCCGACCGGTAGCGTATACTCGCGCGAAGAGCTGAAAGGCCTGGCTGACGTTTTGGCAAAATATCCGGAAATTCTTGTTCTCTCGGACGAAATCTACGAGCACATCAACTTCACCGGCACATTCGCTTCCATCTCTGAATTTGAAGCAGTGAAAGACCGCACGATTATCGTAAACGGTGTGTCGAAAGCATACGCAATGACCGGCTGGCGTATCGGTTTCATCGCTGCTCCGCTGTGGGTAGCCAAGGCTGCCAACAAGTTGCAGGGACAATATACATCCAACCCGTCGTCTATCGCACAGAAGGCTGCTGAAGCTGCTTATCTGGGACCGCAGGACTGCATCGAGGAAATGCGCAAGGCATTCGAACGCCGCCGCGACCTCATCGTCGGTCTGCTGAAAGAAATTCCGGGCTTGCGCATCAACCATCCGGAAGGTGCCTTCTATATCTTCCCGGAAGTTTCAGCTTACTTTGGCAAGAAATACGGCGACCGCGAAATCAAGGGTGCCAACGACGTAGCCATGTACCTGCTTGAAGTGGCCCACGTGGCAACCGTGAACGGCGACGCATTCTGCGCTCCGGGCTATATCCGTCTGAGCTACGCTACGAGCGACGACAATATCCGCGAAGCTTGCCGCCGCATCGCTGAAGCATTGGCAAAATTGAAATAATCGGAATCGGGACTGCCCGAACCTGAAAATACAAGAACGAGAATCTCACCTTTACAGAACGTCTGTTGGGGTGAGATTTTTTTGAATAAAAAATAGTACCGCAGTGTAGTTTTTCCGTAGTACGAGCGTCTAACAGGTAAAAACTGACAAGAAAATGGAGACATTGGAAAAAGATTTCGCGAACATTGTCCGAAAACATAAGAACACCATCTACACGGTGTGCTACATGTTTTCGCAGGACAGCGACGAAGTGGAGGATCTGTTTCAGGAAACGCTGATCAACCTTTGGAAAGGGTTTGCGCAGTTCCGCGGCGACAGTTCTCCCGCCACCTGGATATGGAAAGTGAGCCTTAACACGTGTATTTCCTTCGACCGCAAGAAGCGACGGCGGGGCGAATCGGTACCGCTGTCCATGAACATCAACCTTTTTGAAGACGACGACAACGACAGCCGACAAATCGAAATGCTGCGCAAACGCATCAACCAACTCGGCCCGTTCGACCGTGCCATCGTGCTGCTCTGGCTCGAAAATCTCAGCTATGAGGAAATCGGGGAGATTGTCGGCATCACGGCGAAAAATGTTTCCGTGCGACTTGTCAGAATCAGAGAACAACTCAAGAAAATGTCCACCTCTAAACAATAACGGCTATGGAAGAAAATGCTCTATACGAAATTGAAGGAATGAAGCAGCAGATTGCATTGCTGAAAAAGAAACTGGAATCGCAGACAATTGTCAGCGAGCAGATGCTGGACAAGGCTATCCGCACCAACCTGTCGAAACTGAACCGTCGGGCATGGTTTACTGGAATTGTAGGAGCAGTGGCTATACCTTACTGCTGGTACGTATTTTTCAGAATGAACCTGTCGACGGCCTTCTGCGTTGCCACTGCCGTTTTTCTCCTCGTCTGCATTGTAGCCACATGGATACAGTATCGCGGACTTTCGGCGGCCAACCTCATGCAGCAGGATTTGCTGACGGTGTCAACAAAAATGCAACGACTCCGCAAACAGCACCTCGACTGGCTGAAATTTTCCATTCCCACGCTGATTGCATGGCTGGCATGGTTCTGCATCGAAATCAACTCTTCGATTCCCGAGGAACACGCCCGACCTGTTATAATAGGAGCCACGGTCGGAGCAATCGTGGGAAGCATCTGTGGCATCTGTTTCCTGCGTGCTTCGCTGAAAACCATCCGTGAAACTCTCCGGCAAATCGACGACCTCCGGCAAGTACAGTCGGAATAACATAAAAGATTCCCCAAAAACTTCTTATGCGTTGATAGAATGTTTGTGGGGAATCTTACCTAATGATTATTTTAAACTAAACATCATTAATCTGAACATCAATAGCATTTTCATCTATTCTTATTTCATATTTTGTAAATGGACTATTAAATACATTCGTCATCTTATGGCTAGTAACATACGTATTCCGCTCAATATGCATAGGCTCCCCAAACATCAATTGTTCTAGTTCATCACTAGTATAACTTTTACACCGAAGAGCCATCATTTGCCTTCCAATCTTTTTAATCTCATAAAGACTATTAAAGCATTCATATTCCTTCCCGGGAATCAACAAAAAGAAGTAATCCGACGCACGACTTATAGCAACATTCAATATATTCGCATTATTGATAAATGTCATATCTGCAGCCCTTTTCAATCCACTTGCAGGTGGATTCATTACAGCAATAACGATATCACATTGATCCCCTTGAAATCCATGAGCAGAGCCAAAAATCACATCAATATTCTCATAAAATTGACAACTCTGATTATAAATCTTCTGTATGGCTTGAATTTCGGCTGAATACGGACTAATTACCCCAATTTTAATTGCCTCTAACCGATGATTCTCAAATATGTTTTTAGAAATATATTTCAGGAACTCAACAGTAAACAAAACCGAATATACTTGAATATTTGATTTAGAAAGCCTTTTCAAATCAAATATAGACTCTTTTCCAACTGGGAAAGTTATAATATTTAGAGGATTCTCATCAATTCCCATATGTAGAATGCGATGTTGTTCCTCTGTTTTATTATGTAACAACTTTCCACCATACAAATAATTACTAAACAGCTCCCCTATAACAGGAATTGAACGATATTGTGTCATTAATGTTGTTACATCATATTGCAATGGTTCTGTTATAGGTTTAGCAAAATCTTGGAGATTAATCATTTTATAAATATTTTCTCCCTGCCAAATATCAATATTTACAATCGGTTCAATTTGGAAAGGATCTCCTGATATTATAATTCGTTTTGAATTACAATTATATACAGGAGGAAGTATTTCATATAATGGAATCATTGAAGCCTCATCAATAAAAACATAATCCCAATCTAACACCCGCAACTCACCATCGGCAAAACCATCAAATGCATATCGTGCTATTGTTGAAATAACACAAACTTTTTTTTGTGCATTTATTTGACAATGCCTTTTATAGACGAGCTCCTCATCTTCAATAAACGAGTCATCAGTTTTTTCAAAACGCCAAATCCATTTATCATTTCCATCACAAACTTCAAACAATTTGCGGGTAAGGACATCACAAGCCTTATTTGTCGGTGCTAACACAAGTATTTTCAGTTCTTGTTCTGTACCATTTATCAAATCATTAATCCGATTTGCCAATACCGTTGTTTTACCTGTTCCTGGAGGTCCAAAAATAAATTCTATATCAGAACGCAAATTCGCTTTTACAGAATCTGAAAATGCAAAATTTAGTTCTTTTATCCTATTTTGCCACTCTGTTATAATTTCGATTGGTTCATTTACTTCTAAATAGGCATATGACAAATTATTTACATTGTTCTTCAACAATTCAATTGATTTTGTTGAATTATTGCCACATTTCAAAATTATACAATCCTCTTTAACGCTTACGGAATCAAAACAAAGTTTCTCCTGTGTATTGTTTTTAAAAACAAAAGTAATCGGAAGAGTATCCATCTCCTCCAATGACATTGGAACATAACGTGATGCATCTGACAACACAATCATTTTTTCATTATGAGGGTTAAGTGTCAGCCTGTCAAATGCAACATATAATGACTTTTTACCCGAAGCTCCTTGAGTTCCTTGTGATGAAACTTCTAATTGCATTAATAACAAAAGCCACTCATAACTATATTTTTCGACAAAACCAATCCGTTCTCGAAAATTAGCTATTTGCTCAATTTCATCACGTTGAATTTTTACTTTTTCTTCAAATCCTTCTAAAATTTCATCCAAATTTTTGGCCGATTTCATTGAATTATGTTGTGATAATTTGGCCGAATCATTATCTGGCATATTAAAATCGTCAGCCAGAACTTCCTTACTTCTTTCACGAACAGGAAATCCATTAAATTCCTCATTTTGTCTTCTACGTTCTGTACGCAGTTGACGTTGTTTCTGCAAGGCAATTCTTTCTCCTTTCTCTTTTTTTAGAGCGGCAAATTCCGCCATTTTTTCTTCAAAATCTTTTTCTGAAGCTATTCCTAGTTTTTTTGCTATTTGTCCAAGCGCAAATGTCTCTCTAGTCTCTTTAGACATATTCGAAATTTCATTCTCTTCTCGAATATTTGGCTTACTCTCAATGTTCAACTCAGACATTAAACGATCATCACAAGCATAATCATTTGCGATTAAATCTTCCTTATAGATATCGGACAAACAACGGTATTCACCATTTATATACAACCATTTAGCACGACATATCGCATTTAACATCGAACAAGAGCCCCAATCTTGAACATATTCAGTCTTATATAAAACATACGTTGATTTATCATTCTCAAAAATGTTATCTCGATGATGATAGAAACAAATTAGTTCCCATATAAAATGACTTAATTCTTTTGAATCACCAAGTTCATCCCAACTGTATAAAATATTCTCCAGCCCCTCAATTGAGCATACTTGTTTATCCGTAATACGTGTATGTTTTCGTTTTGTTTTTTCGTAGTACCCCAACCAAGTTTTTTTTCTTTGATATTCTGGACGTTCCTTAAATTCCAATTTTGACAAGAAATCATCAAAAACTTTTCCACCTACAACTTCAATAGCTTCTTTATATTGAGATTTTTCAATGAAATATTTCTTTTCTAATCCAGAAGCTTTAAAGTATTTTCGCAAGATAACATCGTCTTTATATAGCAAATCAAACGGAACCCAATATAATGAGTTATTCCCGATACTTATATCAATACCATAGAATAAAAATTTTTTACGAATTAATTCAATCAGATTCTTTTGTCCTTCAACATCACAACTTCTCCAATATTCAATTATAGATGCAATTAATTTATTGTTTTCAATCCTATCCAACTCTTTCTGATGCTCAATTCTAAGCCTAAAACAATCAATCGGATCCGGTGTCTTTACTCCCAACTCTTTCAACAAATTTCGAAAGCTTAGACTTTTATCCATTAGTTCTTTATTTTAATAGTCCGTTAAAAATTCAACATATCGGCTAAGCGGCTTCCGCCACAAAG
>UQUV01000026.1 GCA_900544305.1 uncultured Porphyromonadaceae bacterium
GGGCTCGAACCCAGGACCCCAACATTAAAAGTGTTGTGCTCTACCAGCTGAGCTAGCGAATCTAACCTCGTGCATTCGTTTTTCTCGTTTGCGAGTGCAAAGGTATAACAGATTTCTGAACCTTGCAAATTTTTTGGCACAAAAAATTGCTTTAAAACATAGTTCTTAGAAACTACCACTCATTTTCAAGCATTTATAAAACAGAAAAATATTCATACATAGCACCCTCCATCAGCAAATTTCACTTCGAAATGGAGTATAATTAACACTGACACAGAAAAATCCTGCACAAAAACCACCATTTCACCCCAAAAAGTCGTACCTTTGCAGTCGACAAACACCGAAGAACTTTCGGCAACAGAAGATTGTTTAGATTACAAAGAAAAAACAAACATATAAATACAATAACAATTATGGGTAAAAAAGCTCTGTTGATGATTTTGGACGGTTGGGGTATCGGCAACCACACTAAAAGTGACGCTATTTTCAGCACTCCAACTCCGTATTGGGACTATCTTGTAAAAACGTATCCTAACTCACAGCTTCAGGCAAGCGGCGAAAACGTAGGTTTGCCCGACGGACAGATGGGTAACTCTGAAGTAGGCCACCTGAACATTGGTGCAGGACGCGTTCTCTATCAGGACCTCGTTAAAATCAACAAGTCAATCGCCGACAAGTCTATCCTTGAAAACAAGGAAATCAAATCGGCATTCTCTTACGCTAAGGAAAGCGGCAAGGCCATCCACTTCATGGGCTTGACTTCAAACGGCGGCGTTCACAGCTCACTCGAACACCTCTATGCTCTTTGCGACATCGCAAAAGAATACGGCTTGGAAAAAGTGTTCATCCACTGCTTCATGGACGGCCGTGACACTGACCCGAAGAGCGGCAAGGGCTTCATCGAAGAAGTAGAAGCTCACTGCAAGAAATCAGCTGGCACTATCGCCTCTATCATCGGACGTTTCTACGCAATGGACCGCGACAAACGCTGGAACCGCGTGAAAGAAGCCTACGACCTTCTCGTAGAAGGCAAAGGCAAGCAGGCCGACGACATGGTGAAGGCTATGCAGGAATCATACGATGAAGACGTGACTGACGAATTCATCAAACCGATTGTCAACTCTACTGTCGACGGTACAATCAAAGAAGGCGACGCTGTTATCTTCTTCAACTACCGCAACGACCGTGCTAAAGAATTGACTATCGTTCTTACTCAGCAGGATATGCCGGAAGAAGGCATGAAGACTATCCCGGGCTTGCAATACTACTGCATGACTCCGTACGATTCTTCTTTCAAGGGTGTTCACATTCTTTTCGATAAGGAAAACGTACAGAACACACTCGGCGAATACCTCGCAAACAACGGAAAGAAACAGCTCCACATTGCTGAAACTGAAAAATATGCCCACGTTACATTCTTCTTCAACGGCGGCCGCGAAACTCCGTATGAAAACGAAGACCGTATCCTCGTTCCGTCACCGAAGGTAGCAACTTACGACCTGAAGCCGGAAATGAGCGCCTACGAAGTGAAGGACAAACTGGTGGAAGCCATCGGAACTGAAAAATACGACTTCATCGTTGTCAACTATGCCAACGGCGACATGGTAGGACACACCGGCGTATACGAAGCCATCGAAAAGGCCGTTGTAGCCATCGACAACTGCGTGAAGGACACCGTAGAAGCTGCCAAGGCTCACGACTACGAAGTGATTATCATTGCCGACCACGGTAATGCCGACCACGCCATCAACGACGACGGTACTCCAAACACTGCCCACTCGCTGAATCCGGTTCCATGTGTTTACGTTACTGAAAACACTGGCTGCAAAATCCAGAATGGTATCCTTGCCGACGTAGCTCCGACAATCCTTACTATCATGGGTATGCCGCAACCGGCTGAAATGACTGGAAAATCATTGATTTAATCCAATCAACACATAACAGGAAAAGGGAGCCCGTCGCTCCCTTTTTTCATATCCACCCTGCAAAACAGAACCGAAAGCCAGAAACTGTAAACCGTAAACTGTAAACCTTTACACTTTCGGGAAAATATGTTTATTTTGCACTATAAACCAAAACAACCATCGACATGAAATTTATATCTTGGAACGTAAACGGACTGCGCGCCTGCAACGACAAAGGCTTCAGCGACATATTCCGCCAACTGGATGCCGACTTTTTCTGCCTGCAGGAAACAAAGATGCAGGCCGGACAACTCGACCTGGAATTTGAAGGCTATCGCTCCTACTGGAACTACGCGGAAAAGAAAGGATATTCGGGCACGGCAATTTTCACGAAACACGAGCCTCTCAGCGTGACTTACGGCATCGACATCGAACACCACGACAAGGAAGGCCGTGTCATCACTATGGAGATGCCCGACTTCTATCTGGTAACCGTCTATACCCCCAATTCGCAGGACGGACTGAAACGCCTTGACTATCGCATGACTTGGGACGACGACTTCCGCACCTACCTTCAGGAACTCGACAAGAAGAAACCGGTTGTAGTGTGCGGCGACTTGAATGTGGCCCACAAGGAAATCGACCTCAAGAACCCGAAATCCAACCGCAAGAACGCCGGCTTCACCGACGAAGAACGTGAGAAATTCACCCTACTTCTCGAAGCCGGATTCACTGATACGTTCCGTCACTTCTACCCCACGCAGGAAGGCATCTATTCCTGGTGGTCATATCGCTTCAAGGCACGCGAAAAGAACGCGGGCTGGCGTATTGACTATTTCCTTGCATCAAAACGCCTGGACGGCCAATTAAAAGCCGCTACAATCCACACAGACATATTCGGTTCCGACCATTGTCCGGTGGAAGTCGACATTGATTTTTGACAAGGATTATAGATTTAGGGACTATAAATGGAATTCATATACCATAACCTATACCCCCTAACCTCTAACCCATAACCTCTCAACAGTAAACCGTAAACCGTAAACTGTAAACTCATAATAACATGTACGAAGAAAGAATAGAAAAAGCCGTTGACTACTTCAAGCAGGGCTACAACTGCTCGCAATCGGTCGTGGCAGCCTTTGCCGACCTCTACGGCATCGACCATAATCTGGCAGTTCGCATGGCGGCATCGTTCGGAGGCGGAATCGGCCGCATGCGCCAAACTTGCGGAGCCGCCTGCGGCATGTTTCTGCTTGCCGGATTAGAGACAGGCTGTACCGACCCTACAAACCGTGAAGGGAAAGGAGCCAACTACGCCGTAGTGCAACAGCTTGCCGAGAAATTCAAGGCCGAAAACGGCTCCATTATCTGTGCCGAGCTGCTTGGTCTCAAACCGAAAGCCCCTACACCATCGGAACCGGAAGCACGCACGGCTGAATACTACAAAAAACGCCCTTGTGTGAAAATGGTTGAAACAGCCGCCCGCATTTTTGCCGAATTCCTCACCGAAAGACAGAAAGAAAAATAGTGCCGGACCGGCACAAAGCCGCCCGACACTTCATTTAATCCCATAAAAAAGCCCGGCATTACGCCGGGCTTTCATTTTCCATATAGGGCTGTTATTATTTTACAACCTTGATTGCTGTATTGTCATTGAACTTGAGGATATACATACCCTTAGCCAAGTCTTGAGCATTTACAACTGTTTCACCGTCAACTGCTGCTGAAGCAACCTTTTGGCCTGCTACGTTGTAAACGTCAACCATAGAAGCATTAGAACCCTTAACCACGAAGTTGCCGTCAACCACTGATACAACTACTGCAGAAGTTTCAACACCTTCTACGCTTGAGCCGTCACCCTGAGCAATTGTAAAGCGTGCAGATGAACCCGGGTTAGAAACAGTTACATAAGTGTAACGGTCCTTGATTTCAGTTGGAAGCGGGTCAACATCAAATGTCAAAGACAATGTACCTGCAGTTTGGTCATAGTTAGTAGAGTAGTTTACCCAATTATACAAAGCACCTTCAGAATCTTCTACTGTCCAAGCATCCGGAACATAGTAAGCATCGATGTCGAATGTCTTAGAACCACCTTCTACCGGAGCATCAAATCTGTAGTTACCGTCAGTTGTTCTGAACCAAGTGTAAGTAATGTTAAATGTAAACATACCACCATACACGCTTTCTCCATCTTCTGTCTGAAGTGCATTTACAGAACCCATTTTGCCATCAGCGAACAAAACATAGAAGTTATCATACCGAGGAGCAATTCCATTTGCCATTGCACACAATGGAGCCAAACCTACGCCATCAGGTATTACCAATTCAATAAATATATCCGTTGTGATAGTCGGAACTACAATTTGAACCAATTCACCCACCTTCTCAGTGAATGTAAATTCAATCATTTGAGTATCTCCACCATTAACATAATAGCTGTAAGCATCTTCAGATGGAATAGCCTGACCAGAAGCAATCACATCACCAATACTACCATCAGCTTCTACTTTACGAACATTGATTTGAATAGGCAGACTGGTATCACCTGTAATTTCAAATACCGGGAAGTACACAGATGACAAAGCATAATCAGCTGTATGAGGTATATATGTACCAAAGCCTCGTACCCCCGATTCATTGCTATACAAGTCTTGCCACCAAGCACCATCTTCACCTGAGTTAGAAGGTAGATAGCTTAATGAAGATATATCATTTAAGTTATAGTTCATTGTTCCATAAAAGTCTGTGCCATCCATGAAATCTTCTGGGCATCCACCGGCCTGAAGGAAACCTTTCCCTTCTTGACCTTGAGCACTCCAAGGACCAAATTGATAGCTTGCTGATTTTCCTTCGAATGTCTGAGTAAGTGTCGGATAATAAGCCTGGCACAAAGGATATTCAACAACCAAATTTTTGTCAGAAGAATAAAGTGTCACAGGTTCATTATTTTCATATGTTTCATATTCCCATTCGCTTTCTGCAGGAACAATTGAAGTATTAGCAAATGTTGTCGGCTGGTAAGCACCTGTCAAAGAAGCATTAGGATAAGAACCACCAGTAGATACAGAAGGACCAAAATACAAGTTCATGTGAGCATAAGAAGCATCCGGAGTTACGGCACCAACAGTAACATTGTCAAGAGCCATATCCTGGCCAGCCTTACCAACATAACGGAATGCAAATTTCACTGACTTGCCAGCATACTCGTCAATATTTAAAACGAAGCATTTCCAAGGACAAACACTCAATGTATAGTCCAACTCTGCAGTTGTATAATTTACAAGGGCATCGTCATCAATAGCATTCCAAAGTTCTGTCCAGTTTGCACCATTATCAGTTGAAACCAATACCTCAAGATTAGTATTGCGTGCTGTAAATTCATAAACCGGAGGTTGTTGGAAAGCTTTATCGGAATTCACAAGACACCAACCCGGAGAATAACTCAACATAAAGTTCAACTTATCGCCAGCTTTCGGAGTTACAGCCGGAGAGATCAACCATTCATCCTGTTCCGGGAATGTGATCTGGAATGTTTCCATATCGAGCGTAAGTGCAGTTGAGATATGCATTTGCACCTTACCATCAAAAGGAGCGGAGTAATAGCTGGCTCCACTTGCCTCCCAAGTCCAGTTTCCGTCAGCACCGTTAGGGTCAGTCCCTACCTTTGATTCGTCTACCCAACCTGAAGGGATCCAATCTTCCGATGTTCCGTCCCAACCTTCAAAACCTTCAAAAAGTGTTGAATTTTCCGCTGCAACTACAACCGGTTTTACAAAACGAGAAGTATTAACTTTATTAGAAACTACGTTTGCCACACGCTTTAGGCTACCGTCTTTAGCACGCACAACAGACACAGCACCCTTTTGGGCAACAACATTTTGTTCTGCATCAAAAGCGACCGCCTTCATGTTTGCTTTTGATGCACTCGGCATCACATTCAATTGCTGAACAGGAAAGGCCGCTTTCTGATATACATTATCAGCATTCACCGACATCCCTGCAACCGCCAACATTGTGGCTGAAAAAAGTAATGTTCGTTTCATTTGATATAAATTTAAAAGATTAAGTTGCTTTTTTGATTACATACAACCTTACATTGCATATGGCAAAAGTAAAGAAGTTTTTTGAAATTTTCAAACATTTGGCTAAAAAATATTACCGAAACAAGCAATTTTATTACCATGTTTCAAAAATAAACGCCAAAACCGAATAAATCAAAAGGAAAAAGCCTGTTTGCAAAAGCGTATCAATATACATCCTTTACAAACAGGCTTAATATATGTCACCTAATATTAATTCAAGCTGACTACAACTGAATTGCCAGCAGCATCAGTCATTGTAATAGAAGTAACTGCCAACGGTGAATTACCTTCCAAAGTGAACTTGGTAGAAATCAACGAAACCATATTTCTAAATGATTCGAACTGACGATAGAATACCATAGCATTGCTTGCCTTGCTTGATGAAGAAGCTTCTGTAGCTTCCTGATTGAATGCAAGAGTTACGGCATTGTCGCCTTCAACAGTAGAATCAAGATAGTACTCACCTTCAAATTTGTTAGTCTTGAACGTAAACGCCATCTTGTTTTCTGTCGCATTCCATCCGTACTGCAAATACTGCAAGCTACCGTAACCAGCCTTCTGGCAATCAGACTGCATCTGGTTGAACAAAGTCTTATACTGGTCGCTCATCTGATTGCGGTCAAGACGCCATACCATTCCATCAGCCAAGAAATATTCAGCAACTGTACCGGCAGAAATAGTAGCATCCTGGCCTTCATCGGTACATTCGAGAATTCCAGCCTCATTCAACTTAAAGTTCTGTACCTTGAATTTATTGTTATCTCCAGTAAAAGGAGAAGAAAGACTTACAGTAGCATCAACCCCAATAACATAAGAGCAAGTGAAAGTATAGGATTCAGCTGAAACTTCAGTATTAACGATCGAAAGTACACCGCCTCCCATTCCTGTCACTTTATAGCTTTCTTCACCTGCAGTAAGGTACATAGCTTTAGCTTTTGACGGGAAAAGCTGATTTTTAACTGCATTGTAGGCAGTATAGTAATCCTCCCACTTTTCAATTGTCTTAGTTTCACCACCAACGGTATAAGTCGCACCTTTAGGGAACTTGATCATCTTCATACCAACTCCATGCTTTTTACCACGAAGATCAAAGGATCCATCAGTATTCTTGCCGTTGATCACAAATTCATAATCACCAAGATGTCCCTTACCATCCTGTTGTGGGTCAGAAAAGCAGTGGAGCAGCGGATTATAAGTATTAAAACTTAATACAGGTCCCATATCGCCAATCAATGTATAAGCAGTCGGTTCCTCATCTTCCACATAAACATTATTAGTTGCGACACTATTTTTTGCAGCCATGATAACTGCTGAATTCGGGCTGAACTTCATGAGAATCGGATAAGCCGGTTCGCTTTCATTAGCAAAATATTGCAGCACCCAGCCTTCAGTCTCCGCACATAAGTCATTCTTGTACTCAACCAGAGTCTTGTTCATTCGTTCAGCTGACGAATCTTCCCAAATATCCTCTTCAGTCATTCTACAAGAGCTTGCTCCCAAAAGAAGAGAAGAAGACAATATAATTGCAAATGTTTTTTTCATTTTCATAAAAATCAAAGGGTGAATTAATTTTGAGATTCAGTACCTACCGGTATATCGTAAACCTGTTTTCTTAACTCATCAAGAACTTCAAGGCTATAGGTATTCTGACGTTCCTGTACTTCTGCACGCAAAGCGTCAAGATCCATCTGCCAAGAATCACGGAACCACTGACGAGCTATTTCCACCTTCTGGAGAATAATAGACTTACCATCTACACCATCATTATCAGCTACCTCTACAAGAGACTGACCCTGCACTTCCCAACCTTTAGATGCGGTATCAAGAAGCTTGTCCCATTCCTCTTGAGTATCCGTAATATAGTGCGCAATTGTTTCTGCAAAGTCTTCACGATACTCGCTGCTGGCGTAAGTAGAAACAAAGCCCAAAGAAGCTGTCACATTGTGAATACGATCCTGCCAAGAAGTAGGGTCATAGTGTCCAGTTGACAACTGGTCAAAAGATACTGGATACGTTTTCGTCTGGTGAAGGATGTGAGCGAACTCGTGGTGCATTGTCAAGAAATAGAATTCATTCAAGCTTTCAAAACTTGACACATCCATTTGATTGACATAGAAAAGAGACACCTTCAAACCGCCTTCTGCCAAACCTAATACGATTGTTTCGTTTGCCGGATTCACAGCAGCAGAACCGATAAGGTGAAGAATACGCGGACCGTACTTCTTCATAAAATTAGGGTCGGAAGTCACAATCTTGTCATACACATCAAACCAAAGATATTTGGTCAGTACTGCCAAATCGACAGAATTTTCATACTTGGCAGGAATCAGGTTGTATTCCATGTCTGTTCCAACGTCCTGCAATTTATAGCGGAACTGAATGTTGTACTTCTTCAAATAATTGTCCTCACAAAACTTATCGAGCTGATAAGTAGGAGAAGTCGGATCCAATTCCTCCGTATCTGTAAAAATGCTCTGCGGATTCAAATCATCTTCAACACAAGAAGAAAAGACAAACATCGCACAGACGATAAACGATATTTTGAAAATTAAATTCTTCATCATAACAAATTCTTATTAAAAAACTACACTACCTGATTGGTTTTACCCAGCTTCCCATTTCGGAAGGATCCGGCAACTTTCCAGCTCTCACTGTCGGTTCCATACCTGATGACAACGCTTCGATCGGAACTTGGAAAGCTCTACGCAAATCATTGTACGGAAGAGTTTCGACACGAGTTTCACCAATTTTATGTGTAATTTCGATACCGAAACGTTTAACATCGAACCAACGCATACCGGTGAACACCTGTTCGATGCGACGGAAATGAAGCACGCACCACAAATATGGAAGATTTTGCGCTGTTACCTGTGCATTATCAACCGGATACAAGTCATCGATGTGCAAGTCCTGAAGGATGAACGGACGCGGGTCAAATTGTCCAGTAGTTGAATTTGCCTTGTTGTAGTAAGATTCAATCAATTGGGCAGTCAACACAGGCGCCTTACCACGATTTCCACCATATTGAGAGTTATCCCACATTGCCAAGTCACTTACTGCTCCCGGCAAGTTGTTTTGGAAGATACGAGCTTCAGCACGTATCAACAAACATTCTTCTCCAGTAAATTCAGCTATCATAGATCTGAAATAGCCGATACCAGCAACTTTGTCAGTGTACTGGAAGAACGGAGCCATCCAAAATGGAATTGAACCGTACTCATTGCTACCGTTAATGAAGGAATAATTAATGCCCGGACGTCCCTGAGACCAAGTCGGAGCACTACCTGTCATGGTTGCCACACGAGCATCACGGCTGATTGCGTAACGTGCACCACCGGCAAAGTGATTAAACACATTAGAAACAGCAGGAACCAACAATAGGTTGTTAGCTGAGGATGAAGAGAAATATGCAGCCGAACAAGCATCATAGTTGGTACCGAAGTCTGAACTCCAGAAATTAGTGCGGAGCATTTGTTCTGGGCTTGCACCCAATGCTTCTGTAGCATATTTCTCAGCATTCGCATAGTCTCTCTTATATAGATAGAAGCGAGCGGCAAATGCCTTAGCGGCTTGTGCATTGAAATGGAACTTCGGATTCTTGTGGAACTGATCATTAATATGTTTCAAACCTTCAAGCAAATCCTGTTCAATCTTGTCATATACAGCCTTCACCGATTCACGCTGATAGTCGACAAACACTTTATCTTCAGGTGTCAGACAGTAAGGAATACCTTGGTCATTGGCACTTGCTTCACCACGATATTGAGGAGCAAACAAGTTTACCAAAACAAAATGATAATATGCACGGATCAAAAGAGCCTCACCATAGACAGCATCCAAAAGTTCCGAATCACGACCATCTGTATAACGGCCTTCAGCACGAAACTCATCCACCTTTGCTAAAACATGGTTAGCAACTGCTACTGATTTATAATAGCTCGACCACAAATATGTCGGAGAGTCCTGCATGCTTTCTTTATTAACATCCTCCCAAGCAAATGCCTGATCGTCCATTTGGCTGAAAGCACCCAAGTTTGGATAACTAAGGCCCTTTTCATCCGGCGCATGGTTATCAATAGCGTTATCAGAGCTCAATTCACAAAGGAGTGCGTAGTTGGCCTCTGCATATCCGCCGGCCAACACCAAACGCAACTGCTCTGGTGAATTCGGGTCAATTCGGTTATCCGGCAATTTGTCAAGGAAGTCGTTACAAGAAGTCAACGACAACATTGCAGCAACGCCGATATATAAAAATTTATTCAGTTTCATATTTTTCAATTCATTAATGTTGTGAATGACTTTTACAAGCTAAATCTCAATGTGAATGTAAACTGTTTCGGGTTCGGAACAGCAACACCACCGGTGTTGAAGAATTCAGGATCCTGACCGTTCAACTTCTTGTCAGCATAAAGCAGACAAAGGTTCGTAGCCTGGAGCTTCAAAGAGGCAGATGTAAATTTGATTTTTTCCAAGAAACTCTTTGGAAGGTCATAAGTCAAAGAAACTTCCTTCAAACGAATAAAGCCACCGTCCGCAATACGTTCTGTAGAATAGTTATATGCATTGTATGCCATTGCCAAATAAGCATCTTGCTCATTTTGACGTTTGCTTGATATAGCAGGAATAGTTGTATACAATTCATCGCCCGGCATAGTCCAACGGTTCTTGAAGTCACGTGGAAGAGCCTGCATGTCATCATATTGATTTGAGAAGATCGGGTCCAGACGAATCTTGTTACCGAACGAATAAGTCATGAACACATTCAAACGGAAGTTTTTCCAAGTCAATGTATTACCGAAACCACCAGTGATTGTCGGATCTGTCGGTCCTTCATATACCAAATATGGGTTGTCGAATTCCTGGAAGTTTACATCTGTAGTTGTCACCTGACCCTTTTCGTTGATTACCTGAGGAAGACCGTCTTCAGTCAAACCAGCAAACTGATAAGAGAACAATGCACGTACTGGATAACCTTCCTTAGCATAACCTGCACCGCTAACAAGAGCCATTGACTGAGTTCTAGTATTCAACTCAGTAATCTCATTCTTAGTTTTTGAGAAAGTCAAGTCAGTTGTCCATTCGAAATCCTTATTAGTGATGTTGACAGTAGAAATCGTAAATTCCACACCACTTGACTTCATGGAAGCAACGTTGGCATATTTCATTGATTCACCACCGACACCCTGAGTATAAGTAAGACCAATCAAGTCAAAGTTGTTACGAGTATACACATCGACAACAGTATTGATACGGTTGTGCAAGAAACCGAGGTCCAAACCAACGTTGAACTCATGTTTCTTTTCATAAGTCAACTCTGAGTTACCAAGGCTTTCAAGAAGCAATGCCATTTCCTGGTCAGATGCACCCGGACGCCAGATAGTAGAAGGAACATAAATCGGAGTAGCGTTTGATACGCTTGACGGACCTGCATCGGCAGTCAAAGAGTAAGATACACGAGCTGTAGCGTGTGACAAGATCTTCGGATCTACTTTTTCCTTAAAGAATGCTTCTTCGTGGGCATTCCAACCAGCTGAAATGTTCCAAGTCGGCAACCAGCGAGATGTGCGGGCCATACCCAACTTGTTAGTACCTTCATAACGGATTGTACCGTTCAAAGTATAACGTCCTTCATAAGAATAAGTAGCATTAGCAAATGATGCGAAACTACGACGGAAAGAAGGATAAATACCATAATAAGTGTGACCTTCTTCTACTTGTTGTTTAAACAAGTTGTAGTCGATAAACGGAAGACCGCCGTTGTCGTAAACGAAGCCCCAGCCTTCCCAAGAAATCTGCTTACGGTCAGTTGAGCTGACTTCCAAACCGGCAAGGAAGTTAAAGATGTGAGTATTGTTCCAAACCTTGTTGAATGTACCAGTACCACGGAAGTCATATTGAGAAATAGTATATGTATCGTTATAGTAAATACCACCTTGCGGCAATACAGTTTCCGGCAATGCGTATGGATCATCCGGGTCACGGTACAAGAACTTATTCAAGTCACGGATAGTAGCATCTTCAGGATCAACACCGGCACGGTAAGCGTTAGCCTGGTTAGAGTGGTCCTTCACATAGTGCTGTTGAACAGAACTTTGATAACGATAAGCACCCAATGCATTGAATTCCAACTCTTGGATAGGTTTCCAGTTCAATTCAGCCTGGAATTTCAAATCAGTTACATTGATATCAATGTAGTTGTTGTCCAATTCGTGGAAGATATTGAAGTCAGTATAGTTACGAGTATAGAATTCATTCGGGTCAAGCGCACGAGACGCGTTGATAGCGTAGCTATACGGGTTGATATCGAAGTCACGTTGTACAGTACCGTTAACCGGGTCAACATTCTGGCTCAATGTCCCAGGAGCTTTTTGCTGACGATAAGAGTCAGAAGTCAAAACTGTGAAACGCAAAGTTTCAGAAAGATTATAGGAAGCATTGGCATTGAATGTATAACGGCGAACGTTGCTGGATGCTGTCCATCCCGGGTCGTTCATTACAGACAATGAAGTATAGAAGTTACCTTTGTCAGTACCACCGGCAATACTTACAGAGTGGTTCTGCATAACTGCATTGCTAAACAACAAGTCGAACCAGTCAGTATTGCGGTATTCTGCTTCACGAAGGTAAGCGTTCATCGCTGACTGAGTATGTTCCAAACCAAAACCAGTGGTTGGGTCATAAGAGTCAATCAACTGATACATTTTACCGTACACACCAGAAGTAGAAGCCTTGGCGATTGAAGCGAATTCCAACCATCCTTTTTCTTCCATTTCCTTATAGATACCCATCTGTTCCTGAGAGTTGCTGATGTTAAACTCACGGTAGCTTGGCTTCATACGAGTTGTCAACTCACCTGTATAGCTCACACGAGTTGAACCGGCTTTACCTTTCTTGGTAGTAACAACGATCACACCAGCCATTGCACGCGCACCGTAGATAGAAGTAGCGGCACCATCCTTCAAAATCTGGAAGCTCTCAATGTCGTCCGAGTTCAAACCTGCGATAGCAGAAGAAATCAATGTCACAGCATCACCCGATGACAAGTCGTCAGCGTCTACTTCAACAGCGTCTTCCATTACCACACCGTCAACAACCCAAAGCGGTTTTGATGCACCCATAATAGATGTTGCACCACGCACGCGGATTTTTGGAGCAGTACCGAAAGTACCGGAAACGTTTTGGACAGACACACCGGCAGACTTACCTTCCAATGAACGGCTGATATCAGCCACACCGTCCAATTTAGCATTCTTGGCATCAATCTGGTCAGTTGAACCCAAGAACAAACGCTTATCCATCTTACCCATACCGGTTACAACCACTTCATCAAGAACTTGCGAGTTAGAATCAAGCACAATTTCCATCTCAGAAGTTGAAACTTTTACCTCCTTCGTGTTCATACCCACATAGGAAACGACCAAATGCGAGTCGGTAGAAGGCACATTTAAAGTGAAGCGACCATCAATGTCAGTCGCAGTACCTACTGAAGTGTTGCCCTTCAATAAAACTGTTGCACCGATAATGGGCAGTCCATCGTCGGCAGACGTAACGACACCAGTTACCTTCACCTGTGCGAAAGCAGGCAATGAAAGCAACGCCATCGTTAGCAAAATGACAAATTTCTTAAGTCTCATAAATTTAAAAATTCAATTTATATATAAACACACAATTAAATTTCAAATTAGTTGCTTTGTTATAAATCGTAAGCACACCCACCCTTCAATTCTGTTAATTTCAACCAGTAAAATTAAGAATCAAAGGAAGATTTACACGCTCTTCAGATTTCAGGTTTTAACCATAAAGTAATTCCAGCAATCCAAATTGCAGTTTTTCCGCTTTTCTGATAGCACTTTGCTAAGTTACATCTATTTTTTTAAGATTGCAATATTTCTTTTACATTTTTTTGTTTACTTTCGGCAAGATAGGTTTAAAATCCTATGCCAAGTTACCACTATTTTTTCTCCACACGCAACGCATTAATTCACAAGATTTTACCAAATAATTACAATTTTCACGACCCGCAATCGTCAGTACGTCCAACATAAAAAGAATGAATTTTCACATTCATATCAATATCATTTTCAAAGCTAATCATGCCGGTTATCTTACAATTTAATTCGGCTTTAACACTTAAAAATATTGGATTCGAGTAAAATATTATCCTCTATCTTTTGATTTGTCACTTTTCTGCAGTGAAATTCCTTCATGACTACCAACTGTTAAAATTAACATATAACGATATATTTAGCATTGATACAAGCCTCAAATTATCCCTTTAAGCATAAATAGCTATTAACAAATTGATTAGGTTTTGTCACAAAGCAGTAACAAATCATAACCACTTTATTTAAAATAAAGCAAAAAAGCGGAAGCCGACAGATATTTCCGGCTTCCGCTAAATATTTTAGCTATGTTGTAATCTGTTATTCTGCCACTACAAGGTAGTAGTTCTTCTTTCCACGCTGCACAAGCAGATACTTTCCGTTCAACAAGTTGTCGGCTGTAATTTCCTTGTCAAAGGCTTCCAGTTTTTCCTTGTTGACAGAAACACCGCCACCTTGAACGAGCTTACGCATTTCGCCTTTTGATGCGAACACTTTGGCATGCTCAGCAAGCAAGTCAACAGCCTTCACACCTCCGGCAAGCAGATCGCGCGACACCTTGAATTGCGGCACACCTTCAAAAACAGAAAGGAATGTGTCTTCATCCAAACGGTGAAGCGTTTCGGCAGTTGCATTACCGAAAAGAATGTTGGATGCATCGACAGCAGCATTGTAGTCCTCTTCCGAGTGTACCATCACCGTCACTTCCTTAGCCAGACGCTTTTGAAGTACACGCAAATGCGGAGCTTCATTGTGTTCAGCAATCAATGCTTCGATTTCTTCACGAGAAAGAGAAGTGAAGATTTTGATATAGCGTTCAGCGTCGCTGTCGCTGACATTCATCCAGAACTGATAGAACTTGTAAGGAGAAGTGTAACGGGCATCCAGCCATACGTTACCGGATTCAGTCTTTCCGAACTTACCGCCGTCAGCCTTTGTAATCAACGGACAAGTCAAAGCAAACACATCACCGCCATTGGTACGACGAATCAGTTCGGCACCGGTAGTAATGTTACCCCATTGGTCAGAACCACCCATCTGCAACTTGCAGTTCTTCGTTTCATAGAGGTGCAGATAGTCATAGCCCTGAAGCAGCTGATAAGTAAATTCAGTGAAGGAAAGTCCGTCACGGGCTTCGCCGTTAAGACGTTTTTTTACGGATTCTTTCGCCATCATGTAATTGACTGTGATGTGCTTGCCTACCTCACGGGCAAAGTCGAGGAAGGTGAAATTCTTCATCCAGTCGTAGTTGTTCACCAATTCTGCGGCATTGGGAGCATCGGATTCAAAATCCAGGAATTTGGAAAGTTGCTTTTTGATACATTCCTGATTGTGGCGCAACACATCTTCCGTCAGCAAATTACGTTCGGCCGATTTGCCGGAAGGGTCGCCAATCATACCCGTTGCACCGCCAACCAGAGCGATAGGCTTGTGGCCGCAACGTTGGAAGTGACGAAGAATCATCACGCTCACCAAGTGTCCAATATGGAGAGAATCGGCCGTAGGGTCAATACCCACGTAAGCCGTAGTCATTTCTTTCTGAAGCTGTTCTTCGGTACCCGGCATCATATCGTGCACCATACCGCGCCATTTGAGTTCTTCTACAAAATTCATCGGTTATGTAAATTTTATTATTCTATTGCAAAGTTACGACAATAAATTGACATTACACAATTTACCACTTTTTCAAATAGTAGGTATAAGTTATACCCGTGTCCTCATCAACAAATTCAAGGATTTTTGTCTTGTGATTGTTTTCAATCACCCGAAAACGGAACTGTTCTTTTAAATATACATGAGGCGGCACAGCGCTTTCCTTCGTATTGAATACGACATCCACATAGTCGCCATTTTCTGTCCATGTTCCGTAATAAGTTCCCGAAGTATGCTCGTCCGGATAGGAAATACATACGGAAAACACAGACGCCTGAAAGCGGAAAAAGGCATTTCCGGCATAATCCGGGTCATCCTTACCGTCAATTGTCAGGCGTTCCACCTTCCACTGTCCGAACCACGGACCGATATTGCCATTGTTCTGTACACAGCCGGTCAGCACAAAAAGCAACGCCAGCGTACAGATTATCTTAGAATAAATCGCTTTCATTTTCCAAACACATTAAAAAGTCCGTTATAGCTCAACGAGAACATCACACCGAAATTATTGCCCAACAGATTACCACGGTCGACAGCCAACTGACCTTTCAGGTCAAGCCCCTTCACCTGAGGGAAACTGTAAGTTCCTTCCACCATGAAAGAAGTGTCGTGCAACGGTTCCAGAAGCGGAGCGCCATAAGTACCCAACGACTTGCGATAGGAAACCAACACCCGATATTTCAGCGGTGAGTAAATATAACCGCTCACACCGGCATGAAATCCACGGATACGGTTATGAACCACCGCCATATACCCGTCTGTATTGTAGATAATCGACGGGATAAATGGCGTTCCCTTCGACATTCCGTAATACATATAACTGTTGTAACGGAAATTATTATAATAGTTGTCACCACCGGTAGCGTGGTCGGTCATTTCCGTTCCCGGATGGTCATTTGGAGCCCAATGGGTTGGACCACTCTGGTGCATAAAATCGATGTATTCGACAACGGCGCCGGAAACAATTCCTTTTGGGTCTTTGTTCTGATATTCCAATCCCCAAATGCCATCGAATCCGTTCATTTTGCCGATACCAGTACCATCCTCATACGGCCACTGGAAATAAGCCTTCAATTCCGTCTTATCTTTCAGGCGGTAGCGGGCCACAAAATCCCATGAGCCAAGCGTATTTCCAAAAACATACTGCGAATCGC
Organism: uncultured Porphyromonadaceae bacterium; assembly: GCA_900544305.1. Classification (GTDB taxonomy): domain Bacteria; phylum Bacteroidota; class Bacteroidia; order Bacteroidales; family Muribaculaceae; genus Limisoma. The sequence continues at coordinate 16,899 of UQUV01000026.1, forward strand.
CGAAATTCGAACCGCCAGCGCCAGGGATAAACATATTCAAAAATTCATCGAAACCTACATCATACGGGTCTTCCTTTACCAACACACCGTTTTTGTAAGTCTTTGCATTTCCGCAATACTGCCCCATCACCTGCATACCGACAGTAACCGAAAACGGTTTCTCGGGTTTTGTCCGGAAATACATACGCTTGTAGTGTGCCCAGATTCCAGTATTGATAAAGTGCTGTTTATAATTATAATGCTCCTCCAACCAATTTCCATCAATGTATTTTCCATACATAATTTCACCTTGAATCTGTACCCAGCCGTTTGTAAACGGAATATCCTGGAAGTCGACAAACCCGGCACGAAGTTCCGGCATCGGACGGGCATTGTTTGACTGAATATAGTCACCGCTACCCAACTCTGTGTTCAAAAGCGGAGAATTCAGTTCCTTCATTCCAAATGACAGAAACACGCCACGATATTTCACAGCTCCATACAGCTGTTGCAACCACGCTGCTGACGGACGGCGTGCCACCGGCACCATTTCGCCCTTTCCGTCTTCTGTCGGGAAACAATGCATATAGTCCGTAGACGAAGCATATCCCGTAAGAGCATCCACCCCGAAGGAATAGCTGAAACGCTTGGAAAGGTCAAAATCCTTCCATGCCTTCGCCCTTACAGCGGCAGTTTTGCCCTGCGTCAGCACCCCTCCGTTGTTCGACATCATGTAGTAGGGAGCCAAATCCCCGGTCCCCACATTTCCGAACGCCTCAGCACGGAACTGCAGCGGCGTCTCGGCATGCAGCCCCATTGCCGTCAAGGCAACTGCTGCAAGAAAAAACCATTTTTTCATTATCACTATTTATTTCTGTTCCGCGCATATTCACGGATACGGTGAATCAAATCCTTACGATAGTCGATAAAACGCTCGTAGAACGTACGGATATGACGGATTTTCTTTTCTTCATAGATTTCAGCTATGGCAAAGAAGATACCCGTTTCTTCCACATCACCGAATTCATCATTGATGGCAGTACCCAACATCCTCATTTTCGGAGAAAGGTTCATGTAAGAGTTCACCAATGGAGGAATATTGAAACCGGCTGCACGCACCTGTGTGTTAAGAATCTTATAGTCCTCCTTGAAACTGCCGCCTACAAACAGTCGCTGCATACGCGCCACGTTGATGTTGGCATCCAACGGCTGAATCGGTTCTACCAGTTTTTCGTCGTCATGGAAATATTTGTCCAAGAAGTAGAGAATCATGTTACGGCACTCCATCGGATAGCTCGGATACATGGTCATTTTTCCAAACAGATACTTGATTTGGGGATATACCACTACCAGCGCGCCAAGTCCGTCCCACAGATTGTCCAAAGCATACAACGCTTTTGCCCCTGCCTTTGTTGACTGATACTCAACAGAAACAAACGAACGTCCCAATTCAATGGTATAGGGCAGAATTTCCTTGATGAACTTTGGAGAATATTTGAACATATGCGACATGGCAATATGAGGTACTCCGTTTTCATCCATCTTTATGTTTTCGCCCAGCAGGAAACGGTAGCCTCCGATAATTTCCTCAGCATCCGGATTCCACACAATAAGCTGTTGGCAAGGTTCGTCCATAAGGTCAAACTCGTCGATATCGGCACTTTTTCCCGTACCTCCGCCGGACGCACGGAAAGCGATTTCACGCAAACGGCCAATCTCCCACATCACGTTCGGTGAATTTTGGGAATCGACGATGTAAATTTCATTATGTCCCTTGTTGGTTGTACGCAAGAAGCGGGCTTCGGTAAGCTCCATCTTCAGCAAACTTTTATGTACCGGAGCAATGATGCTCTCAACTTTCATTCTATTCATTTCTTTTCCGCAAGACTATATACAACTGATTTAACGTATGCAGCCCATTCCTTTTTCGAACGGCTATTGTCGAATGTCGTGTAAGGGATAGGCTTCCCAAAATGGAAAGTGAACGATTTTCCCTTGGCATCTACCATCTCGGCCGGAAGGAAAATCAGTTCAATATTAAATTTAATGCCCAGGCGTTTTCTTATTCTTGCAAACCGATAGAAGAACTTTGAGTTCAAACCTTCAAAATACACAGGAATTACATCACGCTTGGTTTCAACACTCTTGGTTATAAATGATTTCTGCCATTCCAAGTCGCAAACTTCCCCTTTATCGTTCATTCGCGAACACAGACCGGCAGGGAACATCAATATCTGCTCGTCGCCCGCATAGGCTTCCTCCACACGCTTCATCGCCTCACGCGACTGCGAACCATATTTATTAATCGGAAGAAACACGCTGCGAAGCGGCTTGATAGCCATCAACACGTCGTTTACAATACATTTGACACGGTTGTCATAACGGTCGCACAGAAACGACAGCAATGCCATTCCGTCAAGTCCTCCCAGCGGATGGTTGGACGCAAAGACATAACGGCCTTCAGTTGGCAGGTTTTCAACACCTTTACAGGATAATTTAATATCCAACGACTCCATTACTCCGCGGGCAAAATCCGGTCCTTCTTTTCCGACATTCTCACCCGATATCCGATTCAGTTCGTCCTGGCGGATGATACGGGCCAATTTCCGGAAAACGAATTCCGGAATAAAGCGGGAAGCACGCGGCATCTTACTGACGATAACCTGCTTAACGTCTAATCGTAACGAATTTTCCACTCTAATCTACTTTTTCATCCTATATTTCAGTCTGCAAAAGTAATATTTTAGAATGAATAACACAATTTCAAGATATCATTTAACCGTTTTAGCCTCAATTCAATAAAAAATCACACGGTCTACTGGATTTATACCGCCGTCAAAAACAAGGGCAAACCTCTGCGGTCTGCCCTATCCAAAAGTTGTCAATAAGTTATCTGGCGTTCCACCAAGCCAATAGGAACGTTGTCCGACTTGATGACAAGCCGCGTCCAGTTCCCTTTTCCATCCATACTGTCATAGAAGTAAGTCAGTACCGCTCCTTCTTCAATAGACATTTTAACCAATCTTCCCTGTCCGTCGTAAACATACTTCCGCACTTCCACATATCCATCCATTTCATTGTTCATCGAAAACTCCACTATTTTCCCTTCCTTGTCCTTCTTTACATAATCACTTTCCGAATATCCGTACTCCACAGTGTTTCCCTCCGCATCGGTTTTGATTTTCGAATTGTCCACCGGATAAACATTTGTCGATTTCTCTCCTCCTATAAACATATCCTCTGATATTTCCGACAATTTTCCTGCCACATAACTATAACGCTTTACAGAGAACAGAGCTCCGTTGTCATAGCGTTTTTCCTCCGTAAGATTGTCGCCGGTATAGGCATATTCACACTTTGTCGTCACTCCGTCCATTTCCGTTTCCGAAGTCAGCAAGCGGCCATCCTTGTCAAATGTCTGCACCGCATCCTGCGGATACACGCCGACTTCACCCCAAGGATCAGGTTTTCCGGTTTTCACCACTTTACCGCCTTTCAATTCCGCCGTAAAAACAGAAGTCACCACTTTGGAAGCCCCACCCTGCAGTTTACCGGTATTAGGAGTCATATCCACCTGCATCTGTGCATTTGCACCGACCGAAACAAAAAGTGCGGCAAGCATTGCCATTAACTTTCTACATTTCATAGCTATCGTGTTTAAAGAATTGCCTTCTAAGGTATAAAAATCAAGTTCTACCACCAAACAGAATCTGTATTTTCTGCACCTTACGACCTGAAAACTACGGATTTCCGTAGAGAAAAGTCACCCCGACAAGCTACTGCCTGCCGGGGTGACTCCACCTGTCATAACAAATCGGGTATTCCCGTTATCTTTTCCATATGAATTTTGTTGCAGCAGCCGTATTGCCGTTGACCACTTTCACTACATAAACTCCTGAACCGAAACGACTGCAATCAATAGCGTACGCCGGAGCAAAAATACGGGCAATGTCCATCACTTGGCCGCCTGTCGACACTACATAGACAATCGCAGGTTCTTTCGGATTCCAGCCGCTGACAGTGACCGTTTCCGCACCGCGGTCGTAAGCGACGTTCAATCCCCAGCCGTCTTCGCTGTCGTAGTCGTCAATCTCGTCAACGCCGCTACCGGCATCCTCACAACGGATTGTCACCTCTGTATACACGCCGGAACCGTCGAGAGCCGTCGCACGTACCACAATATCGCCGTTACCAGTTCCGTTGGCTTTCAACAGACCGTTTTGATTGATTGTTGCCAATTCCGAACCGCTGACAATCGTCCATACCACATTTGTAAATGTAGCTGCCTGCGGCAATACTTCTACAAAGAGGTGAAGTTGCGGCTGCTCAGCTACCAGTTCCATTTCAGATTCCAGACTGCGGATATAGAGCGAAGAAACACCTACCGTCGGAAGGGCATTTGCTGTACTTACAACATTCGAGCGCAATTCACCGGCAACCGAACGTGTTTGCGGCTTCTCAACTGGCACAAACGAAACGGCATAGAAACTTTCGCCTTCCGGAGCCGACAAATCCGTATAGTTCAACTGGCTGCCCGCCACTTCCGCAATTTTTTCCATTGCATCGGCACTGCTTCCGCGCAAAATAGAGTATGTGTCAACTTCCAGTCCTTCATAAGCATTCCACATCAGGTTGTAGCCGCCACCCACTGCCATATTCAGCATCACATGCAACGGCTTGTGGGCTGCGCTCTCATAGCTTTCCTGTCCGTTTTTCGCCAACAGACGGACAACATAGCGTTCCGACTTAACTTTCGGTGTTGACGAAAGGTCAAGGTAACGACCTTCGGAAACAGGGACTGTGTCGAGCACCAGGTAATTGTTGACACGCGACGTTTCTTTGCCAACTACAACGCGGTCAACCAATTCTGACATTCCTCCTGCATTCCATTCTACCCGATAGACGCCCGTTTCTCCGTCCACGTTCACACGGGCGATTTCAGCCACCGGCATTTCTGCCACTACGGCAACGCTGCCGGTATATGTATTGCCCAGCAAGGCATCTTCGCAATACGATTCAACTTCGAACGAACCGACTTCCTTGAACAGGAATTCTGCAATGGAATCACCACGATTATAGCTGATTTCCACCTTGTCGCTTTCACTGCGGAAACCGCAATCCATTGTCAAATCAGAGAACACTGCAGGCACACGCACTTTCAGCGGAGCATTGGCAAACACTTCTGCCGGCACTTCAAACGCCACATCCGCAGCTTTGACAACAGTCACCGCCGAGCGGATTTGATTGGTTCCGGCTGTCAGCACAATCTGCTTAACGCCGTCAGTCGTCCACTTGGCAACAAATGTTCCGTTGCCCTTGTCAGTTACCAGCGTACCACCGTCAAGCTCTATCGAATAGCTGTCGGCTACCGTACCCACATACTTCAATTCCACGTCTTTTCCAACCACTACTTTTTCCGGTGCTTCCACATAGCCGTCAGCGGAAATGGTAACTTCTACCGGTGCCGTCATTGGGGAAACAGCATTCATCAGGTCAATGGCCTGCACCTGCACTTCATAAGTCACGCCGGCTTCCAGACAGCTGAGCGGCACAATCCGCTGAGGTGTCGTAGCATACAAATAAGAGGATATCACCGTAGCCTTGTCGTTCAGCGCATTCATCGGAGAGATGACAAAACTGCCCGGTCCGGTAGCACCTTTTTTCTTAACACTGAAATTGTAACGCATCTGTACGCCCGGAGTATGATCATCCACGGCATCATTCCAAGTTATCAGCAAGCCTTCTTTCGTCTGCTTTGCCATCACATTTTCCGGCTTTTCCGGTGCCTGATTGTCGCAATAGCCTACAATTAACTCACTATTATAACTATCGCCCACTTGCGGATAACGCCCGTCGGCAATCGGAAGGAACGGTTCCGTTTCCGAGGTCGGCAAATTAATGAAATCCACTTCGAAATTTGGATAGAACAACATTGCCAGATAATAGTCTGTACCCGAAATCACATTGTCGCCAGAAATCTGGAACATCACATCCTGAAATCCATTATTGTCCCAATCTCTCAGTCTCCAGGAAGAACGAAGAGAGAAATCATAGTCACCTTTCAACGGGATTTCAATGTATTCGGTTGCCGGCCATTGTTCCATCGGAACACCCGGAACAACTCTAAGCAAATGTTGCGCCCTATCCAACACTGCCAAGTCAACCAACCCGTCGTTATTCAAATCGGCAAATAAATGCTCACCTATTTCAATAAATTCTCCAAGTTCTCTCGGATATCTGAAAATAAGCTGCGGTTCCAAATAGTTGTGCATCGCAGTAGAATCCTTCACCAACACGTATGTATCATAATAAGAACCGTCTGAAGACCGATCAGGCTCAATCAGAAAATCCGGGAATCCGTCATGGTTGACATCAAAGAAGTTTTCCAGTTTGAACTTAGTAAGCTCAACATACGACACATTGTCACCCTTATTCAACATAAAGCAGCCGTTAACACCGAAATCCACACTTTCAGGATAACCATCGTTATTGCAGTCCATTCGAAAGTCTCCCAAATAAACTATATTAGACTTTTCACCGTCGATTGTTATATCCTTCAATTCATACTCGAAGTCTAAATCCGCATCACCGGTGTTATAGAATATATTTCCTTTTTTTGAGTCAATCATAAAATCCAGATAGCCGTCCTTGTTAAAGTCAAATATACCATACAGAGCTCCGGACAAATCCGAATTAAAAGTTTTGGGCACTAACGTAAAATTGCCCTGGCCGTCATTAGTATACATTTTGATTGAAAATGAATCAGCATAGCCGTCACCGTTGAAATCTGCACAGACTCCATAATGAACGGAATCGTCGGAAACATCTATTTCGTCATACGGCAACACTGATATTTCCTTATTTTCAGCCACCAACTGTTTTCCGCCATATTCCACTGTCAGCCCCAGCGTCTTATTACCGGCATTATTGAATACAACCTGTATGCGCGAACCTTCATCCTTAATAATTGTTCCGCCGCCTACGTTCCACACATATTTGGCTTCCGGTCGTGCCACCGTTTCCAGAAGCAGCGTGTCGGCAGTAGAAATACGGTTGCGGTTGGCAGTAAATACCACTTTATCAATTTCATGTTCGTAAACAAACTCTTCCGACCATGGGCCGCCCAATCCTCCGGCATCGATTGCCTGCACGGAAATATAATATATAGCACCCGGAGTCAACTGAACCGGATTGAACAATGTAGTCAAGTTTCTTCCCATATTACCTTCGCGCAATGTGCGACGACGGCCGTCGGCAAGCGATGCCGCATTGAGAATGTCGCCCTTGCCCGGAGCCGTGCCTATACGCAGTTCGTATGTCAAATCGCAGGCTGACGTTTCCGTATCTTCACCGGCAGTCCACTGGATACGCACACGTCCCGAACGGCTGTCGTAATAAGCCGTAGGCTTCGCCATTGCTTTTGGTGCCGTATTCTTATTCTCTTCAATCAGCGAACATGTAAAACCACTAGCCGGATAAATATAGTTCATATACCCATCGTTATCAAAATCGCCCACAATAAAACGATGCAATTCTTCATCAAAATCGGCATATGTTGGCAAAAATAACGAAGCAGAAGCTGTAAAGTCGTCCTGAATGTCAACACGATATATGCTATAATCGGCATTGACGGTTTCTCCCCAAATTTCATACAGTCCGTCACCGTCGATGTCCTGACAGCCGCCAAACCTCAACTCTTCTTGAAAAGCCACTTCCTTTTTCTTGAAAACGCCGTTACCGTCGTTTCGATAGAACATCAGGAAGCTGTAGCCGCTACTGGTAGTATAATCCATCGGCAAAAGGATGTCGATGTCTCCGTCACGGTCAAAATCGCGGCAATACACATTGGAAATCACACCGTTGGTAACCAACGTTTTCGATGTGTATTTTCCTTCACTGCCATACATCATCAAATAGACGGTTTCCTCCTTTTCATCGAACAGCACATAGTCGAGTACGCCGTTACCGTCCAAATCACACTGGAAAATCTGTCCGACTTCAGAACTGACATAATAATTGTTGTCGCTCAAATAATACATGACACCGTCATATCCCACCAGTTCCGGCATTCCGTCCCTAGTCAAGTCGGAAACCAGCGATATGGTATTGAACGATGGTGGTGTACCGTCAATCATCCAACCCTGATCCAACGACGGCAGACTGTTAATCCAGTTTCCGTCGCTTTCAGCCTGTACGGTATAGACGTCTTCCTTATTGTTTGTCAAATTGAAAATATTTTTCACAAATGTGCCGTCGGACAACTGACGATAGGCAACCGACTTATCATCGTGAGCCAGCAGGTCGATACGTCCGTCGTTGTCGTAGTCGGCAATCGTCAGGAATTTGGGAAAATCCATTTTCTCCATGCTGTAGTCGGCTCCCAGTCTGTAAGTATTCCACCAATCCAGAGCCACAACCATATTTCCGGTATTGTCAAGGTCTACCACTCTGTAACAAGGCTCAGTCCGCGACTGTGATACAGACTTCACTTCCTGCTGCTTTTTGCTATTTTCAAACAGATAATAGGTCTTGTCCCATGAACCGTCATAGGCAACAAATCCCATTTTCCCATCTCCATTGAAGTCATAGAACAAATCTGGAACAGAATAAAACGGCAGAGCATAGGAAACCGACTTCAAACCGGCACCTACCACTTTGTCAGGCCATACCTTTTTATCTTCGTGTTTGAACTCGGTAATATTATCCGGCAAATTCAACGTGCCTATCCATTTGGCATCTTTCGGATAGCCGCCTGTTGGCGAAGCATTCACCACTTTTATTTCAGCATTGTAGAATGCAGCTCCGAAAATGTCCTTATAGTAAACCTCATCCAATTTGCGTGTTGCAAAAACGCCTCCTACCAGACACTCAAAATCCTGACTCTCCATCTCAAGCGCACTGCTGAGAAATATATTCCGAGCTATGTATTTGACATTCTTAGTCAATCGGATATTAGCAATTCCATCGTGATAATTATCGCCGAATGTCACATACGGACAATCGATAGTCAAGTTTTCTATATCCAAAAAAGTAGACTTATCATCTTTATTGCTATATCCTTGATTCACAGTGACTCCACTACCCGAAATTGTCAGATTCTCAACTGTCATGTTCGAAAGTCTGACACTTATAAGAGAATATTTTGTATTGCTGAATTTCTGGAATTCAGCCGGAGTGAACGAAAACTCGCCACCCAGTTCAATGGTTTTCACCGCATTACAAGCATTCAAGCTGACATGGGTGTTATTCGAAGTAGTTTTCACACCCGTCACCTTGTCATTGTTTTTCAGCGAAATACCATTTACATAGTAGGCTTTGCCATTGTAGTAAATCGTATCGGGAACGACACAGAGACCCTCTCCGTTAAAAGCCGTTACAGTAGCATAATCTCTACCAAAAGTGTACTCAAAATCGCCTTGCACTATTGCCCAGGCCGGTAACGCGCCGACCAACAGCAGAAGGCTCAACAAAAAATGTGGAACAAATTTTTTCATACCGAATATGTGTTTTAATTATTATTTCAATAATGGGTTAGAAACGCACTGACGAAACGGTCGGAACAAATCAATCCAACCGCCATTACAAATATATGCCTTTACTTTCACAACCTTGGTAATCTTACTACGCAAAAATCACATAACTGCCTAAATTCTACGGATTTCCGTAGCATGAAACAATATTATACCAGCAACAGTCCGCGCTCAACGGCCTTCATCAGCAACTCTGCCATATTGGCGGCACCCAACCGCCGGAAAAGGCGTTTGCGATGGAATTCCACGGTATTCTCGGAAATGAACAGTTCTTCGGCAATATCTTTCGAGCTCCGTCCTTTTGCAAGGCCTTTCAAAATGCCCAGTTCTCTGTCCGAAGGCACCATTTCCTGCTCGCATGAACGGCAGAACGATTCGAACTGACGGCTGAAATAGCAGTCACCTTCGAGCACGGCCTCAACAGCCGAAATCAGTTCACGCACATTGTCGCTCTTCAGCACAATGCCGTCGGCACCGCTTTCCATCAGTTGCTTGACTACCCACATTTCATCGTGCATCGTGTGATAGATAAAAGCAGCATCGGGCTGTTTCTCCCGCAAAGCCTCCATCAGTTTTACACCCGACATGTCGGGCAGTTCCACATCCAGCACAAACACCTGAAACGTATGCGTCTGGGCCTTTTTCAATGCCTCCGCTCCGTTGTGGGCCTGTTCCGTTTTCACAGCCGGCATAGCAGCCGTCAACAATACACTCACACCATGCGATACAATCGGATGGTCGTCCACTACCAATATGCAAGGATTTTCATCCATCATGTCTAAACCAGATTTAAAGTAACTGTCAGTCGGGAACCGTTGTCGTCCAGACGCCATTGGCATTCTGCACCGATACTTCCGGCCCGGTCTTTTATTGTGCGGAGTCCGATTCCTTCTTTTCCGCTATTCTTTTCGTTCATGCCGTTGTCGCCGATTGTCAGCGACAGACTGCCGTTTTCTTTCTCCAGACGAACCGTGGCAAGCGTGGCATTGGAATGTTTCACGACATTCGACATCGCCTCCTGCGTTATCCGATAATACTCATACGCCACCTGCGAAGGAATTTGCGACCAATCCTCGCCCTTTGCTTCAAATTCCACCCGAAGGGTTTCCGGCACGGCAAGATGTTCCAGATAATCCTCCAGCATTTCCTCCAGGTCGACATTCGAAAACGATGGCGGCATCAGTTCGTGAGAAATGTTGCGGAGCGTGGTGCGCGCGTTCCGTATGCGGGCGGCTATCTGCTCCTTGTTGCTGTCGGGCAACGATATTTCCATTCCGATGGCCAGCAGGTCGTTGCATGCCCCGTCGTGCAGTTCTCTCGCCAGTCGGGCACGTTCGCTTTCCAGACCGTCGATATATTTTTTCGCCAACATGATTTCCATTTTCTGGCGGCGCAGTTTTCTGCGATAGAGCAACACCAGAACAGCTACGGCAAGCAGAGCGATAATCAAAGTCATGATTACCGTAATGCGCAGCATGGAAGCCTCGTTCTTCAGTTTTTCTTCTTTCAAACGGACTATCTCGAACTCTTTTTCTTTGGTTTCATAGCGGACGGTAAATTCCGAAAGTTCACGCTCCGCCTTTTGGCTGCGGATGCTGTCGGAGGCTTCCGTCGAACGGTTCAGCAAATCGAAAGCCGTGCGGTAATCCCCCATGCTTTTATGGCATAAGGCCATTTCTTTCAGCAACTTGTCGCGCGGCATCAGCTGATTGCCCCCCGGCGTGTCAAACCGTGTCAGCAATGCTAACGCTTCCTTATAATGTCCGGTCCTGACCAGATAGTCGGCCTTCATTTCATAAATACCCAGCACACCGGTATTTTCAAGCGGAAGCCCCTGTGAAACTACTTCCCCTTCCTTTATGAAATAGGCTACGGAATCAAGCTGTTCCAGATGCAGATACGAGCTGATAAGCATGTTCAGATACTTCAACCGAAGCGGCACACTGCCCGACTCGATAACCGCAGGATATTGGCATCGCACTTCGGAAACGGCCGCATCATAATCCTCTTTCAGCAACAGCATGGAGGCCTTGTTGGCAATTCCCGAAAGTTTTTCGACGGTTTCACCCGAACGTTCCGCACAGGCTATCGCTTTTTCAGCAAATGAAATCGATTCGTCAATGCGGTGTTTGTCGCCGTAAAGCACGGACAGATTGTTGTAAAGATAAGCCGTTGTCGCTTCGTCGCCAAAAGGCAACGCCAACTGCAATCCGTCATTATAGAGAACCATGGCCGAATCGTTCAGCCCCTGACGGCGGTAGGCTATCCCCACATTGCCGCACTGAATAATATAACTTGCCGTATCGTGGGTTTCCTTCAAAAGTTTTAAGGACTCTTTTCCATAATCCACCGCCTTTTTCATATTTCCTTCCGACAGCTCGGCAACCAGCAGTTCTCCATAGAGCTGGCCTCGCAGATTAGGCAATTTGGCAGCCACTTCAATTCCCTCGAGCGCATAGCGGCGGACAGAATCTGACTCCTGCATCATATTTGCAAACTGAGCACTGACGAGCAGCACTTTCCCATAGTTTTCGACATCGTCACTTTTCCGATAGTATTCCCGCGACTGTTTCAAATAATAGCCGATGCTGTCGCCCGTTCCACGTGACAGGTCGAAACAGGATTTTTGGTAATAGTATTCACCGATAACAGAATTGTCGTCACACGTTCTGACAAGTTCACCGGCCTGCTTCATGGCATCAGGCCAGACCGACGTAGTATCACCTGCATTATAGCAGTCATCACAAAGCTTCAACACTTGCCGAATATTCTCCGTTTTTTCAGAACAGCCGACTATTAACAACAATGATATTAGAGCAAACAAATATGATATTTTCATAGAGATTTCAATATATACCTCTGTAAAGGTAGAACTTAATTACAAAATTTTCCCAATCTTTTGACATATATATTTGTCTAAATCAGTGCAACTACGGATTTCCGTAGACAAATCAGAAGTTATAACAACCAAATTGTCAAAAAACGACCCTACACATGCCAATAGCGCAACTATTCTTATGTTCCTCACCGGCCTCATGACTCCTTGCTGCGGGTTATTTTCTGCCTGTTAGGTTATTCGGCAAAGTTTGTTTACCTTTGTCGGGTACACCAATTTGAATTTACGTTTATGAAATATTTCCTCATTGCCGGCGAGGCATCCGGCGACATCCATGCAGGAAGACTTGTCAGGGCGTTGCGCCAGCAGGACCCGAATGCGGAATTTGCCTATCTTGGAGGCGACTATATGCAGGAGGCTTCGGGCGTTCCCCCCGTTATCCACTATAAGAACATGGCATTTATGGCCTTCTCGGAAGTGCTCCGCCATCTGCCTGAAATTTTGGGCAACATGAAACGGGCGAAGGAAGCTGTCAGCCAGTTCCGTCCGGACGCACTGATTCTTATCGACTATCCTTCGTTCAATCTGAAAATTGCCAAATATGCCCATTCGCTCGGCATACCTGTCTACTACTATATTTCACCAAAAATATGGGCGTGGAAGGAATACCGCGTCAAGGATATCAAGAAATATGTGCGCAAGGTGTATTCCATCCTGCCGTTTGAAACGGCGTTCTATGCCCGTCACAACTATCAGGTGGACTACACGGGAAACCCGACGGTCAACGAAATTGCCGAAGCACGGCGTACGATGCCCGACAACGCCACCTTCCGCACAAACAACGGCATTGCCGACCCTCGTCCGCTGGTGGCATTGCTGCCGGGTTCGCGTCTGGGCGAGATTCGCAACAACCTGCCGCTGATGTATAAGGCGGTGAAACGCTGCCCGTCGCACTATCCGGTCATAGCCGGCGCGCCGAACATCGACAAGGAATTTTATGCCAAAACGTTGGCCGACAACGGCATTGCCGACCGCCCGCTGCTGATTTACGGCAACACGTTCGAACTGCTGGCTAATGCCGACGCGGCACTGGTCACTTCGGGAACGGCAACACTCGAGGCCGCCATCATCGGCACTCCGCAAGTGGTATGCTACCGTGCCAACGGCTCGAAGCTGTCCTACAAGCTGTTCGAACACATTCTGAAAGTGCCGTTCGTGTCGCTGCCGAACCTGATTGCCGACAAAAAAGTAGTAACCGAACTGCTGGTACACCTCTGCACGGAAGACAGCATCTACCGCGAACTGCAACCCCTGCTTTCCGACACGGCTGAACGCCGCACCATGAAAGAGGGCTACGAACTCATCCACCAACGTCTCGGCACCAACGACAGCGCGGAAACAACAGCCGCTTGCCTGATTGCCGACTTACAGCAACTCAAACGCAACTAAATGACACCCAACGAATTCTATACGTCCACCCTCGCGGAATGTGGCACTACGCTGAAAAGGCTCGGACGCCGCTCGCTGACGGTGGCCATGCTCCGTCTGGCAGTGTTTGCGGCAACGGTCGCAGCCATTGTCATGCTTTGGCATTCTACAGCCGCCGTGGCTGCCTGCTTCGTCGCAGGGCTGATAGTTTTTCTTTACCTGGCAAAATTCAGCAACCGTCTTGCGGCTGCCAAACAGATAGAGGAAGCAAAAATACTCTGGGCGCAGAACCACATCGACCGTCTGCAACTGAAACTCGACAAACTGCCAAAAGGCGAACAACACGCCGACGCGAACCACGACTACACGTTTGACATCGACGTGTTCGGCAGCAAAAGCCTGTTCTCGCTCCTCGACTCTACGGCTACGCCCTACGGCAGCGAGCAGCTCGCCGCATGGCTGAAAAATCCGAAAGAAACCGCAGCCGACACCGTACTGCGGCAGGAGGCCGTCAGGGAACTGGCCGCCAAAAATGCCTTCCGCCTGAAAATGGCATCGGCCGGTACGGTAGCGACCAACGAAATGGCGGAATGCAAGAAGGTGTCCGACGAAGTGCCCGACTTCTCGGTGAACGGCATTCAGAAAGCAGCCATTGCCGTTATTCCCTACATCTATGTGATATTGTTCACGCTAATGGCGTTCGACATCGTTCCGGGGCTGCTGATTTTCAACGTGTTCCTGCTTACGCTGATTTTGGGATCGCTTCAGGCAAAACGCGTGGGAAGGCTGCACGAATGGATTACGCGAAAAGTGGCTACCGTCACCTGTTGTGCCGACATTTTCAAGACCATCGAAGAGGAAGAATTTTCCTCCACCGTATTGCAACAGTTACAACGCAACATGGGCAGCGACCGGGGCAACGCTTCGGAACTGTCAAGACGGCTGGCTCGCTATATCAACAACCTCGACCAGCGCTACAACGTGTTCGGCTACGCCATCATGAACGGATTCCTGCTTTGGGACTGGCGGCAACTGAACAACATTGACCGCTGGATGAAAGCCAACGGCAAGCATCTGGACGACTGGAAAAACGCCATTGCCGAATACGACGCTTTCTGCGCTTTGGCCTCGTTTACGTTCAACAATCCCGGCTACACCTTCCCGACACTTGACATGACGGGCAAGGTGGTGATGGAAGCCAAACAGGCAGGACATCCACTGATTCCGTCCGACCGCTGCGTATGCAACGACATCCACTGTCTGTCGGAAGGGTCGTTCTTTGTCGTCACGGGAGCCAACATGGCCGGAAAGAGCACCTATCTGCGCACCGTAGCCGTCAACTATCTGCTGGCGCTCGTCGGCGCACCAGTTTTTGCTGCGGAAATGACCTTCTCTCCCGCAACTCTCTACACCGGTCTGCGCACGTCCGACTCGCTGAGCGACGGTGCCTCCTATTTCTTTGCCGAGCTGTCGCGCCTGCAAAAGATGGTAAAACGGGCGGAAGCAGGCGAACGGATGTTTGTGATTCTCGACGAAATCCTGCGCGGTACGAATTCGGTCGACAAGCAAAAAGGCTCGCTCGGACTGGTCAGCAAGCTCGTTCGACTCTCCGTCACCGGCATTATTGCCACCCACGACCTTGCGCTCGGCAGCCTGGCGGACTCCTTCCCCGGCAAAGTGAGCAACTACCGGTTCGAAGCCGAAATCGACGGCAGCCGCCTCACCTTCTCCTACCGTCTCCTCCCCGGCATCGCCCAAAACACCAACGCCTATTTCCTCATGCAAACCATGGGAATCATTTAATAAAAGATAACAGCATCTTATTTTTCAAAACTTTTTACAGCAAATTGCTTGCAATTTGAAATTATTTATTACTTTTGCATCACAAACATCAATTATGAAGAAACAAATGTTCGCATATCATCATCATTTGCACTTCCCTCCCGCGAGGTAAGCCAAATGTTGTATGCGCTAATTTGCAGAAATATTCAAAAGCCGGCTATCCTCGTTGAAAGCCGGCTTTTTTTGTTTTCATTCCTGAATAATCAAATCAAAAAATCATAACGCTATGCTTAGAATTGCTGTTCAATCGAAAGGCCGTCTGTACGACGAAACCATGGAGATGCTCTCGGAAGCGGGCATCAAACTTTCGGCAGTGAAACGCTCGCTGCTTGTACCCTCACGCAACTTTCCGGTGGAGATTCTCTACCTGCGCGACGACGATATTCCCGATGCCGTGGCTACGGGAACGGCCGATGTCGGCATTGTGGGCTACAATGAGGTTTTGGAAAAGCAGCGCGACGTAAAGGTATTGAAACGTCTGGGCTTCAGCCGCTGCCGTCTGTCACTGGCAGTGCCCAATAAGGAAAACTACACAGGTTTGGATTGGTTCAACGGGAAAAAGGTGGCAACATCCTACCCCGTCATCCTGCGACGCTTTTTTGAAGAAAAAGGCATCAATGCCGACCTGCACGAAATCAGCGGTTCGGTGGAAATTGCCCCGAACATCGGACTTGCCAACGCCATTTTCGACATCGTTTCGTCGGGGAGCACACTGGTGAGCAACAATCTGACGGAAGTGGAAAGGGTTATCGAGTCGGAAGCGGTGCTGATTGGCGGAAAGCCGCTGTCGACGGAAAAGCAGGAGGTGCTCGACGAACTGATTTTCCGCATTGAGGCCGTGAAAGCCGCCGCCGACAAGAAATACGTGCTGATGAACGTGCCGCGCCGACAGCTTGACGAAGTAATCGCCATCCTGCCGGGCATCAAGAGCCCGACGGTTCTGCCGTTGGCTGATTCGGAATGGTGCTCCGTACACACGGTAGTGGAAGAAAAGCGTTTTTGGGAAATCATCAACCGTCTGAAAGCCGCCGGAGCAGAAGGCATTCTGGTGCTGGACATCAAAAAAATGGTCATGTAGCTATGGAAGGAACACTCGACACGATACTTTATCCCGAACGGGAAGCATGGCCGCGGCTGATGCAACGGGGCATCACCGACACTTCGGCCGTACGCGAAACGGTGGCAGCCGTACTCGCCGACGTGCGCCGACGGGGCGACCAGGCGTTGCTGGAATATGAAGAACGCTTCGACGGCGTAACGCTCACGTCGCTGCGCGTCAGTGAGGCAGAAATGGCGGAAGCCGAAAGCCTTGTAGGCGAACCGCTGAAAGAAGCACTTGCCGTGGCAGCCGCAAACATCCGCCGCTTCCACGAGGCACAACGCATGCAACCGATTTCGGTAGTGACCACCGGGGGCGTTACCTGTAGCCAACGGGCAGTGCCTATTCAAAAAGTCGGGCTGTATGTGCCGGGCGGAACGGCTCCGCTGTTTTCCACGGTGCTGATGCTCGCCATTCCGGCAAAAATTGCAGGTTGCCGTCAGATTGTGCTCTGCACGCCTCCCGACCGGCAGGGAAAAATCCACCCCGCCATCCTATACGCCGCCCGAATGGCAGGCGTGACGGAAATCTATAAAATAGGAGGCTCGCAGGCTATAGCGGCCATGGCCTACGGCACGGAAACGGTGCCGCGTGTCTACAAGATTTTCGGTCCGGGCAACCGTTTTGTGATGGAAGCAAAGCAACAGGCAAGCGTGCAGAATGTGGCCATCGACATGCCTGCCGGACCATCGGAAGTAATGATTATTGCCGACGGGGAGGCCAACCCCACATTCGTGGCGGCCGACTTTCTGTCGCAGGCGGAACACGGAGCCGACAGCCAGTCGATTCTGCTGACCACCGACCGCACATTGGCCGAAAAAGTGGCCGACGAAACGGAACGCCTGCTCACCGCCCTGCCCCGACGTGACCTCATCCGCCGCTCGCTGTCGCACAGCCGCATCATCGTGCTTGCCAACGAGGACGAAATGATGGACTTCGCCAACGAATATGCACCGGAACACCTGATTATCAACCACAAGGAAGCCGACCGGCTGGCGAAGTGTGTGGAAAACGCGGGGAGCGTGTTCCTCGGAGCCTATGCCTGTGAAAGTGCGGGCGACTACGCTTCGGGCACGAACCACACACTACCCACGAGCGGCTACGCTCATGCCTACAGCGGCGTGAACCTCGACAGTTTCATGAAGAAAATCACGTTCCAGACACTGTCGGAGGAAGGCATCGCCAATCTCGGCCCCGTCATCGAAACGCTCGCCGAAAACGAAGAACTGCTGGCACACAAACTGGCAGCCACCGTACGTATCAACGCCATAAAGAAGAAAAAGCTATGAATCTGGAAAAATTAGTGCGAAAAAACATACTTTCACTGAAGCCTTACAGCTGCGCCCGCAATGAATTTTCGGGCACGGCAACCGTATGGCTCGACGCGAACGAAAATGCCTACAACAATCCCTACAACCGCTATCCCGATCCGTTGCAACGGCGGCTGAAGGAAAAAATATCGGAACTGCGCGGCGAGGCTGCCGACCGGATTTTTCTCGGCGTGGGCAGCGACGAGTGTATCGACCTCACCTACCGCATATTCTGCCGTCCGGGTGTCGACAATGTAGTGGCCATATCGCCGTCCTACGGCATGTATGAGGTGTGCGCGGACATCAACGATGTGGAATACCGCAAAGCACCGCTGACAGCGAACTTCGGACTGGACAAGGAAACCGTATTGCGGCTGACGGACGACAACACGAAAGTGGTGTGGATATGCTCGCCCAACAACCCGACGGGCAACGCATTCGACCGCGACGACATAGCCGACATCTGTACACGTTTCGGCGGCATAGTTGTTGTCGACGAGGCATATATCGACTTTTCGTCGAAAGGTTCGATGCTGGAAATGCTCAACCGTTTCCCGAATCTGATTGTGATGCAGACTTTCTCGAAAGCCTGGGGAAGTGCAGCAGCACGGCTGGGCATGGCATTCGCCTCAAAGGAAATCATCGACATTTTCAACAAAGTGAAATACCCCTACAACATCAACCAACTGACTCAGAACTACGCACTCGAACTGCTTGACCGCTACGGCGACATACGGGAATGGGTGCAGACACTCATTGCCGCGCGCGACAACCTTATCGGACGCCTGTCTGAACTCGACTGCGTGGAAAAAATCTACCCGACGGACGCTAACTTCGTACTTGTCAAGGTGACCGATGCCAACGCCATCTACCGCTACCTGTGCGACTGCGGAATCGTGGTGCGCAACCGCAATTCGGTGGAAATGTGCCTCAACTGCCTGCGTATCACTGCCGGCACAGAAGGTGAAAACGACCAACTCATCCAAACACTCGCCCAATATGGAAAATGACGGAAAGAAAAAACGCGTGCTGTTCATTGACCGCGACGGCACACTCGTAGTCGAACCGCCCGTCGACTATCAGCTCGACTCGCTCGAAAAACTGGAATTCATGCCGGGCGTGTTCCGCAACCTGAATTTCATCGCCCGCAACCTCGATTTCGAGCGCGTCATCGTCACGAACCAGGACGGACTGGGCACACCGTCGTTCCCGATGGAAACCTTTCTTCCGGCTCATGAAAAGATGCTCCGGGCATTCGAAAACGAAGGAATCACGTTCGACGACATCATCATCGACCGCACGTTTGAACACGAACACCAGCCGACCCGCAAGCCGGGAACTGCCCTTTTGGGCAAATACATGACCGGCGACTACGACCTGGAGAACTCGTTCGTCATCGGCGACCGCATCACCGACATGCTGCTGGCACGGAATCTCGGAACAAAGGGCATCCTGCTCCAGCCGTATGCTACTGGACAACAATGGGTGGACGATGCCGGACTGGGCGACACTTGCGTACTCATCACCGACAGTTGGGACCGCATCGCGGAATTTCTGCGTGCCGGAAGCCGGAAAGCCACCGTGGTACGCACCACCTCCGAAACCGACATCCGCATCACGCTTGACCTCGACGGAAACGGCCGTACGGACATTTCCACCGGACTGGGATTTTTCGACCACATGCTGGAGCAAATCAGCCGCCATTCGGGCATCGACTTGGAAATTCATGTGAAAGGCGACCTCAACGTCGACGAGCACCACACCATCGAGGACACGGCACTCGCTCTCGGAGAAGCGCTCCATAAGGCGTTGGGCGACAAACGCGGCATTGAACGCTACGGCTTTATGCTGCCGATGGACGACTGCAACTGCACCGTGGCGCTCGATTTCGGCGGACGACCGTGGCTCGTCTGGGAAGCGGAATTCCGGCGCGAACGCATCGGCGACATGCCTACGGAAATGTTTCTCCACTTTTTCAAAAGCCTCAGCGATGCCGCCCGCATGAATCTCTACATTAAGGCTGAGGGCCAGAACGAGCACCACAAGATTGAAGGCATATTCAAGGCACTCGCACGCGCCCTGAAAGCCGCCATTCGCCGCGACATCTTCCGCTTCACGCTGCCTTCCACAAAAGGAACTCTATGAATTAGGGGTTAGTGGTTATGGATGAGTGGTTAGGGAACAACCCGTAAACTGTAAACCGTAAACTGTAAACACTTACCCTTCCCTGCTTTAAGGAAGACAAATTTGAAAAACTGCATTTTTCTTTTGTCATTTCACTCGGCTTGCATTATCTTTGTGACAATTAAATAAATATAAGCCTTTTCACTAAAGAATAAACTATCATGTCTATTAATTGTATTGGAATTTTAACCTCCGGAGGTGATGCACCGGGCATGAATGCAGCGATTCGTGCGGTCACACGCTCTGCCATTTTCAACGGAATTCGCGTGAAAGGTATTTACCGTGGATACAAAGGATTGGTGACTGGTGAAATTCAGGAATTCCGCACACAAAACGTCTCTAACATTATCCAAATGGGCGGTACGATTCTAAAAACCGCCAGATGTATGGAGTTCAAAACTCCAGAAGGCCGCAAACAGGCTTACGAAAACATGCAGAAGGAAGGCATCGATGCCCTTGTAGTCATCGGCGGTGACGGTTCGCTCACGGGTGCCCGCATTTTTGCCACAGAATTCAATATTCCTATCGTAGGTCTTCCCGGAACTATCGACAACGACCTTTATGGAACAGATACGACTATCGGTTACGACACAGCCCTGAACACAATTATGGAATGTGTCGACAAAATCCGTGACACGGCAACATCACACGAACGCCTCTTCTTCATTGAAGTCATGGGCCGCGATGCAGGCTTCCTTGCCCTCAACGGTGCTATTGCCGCAGGTGCTGAAGCAGCCATCATCCCGGAAATATCAACCGAAGTCGACCAGTTGGAAGAACTTATCAACAACGGTTTCCGCAAGAGCAAGAACTCATCCATCGTGCTGGTAGCCGAAAGCCCGGTAACCGGTGGTGCAATGGCGCTTGCCGAACGTGTAAAGAACGAATATCCGCAATACGAAGTGCGTGTGTCTATCCTCGGCCACTTGCAGCGAGGCGGTTCGCCGACAGCTCACGACCGTATCCTTGCTTCCCGCATGGGTGCAGCCGCTATCGACGCCCTTCTCGAAGACCAGCGCAACGTAATGATTGGTGTTGCCAACGATGAAATCGTATACGTACCTTTCACCAAGGCAATCAAGAAAGACAAACCAATCAACCGAGACCTCCTCGACACACTCCGTCGTCTGTCTATCTAAAAAGATACGATACAAAAAAAATTTTACGCGAAGGTGAAACCATTCATCTTCGCGTATTTTTTTATATCATAAGAATTACAAGTCCGCTAACCTATAACCACTAACCCATAATATAACCCCATTTATTCAAACAAGGCGCTGAGAATTTCAGGCGAGCGGAGCGTGCCGAGCGTAGAACTGTGAAGGCGATAATAATCGAGCATCAGAGCCAGCAGTCGGCTTCGCTGCTGACGATTGAAACGGAACAGGTGCATATTGGCATAGTTCATGCGGGCAATCTTCACCAGCACTGCACTCTCCCCACTTTCCACAAAATGAGGGTGAAGTGGCTGTGAGGGACGGAAAACTCCGTCAAGCATGTCAAAGCAATAGCCTTCGCGATAGGTTTCCGTGTCAGGCTCGATACCAAAAAATACGCCCAAATTATAGAGAAAACAGATGTGAAAATTCGCAACACCGCGGTCCAGTTTGTCCAGCAACTGCACAGAACTGGAGATAAACGAGAACAGCGGCGCATTGCGTTCCTGCTCCACGATGACATGCGACAACAGTTCCGTTACGAACAGCGCAATGGCATTTTTCACCGGATCGGCATGCAGCGTTGTCAACGGTACCAGACAACGCGCCTCCTTGATACGAAAAATGTCGCGCGAAGGAAGGATATCTGACTCAATCTCCACCAGCGACAACGGCTGAAAAAGCGCGCGCCTCACCCTCGCCACCTTGCCATTGCTTTGCGGCAGCAGGAACGACAGCAACCCCTGCGTGTCAGTGTAGACACGCACCACTGAATTCTTGTCGTTATAGCTGACCGTGCGGAGCACCACACCTCTCAATCGTTCGTACATCGTAACAGCTTTTTATAGCTACAAACTTACGCAAATTTCACTAATCGTAAAAATCTTCCGCACAAACCACTCAACTGAAACACGCCATATTAATTACCACAATCTGCGCACAAAAAGCCTTTTTTCATTTTCATCGTTTTGATATTAACAAATAAAAACTAAATTATAATAAAAACAGTTGCAATTTTAAAAATAAAAATGTAAATTGCGCACAGTAACCCAAAATCTATATACAAAATATGAAAAAGATAGTGTTGTCACTCAGCCTTGCAATAACGCTGCCAGTATCATCTGCCTATTCCAATTTGACAAACAAAAGCAATAAATAATTGTGAAAATCCAACCCTAAATCACCACAATTATGAAACGACTGATTTATGTAATAGCTGCGTGCATCCTGTTTTCCATTATTGTGCACGCTAAAAGAACAATACCAAGAGCGCTTGAATTAGATCCCAATTATTTTGCAACTGCAACAATTTACGATGCAGACAGTGTCACTCTTAACGAATTTTATGGCGATGATTGGGAAAGGGGTTATGTTACATTACGTTCTCCTGCCATTGCAAAAGGAGATACCCTCTGGATTTCATTCGATTTACAATACTTTATAGATTGCACAAAACAGGACTTCACTACTGACATAAAATACAATTTCGGCTACAATGAATTGCCAGGAAAATCAGTCCTACTCGATTCAACGCAACAGGAAATGGCAGTAAAAGAACTCCGCCGTATCTTTTCAAAAGATGTCATATTCAAAAACACTACGTTTGATGAGGTTTATAAAATTTATGAACAATCTTACCAAAAACTCTATATGCCCGATTCTACACAAAGCAAGCAGTTAGCAATCGCGATTCTCTACCCCGTGTTTCTGATTCCACCTGCTGAAAAAGCCACAGAAGCACAAACAGAAGCGAAGCAATGACAGACAGGCTGACGGCCCACTGGCATTCTATACACAGAGTACCTGCATAGAAAAACAACCACAATACACAAAAAATAGCTCTTTTGCCCCACACTTGCATAAAGCGTTAAGCTCCAGCATTTTATAAATTATTCCATTTTTTTAGGAGGCTAATCAAATTCTTAAAATCTATTAAAAAGATGCTTTTTGACAGAAAAGATTTGCACAGTTAAAAAACTTCGTATAACTTTGCACTCGCTTTGAAACAGTAAGCACACAACATGATGGCCCATTCGTCTATCGGTTAGGACGCAAGATTTTCATTCTTGAAAGAGGAGTTCGATTCTCCTATGGGCTACAATAAAAATTTAAAGATTTATTATAATGGCAAATCATAAATCATCAGTTAAGAGAATTCGTCAAACAGAGACTCGTCGCCTTCGCAACCGTTACTATGCGAAAACTGCACGTAACGCTGTTCGTCGCCTCCGCGCAATGAACGACAAGGCACAAGCTACTGAAGCTTACAATAAAGTTAGCTCTATGTTGGATCGTCTTGCTCGCAAGAATGTAATTTCTAAGAATAAGGCAGCTAACTTGAAGAGCAAGCTTGCTAAGCACTTGAACAAAATTCAAGCAGCTTAATCGGTTAAAATCCGATTCACGGCCCATTCGTCTATCGGTTAGGACGCAAGATTTTCATTCTTGAAAGAGGAGTTCGATTCTCCTATGGGCTACTCATAAGCGTTGACCGTAATGGTCAATGCTTTTGTCGTTTACGGACATTTGTACTTCTGCAACCTTAAAGAACACCGATTCAACGGCATCGACACAGGACAAACGCCAACTTCTCCACCGAATTATCCACATCCGTGGCCTTCAGTCTTACAACCACTACTCCGCACCACGAACATGCCAGCACATCCGCACAAAATTTAACCGTCCTGTTATATTCATTCCAACTCTTATTCATTCTTTTGCACGAAAATTCAAACATACGAAATGAACACACTGAAGAAAAACTTGCTGGCAGCACTTCTGCTCTGTCAAATTCTCACCGTATCAGCCGCCGACACGCTTGTAAAAGGATTCGTAAAAGACACCAATGGCAACCCCGTTAGCGGAGTTCCCGTTTCTGACGGTAGAAACGTAACCGTTACAGACAGCAACGGCTGCTATAGCCTGACAACCGACCCGGAAAGAAATCCATTAGTCTACATTTCAACTCCGGCAGCCTACCATTTGCCGCAAACTGAAGGCATTGCCAACGGCTTTTACCAACCATTAAAAACAGAGACAACGGAAAACATCTGCAATTTCACACTGCAAAAGCGAAACCAGCCTTGCGACAACTTTATCTTTATCCCGATTTCCGACCCGCAAGTCATCAACGACCAGCAGTTTGACCGTTTCCGCAGCGAAACCGTACCCGACCTGAAACAAACCGCCGACTCGCTGAAAGCCTATGAAATAGTGGGCATGGGACTTGGAGACATGGTTTGGGACAGAATGGACTACATGCAACCCTACATTGATGCCGTAAAGAATTTGGGGATGACCATGTTCCAGGTTCCCGGGAATCATGACCTCAACAAAAAATACGCCGACCTCGGACGCACCCAGAACACCGCCGACGGCTATGCCGAACAAGACTACCTTGCTTCGTTCGGCCCGACAAACTACTCGTTCAACATCGGCAAGATACATATAATAGGAATGAAAAGTACGGACTATAAAGGCGGAAAGAAATATGTGGAATATCTCACCAACGAACAGTTGGAATGGCTGAAAAACGACTTAAGCTACGTGCCAAAAGGAACAACCGTGTTCCTCAATCTCCATGCACCCGTAGCCAACACTACGGTTTTTGCCGGAGGCAATGTCCGCAACGCCAACGCACTTTTCAACATTCTCCGTCCCTATGAAGTGCATATATTCTCCGGACATACGCATTACTACGAAAACACCCGCCCTCACCCGACTATCTATGAACACAACATCGGTGCCGCATGTGGCGCATGGTGGGCCGGCGACGTCAACCGCTGCGGCGCACCTAACGGCTATCTTATCGTCACCGTCAAAGGCAATGATATAAAATGTTGGTACAAAGTTACTACAAAAAAGTGAAATGCGGAAAGAAATAGTGATAGAATTGAGTTACAAGGGTTTCAGTCGTGCTTCCGATTATTCGTGAAGCCATCGCAATCACCGCTGAAGCCAAATCAGGACGCCGCTACGTTACTTGTCCGTAACCATGCACGGAATGGCGACAAACGGACACGGATAACGAAACAAGGCGTTAAGGATTAGTGAGTTACTGACAACTCACGCAACAAATCCGGTTACGGAAAAAGATTGCGCCGTTCCTCCCCGTTTTGCGTACCGACAACGGACTCTTCACCAACTAATTTTGAACCTAAAAAAATTAAGGACGATGAAGAGTACATTTTCAGTAATCTACTACCTCAAGCGTCAGGTAGTGAAAAAGG
>UQUV01000027.1 GCA_900544305.1 uncultured Porphyromonadaceae bacterium
TTACCGATTAATGACCGAATAGAATACGGCAGGCATTCGTGCTTGCCGTTTTTTTTATGTTTTCAGGAGTTGTATTGCGTGCTGCGGCAATGTTTTCTATAATTCTGTCAATGTTCGCGTGTGCCTCGTCGGTTTCTATCAACAGTTGTGAGTCAGGGATGTGGAGGAGCGCTTCTTTGTTCCATTTTTCACCGAATGAAAGACTGATGTCTTTCGAGAGGAGAGCCGATGCCGTCGTTGCATTTCCTCGAAAACCGTGTATAATCCAGGGCATTGACGGACGAAGCTGCTTTTTGTAATAAAGTATGCGGTCAAATGTCCGTACGGCGTGCAGCACCATCGGTTTTTTGAAAAATTCCGACAGTTGGCAGTGTCTTGCAAATATTTCTTCCTGTATGCTCATTTCAGCGCCTTGCAGCCTGTCCAGACCGGTTTCGCCAATGGCAAGTACTTGCGGATGCGACAGTGCTTTTTCAAATAGGCTGAAAAGTTCGGAGATGTTTTCGGCGGCAGAATCCCACGGATGTATCCCGACGGAATAGAAAAGTCCGTCCTTCGGCAGGAATTTGTCGGGGCTGACGCTGATAAGGGCTTCTCTGCTGTCTTCTTTATGAGTATGGATATCAATAATCATGGTACTGGGTCATAGCCGCTTCCTCCCCACGGATTGCACCGCAGAATGCGTTTTACGGCCAGCCACAGCCCTTTTACCGGTCCGTGCTTGCGCAGGGCTTCAATGGCATATTCGCTGCAAGTAGGCGTAAATCGGCACGCAGGCGGAAACAGCGGCGAAATGCACATTCTGTAAAACTTGATGGGGATGATAAGCAGAGTTGTAAGCAGTTTCTTCATAGAGAACTTGCGCTTTGTTCGTCTTCTTTACTGCAGACGGCTGTTGCGAGAATGTCCAGCAGCTTGGTCATTTTCCGTTCAATACGGGCATAGTCGTCAGCGTCCTTGTGCATATAGATGAATGCAATGTCGATTTTCTTTCCGCTTTCAAGAAGTGCAGGAAGAAAACATTGTCTGTTGAGACGGTAGGCCTCCCGTATTCTCCGCCGCAAAAGTACACGTCCCACAGCCTTGCGGATTTTCTTTTTGGGGATGGTAATCATGAATTGGGCTGGCGCACCGTAGGAACGGTCAGAAATCTGATACACCATCCGGAGGGGATAGGCTACAGCTGAAGTGCCGGAGGCGAACAGCTTGTCAACAGCTGTCCGACTGCATAGTTTTTCTGCTTTCCGTAAACTAAATTCCGACATATCTTTTCGTTCTTTTTAATTAACAAGAAACTCACCTTGCCGCCTGAATATAACGGAGAAACAAGGTGAGGTTTTATATTTTTTCTGCCTGTCGGCAAAAGTGGCAATCCTATTTTTTCTTTGCCTGTGCCTTCAAAAACGCATCGAGCGCAGCTGTCATTGACGGAGCATTTGCCGTCGGAGCTTCCAAGTCAAGACGGAAACCGGCATCAGTGATTGCTTTGGCAGTAGAAGCGCCGAAACAGCCTATTTTGATGTCGCCCTGTTCGAAGTTCGGGAAATTCTTTTGCAGGGACTTGATACCTGAAGGGCTGAAGAAAAGCAGCATGTCGTAGTCGAACGGTTCGCCTTCCTGGAAGTCGTTGCTGACCGTACGATACATGATGGCGCGTGAGAAATTGATTTTGTTCTTTTCAAGAACCGTAGCGTCTTCAATCTTGTTGGCTTCAGATACCACATAGAGATACTTGTCCGACAAGTGTTTCTGCATCTGTGGAATCAAATCGTCCAATTTACCCGATTTTCCGAAAAATATTTTGCGTTTTCTGTAGACGATATATTTTTGCAGGTACAGTGCGATGGATTCTGTCGTACAGAAGTACTTCATTGTTTCCGGCACGTTGAACCTTGTTTCTTCTGCTATTCTGAAAAAATGGTCGATGGCAGCCTTGGCTGTAAAAATGACTGCAGTGTGTTCCGGCAGTGAAACTTTCAGTTGGCGGAACTCTTTTGACGATAAACCTTCAACCTTGATAAAAGGGCGAAAAACAATCTCAACCCCATATTTTTCGGCAATGTCGAAATATGGCGACTTGTCTGAAGAAGGTTTTGGCTGAGAAACTAATATCTTGTTGATTTTCACTTTGGGCTGATTTCTAATAAGTTAGAGATAATAATTGTTATTTTACAGAAAATTAACAATAGCGATATTTCTACGCCGCAAAGGTACAAAATAAAATAGACGAGATGAAACATTTTGTTGAAAAAAATCCTAAAACTTTTCATTAAAAATGCCATTCTTGCGATAGCATATAAACTAACGGAAAGCAAAAGCATTAAACTATTAAGTTCAGGCATGAAAAGCATGATGACGGCTACGGGCGTGAGCAGCAGGCCCATCAGCGACTGTGAGGCGTTGAATCCCTGTATCCATAGGGAGGTGTTTTTGGTGTTGGAAAAGGTGTAGCCGAGGAAGCGGAAAATGAGCAGTTGGAGGATATAGTAGATACCGGCGCTTGCCACGGTAAGTGCCACTCCTAACGAGACATTTCCGCTGAGACTGCCCGGGAAAAAGTGTTCTACGGCGTAGAACAGAATAATGCCTTCCACGATGATGGTTTGCAGAATGAGTGCCGTCATTACCAGCGTTTCGCTGATAGTGTGGTCATCGAGGTGGTTTTCCGTGCGCTTCACCGACCATACGTTGTTGAGGATAGTGGTGAAGTATTTCCAGCCTTTTTTGTAGCTGAATGCCACCAGCAGGAACGAAACCATCAGCAGCACGAGCGTGCCCGATGTCTTGACAGGCGTGTGCTGGTAGTATTCGGGTTCTTTTCCGGTAACGCTTGCTGCCACCGGGTAGTCGGTAAGCTGTCGGGCAGTGTGTCCGCCGAGAACCAGCGTGTCGGTCAGACCGTCGGGAAATGCTGGTGCATAATAGGCCGGTCCCGTGCTGTCGGCAGGAACGCTGTCGTGTGGGGCAGGTTTTACGGATATGTCAGTCAGCTCTTTTTGTGGCATCGGCTTATTTTGCATATTTAGATTCTGCTTCCTGTTCGTCGGCAGGGAGTTGTTCTAATAGGTTGAGTGCCTCTTCGGCAGTTGTGGCTACATGCCAGAGGTTGCGGTGAGACTGTTTCATGAAATGCTGGTCAACGGCATGGTTGAGCATAGCTATCAGGTGGTCGAAAAATCCGTCCACGTTCAGCATTATGATAGGCTTTGAATAGAGCCCGAGCTGTTTCCATGTGATGATTTCCAGCAGTTCTTCAAGTGTTCCGCAGCCGCCGGGCAAGGCGATGACAGCATCGGAAAGACGCGCCATGGTCTGTTTGCGGATGTGGATGTCGGGTGTGATGATGGTTTCCGACAGATGCGGATGGTTCCATCCTCTGTCCACCATAAATTGCGGGATGACACCAATTACTTTTCCTCCGGCTGAAAGGGCACTGTCGGTCAGCTTGCCCATCAGTCCTTCGCGTCCGGCTCCGCAAATGCAGTCGATTCCCTTTTCGGCAAGGAGTGTGCCCAGGCGTTCGGCCGCATCAAAATACTTACGGTCAATGTCGCGGCTTGATGCGCAGTAGATGCATATTTTTTTTCTTTGCGTCATAGGAATCTGGATTTGGTTTTGCAAAAGTACGGATTTATTGCCGACTTGTCGCAACAAAAAATGAGAAACCGTGGGATGTTTCTCATTTTTAATTTTTCTGTGGCAGGACCGTTAGAGCCAGCCGTTGGTTTTGTACCAGTCGATGGTTTCTCTCAAGCCTTCTTCCAGGCTGTATTTCGGATGGAAGCCGAAATCGGACTTTGCCAACGATGTGTCGCAGGTCCAGTTGCGTTGTTTCAGAATTTTGAATTTGTCGCGGTTCAGCGTACTTACCTTCATTCGTGCCACGGCTACCTTTTCTGCTATGGTGCAGGCTATTTTCAGCATCCATATCGGAACAATGACCGGCAGTACGAATTTCTTGCCTAACAGCGATTTGACGATGTTGCGGAATTCCTTTTGCGAGTAAATGCCGTTGTCGGCAATCAGGTAGGATTTGCGGCGCACGCCCGATTCGAGAGCGTCGAACACGGCTGCCACGAGGTCCTTGACATAGATGAAGGTCAGTGTCTGGCGGCGGAAGCCTACGCTGAAGTCAAAACCTTTGGCTATGGATTTTATCATCAGGTAATAGTCGCCTTCGCGCGGACCGTAGACACCTGTTGGGCGGAACGCGATGTAAGGTATGTCGCTTTGCATTTGCAGATAGGTTTCCGACTTGAGTTTTGAAAGTCCGTATTTGGTGTTGGGCATGGGAATCATCCGTTCGGTGAACGGCGTGTAGTTCTTTTCGTCGCCCACACCCATCACGCCCATTGTGCTCATCATCAGAAATCCTTCTGGAACGGCATCAATTGTGCGCAGCGCTTCAATGAAGCGTTTCAGATATTCGTGGTTGATGGTGTTGAAGTCCGCGAAGTTGGCACATTTCGTGGCACCCAGATTGTGGACAATGTAGTCCCATTTGCCCTGTTCTTCCACTGCCGTACGCAGTGCCGCCGTTAATTTCCCGGCATCGGTAAAATCCAATTCAATGAAATGGATTCTGCTGTCAGTTAAATATTTGCGTGAGGTAGTGGCGCGTACGGCTGCCCATACGTCATAACCTCTTTTGAGAGCTTCTTCTACGATGAAACCGCCGATAAATCCTCCGGCACCGGTTACCAAAACTTTTTTTGTCATTTTCTTGTAATTGAATTTGTGCCGGACAACTTCCGACAGATTGCAAAGATAGAAAATTATTGAATGATGAGAACGTTGAAAAGAAGTTGAAATGGTGGGTTTTACTGGTAAATTAGTCGTAAAAACAAAACCTCCTGCCTTTTGGGAGGTAGGAGGTGGTGATTTAAGTCGATTGTTGTCTTTATCATTTCAGTTCGATGTCAGCGACGATAGGGCGGTGGTCGGATGCCATGCGTTCGTCAATGACTTCGAATGTTTTCAGTGCTGTCGATTTTTTATGGCGGTTGTCTACCGAGATATAGTCGATGCAGCGGTCGGGCTTGTCCGCCGGGAATGTAAGCAACTCCATATTGTTCAGCGGAGTAAAGTGTTTCTTTATTTTCTCCATGGGCTTGGAGTCGGGTTTCATATTCCAGTCGCCGGCAAGAAATACGGGTTTGTTCCATTTGGCGGCTTCTTCACCCAGTATGTCGGCCGAAGTCATGCGGTCGGCTTCCGTAAGCGACAGATGTGCGCATATCACCACATAGTCCTTGAATTCGGCAACAAGCATGGTGCGTGCTTCTTCTGTTCCGGGCAGCGGTCGGCTTGTCAGGCTCAGTGGTTCTTCACGGCTCAGCAGACCGATGCCGTAGGAACCTCCGGCAAAATCGATGGCACGCGAAAAATAGTGGCGCATGCCTGTCTGCTTGCCAAGTTCCAGCATCACGTCAGTCCCTTTGCTGCGGGTTGTCACGCTGTCGGCTTCCTGTATGGCAACTATGTCGGGTTTTACGTTGTTGATGACGTCGGAAATACGTGTATAGTCGGTAATGCGGTCCATGCCGATACCGTTGTGAATGTTATAGCTCATCAGTCGCAGTGTGCTGTTCTGGGCCGTAGCAGTCAGAGCAAGCAGCGACAATGCGAGCCATGCGAAAAGATGTTTCATTTGGATTGTTCGTAGTTTTGTAGCGTTTTTTTCAGCTGGTCGACAATGATGGCTTTCAGTTCGACGGGAGATATGACCGTAATAGAGTCGCCGTGTGACAGCAGTTCCTGCACGAAGTCGTAGGTGATGAACATGCGGTAGTAAAACAGCGAGTAGCCGTCGTATATTTCCTCACGCTGTGAATGGTGAAGCGGCAGGGCACGGAAATATTTTGCCTGTTCGCTCTTTACGCGGAGCACGATGTCCTTCACTTCCGAACCGCTGGTGATGATGCCGAAATAGTTGCGGAAAAAGTCGTTTACGCGCAAGTCGGGCATCAGGAACGTCTCGTCGGTAATGCTGATGTCGTTGAAACGGTCCAGCGAATAGGTCTTGATTTTTTTGTCGGCCGTATTATAGCCGATTACATACCATCGTTGCTTGAAAATCCGCACGAAATAAGGTTCAAGCACAATTCCGTCGGTTGCATTGACACGATAGAACGGCGTGTAGGAGAAACGGATTTTGCGCGATGTTTTCAGCGCTTCGATGACGGTCGGCAGATAATTGCGCGCCGAAGGCACTTCTTCGAGCATCACCCGTTCGGAAATGTCCTTGGCGTCGGAAAGCATACCGTTGATTGACATGGAATTGATGAGCCAGCTGCTCAGGCTTCCGGTGTCGCCCTCGTTTTCGATATAATACTCAAACGTGGAGTTGCTGTAGCCGATATTGATGTTGAACAGCTCTTCAATTCCCTGCCGGTAGTTGTAGAAAGTGCGACGGGCAAGCGGCTCTCCGCCCGATACATTGGAATTGAGCCATAGCCGGCAGAGTTCCTTGCGCGAAATTCTGCCATAACGCTGTATGGTGTCGAGTATCCAGATGTATTTGTTCAGAAGGCCGCGTGCCATGTCAGTTCACTTTTATTTATACAGAATTTTATTTTCTCTTGATAAGCAGGCAAAGTCCGAGAACGGTTACCAGAGCATTGATAATCAAAAGCTCAAAGCTGATTTGATAGCCGTTGAACCATGCTTCGCTGTTCGATTGCAGGATGTAGCAGATTATCGGAGAAAGCACACATACTACCGGTACCCAGCGGTCGTTGACTGCCTTTTTCGTTGCCAGACCGAACACGAACATACCGAGAATCGGACCGTAGGTGTAGGCTGCAAGGCTGTAAACGGCGTTGATGGCGCTGTCATCGTTCAGTTCGTAAAACACGACAATGACGAGTACCATCAGCAGTGACATGATGATGTGTACCAGCTTGCGGGTAAGCGTAAGGTCCTTGTCGCTCTGTTTTTCCGTTGCCTTGAGGATGTCGACAGTAAACGAAGTAGTCAGGGCGGTGAGTGCAGAGCCGGCTGCCGAGTAGGCTGCGGCAATCAGACCGATGATGAAGATAATGCCGATAAATACGGGGAAGCCTTCGCTCCATGCTATTTCGCCGAAGAGAGCGTCGCCCACAACTTTACCGTCCTTCATCGGAAGGTTGTCGCCGGCATACATGTAAAGGAGTGTTCCCAGTACAAGGAACAGGCCGATAACGAAAATCTGAACGAACGAGCTGACAATCATGTTTTTCTGCGATTCGCGGAAGTTCTTGCAGCTCAGAGTGCGCTGCATGAGGTCCTGGTCAAGACCGGTAGTGGCGATTACCATGAATACACCGGCAATGAACTGTTTCCAGAAATAGCGGCCGTCGTTGAAGTCTTCAAAGAAGAAAATCTGGCTGGTTGGGTGAGCGGCAACGGCCGACGGCATTTCGAAAATGCCCAGTCCGAGGCTCTTGCCGATGAAGATGATACAGCTTACCACTGAAACAACAAGACAGAACGTTTTCAACGAGTCGGTCCAGATAAGCGATTTAACGCCGCCCTGGAAGGAGTAGAGCCAGATAAGGGCTACGGTGAGGATGACGTTCAACGTAAACGGCATGTTGAGCGGTTCGAATACCAATGTCTGAAGCACTACGCATACGACGAAGAAGCGGACAGATGCGCCGAGCATTTTCGACACGAAGAAGAACCATGCGCCTGTGCGGTAGGATGCGAGTCCGAAACGGTTTTCGAGGTAGCCGTAGATACTCATCAGGTTCATCTTGTAGAACATCGGAATCAGAACCAGTGCCACAATGATGGAGCCCACGAAGAAGCCCAGCACCATCTGCATGTAGGAATAGCCTCCGGCGAGCACGGCTCCCGGAACGGAGATGAAGGTTACACCCGAAATGCTGGCACCAATCATGGCGACAGCTACCATATACCAAGGCGACTTGCGGTTGCCTGTGAAAAATCCTGCATTGTCGGTCTTGCGGCCGGTAATCCAGGAAATGATGAACAATAGTACGAAATAGAATGCGATTGTAGCTAATACAATCCAAGCAGTAGTCATAATGTTTGCTGTTTAAAGTTTTTATTTTGCATGAAGCCGAAAACCGCTCTCCAATTTGGAGAACAGCTTTCGGCTTTTATGTTTTGTTATTCTGCGTAAAGCAGATAAGGTTTGCGTTGTTTCTTGAATTTTTCAACGTCGTCTTTCCATGTAGCCTTGATTTCGTCGGCCGACATTCCTTTCTTGATCATCTTGCGTACTTCGCCGTTGCCAATGAGCAGTTCGAAGAACGGACGGAAGAAATGATCGTCGAGGTTGAGGTTGTTGTATGCGTCGATGACGTATTCAAGGTTGATGCCTTTGGCAATGATTTCCTCGTCGCTCAAATTGCTGAGGTCTACACCATAGCATTTTTTGTTGAGTTGCGGCGGGTTTTTGGCTCCCGGCACGCTGCGCGGAGTGAATGAGAAGTCATAGCCAATCATGTTCGGGTGACCGTAAACCTGGAACGGCTTGTCAGTACCGCGGCCGAGGCTCACCGGAGTAGCTTCGAAATAGCAGGTTGACGGATAGAGGTAGATGGCGTGCATGTTCGGAAGGTTGGGCGACGGAGCAATCGGAAGCTCATAGCGGCTCTGATGTGTATAGCCTTGGCATTTGATGACTGTCAAAGGCACTTTCTTGCCGTCCTTCAACCAGCCTTCGCCGTTTGCCATAGTAGCAATTTCACCCATTGTCAGACCGTGAACCACCGGGATAGGCAGACGTCCTACACCTGATTCGTATTTCATGTCAAGAATCGGGCCGTCGACATACATTCCGTTAGGGTTCGGACGGTCGAGCACCATGAAGCTTTTGCCGTATTTGGCAGCAGCGTTCATCAGGTCAATCATTGTACAATAGTAAGTATAGAAACGCAGACCGACGTCCTGAATGTCGGTAACGATAATGTCAATCTGATCCATTACTTCTTTTTTCGGCTCACGCTTTTTGCCGTCGTAAAGCGAAGCGATAGGAATTCCGGTTTTGCTGTCAACGCTGCTTGCCACATGTTCGCCGGCATCGGCAGTTCCGCGGAAGCCGTGTTCCGGAGAGAAGATAGTGGTTACGTTTATGCCCTTGCGCAGCATTACGTCAAGCACATGCTCGTTGCCTACCATACCGGTGTGGTTGCTGAGCAAAGCCACTTTCTTGCCTTTCAGTAAGGGAATGTACTCGTCGGTCATTTCTGCCCCGACTTTGATTTGGGCATTCATTGAGAATGCGAGAATCATGGCACAAGCCGCCATGAAAAAGGTCTTCAGGGAGTTCATAAGGTGTTTATGTTAGTTTTAAAAATTCGCTTTATTATCATTTTTCACAGCATAGCAGCCCTTTAGTTTCACTCTGGACGCATTTTGTGTTCTTTTTTGCAAAGATACAAATTTCCCACACAATCAAAAATCAGTTTATGATTTATAATAATTCTTAACAATCTGTTGTCATATCTCTTATCTTATGAAAAATGAAAGCGGTATATAAACAAGTCAGCCGGGACTGTTTTGTCCCGGCTGACGATGTTTTCCCCGATATGGGTTTAT
Organism: uncultured Porphyromonadaceae bacterium; assembly: GCA_900544305.1. Lineage (GTDB taxonomy): Bacteria > Bacteroidota > Bacteroidia > Bacteroidales > Muribaculaceae > Limisoma. The sequence goes on from UQUV01000027.1 coordinate 9,550, forward strand.
GTAGATTAACAAGAAGTAACTTGTTTAGCGTGTGCCGCCTGCCCACCAGATATTTTCTGAGAACACATACATGCCGTCGCCATAGAGCGCTTTAACGTTCGGGTTGGCAATTACGTCGCTGTTACCGTAAGGCAGACGTACCGGCCAGCGGTTTTCTCCGCTCTGAGTGTTCTTTGGATTGGTCATTGCCACATAGCTGTCAGCTTCGCCGAGAGCTTTCATACGGCGCAAGTCGTTGTAGGTTTCCAATTGTTCGTCGCGGCATTGTGACAGGTATTTCTGAATCATCACTTCTTTCAGTGCGTTGGCAGAAAGTTTGCTGTCCAATGATGCTACATAGTCGGCAGCTGTTCCAGTAACTTCGATGCCGAATTGTCCGTAGTCGGCGAATGATGCTTCAACGGCTGTTGTCAAGTCTTCCTTGTATTCAGCGCTGTTGCGTACTTTCAGTTCGGCAAGGATGAAGTAGAGTTCAGACTTGCTCAACAGGTGGATAGAAGCTGATTCTGCTTTCGGATAAGTGTAGGTGTTCAACCATGCAGGAACTGCGAAACCTTCACCTTCGCTTGTACCGTAAACCAAACGTGCATCTTCTTCCTTACCCGGAGTAGCAACGGCTGTTGCAAGAACTTTGCCGTCATATTCCCAAGCGGCAGAGTAAACTGCACGGCGCGGGTCGTTGCGTTCAGCAAGAAGGTCGTCAACTGTTTTTGATGCCGCATTGTAGTTACGGTCGTTCCAGAAGGCAGCCCATGGGTTAGAAGCTGAAGAAGCGTAGGAGGTGAAGCCTGTGATGTCAGCACCTTCGAAGCCGAGTTCTTTTGCTTTTTCGGCAGCGGCAAGAGCTTCGCCTGCAGCTGCTGAGTTCACCTTCACGAGGTGGAGTTTGTAGCGTGCTTTCAATGCATAGGCAAATGCTTCCCATTTCTTCACGTCACCTTTATAAAGAAGGTCCTGTGAACCTGCGAAAGCAATACTTTTTTCCTGTGCTTCCTTGAAGTCGGCAAGTGCGCCGTCAATCAATGTGAAGATTTCAGTATAGATAGCTTCCTGTTTGTCAACTTTCGGCTGTGGAATGCCTTTCACTCCGGCTTCCGAGCAAGGGATGTCGCCGAACATGTCGGTCATGATACCGTAGTTGAGCGCAAGCATCATTTTAATCATACCGCGGACATCAACCTCATTCTCATATTTTCCGCCCGGCTGTGCCTTTGCAAGAGCAAGTTTCAGGTTGAGGATATTTGAATAGGTTCCGTTCCATTCATTGTTGAATGTGCTGGAGCTTGCAGTCTGTGATACGTTACGGAGTTCTGCGTTCATCAGCTGGTTTCCGCCTACGCCTACAAACTGTTCAGTGTATGAAGAGGCGTAGAATGCCATAACTCCGCTTGATGTAGTGAAGCCGGTAGCCATGATACCGTCAGTAATCTGGAGGCTCGGGCTGATGAGTTCATCCGACGGGTTGTCGGGTCTTTTGTTGATATTGTCCATGATGTCCTCCGTACAGGAAGTCATAGCCAGGGACAAAGCCGCAAATGCGAATACTATATATTTTTTCATTTTTCTCAAGTTTAAAAACGGTTATTAGAACGACAATTTAAGACCACCGCCGAAGCTCATTGTCTGCGGTACTGAGTAGTTTTCGAAGTAACCGCCTGAGTTGTTGTTACCCAGTGATGATTCCGGGTCAAACTCCGGCATGCTTGCCCAAACGAGTACGTTGCGGGCGAAACCATATACGCTGATGTCAAGACCGCCAAGTTTCGGAAGGTCGTAAGTCAGCGTCAAGTCACGCATCTTCAAGTAGCTTGTGTCGTAAACGCCAGCTTCTGCGATGTCGCCTACAGTCATGTAGTAGCTTTGTGCGTCAACTTTCTTTGTCACTTCTTCGTAAACCGGGTTTTCGGCTGTACCTGTGTTAATAACACCTGTTACAGTTACACCGCCGTTGTTACGTGCGTCGGCTGTTTCCTGTGTCGCACCGAACAGGTTCAACACGTTTCTTGTACCGTGGTACATCAAACCGCCCTGTTGCCAGCTCCATGTTGTAGCCAAAGAAACACGCTTGTAACGGATGTTCATATTGAAGCCCATGTTGAAGTCCGGAGAACAGCTTCCGAGGTTGATGTCGCCTGCTGTTGCTTTCGGAAGGAATGTTTCATTGTCGAGAATGATACGTCCTTGCGGGTCACGCTGGTAACCGATACCGTAGATAATCGGATAGGTTGCACCGGCTTGGGCACGGATTTGCGGAGTCTGGTAACCGCCGAGCATGATGGATTCAACACCGTTGGCAAGTGACTTAACGTAGTTGTGGATTTTTGTGAACGATGCACCGAAGTCCACTGTCCAGTCCTTGTTTTGGAAGATGGTTGCGCTCAAGTTGATTTCGTGAGAGTTGGTTACGATTTCACCGCCGTTGGTCAACATTGACTGGTAACCGCTTGAACCGGCCTGAGGCACGTTCATAATCTGGTCTGTTACGTCCTGATAGCTGTAAGTATAGTCAAGACGGAGACGGTCGTGGAAGAAGCTCAAGTCGATACCGGCTTCCACATTCAACGTGTTCTGAGGTTTCAGGTTTTCATCGTATGCACGCCAGTAAGGAACGTATGTACTGATGCCGTTGAACGGATATTGAACGGGGTTACCCATATACATACCGCTGCTGTAGATTGGAGTGTAATAGTAGTTATCCATGTATCCGCCGGCTTGACCAACCTGTGCGAATGATGTACGGAGTTTACCCAATGAAAGCACTTCGTTGTTGTTGAATGCCGGAAGCTGAGTGAAAATCCATGACAAAGATACTGACGGGTAGAAGAAGCTGCGTGAATTGCGCGGCATGGATGACAACCAGTCGTTACGTCCTGTCACTGACAAGTAAAGCATATCTCTCCAAGAAAGGTTTGCACTTCCGAAGATACCTACTGTACGTTCTGCGTATGTAGCTTCTTGCGATGTGTAAGAAGTTGCGTTTCCGATAACCGGCATACCGTAGAAGTTGAAGCCTGTACCGGTGTAGTACCAGTCACGATACTGCTGGTGGTTTACTTCGTTACCAACCATTATGTCCAATGCCCATTCCTTGTCAGCACCGAAACGGCCTGAGAAGTTGGCTGTAATCAAATTATTAAACGTATTGTTTGTACGTCCTTGGTTCAGTATGTTTCCTTTGCTGTAGCTTGCTGAACCGTATTCGTCAACTTCGCTGTTGTCGTTCGTATAAACATCGAGACCGGCTTGTTCGCGGATGTAGAAGTCGAAATCTTCGCTCCAGTTGATTTTCGGACGATATTCGAGGTATGCATTACCGAATACTCGGTTTGTGTGCTGCATGTATTCGTTGTTGGCAGCCCACCAGTAAGGGTTGTTGAATGAAGTGCTGCGGAACAGTGTCTGCACTTCTGGTTTTCCCGGCATGTGATAAGGTACGCCTGCGAGGTCGTATTCAGCTGGAGCTGAGTAAACCACGTTCATGATACCTGAGTTACCACCAGGAGCTGTGTTCACTTTCGTGCTTGTATAGTTGACAGAGAAGCCTGATTTCCATTGATCGTTGATTGTCCAGTCAACCAAGCCGCGTGCACCCCAACGTTCGAGACCTGTAGAAGGTACTACACCGTCCTGGTGAGCGTTGCTCAAGCTGAATGAATATGTGGCTTTTCCAAGATTCTGTGACAGGTTGACAGTTGTGTTTTCAGTGAAACCCGTGTTGAAGAAATCGCTCACGTTGTCGTGAACAGTAGGAACAACCCAGCCTGAACCGTCACCGTAGCCGGCTGCTGCGTATGTCGGGTTGTAGTACATTCCGGCATATTTCTGAGTGTCGCCGCCATTGTATTTGTTGGCAACGTTACCACCGTAAGTCGGGTCGTTAGGAAGTTCGCTGATTTTCGGACCCCAAGTTGAAGAGCTTGACGGTGCGTACAGACCGTTTGAACCCTGTGCGTATTCTGTCTGATGTTTGAACGGACGTGAAACGAGGTCGGCGCTCATGCTTGTTGTTACGGTTACTCTTGGTTTGCCTTGTTCTTGAGAACCACGTTTTGTTGTGATGACAATCACACCGTTTGATGCACGGATACCGTAAAGGGCGGCAGCTGCCTGACCTTTCAACACGTTGATAGACTCGATGTCCTCCGGGTTGATATCGATGCTACGTTGTGAGTATGTTGTTCCGGATACTGTAGTATTTGCGCTATTACGGAAGTCGGATTCTGTATTGACCGGCATACCGTCGATGACATACAGCGGCTGGTTGGAACCTTCGAACGAACGGGCACCACGGATAACGATGTTGGTTGATGCACCCGGCATACCAGATGACGGACGGATATCAACACCCGATACTTTACCTTGAATTGCATTGGCAAGGTCGGTAGCACCTTTAGTGTTCAAGTCGTCGGCTTTCAGGTCCTGTACTGCATAACCCAATGCCTTGCGTTCACGCTTCATACCGAAAGCTGTAACGACAACTTCTTCCAGTTCGGTAGAATTGTCAGTTAATTTGATAATCATATTGTCGGTGGCTTCTACTGTCTTTGATGTCATACCGACATAAGATACAGTGATTGAAGTTACACCATCAGGCAATGTGATTGTGAAGTTACCGTCATAATCGGTAGCCGCACCATTACCACCTCCAACAGGCAATACGGTCGCACCAATCAATGGTTCACCGTCTGCTTCGTAAACGACTTGTCCTGTTACTACGCGTTCTGCCAACGCCGATACAGACAAAAAGCAAGTCGTCATTAGTAGTAAAAACAGCTTTTTCATCCTTAAATTACTTGTTTTAATTATTAATGAATAAAAATTATTGTAGATTTATTAATTGTAGCTTTCTTTCTATTCTTCGCTCACGGAAGACTTTACACTTTGCCAAAAAGTGATGTTGCAAAATTACAATATAAATCAATATGGAACAAAAAAACATTAAACGTTAACATTCTGCTTGTATTTTCCCTATTTTTTGATATTAATGTGGTTGTCTTACAGATTTTTGTGTATGCCTAAAAAGAAGAGATATTACGGGGGATTGTGTTATGGCCGGATATGGCAATTTGCTCTGTGATTAGTCTTTTTGGAGAATAAATGATAGTTTTGCTATCAAATTTCTACTGTTTTGGGGTTGGTTTGTGTCGTTTTGAGTATAAGAATGCGAAAAGTGGTGTCGTTTGGATTTGTAATCATGCCGATTCTTTATTGAATATATATTAGATATAAAAGTGTTTTATATGTTAAAATTTAACATTTGTAATTTTAACGTTTAACGAGAAAATGTGTTGTAAAACACAATTTTTCATCACAAATCAGGTGAAATTGCTGCATAATTCTCATATGAAAGTCATGTGATGTTGCAATTTGTATTTGAGGGAAGTTGTTTTATTTTTATTGATAGAGAGAAAATAAATCAGGGAGAAAGGAGGGCTGTTTGAAAATTTTACTACATTTGTATAATGTAGGATGCGTCTTAGCATAAAGCTCAAACAAGTTTGGTTTTCTGCCTTCGACTTTCACTACATTTGTATAATGTAGGATGCGTCTTAGCATAAAGCTCAAACAAGTTTGGTTTTCTGCTTTCGACTTTCACTACATTAAAATATATTGAAACCTTTTTTCTTGAGTTCATGCTATGAAAAATAAGACAGTTGCCGAAGAAACGTTCGGAAAACAGTATAAGTACAGCATTGCACGTGATTATTTGGGATTGACGCTGGGAGTCATTCTCTATGGTATTGGTTGGACAGTGTTCCTCCTTCCCAACGACATCACTACGGGCGGGGTGCCGGGCATTGCGTCCATTGTATATTTTGCCACAGGAATCCATGTGCAATATGTCTATTTCGCCATCAATTTTCTTCTGTTGATAGTGGCATTGAAAGTACTGGGTTTCCGCTTTTGCCTGAAAACCATCTATTCCGTGTTTGCCCTTACGTTATTCCTTTCTGTGCTGCAACATTTTACGGAAGGCATTGAACTGCTGAAAAACCAACCGTTCATGGCTACCATTCTTGGCGGTTCGCTGTGTGGTGCGGGCGTGGGCTTTGCTTTGTCGTCGAACGGCAGTATGGGCGGTACCGACATCATTGCTGCCATTGTCAACAAATACCGGGAAATCACGTTTGGAACCATCATTCTCATTTGTGACCTCATTATCATCACCAGCAGCTATTTTGTGCTGCTCGACTGGGAACGCGTGCTCTATGGGTACGTGACGTTGTGCGTGTGCAGCTATACCATTGATGTGGTGATAAACATGAAGCGCAGTTCCGTGCAGTTTATCATCATCTCTGCCAAATATCTCGAAATATCCAAACGCATCAACTATGAGCTGCATCGTGGAGTGACCATTATCGACGGTACGGGAGCCTATACCGGCGCAGACGTCAAAATGATGTTTGTGCTTACCAAACGCCGTGAATCATACACTGTGTTCCAAATGATTAAGGAAATCGATCCCAATGCTTTCGTGTCGCAAAGTGCCGTGATAGGCGTATATGGGAAAGGCTTCGACCATATAAAAGGATAGGTGGTGAAGCGATAGCGTGCGGATGTCCTCTTTGTGCTGAAAACCGTTTGCCTGATAGCCGTTAGAACAGCCCGCCTTGGGTGGCGTGCGGATTTCTGTTCAAATGGGAGTAGGCAAGATGGGTGACTTCCCGTCCGCGGGGTGTGCGCTTGATGAAACCTTCTTTAATGAGGAACGGCTCGTACACTTCTTCGACAGTTTCCGCATCTTCGCCGAGGGCGGTGGCAATTGTAGTCAGACCGACCGGGCCGCCGTTGAACTTGTCTATGATGGTGGTCAGAATCTTGTTGTCGATTTCGTCAAGCCCGTAGCGGTCAATGTTGAGGGCCTCGAGGGCATAACGGGCGATTTCGGTGTCAATCCGTCCGGAGCCTTTCACCTGTGCAAAGTCGCGTACGCGGCGGAGAAGGGCGTTTGCTACACGGGGCGTACCGCGGCTGCGCATGGCGATTTCTCCGGCTGCTTCGCTCGTGCATTCCACGTTGAGCAGGCGTGCCGAGCGCAGAACGATGTTTCCGAGCACGGCATGGTCGTAATATTCAAGGTGGCAGTTGATGCCGAAGCGTGCGCGGAGCGGAGGTGTGAGCAGTCCGCTTCGGGTAGTGGCACCAATCAACGTGAACGGCGACAGGTTGAGCTGAACGGAACGTGCTCCCGGGCCTTTGTCAATCATGATGTCGATGCGGTAGTCCTCCATAGCCGAATAGAGATATTCTTCCACAACCGGATTGAGGCGGTGGATTTCATCGATGAAGAGCACGTCGTTTTCTTCCAGAGAAGTCAGCACTCCGGCAAGGTCGCCCGGCTTGTCGAGCACCGGTCCGGATGTGACTTTGAAACCCACGCCGAGTTCATTCGCCATGATGTTGCTGAGGGTGGTTTTTCCCAGTCCCGGAGGGCCGTAGAGGAGCGTGTGGTCGAGTGCTTCGCCACGCATCTTTGCCGCCTGCACGAAAATACGCAGGTTTTCGATTATTTTTTCCTGTCCGTTGAAGTCGTCGAATGTGAGCGGACGCAGGGCTCTTTCGAAGTCCCGGTCGCAGTCCAGTCGGCTGGCTCTTATGTCGAAATCTTCTGTCATCTGTATGCTTTTTTCTATGCCGTTGGAGTAAATGTAAAAATTGCCGGCAATGTCTGTCGGCAAAGTTACATTAAATCTATGATATTTTTGATGAATTATCTGCGTTTGCGTTGCAGCACCGTTTCCACTTTGCGGACGATGGTTTCGGGTGTTATGCCGTTAAGACACTGATAGTCGCCGCGGTAACACGGCTTGTTGCCGAATACGGAACAGGGACGGCAGTCGAGGTCGAGCTGCACGGCATTGTCGGGCGACTGCTTCCAGCCGGTAAAGCCGCAGAACGGATGGGTAGCACCCCATACGGAAACAACGGGTACCTGTACCAGTGAAGCCAGATGCATGTTGGCGGAGTCCATCGACACCATGGCGTCCACGCAGCTCAACAGGGCAAGCTCTTTTGGGAAGCCGTGGCGTTTTTCCGCCATCGAGATTACGTTGTCGTGCTGTCTGGCCCATTCGCGGAGTTTCAGTTGTTCGTCGCCTCCGCCTCCGAAAAGAAATATTTTTGTCGCAGGACGTGCGGCAAGCGTTGCCACTACCTCGGCCATTTTTTCGGTCGGGTAGATTTTTCCCGCATGTTTGGCAAACGGGGCTATGGCTATCCAAGTCTCGCCGTCTTTTTTCGGCGGAGTGATGTCGGCAAACTGTTGCTGGTCGACAGGCGTGGAGAATAGCGAAGTGAAAGCTTCGCCGAAATCAAATCCGGAACGGCGGAACACGTCGAAATAGCGGTCGCGCGACGAGCAAAGCTGATGGAGCTGCTTGTGGTGGCGGCGGGTCAGTTCGCGTTTCACGCCCCTTCCTTTGCGGATTCGCTTCACCGGCACGCCCCAAAGGCGGCAGTAGAGCGAGAGGATGTGGGTACGGATTACGCTGTGAAGGTCCACAAATGCGTCGATGTCGTATTCGGCACGCAGTTCGCGGAACAGTTTCAGCAGTCCTTTCGGACCGTGATATTTCACTTTCACGTCAACACCGATAACCACCAGATTTTCCGGCGGGTTGACAAACAGCGACGAAGCCACCTGCTGGGTTATCATCACGAAACGCGTCTGCGGGAATGCCCGGCAGGCGGAATAGACCACCGGCACGGTCATTGCCACATCGCCCAACGCAGAGAAGCGTGCTACCAGAACATTCCTGTATTTCGGATGTTTGTTCACGCGTCGCTTATTTTTTTCCGTAAAGAATTGGATTTGTGTCAGCGTCGTTGTACATTTTCATCTGACGGTACACCTTCATGTATTTCTTTCCGGCTTCGATGTCGTCGAGAAGTTGGCCGATAGCTGTTGGGAGGTCCACATTCTGTTCGAGAAGCACATTGAGTTTTGCCTGGCATTTGGCAATGTGTTCCGGAGTGGCGTCGGTGCGTTCCACTTCCTGTTGCATGTGGTAGATTTTCAGCGCGAGGATGGAAAGACGGTCGATGGCCCATGCCGGACTTTCCGTGTTGATGGTTGCGTCGGCAGCCGGTTTCACGTCCTTATATTTTTCGCGGAAATAAGTGTCGATATCTTCCACCAGGTCTGTGCGGTCCTGGTTCGACTTGTCGATGCGGCGTTTCAATGCCAATGCTTCCACCGGGTCGATGTTCGGGTCGCGGATGATGTCTTCCATGTGCCATTGCACGGCATCAATCCAGTTTTTGCGGAAAAGCACATCTTCAATAGTGCCCGGTTCGTACGGATTTTCCGGAGTCGCGTCGATGTTGTCAAACTTGTGGTAATGAACGGTTGTGTCACGGAAAATTTCCATGCATTTTGAAACGAAAGTATTCATATTTACTGTTTTTGTTGTTTGCACTCTAAAATTCCTGTCAATAGGGAGTTGTTCAAGGATAGCGTCAAAATCTATCCTACTTTTACAAAGATAGCGAAAGGCGAGAGCAGAGGTAAATGAAAACGAGTTTTTCAGATTTAACTATGCCGAGCCGCCTCCTATCTTCTACAAAGATAGCGAAAGGCGAGAGCAGAGGTAAATGAAAACGAGTTTTTCAGGTTTAACTATGCCGAGCCGCCTCCTATCTTCTACAAAGATAGCGAATTTTTGTAGATTTCAAAATTACTGTCCGAAAATTCTCATTCCAGCCGTATGGGGCGGGAGTAGCGCAGGGGCTCGTCGCTGTATTCCATTCGGGTTGCAAGACGGTAGGTATCGTCGTGGAGTTCGAGTACGACAAGGGCGCAGTTGACGGGCGACATCATTTGTTCAAACTGTTCGACTGTGAGATGAAAAAAGCGCATGAGGAAAAGGCGGATGGTGAGTCCGTGGGTAATCATCACACAATTGTCGGGATAGGATGTTTCCTCAAAATCGCGGTACAGGCTGCCCAGCAGGTCGTTGATGCGGTCGTAGACATCCGTTCCGGCTTCGCCTCCGGGAATACGGTAGTAGAAGATGCCGTAATCGCGGCGCTCCTTGCAGATGCGGTCAAATTCCTCGGGCGAGCGCAGGTAGCCCCATTCCTGTTCGCGCAGGCGCGGCTCTTCGCGGTAGTCGAACTTGTGGCGTTCGAGTGCTTTTGCCATGCCCTCGAATGTAGAGCGTGCCCGCCAGAAGGGCGACACATAGAAATAGGCGGTTTCCTCGCCAATCAGTTGTCGTAAGGCTTTTCCGGCTTCAATAGCCTGAGCGCGGCCACGTTCGGTAAGTTCGATAGTATAGTCGGGTACCAGTCCGAACAGATAGCGGTCGACGTTGGCTTCCGACTCTCCATGGCGTATAAGTATGATTCTTTTAGGTTTCATTGTCAGGTTTTTCGTATTGTGTAGCAATGCAATAACAAAATTAGCAGAATACATGAAATAAACAAAAATCCCACGACATTCTCTCTCGTTTTGGAAATTTAATGTAATTGTTACATGGCGACAATTCGAAAGCAAATTGCACGTTTTGCTTGCAAAGCGATAGTTCAGCGAGCCATTTCCGGCAAGGCGTAAACATAAACGGTGACTCTGCTTTAATTTATTTAGAAGGCAAAATGCTATACGGTTGATTTTTATTTGGTTATAGTTATTAATATTTTTATATTTGCGTCTATAAACCATAAAATAAACAAGTTATGAAGAAATTTTACTTATTAATGATGTTTGCGCTATTGGGAATGGTGGCAAATGCGGCAGAAGTGAAGACAACGTCTACTTTTAAAAGTGGTAGTTCTGGGGTAAATATTAATTCTGATAATTTGACTTGGACTATTGATAAAGAGTTGGGTTATTTGGGTTTTGACGGCTCAAAAGGAGTGCAGTTAGGTTCTGGAAGTGATCCTGTAATGGACGGTGTTACATTACAAACTGCGGAGACATTTAATAATGTAAAGAAAATTGAAGTTTTTTTGTCTGTAGCGAAGGATGGTAGTGCAAGTATATCTTCATATGTTGGAGATGTGCAAATGGGTGTAACTACAGATTTTAGCAATAAGGATCCAGAGGTATATACATTTGAAGGCGGTCCTGTTTCGGGTAATATATCATTTGTATTGAACAGTAAAGTAAAAAAAGCTATGTATGTTCAAAAAGTAGTAATATATTCTGAGGAAGCAGACCCAACACAAGTTGCAACTCCGACCTTTTCAGTAGAAGGTGGTGAATATTATAATACTCAGTCAATTGCTCTTTCTTGTGCAACTGCTGATGCATCTATCTTCTATACAATCAACGATGGTGTAGAAACTGCTTATCAAGCTCCAATTGAACTTAACGAAAGTGGTGAATATACAATCAAAGCATGGGCTACAAAAGAAGGTTTGGAAAAGAGTGAGGTAGTGTCTAAAACATACACACTAAAAATTGGTGAACAACCGATGAATATTAGTTTGAATATTTTAGAATATGGAACTGATAAAGGTTTGAATAGAGGTGTTGATTTATATGAGATAGTTTATAATAATGTTACATTTGTTGCAACGAAAGGGGGGACAAATGCACCAAAGTATTATGAAGAAGACTGGCGAATTTATAAAAATGGAGGAACATTGACTGTTACTGCTCCGGATGGATATTTAATTGAATCGATTGATTTTGTTGGTACTATAAATTTTGGAAGTGCTGATAGTGGAACGCTTGAAAATAAAAATTGGACTGCATCAGAGAATACTCAACAGGTAGTGTTTGGTGATAATTCAAATACAACAAAAATTGAATCAATTTCAGTTGTATTGAAAGAGAACAATCCAAATCAAGTTGCAACTCCTACATTCTCTTTGGCTTCCGGAACATATTTTAATGTTCAAGAATTGAGATTGTCATGTGAGACAGAAGGCGCTAAGGTTTTCTATACTATTGATAATGGCGAAGGTGTTAGTGAAGATCGGGAATATTCAGAACCGATTCAATTAACTAATGGCATCTATGAAATCAATACATGGGCAACAAAAGAAGGTTTTGACGCAAGCTCTCCAGCAAGTGCAATCTACGAAATCAAGGTAATTCCTTTTGAAGAAATCAATGTTGAAAGTGTAAAGGAAGGTAAATATGTAATTGCTTATAATGATTTGGAATCGGGTAAGAGCTATATCATGAAGAATGAGGTAATCAGCAATTATTATGTTGGAGCAATGGAGTTTGATTTGACTACAGATACTCCGGCTGAAACTGAGCTGTTTGTTGTAAAACAAACAGAAGGTGGTTATACTATTCAGAATAGCGAAAATACTTATGTTGCGTTAATACAATCTGGTAAATTCACAAATCTTAAACCACAAGAAGCAAATCCGTTTGTATGGAATTTTGCAAAATCAGAAAATGGTAATATTGTAGCAACTGGACAAGGAATAGATTCTTATATGTCATTTAAGATGTATAATACAACACCGGAGTTCCTTGCTGAAAAGAATGGAAATTATCCAATGTTCTATTTTGTTTCAGGAACTTCCAGCGTTAACGATGCTGTAGCAAACGAATTCAAGGCTGTAGCTGTTGCAAATGGCATTGAAGTGAATGTTGCTGAAGCAGGTTTGGTAAGTGTTTACAACGCAGCCGGTCAGTTGGTTGCTAATGTAAATGTAGCCGAAGGTGCAACAACAATCAACGTAGCTGCAGGTTTCTACATTGTAAAAGCCGGCAACAATGTTGCTAAAGTTCTTGTGAAATAATTTCATCTATTTACACATACATCAAAAAAGATTGCTCTCATTGCGGGAGCAATCTTTTTTTGTTTTCTATGGGTTATAAGTTATGGATAACCTAATCCGATAAAGACTATTTTGTAGACATTGTCTTTGTATTCAACTGCCAAACCTTGTTTGGTAATCTAATGAGTGTTTGGGGTGAAATTATTTTGTATCTTCGGTGAGAATTGAAAATCGATTAGGTCCGTTTTTACATTTGTCACTGTTGTAATAATATATAGAAAAACGTGCCGTCATTAAAAAAACGAATGACAGCACGTTTTTCTATATATTAGAGACTAATTAAATTGTAGCGAGAAATTCAGATAGACTTTTCATGTCCGTTAATTCTACAGTATCACCTGTTAATTTAACATTCTTAGGCTTCTTTCGTCCATTGCGAACAATGGTTATTGTAGTAGAAATATTAATATTTTGATCAATCTCTGAGATGTGATATAATTTATTCATATCATCAATTATACCACAAAGTTCATCAGCAAAAGAACGAGAAATAAAACGAACGCCAACATAGTCTATGACAACATCATTTTTAGCATAGGAGTTAAACCAGTCTAAAACCTTTTTGGCTTCTGCTCTTGATCTTAGCTCCGTGCCTATCAATTCAGACATAATTAATTTTTCCATACCTATACCTCCAAATAATTTAAATATTTAAACTCTAAATTTTGACAATAAGGAATACGAAGCAATACTATAGTTCCATCCCATCTTATATTTTCGGGTAATGAGACATACGATTCTCCATTTTGCGTTTTCCTGTAAAAAGCACCTCCTGAAAATAAAAAATATCCACCATTCAAACCATCTGTAAGCATCTCTTTAGATGTAATGATTCCATATCCTCTATTTTCGGCTTTTGCCAGGTTTTTTGTAGAGATACCAATGCACGCATTTTTTAAAGCATCAATATCTGTTTTAATTTCTTCTATTCCTATATTTGTATAACTACCTAAAATAGTTATACCTCTATCAGCTATACAAATATCTATATATTCTTTATCTTTATAGTACTGTGCAAATATATAACCAAAATCAGAATGTGAATGTTCAGTTATATTATCACAAGCTTCAGATATCAAATATGTAACGGCTTCAAATAAATCCCCTTTTATTTTTAATTGGTTTTTCAATATATTACCTATGATACTCTCTACTTTACTTTTAAAATCAACTTTATCCATACCTGATGGAAAAATTGTAATAGGTATATATCGTTTAAACCTGTATGAATTTAAAGAAGATTCCAAATCGGCACATTTTTCAGTATCAAATCCATTCTCAAAATGAATAACTCCCAAATAGCTATTCAAAGAACTTGACATATTACAATAAGTAATCAATTTACCACATGACTGTTTATATAGCCAAAGTGGTAATAGAAAAAAGGGGTTCAACAATCTGACATTTGAAAAGTCCCAGATAATTTCATCATCTTCAGTACTTTCCATTTCAGCAATTACCTTAAATAAATCATTAAATGAACTACCGATAATGTAATTATTGTCAGGTTGAGGTATAGTAATTCTATGTGCCATAAGTATCTTTTCGCAAAAATAGATAAAAATCAAAAGATTTATATACTAATGAGTGCAAAAAAGTATAATATCAAAAAGATTTAACTACAAATATATACTTTAGAAATCTTAAGGTCGGATAAATCTGATTTGCTTGAATAGTTTTTATGTTTAGTTTACATAAGGCCATTTTTTATGTAGATCCGGATTTGTAATACCAGATATTTTGTTTTTCATGACTGAATACAAAATTTCTTTTTATTGTTTCTTATTGTATTCCGTCTTTTCTTCGGCGGCGATTTGTTCGGCGGGTTCGGCTATGTCGTATTCCTTTTCGCCGTAGGTGTGGAGCACCTGGCGGTTGAGAATCGAGAGCAGGCCCTCGATCGTGTCGCGGCGTTTGCGCGGTTTCAACTGACACTCCCAAATCTGTACTACCGACCAACCCATCAGCCGTAGCCGCATCTGGTTGGCTGCATCGCGGTTGCGGTTCCGTTCAATTTTCCGTTCCCAAAATTCCACATTCGATTTCGGCAGCACATAGTAGCGGCAGCCTTCGTGGCCGTGCCAAAAACATCCGTTGATGAAAATCGCCGTCTTGAACCGCCGCAGCACGATGTCGGGTGTTCCTGGCAGGGTACGTACGTTCACGCGGTAGCGGAAACCGTGAGCAAAAAGAAATTTGCGCACCAGCATTTCCGGTCGGGTGTTTTTGCTGCGTATCCGCGACATGCACCTGTGCCGTTGTTCCGGTGTCAGCTTGTCGGTCATGGCTGTTCGGCAGTGGTTTGTTCCTTATCTCCCATAAAGCGGTCGATGACAAGCGCGATGGCGCCGTCGCCCGTTACGTTGCAGGCTGTTCCGAAACTGTCCATGGCAATATAGAGCGCTATCATCAGTGCCTGCGAAGCGCTGTCGAAGCCCAACATGGAATTCAGAATGCCCAGCGATGCCATGATGGCTCCTCCAGGTACGCCCGGAGCCGCCACCATCGTGATACCCAGCATGAATATAAAGCCGGCAAACAGGGAGAAGTCGTAAGGCATGCCCTGCATGATCATCAGCGCCAGCGCGCAGGCAACGATTTTCAGTGTGCTGCCCGACAGATGGATGGTGGCGCAGAGAGGAATGACGAATCCGGCAATATGGTCGGAAACACCGTTGCGGCGGGTCTGTTCCAGCGTGACCGGAATCGTGGCTGCCGACGATTGTGTGCCGAGCGCCGTAAAGTAGGCGGGGAGCATGCGCCACAAGAGTTTCAGCGGATTGCGGCCGACCAATATTCCTGCCACGCTGTATTGCAGCAGAAGCAGCAGAATATGAAGGCCGAAAATCACACCGATAATTTTTATGAACACAACCAGCACCGTGAACACCTGTCCCGAATAGGTCATGTTGAGGAAGATGCCGAAGATATAGATGGGCAACAGTGGCAGAACGACCGCCCCGATGGTGCGCATCACGATTTCCTTGAAGTCGTTCATCACGTCCTTCAGTGCCGTAGTGTAGAGGCGCGACAGTCCGATGCCGACGGTAAACGCCAGGAACAGGGCCGTCATCACGTTCATCAGCGGTGGGATGGCGATGGTGAAAAACGGTTCGACATTGTTGCTTTGGCTCACTTCCTCAAGCGGTACGCCTGTCGTAATCATGCCGGGAAACAGTGCTGCTCCGGTGAAATATGACAGAAATCCCGAAAACAGGGTTGCGCAATAGGCGACAAGCGTGGTGACGAGCAGCATTTTTCCTGCCGAACGGCCGATGTCGGCAATGGCAGGAACAACCAGTCCCACTATGATAAGCGGAATGATGAATCCGAGAAATTCGTTGAAAAGAGCGTTGAATGTGGCAAAGATTCTTACAGCCCAGTCGGGCATATATCTTCCAAACACGATGCCCAGCAGGATGGCAATCAGAATGCGCGGCAGCAGTCCGATGCGATGTTTTTTCAAAGATATAAGATTCCAGAAATTCATAAATATGGGAATTTTTTATGTATGGATGCAAAGTTACGTTTTCCCTTTTGTTTTGCAAGCGTTAACAGCTGTGAAAACTTGTCGCCCCAATTGTTTTTTTGCACATTTCTTGCCAAAATGTGTTGCACACATAAGACGCAAGTGTGTAATATATAGTAACTTATGTAATTTTTTTGCTCGAGTTGGCTATAATCTGCAAAATTATTTTCTAATTTTGCGAGAGTCCTTAAGGAAAGGACGTGTAAAACCATTAAAAAAGAAACGCTATGAGTCATATTGAAGAAGTGGCAAACCGTCTTAAAGGTTTGCGCGACGCGTTGGGGCTGACGATTGCCGAAATGGCGTCAGCTTGCAGTGTGGACGAAGAACTATATGAAAAATTTGAATCAGCGGAAGCCGACATTCCTGTCAGCACGCTTCATCGCATAGCCCGTGTATTCGGAGTTGAAATTACGGCTCTGATGTTCGGCGAGGAACCGAAGATGAACAGCTATTTTGTCACACGTAAGGGTTGCGGTGTCAGCGTAGAGCGTCGCAACTGGTACAAGTATCAGTCGTTGGCGGCAGGATTTGCCAACCGTGCAATGGAGCCGTTCCTGGTTACTGTCGATCCGGATTCGGCCAACCGCCCCGTAAACCTCAGTTCGCACGACGGCCAGGAATTCAACTACATCGAGTCGGGCTGCATGGAACTGCATATCGGCGGCAACGTGATAGAGCTGCACGAAGGCGATACAATTATGTTCGACGCGCGTCGCCCTCACGGCATGCGTGCGCTGGGTGGTACTCCGCTCAAGTTCATTGCCATCATTATCTGATGAATGCCACGGCAAATTGGGCCGTGTTGAAATAAAAACCAGCGAGGTCCCGTTTCGGAAGCGGGATTGGGAAACTCTTGAAAATTTAAAGGAATAACAACAACAAAAGAGATAAAGATGTTAGAAAAATTTCTGCAAAAGGCGAATTTTGATTCTTACGAGGATTTTATGGCCAACTTTAAGGTCAACGTTCCCGAAAATTTCAATTTCGGTTACGACGTGGTAGACGAGTGGGCGCGTACGAATCCCGACAAAAAAGCCCTTTTATGGACAAACGAAGAAGGCGAGAAAATTCAGTTTACGTTTGCCGACATCAAGCGCGAGAGCGACAAGGCGGCTTCCTATTTCCAATCGTTGGGAATAGGGCGTGGCGATATGGTGATGCTCATTCTGAAGCGTCGTTACCAATTTTGGTTTGCCATTATCGCACTCCATAAAATTGGAGCTGTGACAATACCTGCGACTCACTTGCTAACGGAAAAAGATATTGTGTACCGCTGCAATGCCGCCGACATAAAGGCAATTGTGGCTGTAGGCGACAATATTGTGGTTGATCACATCAAGGCGGCTCTTCCGAAATGTCCGACATTGAAATACTGTATTTCTACAGGTCCGGAAATTCCGGAAGGATGGCTCGATTTCAACAAGGGTTGTGAAGAAGCGGCTCCGTTTGTGCGTCCGGAACTGGCAAATACGAACGACGACATTTCGCTCATGTACTTCACATCGGGAACAACAGGACAGCCGAAAATGGTGGCCCACGATTTCACTTATCCGTTGGGACACATCATCACCGGTTCGTTCTGGCATAATCTGCATGAGGACAGCCTCCACCTGACACTTGCCGACACTGGTTGGGGAAAAGCCGTGTGGGGCAAACTTTACGGACAATGGATAGCCGGAGCAAACGTATTTGTCTACGATTTTGAGAAATTCAAGCCCGTGGATGTACTTCACATGATTCACAACTACGGTATCACGTCGTTCTGTGCGCCTCCTACCGTGTTCCGTTTCCTTATCCGTGAGGATTTGACAAAATTCGACATCTCTACATTAAAATATTGTACGATTGCCGGCGAAGCGCTCAACCCGAGTGTGTACGACGAATGGCTGAAACTTACAGGCATCAAGCTGATGGAAGGTTTCGGACAAACGGAAACTACGCTGACTATCGCCACTTATCCTTGGCTGAATCCGAAACCGGGCTCAATGGGAAAGAAAGGTCCGGAATACGACATCGACTTGTTGACAAGCGACGGCCGCTGGGCGGAAGACGGCGAACAGGGCGAAATCGTGGTGCGTGTGCCCGAAGGACACCGTCCGCTGGGACTTTTCAAGGAATACTACCGTGACCCGGAACTGACAGCAAAGGCCTACAACAATGGCATCTATCATACGGGCGACGTGGCATGGCGCGACGAGGATGGCTATTTCTGGTTTATCGGCCGTAAGGACGACGTTATCAAGTCGTCGGGCTACCGTATCGGTCCGTTCGAAGTGGAAAGTGCGCTGATGACTCACCCGGCCGTAGTGGAATGTGCCATTACCGGTGTTCCCGACGAAATCCGCGGTCAGGTGGTGAAGGCCACCATCGTTTTGGCTCCGGCCTATAAGGACAAGGCAGGCGAGGAACTGATCAAGGAAATTCAGGATCACGTGAAACGTACGACCGCTCCTTATAAATATCCGCGTGTCGTTGAATTTGTCGACGAACTCCCGAAAACCATCAGCGGCAAAATCCGCCGTGTAGAAATCCGCGAAAAGGAAGCAAAGAAATAATAGTTTCCTTTGATTTATAGCTATACAAAAGTCCGTGTCACTGCAAAAGTTGGCGCGGACTTTTTATGTAGGGGATTGAGGATTTTGAAGTGTGTGTTATTTGTATTATATTTGTAAACTCTCAAAACTATCTTAAAATTCTGAAATACAATGAAAAGTGACCAATTATTTAATGCGCTTGCCGGTGCTGTCGTAGCTATTGGCATGACTGCGTGCGGTGCAAGCGGCGAGAAAAAATCCTACAACGAAGGCGTGAACGTGATTCCGGCCCCTGCCAGTCTGACTGTCGGCAATGGGGAATTCTCTCTGAAAGGAAGCACGAAAATCGGGGCGGCTGCTCCGGAAGCAAAGAAAGTGGCTGAATATTTTGTGGAAAAAATGGAATGCTCGACCGGCTATGACCTCGATGTGGAGGATAGCGGTGACATCCGTCTGACACTTGACCCGCAAATGGAAATGAACAGCGAAGGCTATCGTCTGGAAGTGGGGGAGAATGGTGTGGATGTTACGGCAAAAACTCCGCAAGGACTGTTTTACGGTATGCAAAGTTTCATGCAGCTCTTGCCGGCTGAAATTGAAAGCAGCGAAGAGGTGGACGGTATCGAATGGTCGGCTCCTTATGTGAGCATTACCGACGAGCCTCGTTTTGCGTATCGCGGTATTCACTTCGACCCTTGCCGCCATTTTATGACAGTCGACGAGGTGAAAAAGCAGCTTGACGTGATGGCGATGTATAAAATCAACCGTATGCACTGGCACTTGACGGAAGACCAGGGTTGGAGAATAGAAATCAAGAAATACCCGAAATTGACGGAAATCGGTTCGAAGCGTATTGAAGGCGAAGGCCATGAATATGGCGGCTACTATACGCAGGAAGAGGTGAAGGAAATTGTGGAATATGCAGCCGAACGATTTATTACAGTGGTACCGGAAATCGAAATGCCGGGTCACGAAATGGCTGCGATTGCTGCTTATCCGGAATTGTCGTGCAAGGGCGAACAGGGGGTTGTCCGCAATATCTGGGGTGTTGAGGACATCGTTCTGTGTGCAGGAAAGGAAAGTACCTTTGAGTTTTTTGAAAATGTGCTGAAGGAAGTGATGGAACTTTTCCCGAGCGAATATATCCATATCGGCGGTGACGAATGTCCGAAAACAAGTTGGGCCGACTGTCCGCTCTGTCAGAAACGCATCCGTGAAGAAAAACTGTTTGCCAACAAGAACCATTCGGCTGAAGAAAAGCTGCAAAGCTATTTCATTCAGCGCATCGAAAAATTCCTGGCTCAATATGGCCGGAAGATTATCGGTTGGGATGAGATTCTGGAAGGCGGACTTGCTCCGACTGCTACCGTAATGTCGTGGCGAGGAGAAAAAGGCGGTATTGCATCGGCAATGATGAACCATAACGTGATTATGACTCCGGGCAAAAACGGTCTTTATCTCGATTTCTATCAGGGCGACAAGAAAATAGAGCCTGTTTCGATTGGCGGCTATACTTCATTGAAAAAGATTTATGACTACAATCCGACTCCCGACACGCTGGTAGCTATCGGTAAGGACCATTTTGTGATGGGTGTGCAGGCCAATGTGTGGAGCGAATATCTTTATACAAATGAAGTCCGCGAATATCAGACTTATCCGCGTGCGCTTGCCTTGGCCGAAGTGGCTTGGACTAAAACGGACCGCAAGGACTATGCCGATTTCGAACGCCGTATCAACAATGCCTATGTCCGTCTTGACGGCCACGGCATCAACTATCACATTCCTCTGCCCGAACAGCCGAACGGCTCTTGCAATACGGTAGCGTTTATGGATACGGTTTCTGTAGCGTTCAAAACTTCCCGTCCGGTGAAGATGGTCTATACGCTCGACGGTTCGGAACCGACGGCTACTTCTGCGGAATATACGGAACCGCTGGCATTTAGCGAAAACGGAACAATAAAAATTGCTTCTGTTTTGCCTTCCGGCAAAATGAGCCGAGTCCGCACTATCGGAGTGGTAAAACAGGAGGCTGCGCCCGCTGTGAAAGTCGATGGGGCAAAGCCGGGACTGAACATGAATGTCACTTATGGCATGTATCTGAATGTTGATGAGCTGAAGGCTTCAGGAAAGAAACCGGAAAAGACACAAGTCATAAAGGAAACGAAGGAAATGGTAAAGGTGGAACCGAGTAGCCCGTCAATGCGTGGTGTGAAGCAGTTTGCATCGGTTGCGGAAGGATATATCGAAATCCCTGAAACGGGAGTTTATTATATTTCTTCAGAACTGGAAGAAGTTTGGCTCGACGGCAAACTATTGGTGAACAATCGTGGCGAAGTGAAGCGTCATTCACGTGCCGACACTTCTGTTGCGCTGGAAAAAGGTTTGCATCCTGTGAAGCTGGTATTCCTGGGGCATATTATCGGCGGCTGGCCTTCCAATTGGGGCGACGGCAGCCTGCGTCTGCGCAATGCCGGAGAGGAATCGTTCAAGAACGTAACCGGCGACATGCTTTTCTATAAATAAAGGTAAAGAGAGAGGGAAGGCATTTGTGCTTTCCCTCTGTTGTCTAAAAACAAAAACTGACAAAAGAATGAAAAATAATATGATGCCCTTGTCGCTGACTGCTTTTCTGCTTGCGGGAACAGCGGCAGGAATGGCGGCGAAAAAGCCCAATATAATATATATAATGTGCGACGATATGGGTTACGGCGACCTCGGTTGCTATGGACAACCCTATATTCAGACACCGAACATCGACCGGATGGCACAGGAGGGAATGCGTTTCACCCAGGCTTATGCCGGCAGTCCGGTAAGTGCTCCGTCGCGTGCCGCTTTTATGACTGGTCAGCACAGCGGACATGGTGAAGTGCGCGGCAATAAAGAATATTGGAAAAATGTGCCGACAGTGATGTATGGCGAAAATAAGGATTATTCCGTTGTCGGTCAGCATCCATACGACCCCGACCATGTGATTTTGCCGGAGATTATGAAGGATAACGGCTATACTACCGGCATGTTCGGCAAGTGGGCCGGCGGCTACGAAGGGTCGGTTTCGACGCCCGACAAACGTGGCATTGACGAGTTCTATGGATATATCTGCCAGTTTCAGGCACACCTGTATTATCCGAATTTCCTGAACCGCTACAGCAAGGCGGCAGGCGATACGGCTGTCGTGCGTGTGACAATGGAGGAAAACGTTCAGTATCCCATGTATGGCGACGGTTATGAAAAGCGTCCGCAATATTCTGCCGACATGATTCACCGCGAAGCCCTGAAATGGCTCGACAGTCAGAATGGCGACCGCCCGTTTTTCGGCATCTTTACCTATACTTTGCCGCATGCCGAGCTTTGCCAACCGCAGGATTCCATTGTAGAAGCCTATAAAAAGAAATTTTTTGAGGACAAAACTTGGGGTGGTTCGAAGTGGTCGCGCTATAATCCTGTCGTATATACCCATGCTCAGTTTGCGGCTATGATTACGCGGTTGGATGCTTATGTGGGCGAGATTATGGCTATGCTCAAGAAAAAAGGACTTGATGAAAACACGCTTGTCATTTTTACGAGCGATAACGGCCCTCACGAAGAAGGTGGTGCCGACCCTGAATTTTTCGGTCGCGACGGGAAGCTGCGCGGGTTGAAGCGTCAGTGTCACGAAGGCGGTATCCGTGTTCCTTTCATTGTGCGATGGAACGGAACGGTTGAGGCCGGTGCGGTTTCCGACCATATTTGTGCTTTCTACGATATCATGCCAACATTCTGCGAACTGATTGGAATAAAAAATTATGAGAAGAAGTATTCCAACAAGAAAAAGCAGACCGACTATTTTGATGGAATTTCATTCGCTCCAACGTTGCTCGGGAAAGGAAAACAGGCGGAACATGATTTCCTATATTGGGAATTTAATGAAACCGACCAGATTGCCGTACGTCAGGGCGACTGGAAATTGATTGTGAAAAAAGGCGTTCCTCACCTGTATAATTTGGCAACCGATCTTCACGAAGATGTTGATTTGGCATCAAAATATCCGGAACAGGTAGAAAAAATGAAGGAAATCATTTTCCGTGAGCATACCCATAGTCCTTATTTCTCGGTGACGCTTCCCGGCCGTTGATTATAAAAAAGAAAAAAGCACTATATTTGCATCTGGTTATTGATTTATTTTTATCCGACTGCCGGTTTATTGATATGACAACTTCAACAAAAACAATCAACTCAGTTCTTATTATTGATGACGAACCTACTATCCGAATGCTTTTGAGCCGCATTATGGAACTTGAAGGCTATGAGGTGTTTCAGGCGAAAGACCGCCAAAGCGGCATTGTCCAGTTGAAGAAGAATAATGTGCAAGTGGTTTTATGCGATGTCTTTCTTCCTGACGGGAACGGTGTTGACATGGTAAAAGAACTCTTGGTCATATCGCCGACTTCGAAAATTATTCTGCTTACGGCTCACGGAAACATCACCGATGGGGTACAGGCAATAAAAAACGGTGCGTTTGACTACATCGTGAAAGGCGACGACAACCGAAAAATTATTCCGATTGTAAGCCGGGCAATGGATGAGGCAAAGATTGTCAAGAAGTCGGATGTAAAAAGTGTGCGTCAGGTGACGTCGTTCGACGGGATTGTCGGTAAGTCGCATTGTCTGCAACGTGCCATAGCCATGGCGCGCAAGGTAGCGGCCACTGACGTGTCTGTGCTGCTGTGCGGAGAAACGGGTACAGGCAAAGAAGTGTTTGCTCAGGCCATCCATCAGGAAAGCTTGCGGAAGGACAAGCCTTTTGTTGCCATCAACTGTTCTGCCTTTAGCAAGGAATTGCTTGAGAGTGAGATATTCGGCTATAAGGCAGGTGCTTTTACAGGGGCGCAGAAAGACAAGAAAGGATTGTTTGAAGAAGCTGATAAGGGTACAATATTCCTGGATGAAATTGGCGAAATGGAATTCGACTTGCAGGCAAAACTGCTGCGTGTGCTTGAAACCGGCGAATTTCTGAAAGTGGGCGATACAAAACCTACGAAGGTTGACGTGCGGGTCATTTCCGCCACTAACCGGAATTTGAGAGAGGAGATCGAAAGGGGAAGATTCCGTGAGGACTTGTTTTTCCGTATGTCGGTTTTCCAGATAATGTTGCCTCCGTTGCGTGAGCGGAAGGAAGACATCGAACTCCTTTCCCGACGGTTTATGGAGAAACTGGGCGGCAAAATGGGGCGAAGTGTTTCGGCAATATCTCCCGATTGTCTGGAACTGATGCAGGAATATGCATGGCCCGGCAATGTCCGTGAATTGCAGAATGTGATTGAACGTGCGTTGATTGTTTGTGACGGTGTCATTACGCGCGACGATTTGCCGGTCGACATTCAGTTGGGAAGCGGCAGTTCCGTAACCTCGTCGTCCGATTTCGACCTGGCGTCGGTGGAGAAAAATCATATATTGCGGGTGCTGAAATATACCGGCGGCAACAAAACGGAAACAGCCCGCCTGTTAAAGATTGGACTGACTACCCTCTATCGAAAAATAGAAGAATATAAGATTAAACTATAGGATGGCATCTTGCCAAAATAGAAAGACCTTTTCATTTTGGAAAGGTCTTTTTTTATGCCTATTATCGTCGTGTTTTATTTATTGTGTTGATTTTTAATGTGCTGTGCGCTTGTTTCGAGGTTTGGCAGGCTGTTTGTATTTATTGGGGCTGTGAATCGTATGTTGAACTTAAAAAGAAAGATTTATGGAGATTTTTACAATCGGTTTTTGGGTATGTATGGCTTGCGGTTTGGCTTGCTTTTACCTCTTCTTCAAGTTTGTAGACTGGTTAGAAAAAATGTAACATTAAAAAGAGAATTATGTACACGGCATTGTTTATTGTCGGTTTGATTATGTTCTGCTATTTGTGCTATGTGCTGATCAAGCCGGAAAAGTTTTAAAAAATTGAAGATATGGACACTGAAATATTAGGTGTAATTGCGCAGATTGTTCTGATGGTGGTGTTGAGCTATCCATTGGGTATTTATATTGCAAAGGTTTATAAAGGCGAAAAAGTGTGGTCAGACTTTATGCGCCCTGTCGAAAAGTTTATTTATCGTTTTTCCGGCATTAATCCGGAAGAGGAAATGAACTGGAAACAATTCCTGAAAGCGTTGCTGGTTTTGAATCTGTTCTGGTTTGTTTGGGGTATGGTTCTGTTGGTTTGTCAGGGTTATCTGCCTTTGAATCCTGACGGAAATCTCGGACAGACGGCCCATCAGGCATTCAATACCTGTATTTCCTTTATGGTGAACTGTAACGAACAGCATTATAGCGGAGAAACGGGGCTGACTTATTTCACGCAACTGTTTGTCATTATGCTGTTCCAGTTCGTTACTGCCGCAACGGGCATGGCTGCAATGGCAGGTATTATGAAAGCCTTTAGTAAGAAGACGACTGCTACTATCGGCAATTTCTGGAAATATCTTGTGCTGAGTTGCACGCGAATTCTGCTTCCCCTGTCCTTGCTTGTCGGCTTTATTCTGATTACCCAAGGTGTTCCAATGGGATTTGACGGGAAAATGGAGATTGAAACGCTGGAAGGGACAACCCAATATGTTTCTCAAGGTCCAGCCGCAGCAGTTGTTCCAATCAAGCAGTTGGGAACCAATGGCGGCGGATATTTCGGAGTCAATTCCTCACATCCGTTGGAGAATCCTACCTATCTGTCCAATATGGTGGAATGTTTTTCAATTCTGATTCTTCCGATGTCTATGGTATTGGCGTTCGGGTTCTATCTGAAGCGCAGAAAGCTGGGATACAGCATCTATTGTGTTATGCTGGTTGCCTTCTTGATTGGTGTCGCTGTCAATGTTTCCCAGGAAATGGGTGGTAATCCGCGAATCGATGAAATGGGGATTGCTCAGGATGGTGGAGCAATGGAAGGCAAGGAAGTTCGCCTTGGTGCAGGTGCCACCGGTTTCTGGAGTGTGGTGACAACAGTCACGTCCAATGGTTCGGTAAACGGTATGCATGATTCCACAATGCCGTTGTCGGGTATGATAGAAATGTTGAATATGCAGACAAACACTTGGTTTGGCGGCGTAGGTGTCGGTTGGATGAACTACTTCACGTTTATTATCATTGCCGTTTTTATCAGCGGTTTGATGGTAGGACGTACTCCTGAATTTCTGGGACACAAAGTGGAGGCGAAGGAAATGAAGATTGCATCCATTGTGGCGTTGCTCCATCCTCTTGTGATTCTGGTCGGAACAGCCTTGGCTGCCTATCTTTATGTGTATGCTCCGACATTT
Source organism: uncultured Porphyromonadaceae bacterium (assembly GCA_900544305.1). Taxonomy (GTDB): domain Bacteria; phylum Bacteroidota; class Bacteroidia; order Bacteroidales; family Muribaculaceae; genus Limisoma. Next base: position 35,637 of record UQUV01000027.1, read on the forward strand.
GTGGCGAGCGAAGGGGGCTGGCTGAACAACAGCGGTTTCCATGGGTTGAGCGAAATGCTGTATGAGTTCACCTCTTGTGCCGCCAACAACGGTTCCGGTTTTGAAGGTTTGGGCGACAATACATGGTTCTGGAATGTGTCGTGTGGCATTGTGTTGATTGTCAGCCGTTTCATTCCGATTGTCGGACAGGTTGCCATTGCGGGTATCATGGCTAACAAAAAGTATATTCCGGAAAGTGCCGGAACTTTGAAAACGGATACGGTCACATTCGGCGTCATGACTTTTGCGGTCATTGTCATTATTGCTGCGCTGGCGTTTTTCCCGGCTCATGCTCTGAGTACGTTAGCCGAGCACTTCTCTCTCTAATTATTAAGTAATTGCTATTAAAAGATATATTATGAAAAATAGTAATAACCATTCGCTTTTTCAGAAGGACTTGCTGAAGCAAAGTTTGAAGCAGTCATTCGTGAAACTCAATCCGAAATACATGATAAAGAATGCCATTATGTTTACGGTTGAGGTCTCAACTCTGTTTATGCTCATTGTCGCCCTATATTCGGCATTCAGCGATTCTCAAGGTTCATTCCTTTATAACCTTGTCGTGTTTGTCGTACTGTTTGTTACCTTGTTGTTTGCCAATTTTGCTGAAGCCATTGCCGAAGCGCGCGGTAAAGCTCAGGCCGACAGTCTGCGGAAAGCTCGTGAAGAAACTCCGGCCAAATTGAGATTGAACGGCGGGGAAATCAAAATTGTCAGCAGTTCTATTTTGAAAAAAGGTGACGTGTTCGAATGTGAAGCGGGCGACGTCATTCCTGCTGACGGTGAAATCATCGAAGGTTTGGCTTCTATCGACGAGAGTGCCATTACCGGCGAATCGGCTCCGGTTATTCGTGAAGCCGGTGGCGATAAAAGTTCTGTAACGGGTGGTACAAAAGTGCTGTCGGATCGCATTGTAGTTAAGGTGACAACCCAACCCGGAGAAAACTTTCTCGATAAGATGATAGCCTTGGTGGAAGGGGCAAGCCGTCAAAAGACTCCCAATGAAATTGCACTTACCATTCTGCTGGCTGTGTTTACGCTGGTATTTCTTATCGTTTGCATTACATTGAAGCCGATTGCCGACTATTCAAATACGGTTATCACCATTGCTGCTTTTCTTTCTCTGTTTGTCTGTCTGATACCGACAACTATCGGCGGTCTGCTTTCGGCAATCGGTATTGCCGGCATGGACCGTGCATTGCGTGCCAATGTGATTACCAAATCGGGAAAGGCTGTTGAAACGGCGGGAGATGTCGACACCCTGTTGCTTGATAAAACCGGTACCATTACCATCGGTAACCGTAAAGCTACCGAGTTCTATCCGGTAGAAGGCATAGATAAGAATAAATTTATGGAAACCTGCCTGCTGTCGTCTGTTGCCGACGAAACACCGGAAGGAAAGTCGATTATTGAACTTGGACGTGAGCGCGGTTTGCGTATGCGTAATTTGAATGTGGAAGGTGCCCAGATGATAAAGTTCACGGCTGAAACGAAATGTTCGGGCATTAACCTTCCGGATGGAACGGAAATACGCAAGGGCGCATTTGAAGCTATCCGCAATATCGTGGAAAAGGCCGGAAATGAGTTCCCGAAAGATGTTGTGGATATCATTGCTGAAATTTCCGGCAATGGCGGCACTCCGTTGGTGGTATGTGTCAATAAAAAAGTGGCAGGTGTGATTGAATTGCAGGATATCATCAAACCGGGAATCGAAGAGCGTTTTGAACGTTTGCGTAAGATGGGAGTGAAAACGGTAATGGTCACAGGTGATAATCCGTTGACTGCCAAATATATCGCGGAGAAAGCCGGTGTCGATGACTTTATTGCGGAAGCAAAACCGGAGGACAAGATGAATTACATTAGAAAAGAACAGGCTGCCGGTAAGTTGGTGGCAATGATGGGTGACGGCACAAATGACGCTCCGGCACTGGCCCAGGCGGATGTCGGTGTAGCCATGAACAGCGGTACGCAGGCAGCGAAGGAGGCAGGAAATATGGTAGACCTTGACAACGACCCGACCAAGTTGATTGAAATTGTAGAAATCGGCAAACAGCTGCTGATGACTCGCGGTACGTTGACAACGTTTTCCATTGCCAACGATGTGGCAAAATATTTTGCCATCATTCCGGCATTGTTCATGTCTACTGTTCCTCAGTTGGCCGCTCTCAATATCATGGGGCTCCACAGTCCGGAGAGCGCCATTCTGTCGGCAGTTATTTTCAACGCCATTATCATTCCGATTCTTATCCCGTTGGCCTTGAAGGGGGTGGCCTATAAGCCGATTGGCGCAAGTGCGCTGCTTCGTCGCAATTTGCTTATTTATGGCATTGGAGGTTTGATTGTTCCTTTCGTAGGCATTAAGTTGATTGATTTGGTAGTAGGTTTATTCTGTTAATTAAAACGATAGAGCGATGAAAAATTTGTGGAAATCATTGAGAATTACAATAGCATTTGGTATGGTTTTGGGACTTTGTTATGTGTTGGTCCTCTGGTTGTTTGCGCAAGTGGCTGCTCCGGGAGAGGGCGGTAATGCTGAAACAGTGATGCTGAACGGCAAGGTGGTTGGTGCTGCCAATGTAGGGCAGGTGTTTTCCAGTGATAAATATTTCTGGGGGCGTCCTTCAAATGCCGGCGACGGTTATGATGCCGCAAGCTCGGCGGGCAGCAACAAAGGTCCTACAAACGAGGAATATTTGGCGGAAGTGGAAACGCGTATCGACAGTTTTCTGGTACATCATCCTTACCTCCAGCGTAAGGATGTGCCTGCCGAGATGGTGACAGCCAGTGCTTCCGGTCTGGATCCTCACATTACGCCGCAGTCGGCTTATATACAGGTGAAGCGTGTGGCTGAGGCTCGTGGTATGAGTGAGGACAGCGTGAAGGCCATTGTTGATGGTGCAGTTGAAAAACCTTTATTGAATATGTTTGGCCCGGCTAAAGTGAATGTGCTGAAGCTGAACGTGGCTTTGGATAAAGTTCAAAAATAATATCATTGGAAAATGAAAGAATTTTGGATCAAGGACGAATAGACGATAGAGGGGTGTCAAAAGAATATGAAGATATATGTTGGTGTAGAATGTTTTATTGACTATATTTATAAACGCAATTGATAGGCGATGGCTGGAAGAGAACATAACGTGCAATATTTCCTCAATTTGATTAAAAGGTCAAGGCGGGGGCGGTTTAAAATTTATATTGGCATGATTGCCGGTGTGGGAAAGACATACCGGATGCTGCAGGAAGCCCATGAAATGCTGAATAGCGGTCTGGATGTGAAAATTGGCTATGTCGAAACTCATGGGCGGGCAGATACTGAAGCCATGCTGGAAGGCCTTCCGGTGATTCCTCGCAAGAAAATTTTCTATAAAGGAAAAGAACTGGAGGAAATGGATTTGGAAACCATTTTGTTGCTGCATCCCGAGGTTGTCGTTGTCGACGAGCTGGCGCACTCGAATGTTGAGGGCAGTAAGAATAAAAAACGTTGGGAAGATGTAATGGAATTGCTGGAAGCTGGTATTAATGTCATTTCGGCACTGAACATACAACATATAGAAAGTTTGAACGACGAAATTGGGAACATTGCCGGTATACTGGTGAAAGAGCGTGTGCCCGACAGAGTGTTGGAGGAAGCGGATGAGGTGGTGAACATCGATTTGACTGCTGACGAGCTGATTGCCCGATTGAAGGCGGGGAAAATTTACCATCCGGACAAAGTTCAGACAGCACTCGACAATTTTTTTAAAACGGAAAATATTCTCCAGTTGCGTGAACTTGCCTTGAAGGAGGTGGCTTTCCGGGTGGAGCAGAAGGTTGACAACGAGGTAATGCCGGTGGCTCCGGCTCGGCGCGAGAAGATTCTGGCATGTATTAGCAGCAACGAACGGACTCCGAGAGAAATTATCCGTAAGGCTTACCGTTTGTCGACACGCTATAATACTTCGTTTATTGCCCTGTATGTGCAGCGGTCGAAGGAAAGCCCGGATCGTATTAATTTGGCTTCGCAGCGGCACCTGTTGAATCACTTCCAGTTAGTGACGGAGTTGGGCGGAAGTGTCAGGCAGGTGGTGTCCGACAACGTGGAACAGGCTATTATTGATGTATGTAAGGAAAACCATATCACTACCATATGTATGGGACATCCCTCGCTCGCTTATCCGAGAGTGTTCTTTAATATTGGCAAATATCGGTTTTTGTTAAACTCCCTGGCGGAGATGAAAATTGATTTGATTATAATTTCACCAAAAAATAAATAGTACTATGGCATTGAATTTGAATATAAAGGAACGGCTGACGCTGTCTGTTGGTGTCCTTGTTGCAATGATTGTGGCATTGGTGGCGTTGGCTGCGGTCAACTTGCAGATTCTGACGGCTACAGAACCTGATTCGCCGACGGCAGAATATGGTTTGACCCGTGCCTTGATTTTTGTGGCGGTTTTCGGCTTCATTTGTATTCTGATTGGTTTGTGGTTGCTGATAAAACTTCCGAATTCAATCAATCGGCCGATTCAGGAGTTGGCCGACGGTATTAATGAAATTGCCAACCATAAGTATGATGTGGAGCTGAACCTCAAAGGAGGGACAGAAATGGAAATGGTGTCGAAAAACTTTAACCGGATGGCGAAGCGTCTGCGCGACTATCATAATAGTGCTACATCCAATTTGATGGCGTCGAAGCGGTACCTTGAAACGATAGTCAACTCAATTGACGAGCCGATTATTTGTCTGGACAAAAACATGAATATGCTTTTTGTCAATGATGAGGCACTAAATGTATTGAATATTAGCCGGGAGGAGGTAATCGACAAATCGGCACAGGAACTGTCAATGAGAAATGATTTGCTCAGGAGGCTGGTCTGTGGCTTGCTTGACGAGGCGAATGATAAGAAGCCGGAAGAGTCGGCTAAAAAGAGCGAGCCGCTTAAAATATATGCCGACAACAAGGAAAGCTACTTTAAAGTGAAGTATATTCCCATATATATGGTGGGAAATGATGGAAAAACTACAGAAAAGAGGGGCGATGTGATTATGCTGAAGAATATTACGGAGTTTCATAAGCTGGACGTGGCGAAGACAACTTTCATTTCCATTATTTCTCATGAACTGAAGACGCCTATCTCTGCCATTTTGATGAGTCAGCAGTTGCTCGACGATAAGCGCATTGGCCCGTTGAATCCTGAACAGGAGGAACTGTCGAAGAATATTAAGGAAAACAGTGAACGTCTGCTGACGATTACAGGCGAATTGTTGAATATGACTCAGGTGGAGAGCGGAAAACTGCAACTGAAGCCGATTATCACAAAACCTATTGAACTTATTGACTATGCAATCAAGGCAAATCGTGTGCAGGCTGAAAAATTCAATATTAATATAGAAATTGACTATCCGCAGGAGAAAATTGACAAGTTGTATGTGGATAGTGAAAAAATTGCATGGGTCTTGACGAACTTGCTGAGCAATGCTATTCGCTATTCTTTGGAAAATGGCAGGGTAGTGATTGGTGCACGCCAGCCGGATACGCGGCACGTGGAAATTTTCGTGCGCGATTTCGGAAAAGGCATTGATCCCCGTTATCACGAAAGTATTTTTGAGAGATACTTTAGAGTTCCGGGCACAAAAGTTCAGGGCAGTGGCTTGGGTTTGTCTATTTCTCGTGATTTTGTAGAGGCGCATGGTGGTAAGCTTGTTGTGGATAGTGAGCTTGGAAAGGGCAGTTGTTTTACAATTACGTTACCTGTATAGAATATTTGCAATAAAAAATGAACTGTTTTTTGGGGCCATTCCGAAGGTGTTTCTTTTTCCTCTAAGTTGGTATTGCAGCACTGCTGTAATCATCAATTTTTGATTTCTCTGTTTGAATGAAATTTTTTATTAGATATAAGATGTTGATATATTGTGGTTTGTGTAAAAAGTGTGTTTTTTAGCATAATTTTTTAGCAAAAATATTTGGAGTGTATTGAAAAAGTGCCTACCTTTGCACTCGCAAAACGAAAAACGGCGGTACCGCA
>UQUV01000028.1 GCA_900544305.1 uncultured Porphyromonadaceae bacterium
TTTTCTGAGACTGTTTTTTGCAGATGTCGACAATCACGTTTTAGAGAAAAGATAAAGAAAAAAATTCAACATTTACCCCCCCCGTTTTACACTAATTAACATTTCAGGGTTCAACATTCAAACAAAACAACAAGTTAAATAATCTGCCGCATTAACAAAGAATCGCTAAATTTGTCTTCCCATAAATTCAAACAAAGATGTTCGCTCTGGTTGACTGCAACAATTTTTATTGCTCATGCGAAAGGGTGTTCAACCCGGCATTGCGCAACAAGCCTGTCGTTGTCCTGTCCAACAACGACGGCTGCATCATTGCACGCAGCAACGAGGCAAAGGCATTGGGAATAAAAATGGGTGAACCGTTTTTCAAAATCCGCCAAACGCTTGAAGAGCAAAAAGTGGCTGTGTTCAGCAGCAATTATGCCCTTTATGGCGACATGAGCCACCGTGTCATGTCACTGCTCTCGGAATTCACTCCCGATATCACCATTTATTCGATAGACGAAGCATTTCTACAACTGCCCACCGCAGAACACGATCCTACTTTCTCGATAGAAGAATACGGAAAAAAGATTGTACGCACAGTTACGAAAGGCACGGGTATCCCCGTCACAATAGGCATTGCCCCGACTAAGACTTTGGCTAAAATAGCCAGCCATTTCGGCAAACAATATGCCGGATATAAAAATGTGTGCCTCATCGACACTGAAGAAAAACGGGCAAAAGCCTTGCAACTGACACCCATCCATAAGGTGTGGGGAATCGGCAGAAGACTGTCGCCGCAACTTGCCTACTACGGAATCCGGACAGCATGGGATCTGACTCAAAAAAGCGAGCAATGGGTTCGCCGTAATTTTTCCGTCACGCTGGCCCGCACCTGGAAAGAGCTGCAAGGCGACAGCTGCATCGACATAGAAGAACTGCCCCACAGCAAATCCATCTGTACCAGCCGAAGTTTCCCGGAAAAAGGCATCAGCGAACTTCCTCTATTGGAAGAAGCCGTAGCCAATTTCGCAGCATCCTGCTCCCGTAAGCTCAAACAGCAGCACACGGCCTGCTACGGCATGACGATATTCGCCTACACAAGCCGCTTCCCGACAAGCGGACACCCTTACCAACTATCACAGACATGCAGTTTTTCCGTAGCCACTTCCGACCGGCAGGAAATTGTCAGCCGTGCCGTAGAAGTTCTCCGACAACACTGGCCGGACGACATTACACCTTTTATAAAGAAAGCCGGTGTCATCGTTTGGGGAATCATACCCGATACGGCTATACAGGCCCAACTATTCGACCCGATTGACCGCGGCAAGCAAATGGCACTTAGCAAGGCTATCGAAGAAATAAACCGTAAAAACGGGCACAACATGGTGAGAATTGCCGTGCAAGGCTATGACAAACGATGGCATCTCAAATGCGAGCGGATATCAAAACGATATACCACCGACATCGACGACATTATCGAAATCAAACTGTAAGTTTTTTCGACCGCCGATATTGCTTTTTTCTTCCGAAAAAATTATCTTTGTACATAAGGTTGGACTTCTCAACCAAAGTATTATTTTAACCTAACGAAAAACGACTATGAACGACAAGAAATACGTCATCACCGTTGGCCGTCAGTTTGGCAGCGGCGGACACGATATAGGACAAAAGCTGGCAGAAAAGCTTGGAATAAAATTCTATGACAAGGAATTGCTTCTCGAAGCAGCCAAAGAAATCGGCATCAACCCTAACCTACTGAAAAAGACCGACGAAAAACTTCCGTCGTTCTATATCAGCAACCTTTCCATGAACCTGGGCTTCTATATCCAGCCCTTCACTTCATCGCCAACTTCTTCCTACTACGACAATGTTCAGAAAGCCATCTGCGACATGATCAAAAATGTAGCAGAACGCGAATCATGCATCATTGTAGGACGCTGTGCCGACTATCTGCTACGCGACAATCCCAACTGCATCAACATATTTATCAGTGCTTCGCCTGAGGCATGCGCCGAACGAATCGTAAAACGTCTGCCGAACCTCAACATCGAAGAAGCCAAAACGCTGGCGAAAAAAGAGAACAAGCTCAGAGCCGAATACTATAATTTCTATACGGATAAGGAATGGGGACACTCTACCTCCTACGACCTCTGCATCGACTCTTCGAGAATTGATGAGGAATCGGCCATCGACCTGATTATTTCATACGTCAAAAACCGCTTAAAATAAACCGGTATTAACCAGAAAAACGGCTGCACATTTGCAAGAAACGTGCAGCCGTTTTTTATTTTCTTCTCGGACAAACGTCTATTTCAAATCGTCGTCGCTCGTTATTTCAACAATCTCCACATTCTGTGTCGTTCCGGCTTCCGTTGCCGCCTGCTGCTTCAGGAAATGACGGTACACCAGATACTCAAGCAATGAATTTATTGCATATGCCATAAATGAAATACCGGTAACCAACACCAACACACTTTCAATACGCAGCACATCCGTTGAAAGAATAACAATACCGGCAGCAAGCGTCAGTGTTGGAATAATATAGCAGCCAATCGGGAAATGCACCCGACGGCTCCACGACAACAGTGCCCACAATTTGTAGACAGCCCCCAAAATAAGCACAATAGCAAAGGTATAGGCCGTAAATCCGACAAAGAACTGAGGTGCGGCAACAAGGGCTATACCCAAAATCAATCCGCCAACAATCGGCACACCGGCAACACCGCTCATCATGCGTTTTTCCTTACGGGCAAACAGCGCAATCAAAGCCAAACAGCTCGGCACAATGAACATGATGCCGATAATGATGATTATCATCTCCAGAATAGCCGCCCTGTTGTGAAGGACAACCAACAACAAGCCAACGATAAAAACAAACACATTGGACAACAAAGGCAATTTAGATTTCATTTGCTGTAATTTTAAAAATTCAACTTATTACGAAGTTACAAATAAATCCGCTTCCAGTCAACACTCTCCCACTTTTTTATTTCTTTCATTGACAGGAATCCCGTTTTTTCTTAAATTTGCAGACAATGGAGCAGAAAAAGAAAATATTGGTACTCATCAATCCCATTTCCGGGACCAACAACAAGGCGTACTTGCCGGAGATTGTCAACGAAAAGTTGAATCATGAAATTTTCGACATCGAAATACGCTTTACACAACGTGCCAACCATGCCTATGCGCTTTCACGCGAAGCCAGCGACAAAGGATATTTCGGTGTGGTAGCCATCGGCGGCGACGGAACGGTAAACGAGGTAGCCTCTGCCCTCTGCCATACACAAACGGCCTTAGGCATCATTCCCAACGGTTCAGGCAACGGTCTTGCCCGCCATCTGAACATTCCTATCAACATTACCAAAGCGCTGGAAATCATCAACGAAGCAAACGTGCATGCCTTTGACTACTGCACGGCCAACGAGCATCCTTTTTTCTGCACCTGCGGCGTGGGCTTCGATGCGCAAGTAAGTGCAAAATTTGCCAAAGACGGAAAGCGCGGACCTATCGGATATGTAAAAAGTGCCGTATCCGAATATCTGAAGTACCGCTCGAAAGAATATAAGATAACCACTCCCGACGGTGTAATTTCCGAACGAGCTTTTATCATAGCCTGCGGAAATGCCTCCCAGTACGGGAACAACGCCTATATCACTCCGAATGCCGACATGCAGGACGGAATGATTGACGTGACCGTCATCCTACCCATCACACCACTCGACACCGCCATGCTCGGTCTGCTGCTTTTCTCCAAACATATCGACCAGGACACCAACATCATTTCTTTCCGAACGCCATCGTTAAAAATCGAACGGGCGTCGGAAGGCATCATGCACATCGACGGGGAAACAATTATGATGCCACGTGAAATTGACATCCAATGCCACCCGAAAGGACTCAATGTTTTCGTTCCGACAAAAAGTTCGGAAAGAGCCAACATATTCAGCACAATAGGAACCGGATTTTGGGATTTTGTCAACTCTATCCGGACAGAATTGAACATTTGACAGCATAAAAAGCCCGACACTGCACAAATTCGGTATGTTTTGCAGCATTTTCCTTTTGTACTCTAAATATTTTACTTACATTCGTGGCAAATTAAGAACTTAACCATTATTTAATATAACTCCAAAACACAAAACAATATGAGTTACCTTAAATTTGATAAAAACCTGTTGATTAACCTTGACCAATCTCTCCCAAAGGAGATTCTTCGAACGAACAAAGCAGGAGCTTATCATTGCACTACAGTAACCGGTTGTAACACGCGCAAACAGCATGGATTGTTGGTCATCCCTATCAAGGAGATGGACAACGATAACTTTGTGTTGCTTTCGTCGCTGGATGAGACGGTGATACAACACGGTGCACCATTCAATTTGGGAATTCACCGTTATAAAAACGGTGTGTACAGTCCGAACGGACACAAATATTTGAGAGAATTCAATTGTGACACTGTACCCAAACTTACTTACCGTGTCGGTGGCGTTATCCTGACAAAGGAAAAGGTATTCGTGGCACACGAAAACAGAATTCTCATCAAATATACTTTGGTTGAAGCACACTCTCCCACAACACTCCAGTTCCAACCATTCCTGGCATTCCGAAATGCAGCAAGCCTGTGCATGGAAAACGATCAGCTGGACACGACCTATGAAGAGACCGAAAACGGCGTATCTTTCTGTCTGTACAAAGGATACCCGCGCCTTTACATGCAATTCAACCACAAAGCGGAATTCGTCTACGAACCGCACTGGTACAACGGAATTGAATACATCAAAGACCTTGCACGCGAAGAGCCATTCAGCGAAGACCTTTGGGTGCCTGGCTATTTCCAACTCCCAATCAAGAAAGGAGAATCCATCATTTTCTCGGCAAGCACAGAACCTGCCAAACCAAGAAGTTTTTCGACAACATTCGACAAAGAAGCGGAAGAAAGAACCAAACGTACAAGTTTCTACAACTGCCTGAAAAATTCAGCCAAACAGTGCTACCTGAAAGACGGCAACAACCATTATCTGCTTGCTGGCTATCCTTGGTTCAAAATCATTGCCCGCGACCTTTTCGTTGCTCTTCCGGGTACAACATTAGCCATCGACCACCGCGAGGACTACGAGAAAATAATGAAAACTGCGTTGGATGCCTTGCATAAATACATCCAGACAGGAGAAACCGACAAGACCATCCAAGACATCGATTTGCCAGACATCCCGCTGTGGGCCGTATGGTGCATACAACAATATTACAAATTCTTCGGAGCATCGGAAACGATTGAAAAATACGGAGACATACTGGAAAAAATCATCAACTTCATTCTCGACGAAAAGCAAAGAAACCTGTATATCAACGAAGACGGTCTGCTATCCACCAACGGAACAATCGAATCCGTTACATGGATGGATTCTACGCTCAACGGCAAACCACTGCTTCCTCGTACAGGATTCATCGTCGAATTCAACGCACTCTGGTACAATGCACTGATGTTCGCATCAACACTTTTCAAGGATGCAGAACAGAAACCGGCACGTATCCAGGAATGGGAAGCCTTGGCAGAACGTCTGAAAGTAGCGTTCACAAACACATTCATGAACGACTACGGCTATCTCTACGATTATGTAGACGGCACTTACACCGATTTGAGCGTGCGCCCGAACATGATTATAGCAGCCGGCTGCGACTTCTCGCCGCTTGACAGAGTACAACGTAAGAAAATTCTTGATATCGTCACCCGCGAACTGCTGACACCGATGGGCCTCCGCACCCTGAGTCCGAAAAGCTACGGCTACAATCCGTTCTTTGAAGGAAATCCGGAAAGAAGAGCCCATGTATATTTCAACGGTCCGACACGCCCATGGCTTACAGGTTTCTACACCGATGCCTATCTGAAAGTGTTTGGCCGCAGCGGTGTCGCATTCCTCCGCAGAATGCTTATCGGTTATGAGGACGATATGACAAAAGGCTGCATCGGCTCACTGTCAGAACTCTATGACGGTAACCCGCCCTACACAGGTCACGGCGCCATCAGCTTCGCTCCGAACATCGGAGAAGTGCTGCGCTCCATCTATGCTCTAAAAAGTTTTGAAGTTTAACATCCAAGATATTCCTTTCTAATATGAAAGCACTAATGTTCGGGTGGGAATTTCCACCGCATATCCTTGGAGGACTGGGAACGGCAAGCTACGGCCTGACCAAAGGGATGGCCGAGAACGGCGATATGGACATCACATTTGTCATCCCAAAACCTCACGGAGATGAAGATAAAAGTTTTGCTAAAATAATCGGAGCAGGCAATACACCTATTGCCTGGAGAGATACCGACTGGGACTATGTACAGTCAAGAATCGGCAATGTTATGGACCCGCAACTCTATTTTGATTTGCGCTCAAACATCTATGCCGATTTCAACTACATGAATGTCAACGACCTGGGCTGCATTGAATTCTCAGGCCGATATCCGGACAATCTGTTGGAAGAAATCAACAACTATTCCATCGTGGCCGGAGTGATAGCCCGCACCCTTGACTTCGACATCATCCATTCACACGACTGGTTGACCTATCCCGCCGGCATTCACGCCAAACAAGTGTCGGGAAAACCTCTGGTAATCCACGTCCACGCTACCGACTTCGACCGCTCACGCGGAAATGTAAATCCGACAGTGTTCAATATCGAACGCGACGGTATGCTCAATGCCGACCATATCATTACCGTGAGCAACCTTACACGCCGTACCGTAATTGAAAAATACGGTATCGACCCGGCCAAAGTCACCACGGTTCACAATGCGGTTGAACCGCTGAGCGAAGAGCTGAAGCATCTGGAAGTACCCAAAATGAAGGAAAAAGTGGTTACTTTCCTGGGACGCATTACCATGCAGAAAGGCCCTGAATACTTTGTGGAAGCAGCAGCCAAAGTTCTGCAAAAAGTACATAATGTCCGTTTTGTTATGGCAGGAAGCGGCGACATGATGGAAAAGATGATAAACCTTGTCGCAGAAAAAGACATCGCCGACCGTTTCCATTTCACAGGATTCCTGAAAGGAAAGCAGGTATATGAAATGCTGAAAGCATCCGACGTTTACATTATGCCGTCGGTATCCGAACCTTTCGGAATTTCTCCTTTGGAAGCAATGCAAATGGGCGTGCCTTCCATCATTTCCAAACAGTCGGGCTGTGCTGAAATCCTCAACCATGTCATCAAGACCGACTTCTGGGATATCGATGCAATGGCCGACGCCATCTATTCAATCATCACTTATCCGGCCATGTACAACCAACTCCATGAAGAAGGCCTGGCCGAAGTGAATGAAATCCAATGGAAGAAAGCAGGCAAAAAAGTTATTGACATTTACAACCGATTATTAAACAAATAAAAGACTACTACTATGAGCGCAGTATGTTTATTTTTCCAAATACATCAACCATTCAGACTAAAACGTTACCGCTTCTTCGATATTGGTAACGACCACTATTATTTCGACGATTTCGGAAACGATGAAATCATCACCCGCATTGCACAAAGATCCTATCTTCCTGCAAACGAACTGCTCCTGCAAATGATTCAAGACAGCAACAAACGTTTTAAAGTTGCTTTCTCCATCACAGGTACAGCATTGGAACAATTCCAGCTCTACGTTCCGGAATTCATCGATTCTCTGAAAAAGTTGGCAGATACAGGTTGTGTAGAATTTGTATCGGAAACTTACAACCACTCTCTGGCTTCTCTTATCAACGCCGACGAGTTCAAAAAGCAAGTTGAAAAGCACGACAAGCTCATCTATGAACTTTTCGGACAGAAACCGAAAGTGTTCCGTAATACAGAATTGATTTACAACGACGAAATCGGAGCAACTATTGCAGAAATGGGCTTCAAGGGCGTATTGACAGAAGGTGCAAAACATATCTTGGGATGGAAATCGCCTAACTATATGTACTCGGCTGCAAGCGCTCCGAAGATGAAACTTCTTCTCCGCAACTCCAAACTGTCAGACGATTTATCACTTCGCTTCTCCGATTACGGCTGGCACGAATATCCGCTGACTGCCGACAAATACATGTCGTGGATTGCACAAAGCCCGAAGGAAGAACAAATCATCAACATCGCCATGAACTACGAAGTGCTCGGAGAAAGCCATCCTCGCGAAACTGGTATCTTCGACTTCTTCAAGGCTCTCCCACGCTTTGCTGAAGAAAAAGGCGTTGAATTCTGGACTCCGTCGGAAGCAATTGCAAAACTGAATCCTGTAGCTGAAATCACCGTTACACACCCGATTTCCTGCAACGACGAAGAAAGAGGCGTAAGCGCTTGGTTGGGCAACCAGTTGCAGAACGAAGCGTTCAACAAACTTTACTCAATTGCCGAACGCGTTCACCTGTGCAGCGACCCACGTCTGCAACAAGACTGGTGCTACCTGCAATCGTCAGACCATTTCTTCTACATGAGCACAAAACACTTCGGTGACGGTTGCGCAATGTTCAGCCCGTACGAATCACCATACATGGCATTCACCAACTACATGAACGTATTGGGCGACTTCATTGTACGCGTTGAAGAACAGTTCCCGCTCACGATTGAAAATGAAGAATTGAATGCATTGCTGACTACTATCAAGAATCAGTCAAGCGAAATCGAAATGCTTAATAAGGAGCTTCGCACGCTGAAAACTTCCATCGAAAACAACGAAGAAGCTGCAGCTGCTGCAGAAGCAAAACCGAAAAAAGCTCCGGCCCGCAAAAAAGCTACAACCAAAAAGGCAACTTCGAAAGAATAACAACTGAACACAAGTAGTCTTTAACATAAATGACAGCGTTATGGGGTTTCCTCATAGTGCTGTCATTTTTTATATTAATCGGTCATTAATTTACTTTTGACAGTGTGTCCTCTATCGGACTGTTGTCAATAGCACTAAAAAGATTGTGACTGATTTAAAGAAAAGAAAAAATGGAGCCTCGACTTTCGTCAAAGCTCCATTCTTTATGCATGATTATTTTTATCAAATTTATTTACCGTAGTCTGCCAAGTATTCCTTGATTTCCTTAACTGTTGACTCTACGTTGAAACCAAACTTTTCTTCCAACACTTTGTAAGGTGCAGAATATCCGAAATGGTCAAGACCACAAGCACGGCCATTAGCACCAACAATACGAATCAATGAAGAAGGAAGACCGGAAGTCTTGCCATAGACAGGCTTGTCTTTCGGAACCAAAGATTCACGATATTCAGCTGGCTGGTTGCAGAACAAGCCAATAGACGGAACTGATACCACACGGGCATTAATACCTTCTGCCTTCAATACTTCGGCTGATTTAATCAACAGCATGACGTCAGAACCATTACCGACAAGCACAACATCCGGATTTTCGCAGTTGACAACAGCATAACCGCCCTTTTCCATTTGAAGCGCATCCGCATAACGGTCGCCAGATTCAGAAGGAAGATCTTCCACATCCTGACGAGTCAGAATCAAGCCGGTCGGAGTGTCTGTATTCTCCATTGCCATCTTCCAAGCCACTGTTGTTTCAGCACTGTCGGCAGGACGAAGCACCAGCATACTGTTTTTACCCTTATGGTTTTTCAATTCTTCCAAAAGACGAATTTGAGCTTCCTGCTCAACCGGTTCGTGAGTTGGACCATCTTCACCCACACGGAACGAGTCATGTGTCCAAACGAACTTCACCGGTAACCGCATCAACGCTGTCATACGGATAGCCGGTTTCATATAGTCGGAGAATACGAAGAACGTACCGCAAGCAGCAAACATACCACCATGCAGCACTATACCGTTCATTATAGAGGCCATCGTCAATTCAGCCACACCCGACTGCAAGAAGCGTCCGGCAAAGTTACCCGGAGTAATCAGGCTACCGCACTTTTTGATAAATGCTTCAGTCTTGTCACTATTTGACAAGTCGGCTGACGAAACCACCATGTTCTTCAATTTCTCACCCAAAACGGCCAAGACATCAGCAGAAGCCGTACGGGTTGCCACATTCGGTTTGTGAGCAATTGCCTTATAGTCGATTTCTGGAATTTTTCCGTCAATCCAGTTTTGCAATTCAGCTGCCAATTCAGGATTTTCAGCAGCCCAAGCAGCAAAAGCGGCTTTACGTTCAGCTGCAATCGCCTTCAATTCTTCACGGCGCTGTGCGTATAGTTCTTTGGTTTCATCCCAAATAATCCATGGATTTTCAGGATTACCGCCGAGATTTTCTACTGTCTTTTCGTAGCTTGCACCCGACTTGCTGATAGGATTTCCGTGAGTGCTTGTCTTGAACTCATAGTTCTCACCGTCGGCAGTCACACAGCCCTTACCCATTATCGTATTACCGATAATCAAAGTCGGACGTTTTTCTTCGTTCAACGCATTTTCCAATGCGCCGGCTATTTCAATCGGATTGTTACCATCGATTTCAATTACGTTCCAGTTCCATGCACGGTATTTTGCAGCTGTATCTTCTGCAGAAACCTCGCTTACCATAGTAGCAAGCTGCACCTTGTTGCTGTCGTAGAACATAATCAAATTGTTCAAACCCAAGAAACCGGCAATACGTCCGGCACCTTGAGAAATCTCTTCCTGAATACCGCCGTCAGAAATAAACGCAAAAGTCTTGTGAGCTACAACTTCACCGAAACGTGCGGCAATACAGCGTTCTGCGATAGCAGCACCAACAGCCATGGCATGTCCCTGTCCGAGCGGACCTGAACCGTTTTCAATACCACGGGTAAAATCCACTTCCGGGTGTCCCGGAGTCGCACTCTGCCACTGACGGAAGTTTTTCAAATCGTCGATGCTATAGCGTCCGCACATGGCAAGTACGCCATACAACATCGGTGACATGTGACCTGGATCCAAGAAGAAACGGTCTCTTGCGAACCATGTTGGATCTTCCGGGTCATATACTAAATATTTGGAATATAACACGTTTGTAAAATCAGTACCGCCCATAGAGCCACCAGGGTGTCCTGACTTCGCTGCCTCGACCATTGCCGCTTCCAAAATACGGATATTGTCGGCCACCTTATTCATTACATTTACATCCATTGATACTTAGAGGTTGAGAATGTTAATAACAAGTGCGAAATTACGAAATTTTGTTCAATAACCGAAATATTCCCTCAAAAAAAGCCCGCCCCGTGCTCTTTTTCAGAGTACGGGGCGGAATCTATTTATTTACTGTTTCGTCAGAATCGGAGATTAATCGTCAGCTCTTTTGCTTACCTTGCTGCCAATCAAAGAATAGAACAACAGGTAACCAACAGCTACAACAAGTACCCAATAGCTGCTCAAGTAACCGGCTGCGTCAGCAACTGCACCCTGAACCAACGGAAGGATACCGCCACCGCAAACCATTACCATAAAGAAACCAGAAGCAACAGCTGTATACTTGCCAAGGCCTTCAACCGCAAGGTTGAAGATACCACCCCACATTACGGATGTACACAAACCGCAGAGGATGAAGAACAAGATGCTGACAGGAGCTTCAACCGTCATGAATGACAATGTAGAAGATACGCCCGGAACAGAAACGGTAACGTCGGCCGGAACCATAATAGCTGCAATCAACAGAACGATAGCCAAAGAAGATACAGCCACCAACATTGTCTTACTTGAAATCTTAGCACCGAGTGCACCGCCCAACAAACGGCCTACGAGCATCAGCAACCAGTACATACCCACCAACGAACCTGCAACAGCTGCCGGAATACCCAATTCGTTTGTCATATAAAGGTTAGCGATATTAGGAATACCAACTTCGATACCTACATACAAGAAGATAGCTACGATACCACCGATATAGTGGCGGAACTTGAATACGCCAGACAAAGAAACCTTGTCTTCTTTACCCTTGTCCTTATTGTTCTTCATTTCTTCCAAAATCGGTTCCGGAAGTTTAGAAAGAACCAAAACAATGAAAGCAACTGCGAAAATAGCCATTGCAATATAAAGAGCGGTACGAGCGTCAACCAATGTACATTCCTTGATATTGTCACCCATCAAATAACCAACAAGTACCGGGCAGATTGTAGCGGCCAATGAATTGGTAGCACCACCGAACTGAATCAACTGATTACCTTTTTTACCACCACCACCAAGAGTGTTCAACATCGGGTTCACTACTGTGTTCAACATACACATGGAGAAACCGGCAACAAATGCACCGCACAAATAAACACCGAAGATAGATTCATTTTCGAGGTAGCTGGAAAGGAACATCAACACAACGCCAACCAAACCTACGAGTACAGCCAAAATAGCTGAGAAACGGTAACCCTTCTTTTGAAGAATCATACCGGCTGGCAATCCCATGAATGCATAGGCAATAAAGTTAGCGGCATTACCCAACTGTGACTGGAAGTTGGAAAGTGACAACTGTTCTTTCAAAATAACGCCGAATGGATTCTGAAATCCGGTCACGAATGAAATCATCGCGAACAAAAAGAACATTACAACAATAGGCAATGTATAATTCTTTTTTTCCTGTAACATAAATTTAGATTTTAAAGTATGAATAAATAATTGATAACTCTCTGGTTACTTAATTGTTTTTAAAAGTAAAGTATTTTTTCGAACGGAGTACAATGACGTGCATTAATTTTATCTTTTTTTAAGACACCACGAATTCTTAATACTGTCTTTCTCCAAAAATCGAATGTCCGACACGGACCAACGTACTACCCTCTTCCACAGCAATCTGATAATCATCGCTCATCCCCATGCTGATTTCCCGAAAGCAATCCGAGTCATGCAGACACCCTTCATGCAAAAGGTCAAACACTTGCTTTATTTTCCGGAATTCAGCCCGAATCTCATTTTCATCGTCGGTATTGGTTGCCATGCCCATCACTCCACAAACCCGCACATGGGTAAGTTCAGCCAGCACGCCACTCTCTACCATTGCCACACATTCGTCGGCTGTCATTCCATATTTCGTTTCTTCCTGTGCCACATGCAGCTGCAACAACACGTCTACGACACGTCCGGCACGCTCCGCCTCGCTGTCAACAACCCGCAGCAACTTTTCACTGTCAATGCTGTGAATCATTGCTACATAAGGCACAATTGCCCGTACCTTGTTTGTCTGCAAATGACCGATAAAGTGCCATTTGACATCGTCGGGCATCTGTCCCACCTTCTGCAAAAGTTCCTGCGCACGGCTTTCTCCAAAAATTCGTTGTCCGGCATCATAGGCCTCGCGCAGCAATTCAACAGGATGGAACTTGGAAACAGCGACAAGACCCACTCCTTTTGGGAGTGAATCCTGCAGTTTCCTGATATTTTCTTTTACGTTTATCATTTTAAGCCTCCTGATCTGCAGCCGTGCCGCCGAGGTTAGCCTGATATACGTCCATAATAGCAGTTTCTGTAATAGATGCCACTTCAAAATCAGACATCGTACCCTTCATTCCTGCCATGAAATTATCAAAAGCCTTCTTGAAATCGGCAGCCTGTACCATGATATAGTTGGCTGTTTTTTTCTCAACGGCTGTCTTTTCGTCGATTGTAACGAAGTTCACCTTCACTCTGTACCAACGGTCACCTTCTTCATCCCAAAAGATTTCAGCCGTATTTGTACGCTTAACGGCAGTAACCTTGAAATCACCCGAAATAAACGGTGTTATTTCTTCTATGATACGAGCTTCAGCTTCTGTAAACGACAAGGCGTCAACCAAGTACGGTTCTGTAACGGTTTTTTGTTGACCATTTTCCGCCAATTTGTCGTATTTTACTTTACATTCAAACCATGTTGCCATTTTTACCTTTCATTAAAATTACGGCACAAATTTAATAAAATAAATTTCATTGAGAGCGATTACAGCTTTTATTTTATCGGTATTTTCTCGACGAAAGGTTAAAAGCCGGAGAACTTTTAAACATATTAAAATTTGAAAGTATCCTTAGTTCCACATTCCAAATTGAGGAAGTGATATTTCTTTTTCAGTTTTATTATTTCATCTCCGTTCGCCTTTCGCTATCTTTTTAGAAGATAGGAAGCGGCTCGGGATAAAAAATAATTGAAACAAGTTTCATTATTTTATTCTCCACTCGCCTTTCACTATCTTTGCATTACTAAAATGATTTAGACTATGAATAAAACACTATCAGTTTTCATCCTTTTTTGGTTTTGCCTGTCCGCCTCAGCCGGGAGCAAAATCATCATTGCAGGAAGCGACAAACCGTACAGCAGCCAGACATGGTTTTACAGCGGCTCTGGCAATGGACTTCAACAACAAAAAATATCCGACAACTGGGATGAAGGAAGACGAATCACATCCGCTGCCTATACACCTTTCGGATGGTTTATTGCCATGAGCAGCAACAGCGGGTACACCCGCCAGACCTATCACTATGCCAGCGAATGGCCAAGTGACTGGATTTCGGAAAATTATCAAAAAGGATGCTATGTGACCAACATAACCCATGGCGACGACAAATGGCTGATTGTCATGTCGGAAGGAACTGGATACACCGACCAGACATTCGTCTATGACACATGGAGTGCTTGCAAAAGTTTCATTTCCACCCATTGGGACAAAGGCTACCGTATCACGCAGGCTATGCCTTTCAAAGACAAATGGCTTGTATTTATGAGTGCAAACAGTGGTATCGGCATGCAAACCTATTCCTTCAGCAATCCGGATGGTATCAGCACACGCATCAAGGAAATTTGGGATGAAGACTATCTCATCCAACTGCTGGAATATGTCAACGGACAGTATTTTCTGGTTGGATACAAACCATCAAACGGAAAAAGTGCCCGACAGACCTATAATATAGAAGCCACTTCCCCGTCTTCATTCATCGACGAACAATGGGAAAAGGACAACAGTATCACTTATATAGGTAGTCTCCACGAGCACAATACCGGCAACTCCTCAACAAACAACAGTTATCAAAACAACGACCAACTCAACTATGACAATTACAAACCCTACGAGGTGTTCAAAGTTCAAGAAGGTGACAAGATCATACACAAACAAAAACTTCCATGCATTGGTTGCTACGGCAACAAAACTTGCCAGCTCTGCCATGGTTCAGGCATGATTGTCGGACTTTATTCATCCATTCCTTGCAGCGCTTGCCTTGGTTCCACCAAATGTTCATTATGCCAAGGCCGAGGTTACACGATTATTCAGTTGGGCGTGTATGACAAAAACGGCAATATGATAGGAGGAGGCAACGGTGGTTATGTTGCACCATCTCCCAATTACAACAACGGTGGTGGATATAATGGAGGTGGACACAACTCCGACCGAGTCAGATGCAACAGTTGCTCAGGCACCGGAAAATGCACCGCTTGCGGCGGTTCCGGATTAATGAAAGGCAGCTATTACTATACGGGTGGAGATGAGTACATCACCGATTGCCCCGTATGCCATGGCAGCGGTAAATGCGGAGTCTGCTATGGCAGAGGCTCCCTCTAATCCAACACAAAAGAACTACACAACCTGCATTCTACAGAAAGGAGTGCAGGTTTTTTCATGAAACATCTTTTTCGTGTAATCAATCCAAAACTGTATTAATTATCAAAATTGCGTTTCAAATTTGTTTTTTTCCACAAGAATCTTTAAGTTTGTAATATCAATTACCGAAATACGATGAAAAAAACAGACCTGACATCACCAAACAACCACCAAAACCTGTTTGCCAGGATTTTCTATTTCTATGTAGACGGATTTCGCAACATGACAGTTGGGAAAACTCTTTGGACAATCATACTCATCAAACTGTTTGTCATGTTTGTCCTGCTTAAAATATTCCTTTTCCCTGATTTTCTGAGTTCAAAAAGCGACAATGACGAAGGCAAAGCCGATTATGTCCGCTCGGAACTAATCAAACGCAATTAATTAACAAATATACTTATGGAAGATTTAATGCATGTAGTCGACTGGTCGCGTGCACAATTTGCGCTGACGGCCATCTACCATTGGCTATTCGTTCCGCTCACTTTAGGATTGGGCGTAATTATAGCCATTATGGAAACAATCTATTACCGGACAAAAAGCGAGAAATGGCTGGCAACGACCAAGTTCTGGATGCTGCTGTTCGGTGTGAACTTTGCCATCGGTGTTGCCACCGGCATTATTCTGGAATTTGAGTTCGGCACCAACTGGTCAAATTACAGTTGGTTTGTCGGCGACATTTTCGGAGCCCCACTTGCCATAGAGGGTATTCTGGCATTTTTCATGGAATCCACTTTCATTGCCATCATGTTCTTCGGCTGGAAAAAGGTTAGTCCGAAATTCCACTTGACCGCTACATGGCTGACGGCCGTTGGAGCAAGCATTTCCGCTCTGTGGATTCTTGTGGCCAACGCCTGGATGCAACATCCTGTGGGAATGGAGTTCAACCCAGAAACAATGCGCAACGAAATGGTTGACTTTTGGGCTATCCTTCTTTCTCCGATGGCAGTCAACAAATTTTTCCATACCGTACTGAGCGGATGGGTTCTTGCCGGCGTTTTTGTTGTAGGTGTCAGTTCCTGGATGCTGTTGAAAAAACGCAACGTGGAGCATTGCTTCCGCAGTTTGAAAGTTGGCGGATGGGTAGGTGTTGTCGGCATTGTACTGACAATCTACACCGGTGACGGCTCGGCTGTCACTGTTGCAAAACACCAGCCCATGAAATTGGCAGCACTGGAAGGTCTTTACGACGGAAGCCACGGCCAGGAACTGGTAGGAGTAGGTTTGTTGAATCCGAAAAAGACACTGGACAACGATGAAAAGCCCTACTTGTTTGACATATCAATCCCTTATGGACTTTCATTCCTTGCCACACACGACCCATATGCTTTCGTACCGGGAATCAATGATCTCATCAAAGGTGTTTCATTTACAAACGACGGCGACACTATCAACACAGTATCCTACGCCGAACGTATTGCCCGAGGAAAAATGGCGCAAGCCACTTTAGCCGAATTTGACAAGGCTTCGAAAGCCGGTAACGTTGCTGCATTGGACAGCCTGAACACAGCCTTAAAAGAAAACTTCCCGTATTTCGGCTACGGCTATTTCAACAGTCCAGAAGAAGCAGTACCCAACGTACCTCTCACCTTCTACACATTCCGTGTCATGGTTATCGTCGGCGGATATCTGCTGCTCTTCCTCATTGCAGCCCTATTGCTTGCCTACAAACGCGAAATCTATATGCGCGCTAAATGGGCAAAAGAATTTCAAATGCTTGCCATTGCCTCCATTCCGCTCGTTTATCTATGCAGCGTCTGCGGTTGGGTGGTAGCAGAAGTTGGACGACAGCCATGGACCATTCAGGACCTGATGCCGAACCATGTGGCCATTTCCGACATCAGCGCACCGTATGTACAAACCACCTTCTTCATCTTCGCTGTCATATTCACCGCTCTCCTGGCTGCCGACATCTGTATCCTGACAAAACAGATTCGCAAAAAATCGAAAGAAAATCTTGACATCGTAAAAAAATAATGCTATGATTACATACGAGTTTCTCCAAAACTACTGGTGGCTGCTCATTTCCGTATTGGGAGCCGTTCTGGTATTTCTTTTGTTTGTCCAAGGCGGACAAACGATGCTCATCACGACATTCAACCGCACACACCGCTCCATGATGGTCAATTCCCTTGGACGGAAATGGGAACTGACATTTACGACGCTGGTTGTGTTCGGCGGTGCATTTTTTGCGTCGTTCCCTCTGTTCTATTCCACAAGTTTCGGAGGTGCCTACTGGCTGTGGATGATTATTCTGTTCAGTTTCATCGTGCAAGCCATATCCTATAAATACCGTCAAAAAGAAGGTAACCTTTACGGCACGAACACCTACGACACACTGCTGTTCATCAACGGATGCATCGGTCCGCTCCTATTGGGTGTAGCCGTAGCCATGTTCTTCTTCGGTGCTGAGTTCACGGTAGAAAAGACCAATATTCTCAACGTAGAGTCATCAGCCATTTCCAAATGGGGTGACCGCCACGGATTAGAAGCCATCTTCAACCTCAAAAATCTGGTGATGGGTGCCATGGTACTTTTCCTCGCACGCGTCCAGGCTTCACTCTACTTCATCAATAATATTGACGATAAGGACATCTACGAACTACAGAAACGTATGCTGTTCTACAACACGATTGTTTTCGTTCTGTTCTTCCTGGGCTTTGCCACTCTGTTACTGTTGTCGCCAGGCGTTTCCTACGACAATGCCGGCAATGCCGAATGGGTTGAATACAAATATCTCAACAATTTCCTTGAAATGTGGTGGTGTCTTGTCGCCTTCCTTGTTGGCACAGTCCTTGTGCTGTTCGGCATCGGCAAAACACTGTTCGTAAAAGGATTCAAGAAAGGTATCTGGTACTCAGGTATCGGAACTGCACTCGTTGTACTTTCTCTGTTCTGGGTAGTCGGCTATAACAACACAGCCTACTATCCGTCACTGCTTGACGTGCAAAGTTCACTTACTATACGCAACAGCAGTTCAAGCGAATTTACCCTATCGGCAATGAGCCTCGTTTCACTGCTGATACCTTTTGTGCTTGCCTATATCGTTTACGCATGGTATTCAATGGACCGCGTCAAGATTACCGCAAAGGAAATCATCGAAACCGAAAGCGAAGACAAATACTAACGGCTTATCACTGTATCAATATAAAAATCCTGTCTTTTATCCGAAAGCAGGATTTTTTTGTTTTCCTGACCAGCACTACGATTTCGTCAAAATTCATTATTTTTGCCGCTTAAAAGATTTAAGCGAATATGTTCACCGTACTACTCATCATGTTTTCAGGCATCGGCATCGGCTATCTCTGTCGAAGAATCGGCTGGCTGCAAAAGTTGGGCAAGCCCATTTTCTATGTCATCCTGCTACTGTTGTTTCTATTAGGAGCCAATGTCGGCAACAATCAGACCATTGTCAACAATCTTCTCGCATTGGGAAGCCAGGCACTGCTGATAGCAGCACTTTCAACTTTGGGGAGCGTGCTGGCAGCGTGGGGAGTATGGAAACTGTTTTTCAAAAAGGAGAAAAAAGCATGAAAGGAAGTCTGACTGTTATTGCGCTATTTGTTTTGGGCTGCCTGTTGGGATGGCTTCATTTGTTGCCCGATTTTTTCACACAAAGTACAGCATCGCAATATGTTCTCTATCTGCTCATGTTTCTCGTGGGACTCAGCATTGGCAGCGACAACAAGCTAAAGGAAATCCTGCGTAACCTGCGTCCGAAACTGCTGCTCGTCCCTGCTGCGACCATCGTCGGCACTCTCTCCTTTTCAGCCCTTGCAGCATTGATTCTTTCGCAATGGAGCGTTTGGGAATGCCTTTCCGTAGGCAGCGGGTTTGCCTACTATTCCTTGTCGTCGATCCTCATCACCCAACTCAAGACAGCCGACATCGGACTGCAAGCGGCCACAGAACTGGGAACAATAGCCCTGATTGCCAACATTATCCGGGAAATAACAGCGTTGGTAGGCGCACCTCTATTCGTAAAATATTTCGGACGGCTCTCTCCCATCTGTGCAGGCGGAGCAACAACAATGGACACAACACTGCCCATCATCACACAATATGCCGGAAAAGACATGGTCTTCATCGCCATCATCCACGGCATCATTGTCGACTTCACGGTTCCCCTGTTCGTGTCACTCTTCTGTTCTTTATAGCGGCAAAACCGAAAACTCCGTTTTTCATTTGCCACTGCCCTCGCCTTTCACTATCTTTGCAGTATGAGCGATTTTTACAAGACATTGAAAGAACCCTGCGAAGGTCTTTACAAAGAAAAGATGAGCAAATTCATTTCATTTGCCCATCCAGTAAACACCGCCGAAGAGGCAAAGGAAATCATCAAACGTTACCAAAAGGAATATTTCGATGCCCGCCATGTGTGCTGGGCATATATGATTGGTACAGCCCGTACTGAATATCAGTCAAACGACAACGGAGAACCTTCCGGAACTGCCGGAAAACCCATATTGGGTCAAATCAACTCCTTTGAATTGACCAATGTAGTGATTGTCGTCATCCGCTATTTCGGCGGTATTAAATTAGGGACATCCGGACTGATTGTCGCTTATCGTGAAGCCGCTGCCGAAGCCATCCGCAACGGCGAAATTATCGAATGCCACGAACAGGCATTTGTCGAGTTTCTATTTCCCTATCTTGCAATGAACGATGTGATGAAAGTAATCAAGAACAGCAATGTGGAAATCATGGAACAGATTTTCGACAATTCCTGCCAGATGAAACTCGCCATCCGCGCCGACCATGCCGACGCCTTGCGTACCCGCCTTGCCGACATCGACGGCGTCAGCGTATTGCCTTAACCCCCAAACGGTCATTTGGGTTAAAGATATTTCTGTATTTCAAGCAAAGAGGTAACCGTCAAATCCGCGACATTTGGTTCAGGCTTCAATCCTGTACGATTGAAGAACACCGTCTTCCATCCGGCATTGGCAGCACCCAATATATCGGCATCATAATTGTCGCCAATCATGACAGTGGTATCAGCCTGTCCGCCCACTACTTCGAGCGCATAGTCAAACAAACGACGGTCGGGTTTCGTAATGCCAATATCGTCCGACAGTACAAGTTTGGAAATATAACCCTCCAGCCCGCCTGATTTCAATTTACGGTATTGAAGATTCTTGAAACCGTTGCTCAGCACATACACCTCTCCGCGACGGTTCAAATGCTCCAACAATTCTTTGGCACCGTCGACAATCTTGTCGCACAGTACAATTGTTTCCAGATAGTCATTGTTGAACATGGCCGGAAACGTTTCGTCGGGAAACGTAATGGAACATTCTTCAAACGCTACACGAAAACGTTCGGCAATCAAAAAATCCTTTGTTATTTTACCGTGATGATACAGCGTCCACAATTCTGCATTGTGGCGCAAATAGCATTCAATGAACACATCGTAAGGACACTGTGCCTCCAATCCGTATTTCGCATAGACCTGCTTCATCGCCACTTTTGAGTTGGCGGTAAAGTCCCATATCGTATCATCAAGGTCAATAAAGACCGTCTTTATATTTTCAAACATATCTGTCTGTTTAATTGTATGGCGAATTTAGCTTAAAAATCAAATACACGCCACCATTTGTAAGAGATTTTATGGTCGAACACGTCCAGATTTTCCTTCTCTTTCAAGAATTTCACCACCCTTACCGTCACCGGCAGCGCAATGATTTCATACACTGTCTTCAAGCTTGCCTGTGTTATAATCAGCATCAGCAAAGTACTGTTAGGCAAAACTCCATAAAAAGCTATCGGGAAAAACACCAGCGAGTCCACCGTTTCGCCAAAAAGCGTAGAAGCCACGGCACGCAGGGAAAAGTGCTTGCCCTGATTGCCCAATTTCATTTTACTCATCACATAGGCATTGACCATCGACCCGCAAATCATGGCCGTAAAACTGGCAAACAATATACGGGCAGAACTGCCGAACACGGTTTCGAATGCCTCCTGTCCTCCCCATGAAGCGTCAGCAGGAAACCACATGGCCAAATGAATCACAATCACTGCCATCAAATTCATAAAGAAGCCCAGCCATATAGCCAATCGCGCCATACGGAAACCATAAACCTCCACAATGCAGTCATTGATAATATAGGACATCGGAAATACAATCAATCCCCCTGTTGCGGTAAGGATGCCCAAATCTACTATCTTCACCTCCAGCAAATTTGCCAGAATTAGAAACACGCTGAAGCACACAGTCAACAGCAAAAAAGTCAGACTAAATCTTTTTTCCATTTTTACTTGTTTTTTAAGTGGTTACCAAGCACACTGAACTCAACTTTCTAAAAAGCCCGACAAAGGTAGTGAATTTATCTGATTTAACCCAAATCGGTCGGAAAATGTCTCCACTTCCCGACCTAATCCTATTCCGTTTCCGGTTCTCTCTATTTGAACAAGAGCGGCACGAATTCACTCAAATAAATTCGCCAGTTTCTCCAGATATGTCCTTCTCCCGTTTCATAGTACGTGTACGGACAGTGCAGCCTGTCGAGCAGTTTGCGATAGTCGGTATTAAATGAATATAGAAAATCATCCGTCCCTATACCAATCCAATAGAGTGCAGGCGGATTCTTGAACTGCTTTTGCAGTTTGGCTTCCATATTCTGATAGATTTCCGGCGGATTGGGATTCTTTTCATGATTGGCCGGAACAATGGCAGCAGAAAACAACCCGACGTAATCGAATTTGTCAGGATATTCTTTCGAAATATGCAACGAATGCATCCCGCCCATCGACAAACCGGCAATGGCCCGTGCCGACTTTTGTGTCTTTACACGATAAGTGCTTTCCACAAATTTCATAATATCAGAGAAAGTACGTTCCATGGTTCCTTCCATGGTCTTCGGCAAGTTGAACACCGGCTGGTCCATTCGTTCCGGTGTTTCACCCGGAGCAGCTTCCTGCGACACATTACCGTTAGGCATTACCACAATCATCGGTTCCGCCTTACCGGCAGCAATGAGGTTATCAAGAATTTGGGCTGTACGTCCCAATGCAATCCAAGCCTCTTCATCCCCACCCATACCATGAAGAAGATAGAGCACCGGATATTTCTTATTGCTTTTTTCATAACCGGCCGGAGTATATACCGTCATACGGCGCTGCATTCCCAACGACGGACTGTCGTACCACACACGCGACACCGTACCATGAGGTACATTCTTGACAGCATACAAATCTCCACGGCCACCGCCGACAATAAAAATATTCGTCACGGTTGCCACATCACGATTAATGAACACATTTGAAGGGTCTAGCCATTTCTGTCCGTCGACAATGAACGAATAGCTGTAGAGTTCCGACTGCAACGGTTTGGGAGTAGTATATTCCCAAACACCGTCCTTGCCTTCTTTCATTTGCCCAACCGTAACAACCGTATCGGCATACAGAAAATCGCCGGCCACTTCCACTGTCACCGCTTTCGGTGCATACAGACGGAACGTTGCCGTATTGTCGGCATGAATTTCGGGAGACTTCAAAGGCGCACCCGACCACAAAGCCTGTTGGGCTTGAACAGCGACAACTGCCATACACATGGCAGTTGTCACAAGATACTTTCGATATTTCATATTATTCAGCACTATAATAATCTAATGGAGGATTAAAATAACGTGACATGGATTTCAAGTCTTCCCGATAGCATGGTTTCGCAAAATCGGTACCTTCAAAGAATTTGTCACACTTTGTCTGGAATACCACTTTTGCCTTATCAACGGCTACCTTCTGATTGGCTGTCTTGTTGGCATCGGCATCAAATACCATGACGTGCATTTCTGTTTCATTCAATGCTACGACAACCTTTCCTCCTGACGGCACATTTACGTTCAAATTGGAGAAGTTTTCAAAATCCAACAGGAATTTCACATCGCCGGAACCGGTCCAAGTGTACACATACTGCTTTCCATCGGCAAGTTTGGAGAAATTGCAATTCAAATTGCCGTCACCAATGCAGACAGACTGCTGCAAGCGGTTCAACTCTGAAGGCAGCTTCGGATTGACTGTGATTTCCTTCTTCAACATATTCGGACGGATACCCAGGAAATACTGGTCCCAAACACGGATATGCTCGGCGTTACTCCAAGCCTGCAAGAATGTACCGGAACGGCGAACCCAAGTCTGTCCGGGACGTGGCCAAGCATCAGCGTTTTCCGAAAGACCGCCGACTGCACCTTCTTCCAAAGCCTGACGGTTCATGTTCTTGAACAGACGATAGGCAATGTCCTGCTGGCCGTACTCAATAAGACGCTGCATGGCCTGACCGTTGTTCCACAACCAGATAGTACCGTTATGGTAGGCATCATCCTTATGATAACGGTGCCACTGTTCGTGATACGGGTGGAACTGGTCGTCCATCTGGTCGAGTGAAGAAACACCCCAAGGATAAACCAAATGTTCCCAAACCGTACGGGCATCGCTCATCTTGAGAGACATATCGCTCAACAATTCATGTGCATAAATCGTGTTCGGACGCAACTGCAAGTCACCGCTGCCATCAGCATTCAAGTGGTCATAGATTCGTCCGGTTTCCTTATCCACAAAGTCACGTTCAAAATTACCTTTCAATTTTTCTGCAACTGCACGCCAATTACGGGCATCTTCCTTTTCTCCCTTATAGTCGGCCAATTCAGCAGCCATCACCAACTGGTCATACCAAAGAGCCTGAATGTCGACTGCACGGTTTCCGCGGGGCGAACACGGACGAGAGCCCTGACGTTTGGCATCCATCCATGTGTCGGCATCAGCGTGTGTCAGATAGCCTTTTTCATCCGTATATAGTTTGAGTGAAGCATCCGTTGCAATCTTGACATTTTTATATATCTGCTTCACAAATTCCGTATCACCCGTATATTTCAAATAATCATAAATCTGAATGACAAAACGAGGGGTTCCGTCAGTTGTATTATACAATATGCCTTCCAGATTCAAACGATTCGGAACGCGCCCGTAAGTTTCAGAATTGGCATCCGTATCCTGATATTTTGCAAACGAAGCGATAATGTCGCGAGCCTCTTCAAACTGCCCGGTGCACAATACGAGTCCCGGCATAGAGATAAACATGTCGCGTCCCCAAAAATCCGTAAACCATGGGAAACCGGCATATATACCCCAACCGCCGTGCTGACGGGTAATCAGTTCGTCGCCTGTAAGTTCAATCCATTTTAGACCGTTGTCGAGTTGCGGGCTGTCGGAAGCAATATGATTCTTTGCCAGCAGAGTGTTCATGCGTGCCTCGCGCTGAGCCAACCATTCCTCTCCATTCTTACGGAAATCGTCGGCGAAAGAAAGCGCCTCTTTTTCACTTCCACCGTAGACAATCAGAAAACCTCCGGCATTGGCCGAGGTTTCCACCATTCCATCGGTAAATGCGAGTTTTGCCGAAGCTTTGGCAGGAACTACACATACCACATCGCCGGGAGCTTCAACAGCCGAATAGACAACTGCATTTTTCACCAACCGACCGTCTTTCACATTGGTTCCCAGCAATTCAATCCCCATTCTGCTACCCAGAACATCCTGCATCGCTACATAAAGAATCTTCTTTCCGTCGACAAGATAGAACGACTCAACGGCATTCGAATAATTGCGCACCAATTTATGGGGAAACACTTCCGACTGCGCTTCACTACGTTTCAAGGAAACACCGTCAACAGTCAAACGGTAGTCCGAGAATATGCGCTTGGCACGGATATTCCAACCGGCATACCAGTCCGTCCAGGCATCTACACCTGTCATGCCGTAATAGAATCCGGCCTCCTTGTCACTGTAAGAATAGTCGCGGGTTTGCTGCCCACAGACTGCAACCCCCATATTTTCCACCGAATCAGTTCCTGCTGAAACAGACTCCGACACTGACAACATCGCACCAAGAGCTCCTATTGCAATCGCTGCGTTTTTCATTTTCTTTTTCACTTTTATCATAGGTATCATTCATTTAATTTACACAGTAACAAAAATACAAACATCCGTCCATTAAAACAAAAAAATGTGCCATTCCTCACGGAATGACACATTGTGGTGATAAATCACCCTATCTAATTATAAGAAAGCATTTTTATGATTTGTCTTTTAGGTGAAAAAGATTGTTCATTCATCTTCCGAAGAAGATGAGGAAACAATCTTTTTCACCTAAAAACCTACTCTATAATAACGCTTAATTACTTCAAAGTGAACTTCTTTGTCTGAACGTCACGGCTGTTAGGACCAACCATCACTTCAAATTCACCCGGTTCGCAAACGAAATCAAGGTTTGAATTGTAGAATTTCAAGAGTTCTGCATTGATTGTGAAGTTCACAGTCTTGCTTTCACCCTTCTTCAAGCTGATACGTTCGAAACCTTTCAGCTCTTTCACCGGACGAGATACGCTGCCTACAAGGTCGCGGATATAAAGTTGAACCACTTCGTCGGCATCATAGTTACCTGTATTCTTAACAGTCACAGAAGCTGTCAATGTTCCGTTTTCTGTCATTGAATCAGCACTCAAAGTGAAGTTTGAATATTCGAATGTAGTATATGACAAACCGAAACCGAACGGATACAACGGAGTGTTAGGTGAATCCAGATAACCTGTCTGGAACTTAGTGAACCAACCGCCAGTCAAAGGACGACCTGTGTTGAATTCGTTGTAGAAGATAGGTACCTGACCTACGTTACGCGGGAATGAAGTTGTAAGTTTTCCGCTTGGAGCATAGTCACCGAACAATACATCAGCAATTGCATCAGCAGCTTCACTACCGCCAAACCATACGTTCAAGATAGCCGGAACGTTTTCGCTTTCCCAAGTCAACACTGTAGGACGGCCAGAGAAGTGCACCAATACTACCGGTTTGCCAGTTGCCAAAAGTGCTTCGAGCAAATCGCGCTGAGCATCCGGCATTTCAAGATTTGTACGGCTGCTTGATTCACCGCTCATTTCTGAAGATTCACCGAGAGCAGCAACAATTACATCCGATTTCTTGGCAATTTCCAATGCTTCTTTCAGCATTTCTTCATTTGAACGGTTGTCGCGCATTTCACGGCCGAACATAGTTGCATCGGCTTCCATCTTGGCATCGTACATCAAGTTGCTACCCTTTGCATAAAGGATTTCAGCCTTTTTGCCAACAGCATTCTGCAAACCTTCCAACAATGTAGAATATTTAGAAGAAACGGCAGCAACGCTCCAAGTACCCGGCATGTTGGCACGAGTATTTGCCAACGGGCCAATCAAAGCAATCTTTCCTTTGCGTTTCAACGGAAGAAGATTACCTTCGTTTTTCAAAAGAACGAATGATTCACGGGCAATTTCACGAGCAATCGCACGGTTTTCAGCAGTATAAATCTGTTTGGCCGGACGTTTTACATCCAAGAACTTGTTGGGATCATCGAAAAGGCCAAGACGATATTTTGCTTCCAACATACGGCGGCAAGCCACGTTGATTTCTTCTTCGCTAACCTTACCTTCTTTTACTGATTTTTCAAGTGTTCCGACAAAAGCATCAGAAACCATATCCATATCGACACCGGCTTTCAATGCCATGGCAGCAACCTGCTGCAAGTCACCCATACCGTGAGCAATCATTTCAAAAATACCGGTGTAGTCAGTTACGACGAAACCGTCAAACTTCCACTGGTTGCGAAGCACTTCAGTCATCAACCAACGGTTACCGGTTGCAGGGATACCGTCAACTGTGTTGAACGAAGCCATTACACTGGCAGCACCTGCTTCGATGGCAGCCTTATAAGGCGGGAAATATTCATTATACATGCGCAGGTGGCTCATGTCTACTGTATTGTAGTCACGGCCGGCATCAGGTGCACCATACAGAGCAAAGTGCTTAACACAAGCAAGGATTTCGTCGTTGCGTGTCAAATCACCCTGATAACCTTTTACCATAGCTTCTGCAATGCGAGAACCCAAGAACGGGTCTTCACCGCTACCTTCAGAGATACGTCCCCAACGAGCATCACGACAGATGTCGACCATCGGGCTGAATGTCCAGCAGATACCGTCGGCACTTGATTCGATAGCTGCAATACGAGCTGATTTTTCAACAGCTTCCATATCCCAAGTACAGGACAAACCGAGAGGAATTGGGAACACAGTTTCATAACCGTGGATAACATCCATACCGAAGAGCAATGGAATGTGCAGACGGCTTTCCTCAACAGCAATACGCTGTACGTCTTTAATTTTTTCTACACCTTTAAGGTTGAACAAGCCACCGACTTGTCCTTGACGAATTCTTTCCGCCACGTTGCTGCTTTTTGCAGCACCTGTAACGATATCACCCGTAACAGGCAAATTCAACTGACCGATTTTTTCCTGCAAGGTCATCTTGCCCATCAAATCGTCAATGAATTTGTTCATTTCTGCATCATCCGCTGCAGGTGCGGCAAATGCGCCTGCAGATGCAGTAAACATCATTGCTGATGCGAAAAGGATTTTAGAAATTTTCATTTGAATCAATAGTTTATTTAGTGATTGTAAAACCTAATTTAGCCAAACCTGCCTGAATTTCCGGACAGCTCATGAACAAGTTCCAAAGCAAACCTGTACGGTAATTTTCAATCATCGGAGCAATTGTGAGCTGGTCGATAGCCAAATAGCGAGGCACTGTCCAATTATCAGTTTCAGAGAATGCATCATAGAAACCATATTTGCCCCAAATCCATTCGCCCTTGCTGTAGAAATATTTCAATGCACGCATGGATTCTTCCGGAGTATAAGGGAAGCTTGACAAGGCTGCTGTCGGAGTGATTACGCCGCAGTCGTTGTCACCCGGACAGTGAGCTGCATAGCCTTTTGTTGAATAGCTGGCAGTAAGACCCCAGCAGTTTTCACCGTAGCCAACAAAGTTTTTCGGATTTTCAACGCAGTATTTGTAGTCAACCATAGCATGGTTGCGTGTTACGTTCCAATAGTCAACATACTGGTCCTTCAAACCACGTGGATCAAGACCGATGTAAGAATAGTGAGCCCAGAAAAGCGGTCCACCCATTGCTTCCGCACCGTTGTGCTTAGCGTCGAGAGGCAATCCGTAAGGCTTAACGTCAGTTTTGATGCCGCCGCTGCGAGCCCAACCTTCGTGGAAACATTCAGCCGGGATTCCGTGTGTCGGCGATGATGCACCGAGAATGTAAGCCATCAGACACTCGTTGTAGCCCTGCAACGGGAAGTTCATTTCCCATTCGTATTCCGGTGACCAGTGCCAATACAATACATTCTTACCGCCATTGCGATACCAGTCAAATTCCATTTCATGTCAAAGTTTGTTGATTTTATCGATCAACGCCTTTTCCGTTTCTACATTGGCATCCATATACTGACGCACGCACAAAAGTGTCTGCATCAAAAACGCACTTTCTACCAAGTCACCGCCATTGTCCTTTTTACCGAACGGTTTAACCTTACCTGTCGGTCCATCCAACCAGTGCGGCCATACTCCGTGGAAACGGTCAGCCTTTGTCAAATAATCAGCAATCTTGTGAAGGCGTTCCACACCGGCTTCACGAGTGATGAAGCCACGGTCCATAGCCACAATCAAACCGGCAACACCAAAACCGCTACCGCCGATAGTGATTGTATTCTGGTCGTTTTCCGGATAATGGTTGTCCAAGTGGATTCGTTCCTTTGCCAAACCCGAAGTAGAGTCGGCACCTTCCCACATATAATTAAAGTGAACTTTCTGGATAAAGTCAAGAAACACACTGTCATTTTCAAATTGCTCAGGACGCTGTTCGGCCTGTTGCGCAATTGTCAGTTCCGCAGCTTTTTCTGTTTTTGCACTACAGCCAACAAATACCACTGCAAGTGCAAGAGCAGCCGATTTTAAGATAGTTTTTTTCATCGTTTAGTAATTCTTTAATAGTTGTAATTATTGCTTTAATATCTTGGATTTGACAGAAACACCCGATTCATTCAACGCCTCGATTGCGAAATAATAGTCAGTCGCAAGGTCAAGACCTCTCATATCATAAAATGTATCACCGTAAACCGTTATCACATTATACATTTTGTCAGGAGCAATGCCATAATAGATATTATAGCCGTACGCGTCAGCCGACTTGCTCCAACTAATCATTGCGTTGCGTCGGTCGTTTTTGTCGCGTACCACCTTCAAGCCTTTTACAGCTTTCGGAGCGTCACCGTCAGCAGTTCCGAACACACGGAATTCCGAAAGACAGAAATGGCCGGAAGGCACATGAATATTTTCAAGTTTCAGATAGCGGGTCGACAAGTCTGCCTGCAACTCAATATAGTCGTGCGGGCAATCGCGGTCGTTGTCGCTCTTGTCGACAATCAGCTCCCATGATTTTCCGTCGTTTGAAGCATAGATGCGATACTGGTAGTACACATCATTCGCACGGTTATGCTGTACTGTCTTATAATCGTAATAGTTCAGCTGAATCGCCTTCACCTGCTTCATGCCGCCGAGGTCAATTTCCAACCATTCACCCGGCTTGCCACTTTTGGCTGCCCAGTAGGTACGCATGCTTTCGTCCGTCAAGTTCTTGGCTTCAAAAATACTGTCGGTGCTTGAAACCGTCACATTCTTGCCAAGCGAAAGCAACATCCAGCCGGTAAAGCGTTCTGACGGATTCTTGATGTCATAATCGGCATTCCAGTTCGGATAGTCGCCAAAAGCAGAAGAACTGTACATCACCCCGTCCGCATCAAATGCAGTCGGATAAAGTCCGATTCGGCGTTCAAACTTATACTTCAACGAAAGCATACAGGTCGATACATGCCAATAGTTTCCTTTTACATCCTTGAATGTACCGCCATGGCCACTACCCTGCACAAAGCCACCCGGCTTATAGCTCATCGGATTGTGTTTTTGGTAAGTGAACGGACCAAGAGGAGAGTCACTCACATAAACACCGTCGGCATACACTTTGAATTCCGTACCCGGAGCACCATACTGCAAATAATATTTGCCATTATGCTTTGTCATTGACATTCCTTCCGTGAAAGGTGCCAACGTCACTTCATCGTCATTGTTCATTCCAAAACGTTCCCAACCGTGTTCTTTCGGATGAAGCACCAAAAGGTCATGAATTTTAGAAAGCGGATGGAAATCGTCGCGGCTTACCTGTACACCCTTCATAGGATACTCATTGCTTGAGCCATAATAAAGATACAGTTTGCCGTCGTCATCCAAGAAAAAGTAAGGGTCCCACCAAGGCAACACACCACATTCGATTGCCTTCTTGAAACGGCCACCTTTTGGCTGCGTTGCATACCATACGGGCAAACCGTAGTAAGTAGAACCTGTATAGAAAAGCGTGTCACCGCTCACATAAGCGGCAGGTGCACACTGGTCGTCATCTGTCGGGTGACGCTGAAAACTTGCCGGCGCAAATTCCCAGTCCGTCAAATTTTTCGAATAATGGAAACCACCCTGATTTGTTGAGAACAAGAAATATTCGTCCTTATAGGTCAACGCCATCGGATCGGCTGAAGAACGGAACGATCCGTTCGGCTTCACATTATTGTTATACGGTTCGTAGTTGTAACTGATATTCATCGGGTTACAATACGTATGTGATTTATAGGTAGCCGGATTATACCAGCGCGTTGCAACTGCCGGACGACGTTGGGCAATATTATTACGACTGTCAGGATTCAAGGTAACATCGACGTTCAATTCGTCCAGTTCCAATGGCATGTCCACTATCTCCTTTCCGGGATAGTACACATACAATCGGCGGTCACCCTCCGAACCTTTAATCGCATAACGTCCGTCCTTGTCTGTAGTACAGTGCATCGGACTGGCAAAAAACATAACAGTAGCGCCTTCAAGAGGCTTACCGTTTTCATCGCGTACCACACCTTCAATTGTACGCGTTTTTGTCACAGTAATAAAATAATCACTGATCTGACCTTTTACAACCTTTATAGAATCGCCGGGAGCGGCGCTTGCCGAAAATCCGGCAAGCGCAATTCCGCAGCTGATTACAATATTTTTTACCTTCATAATTCTTAGGAATACCTACTACTAATAATCAATGGAAGGATTAGACAAACTTGGAGCATTATTCAACTGCTCGTAAGGAATAGGATAATAAGTCTTGTCAGCAGTCCAACCCTTAGAGCCAAGAACTTCTGCAGCTTTTCCTGTACGTACGAGGTCCATATAACGTTCACCCCATTCGCAAGCCAATTCCATACGACGTTCGTCCAAAATCTGGTCTACAGTAGGTTGAGCACCAGAATCTTCAAATCCAGCACGTTTACGGATCTGATAGTAACCATAGCTACCATCTTTACCCAGACGAGCTTTAGCTTCGGCATTCATCAACAATACGTCGGCATAACGGAATACACGGATATTGTTACCTGAACCATATCCACGACCTTCCGGAGTTTCGTTCTTCGGAAGATAAGCCTTACCGTTCCATACATTTGTTGCAGTCGGGTTAGTTGCGCCGACAATGAAGTCTCCGCTCGGAGTAGTTTCGCCACCCTTCAAGAATGTAGTAGTAGCACGAACTGTTTCACCGCGGTCTTCAGCCCACTGAATGAATTCCGGTTCGAAACCGATGAATCCCCAACCAGAGATTGTACCAGTGTTAACCGGACCCTGGAATACGTAGAATTCACCCGGACGAACTTCGTCACCTGAACCAACACCGAAGTTTGTTACCTGAACTTCAAACATAGATTCTTCGCAAAGCATACCGGCAGTCTTGAACAAGTTGTAGTAGTCAGGATACAAATCAAACTTACCGCTTGAGATGATATCGTCTGTCAAACGTTCAACTTCGCTATAATTGCCCATCTGCAAATTAACCTTAGCAGCAAGCATTTCAGCAGTAAATGCCGTTACAGCTCCAACATGTTCCATTTCTTTCGGATGAACACGCGGCAACTTATTGATAGCATAGTCCAAATCTTCTTCCAACATATAGCGGTAAACACCGTCACGTTTCGTACGAGTCATGTCTGTCTGATTGTTGTCTGTGTAAAGAACAACATCACCGAAACATTGGGTCAAACGATAATAAGCGTAAGCACGCAAGAAACGGATTTCACCACAATATGTTTCATACTTCTTCATGTCCTCTTCTGTAGTGATATTGGCTTTGAAGTTTTCCAAATCTTGCAAAGCTGAATTTGCAAAACGGATAATCTTGTAATGCTGGTTCCAAGTTTCGTTAAATCCCCACCATGCATTGTTGTAGATAAAACTTTCACCTATATCTACCAAGTCTGCCTGGTCGTCATGACGGCCTGACCAAACATCATCGTCACGAACGATGAATGCAGCCCAAGAAATCCAGTGAGTACCACCGGTACGAACTTGTGCATATACACCGGATACCGGTTGGTACATGTTTGCCAAGTTAGTGTAGTCGATACTTGCTTCCGGCACTTTATTTTCCGGTGCCTTATTAAGAAAATCGCTACAAGATGTGCCACCGAGCAACATCATCGCCGGCAACATATATGCTAATGTTTTCTTTAAAAATTTCATTGTTTTTCGTTTTAAGTAGGTTATGGATTAGAAATCAAGTTGAACACCGAAAGTATAAGTTGCTGTCAAAGGATAAACTTCTGTATCCCATCCTTCCGGATCTGAAACTTCCGGAGTGAAGCTGTTAGCCTTGAATGTTGTGAACGGACGGTCAGCTGTCAAGCTCAAGCGGATGCCCGGCATTGTGTAGCTACCCATTTTCACATTCTTGAAGCTGTAGCCCAAAGTGATGTTCTGAATACGGAAATAGTCGGATTTTTCAACAAAATAAGAGCTAATCATCTGGTCGCTCACGTTCCAACCCTTAGTCAAACCTTTAGCTGACGGATGTGTGTTGGAAGTTCCTTCACCGTGCCAACGGTTTTCATATGTATCCATATCGAAGTTGTAGTGTGAGTCAGCGTAACGCAAAGAACGTTTGCGGTTCCACAATTCGCCACCTACCTGACCGTATGTAGTCATTGAGAAGTCGAAGTTCTTATAGCTGAAACCAAGGTTGAAACCATAAGTGAAGTCAGGAACATAAGAACCAAGAATCTGACGGTCAGAGCCATCAAGTTTGTTATCACCGTTTACATCTTCATAACGAAGGTCACCCGGTTCCAAACCGTTTGCTACAGCGATCGGATCTGCTTCAATTTCTGCCTGGTTCTGATAAACACCGATTACTTTGTATCCGAAGTAAGAGTTCATCTTTTCACCTACCATGTTAGTAGTCTTACCACCCTTGATATATTCCAAGTTACCGTCAAGTGACTTCACTTCATTGTGCAAGTAAGCCAAGTTAGCGCCTACATAATAGCTGAAATCACCGATATTGTCGTGCCAGTTCAAAGACAAGTCAACACCTGTATTGAGAATCTTACCAGTGTTCTTGGCAATACCATAGTTTGTCATCGGGATTGTCGGAGAAACAACTGCATTGTCAGTCATACGATAGTACCAGTCAACATCTACATCAAAGCGGTTGTTCAAAGTTGTAAAGTTGAAACCAACGTTTGTTTCATCAACAACTTCCCAACGCAACCAGCTGTAATATGTTGCATTCTGCCAACCCGGAACAACAACACCTGCATTAGAGCCATAATTTCCAAAGATACCAGAAGCATCGTTACCAGTTGTAATAGATGCGAAACCGTCGCTTGCAGCTACCTTGTCGTTACCAAGACGACCCCAGCTTGCACGAAGTTTAAAGTAGTCGAATACGTTCTGAGAGCTCATGAAATCTTCCTGAGTCAATACCCAAGCTGCACCAACTGATGGGAAATAACCCCATTTTTCCTGATACTTGGAAGAACCATCAGCACGCATTGTGAACATCAACAGATATTTACCAGCAAAGTCGTAGTTCAAACGAGTGAAGAAAGACAAACCATTGTAAGTCCAACCACCATCACCGAGCGTACGGCCTTCAGTATTACCATTTACCAAATACATGTATTCATCTGCACCTTCAGGAATGTTAGTTACATTACCCCACAGGTTACGATAGTTTTCCTGACGCATAGAGTGACCGACCATTGCACCAAACTTGTGCTGTCCCCATTGATCATTATAAGTCAAGGTATTATCCCAAATTGACTTGTAGTAATTTGAATTTTCTTTTTTCAATGAGTTGGTTTCATTCTTTTGCCAAGAGCTGATGTTATAAGTCGGAGTAAATGTGCGACCCTTCACCAATGAGAAGTCATAGCTGTAGCTTGTCTTGAAGCTCAATTTGTCAGGAATGAAATTCAACTGAGCATAGAAGTTGGAAAGTACCTGATAAGTCTCGTTGCGAGAATCATAATAATTGGCAGTTGCAACCGGATTGTACAAGTTTGCAGAAACACCAAGATCTTGCGGTGTAGCATATTTGTCACCATCCATTACCGGAATAATACCCGGCATGTTATAAGCCTGCTGCCAAGCTGCATTGTTAGGCAACTGTTGGTTTGAGTTGCTGAAAACTCCATTGAAGCCGACTTTCAACCAGTTTGTTGCATCATAATCCAACGCAGCACGGAAGTTAGTACGACGGTAGTAGTTTTCAACATCCATGATACCATCTTGTGACAAATAGCTCAGACCTACAGAATAAGTAGCGTTTTCGCTACCGCCGCTGATGCTCAAGCTGTGGTTGGTAATCATGGCTGTGCGGAGCAATTCGTCATACCAGTCAGTGTCAGCGTTGTACTGGTTAGCTTCATAGTTGCCGCCCCACTTTTCAATTGACTTCTTCAAGTAATCGCTGTAGATATCTTCACCTGCTTCGCGAAGCATTTCTGCATACTGGCTTGAATTTGTCATTTCCAACACGTTAGTAGCTTGTTGGATACCAACGTAACCATTGTAAGTGATTTGAGCTTTTTGGTTGCGGCGACCCTTCTTGGTAGTGATGATAACAACACCGTTTGCTGCACGCACACCATAGATAGCAGCTGCAGAAGCATCCTTCAGGATAGACATTTCCTGAATATCAGCATTGTTCAAGAAGTTGATGTTGTCATAGAACATGCCGTCAACAACATACAAAGGAGTTGAATCAGAGAAAGAGCCGACACCACGAATCTTAACTGTAGGACCAGCACCCGGTGTACCAGAGTTAACGATATTCACACCCGGAACTTTACCTTGCAACGCTGACATCGGAGAAGATGTAGGTTGCGCAATCAAATCGTCACCCTTTACAACAGCAATAGGAGCTGTCAAGTCTTTAGCTTTTGCTGCACCGTAACCGATAACAACAATTTCTTCAAGATTCTGGGAATCTTCCTTCAACGTAATGTTAATTTCAGACTTTCCCGACACTTTCACTTCCTGTGTCTGCATACCTATATAAGTATAGGTGATAACTGCATTTGCAGGAACATTTGTTAACACATAGTTACCGTCGAAATCGGTAGCTGTTACAATTGAAGAGCCATTTACTTTTACTGTGGCTCCAATCACCGGTGTGTTGGTTTCGTCAACCACCGTACCTTTCACTGTCTGTGTCTGCTGCGCAAGCATTGCCAACGGAGAGAACAGCACTAACAGCAAAAAAGTCAAAATTTGCTTTCTCATTTTAAATTAATGGTTAGGTTATAAGGTAAATTTTGTTTGCACTGCAAAGTAACGCACTAATATCTTCTTTAAAATTTTTTCATACACTACGCGACTACTTTTATGTTGTATAACACTACGTTTTTACTACGTTTTTATGAACTATAGTGCTTTCTTTTAACATTTTAGCTTATTACGTTTTCACTACGTCCAATATTTTTGACAAAAAATCTCCTTTTCTTCCGATTTTTACAAAATTAAATATTACGGGCAATTTCTTGGTATTAAAAAAAGAATGCATATCTTTGTAAAATATAGGATACGGCCCGGCATAAACCATTTGAAACAACAAGTTTTTCACAGGTTCTGCCCTCGTCTACTCCTCCATGCTAAAATCTTAAAATCTCAACATACAATGGCAAAA
Source organism: uncultured Porphyromonadaceae bacterium (assembly GCA_900544305.1). Taxonomy (GTDB): domain Bacteria; phylum Bacteroidota; class Bacteroidia; order Bacteroidales; family Muribaculaceae; genus Limisoma. The sequence continues at coordinate 36,368 of UQUV01000028.1, forward strand.
CGAACCTTTGTTATTTTCATACTTTCACTACTTATTTTCTGCACAAACGCTCCGGTTTATGCAGCACATTTCAAACCCATTGTCACAAACTTCACAACTGCGGATTATGGAGACAATGCCGGAAACCAGAACTGGTGCGGCACACAGGGGGCAAACGGTGAAATGTATTTTGCCAACAACAGAGGTGTGCTCATATATGACGGAGACCGATGGAGACAAGAAAAAATACCCAGCAACGCTCTGGTCAGAAGCGTATTTTATGACAACAACCGCATTTATGTCGGTTCATATGAAGAATTCGGATACTTCATTTATGACGAATACGGATATCTACACTACCATTCACTAAGCGAAGGCATTAAGGCTATCAATGGCTCGCATAATGAAATATGGAATATCGTAAAAGTCGGAAATTTAATCTATTTCCAAGCGTTTTTCAAATATTATGTTTATGACGGAGAGAAAGTGCATGAAGGAAAGCGTGACATTCTCCCCCTTTATTTTCACAACATACATAATAGCCTATATACACAAATCACCGACGACGGCTACTATCGCTTTGACAACAATAAGCTGACCACCATCCTGACAGCCGAAGAACTTCAAGGCGACAGAATTGCCGCTGCCATTCCTTTGTCAGGCAATGAAGCTATTTTATGCGGCGAGAAAAACGGGCTGTACAAAATGACTGGCAATAAAGCTATACCGTTCCAAACTGAAATCGACGGTGAACTTAGAGCAAGCGGGATAAACCGTGCCACTATCACCCAGGATTCACTATTGATTATTGGAACAATTCTGAACGGCATATTTGCCTTGGACTTGAACGGGAAAGTAAAATGGCACTACAACATAGAATCCGGCATTGTCAATGAATCAGTGTTGGGACTATACTGCGACCGCGACAACAATATTTGGGCAATGCTCGACACTGGAATTGCACTTATCCACTCCGGAGCACCTTTCCGAATCATGGTGCCCGAACGGGGAGAAAAGCAAATCGGCATGATTTACGATATCGAGTATAATGCCAACTCCCTGCTGCTTGCATCCAACCAGGGCGTATTCAAATACAATATCGGCAGCGGAAAAATTCAGATGCTCCCGCAGTTCAGCGGACAGAACTGGCATATCACAACCGTTGACGACCAGACTTTCATCGGTAACAATGCCAGAACCTACATATTGGACAAAAATGACAACGCGGAAGCCATCCCGGGAACGACAAGCAGCAGCACGCGGCTCATCCGCTGTAACATACACGGGCAGGACATTCTACTGGAATCATCCTACTCCGAACTCCGCATTTACAAAAAGCGTAACGGCAGATGGGAAATGAGCAACAAAGTGGCTAACTTTTCAGCCCCGATACGCCACATTGAAGTAGACCAAAGCGGCACAATATGGGCATCCAACATGATACATGGCATATACCGCATTGAACTGGACAGCAACCTGAAGACAGCCAAATCGTCCACCTATTTCAAACAGCTGGATGACTCCATCTGCTCAATAGACCATATTATGAAGATTCGGGGAAGAATTGTATTTTCCGACAACGAACGCCTCTACACCTACGACGACATCACGCAGAAAATAATTCCATACGATCTGCTGAATTCCGCCTTGCTTTCATCGAAAAACATCCATTCGGCAACAAGGGTAACCAACGACAGTTTCTGGCTGTCGGGCAAGGACGGATATTCCCTACTCAAGTACGAAGGCAACAAATTCATTGTTCAGCAATACATACCGTTGAATCTCTTCACCATGCAGAACAATGAAAACAACGACATGATTTGCGTGCACGGCGATGTAGCATACTTCAACATGAACAATGCCGTTGCCAAATACCAAATGAATGACAGCAGCGAAACGGACTGGAAAATACCGAACTTGACCTTCTCAAAAGTCTCGTTTACGACCAAAGACGGTGTCATTACCAAACTGCCAATCAGTGGCGACAAGTCAAACCCGACTGTTACCAACGGAAACGTAGAGTTCATACTCTCATTCCCTAACTACAACAAAGAACTTGTTCTTTTCAAATTCCATCTGACAGGAGAAACAGACATATACACAGTTAAGAATACACCGGAAATCACATACTCGGACTTGGATTTCGGCACATACCAACTGGAAGTGACAGCCTGTAATTCCCTTGAGGAAACTGTTGGAAAAACTGTCTACTACTTCACCGTACCCCGTCCGTTCTACATTTCTACACTGGCCATCATTCTCTATATTATAATCCTTGCTACAGCCATATTCTTCATATCAAAATGGAGAACTGAAAAGGCTTTGACCAAGAAACGAAAAGAATACGAGGCAGAACGCAACATTCAGAACATAAAAATGCTGGAACAGGAAAAACTGATTGCCGAACAGCAGCAACAGATTCTGAAAACAGAATTGTCAACCAAAAGCAAGGAACTGGCAAGCATGGCTCTTGACGTATATTCAAAAGAGAAAGTAATCGAAAGTCTCAAAGATTCCATGCTGACACAGAAAGCCAAAGGCGGCATTTCACAAAAAGACATGGACGTTTTGCTAAAAAAGATAGAATCAAATGTGAGCAATCTGGAATTCTGGAATATCTATCAAAAGAATTTCGACCTCATCCACGACCATTTCTTCCGCAATCTGCGAGACCGCTACCCTGCCCTAACGGCAAGCGACCTGAAATTCTGTGCACTGTTGCGGCTGAATTTGTCGACAAAAGACATCGCTAAATTTACAAACCTGACCATACGTGGAGTGGAAGCCGCACGCTACAGGCTTCGCAAAAAATTCGGACTTAACGAAAAGGATTCCCTCATTGAATTTTTAATTGATTTTAAATAATATTTCTATGAAAACCAACTCAATCATTTCTTTTGCATGCGCCATCACTCTGATGGCCTGCAGCAACGGTAACAAAGCGGTAACAACAGACGGCCACAACGCCGAGAACTCACTTGATTACGAAGGAACCTACTACGGGGTGCTTCCCGCAGCCGACTGTCCGGGAATCAACGTGACACTTACATTAAACAAAGACAAATCGTACACAATTGTCAACGACTATATCGAACGGTCGTCATATACAGAAAAAGGAACATACGAAGTCAATGAAAACACCCTCACACTTGTCACGGAGAAGAACGACAGCTCTTTCTATAAAATTGGAGAGAACACACTGCAAATGCTTGACCGGGAAAAGAAGGTAATTGAATCGCCGTTCAGCGACATGTATTTTCTCCGCAAGCCGACTACAGTCAAAACTCTGACTTCCGGAAAATACAGCTTCGATATCCAACAGGCCGGCGACATGCTGCGCATCGTTCCTTCGGGACTGGAAATCGACAATACGCCAATGACACAAAACATCATGGGCTACACACTTACCGGCATGGAAATAGCCGACCTCAATTCCGACACATATCCTGAAGTACTGCTGTTCCTTACCTCGGACGGTAGTGGAAGCTATGTCAACATTATCGGATATTCCGTAAACAACGGAAAATCAATCAGCCAAATCCATGTGCCGGAACTAAGCGGGAAAGCATCGGAAGGATATATGGGACACGACTCCATTGCCGTTGAGAACAATGTCCTGTACAGAATATTCCCAATCTACAAAGAAAAGGACTCCAATGCCAATCCTACAGGCGGAACTCGCAAATTGAGCTATAAGCTGACTGACGGCGAAAGCTGCCGCATTTTAGAGATTGCTGAAATTTCGAATAATAAATAAGAACTATCATGACTTTTAAAATCAGAACCTTATTCATTGCCCTTCTTCTGGCAATGATTGCACCTTCGGCTTTTGCTACGGAATTGATACCGCTTGTTCCGGCAAAAAAGAACGATGGAATCATCCGTATTCTGGCCATTGGCAACAGCTTTTCGGAAGACGCTATCGAACAATATTTTTATGAATTGGCAGCAGCCGACGGACAAAAAATCATTGTAGGCAACCTCTATTATCCGGGATGTTCGCTGGAACGCCACGCCAACAATGTCAAGAACAACATTCCAGACTACAAATACCGCAAAATCGTGGATGGCGTAAAAACAGAGACACCTGAAACGACTATTGCCACAGCTCTTGCCGATGAAAGCTGGGACTACGTGAGCGTACAGCAGGCCAGCCATTTCTCCGGTAAGCCGGCGACCTACGAACCCTATATGTCGGAGGTGCTTGACTTTGTGCGCAAACATGTCAGAACCGACACTAAAATCATGTTCCACATGACTTGGGCATACTCCAAAGATTCAAACCACGGAGCATTTCCCGACTATGGAAAAGACCAGATGAGAATGTACAACGAAATCATTGCCGCCACACAGGCAGCTGACAAGATAGCAAAATTCGATATTATCATCCCGTCGGGAACCGCTATTCAGAACGCCCGCACATCAAAGTTGGGCGACACACTCAACCGCGACGGCTATCACCTGCAACTCACTTACGGCCGATATACAGCAGCCTGTACATGGTATGAAGCCATTTTCGGCAAAAGTGTCGTCGGCAACAGCTATGCCCCGTCGACAATGAGCGAACTGGAAAAACACATCGCTCAGGAAGCGGCACATGCGGCTGTGCTGAAACCTTATTCAATAACTGACCTCAGCCAAATTTCACAAATATGTGTTCCGGCACAGCAATGGTCTGGTATCCTTGCCGAATACTAAAATAACGGCTTATATCAAAATGTAGGCGAGACAGTCCGATTGGGTTGTCTCGTTTCTTTTTTCAATTGACAGATTGCCACTTTTTAAATCCGTTTTCATTGTTTTTTATTACTGTCCGCTAAAGACGTGCATTCCCTCCCAACTTGCTGAAATAGATAAG
>UQUV01000029.1 GCA_900544305.1 uncultured Porphyromonadaceae bacterium
TTTTATTTACTGCCAGAGCCGCTTAGGCTTGGCTAATTTTTAACGAACTATTGTTTTTTTAATATATAATGTTTATTTTTGTATAGTTCCAGTTCCGCACATTAAAGTCTAATAATTACGCGTTTAAATAAGATTTTTATAACCATGATAGAATCTATTTTTAGCTTACCATAAACGGAGAACTTATGAAAACAACATTCTTACGGCTGATATTGCCGGTACTGCTGCTTGTTTGCTTTACAAGCTGTGATGAAGAAAAAGGGCAAGAACAAATGGAATCGTCATCTTCCTTGAAATGGGAATCTTGTGCAGGTATTCAATTGGGGAAAGGATACAGTTTTGTTGATGTCCCGGCTGAAGGTGCGTCGTACGCGTTGGTTTGCACAAATGCAATGGTAGAATGGAGTGGCATTTGGCTTCATGATGTGCAGATTGACGGACAATATCTTACTCTTGACGAAGAACAGCACATCGCTGAAGGCGAATGGGGAAGAATTGTGTGTAAAGACAAGTATCTGAACATGGATATAGCTCCCAATACCACTGATAAGACAAGGGTTATTAGAGTTAAACCAACACAAATCGGTTATTTTTACGATTTTATCCTTACCCAGCAACCTGCCACAAAATAAAGTCAAATATATGTTGACTTTGCATATCCTTGCTTTTCGTTTATGTTGAATCTATTTTTAACTTACCATAAACTGAGAGCTTATGAAAATAACATTTTTGCGGCTGATAATGCCGGTTTTGCTGCTTGTTTGCTTTACCGGTTGTGACAAAGAAAAAGAACTGAAGTCATCTTCATTGACATGGGAGCCTTGTTCAGGCATTCAGTTGGGCGAAGCATACAGTTTGGTCGATGTACCGGCTGAAGGAACGTCGTATGCGTTGGTCTGCATCAATGCACATGTGGATTGGAGTGGTATTTGGCTTAATAGTGTGCAGGTTGACGGACAAAATCTTGCGCTTGACGAAGAAAAGCATATTGCCGAGGGCGAATGGGGAAGAATCGTGTGCAAGGACAAGTATCTGAACATGGATATAACCCCCAACACTACAGGCAAAGAGCGAGTGATAGAAGTTACCCCGACACAAATTGGTTATTTCTATTATTTTAAACTTACGCAACAACCGTTGCCAGTTAAACAAAATCCATAAAATGATTGTTTCTTTATCAACAAGGAAAATGATATTCATAAAACAATATGACACCTCCGGCAATTGAACAGTCAACTCGGGAACAGCGACGAGCATTCGTGGCCGACGCGTGGAAGTGTCTGAACGATTGCGAATCGTGTGGCAAGTGCCGCATTTTGAGAGGCAGAGTAGCCGAAGTGCTGTATGCCGACTATATCGAGGGCAAGCGGTCGTATATGGATATTACGTTCGACATTAGAAACAATCATTATTAAAAATAAAAACTATGGACGCAAAAGAAAAAGTATTGGCTACAATGAAAGAAGCCGGAGAACCATTGAACGCAGGTAAGATTGCAGAACTCAGCGGACTTGACCGTAAGGAAGTGGACAAGGCCATGAAGCAGTTGAAGGAAGAAGGAGCTATTGTTTCTCCTGTTCGCTGCAAATGGGCTCCTGCCGAATAATTGGTACAGATAGAAAAAACGAAAACGGACGGAAATCCCGAAGCAAAGGGCTTGCCGTCCGTTTTTTTACAGTTTATTGGTTTACAGTTTACGGTTTACTGTTTACAGAGAGTCTCACTGACCGCTAAGCTTTTGATGGGGTCTATATCCTTCAGCCGCTTTGTGAAAGGTATTAGCGGCAGATTTTGAACATTAGCGACTTGTCGAGATTGATAAGCTGGCTGAGCTCGATGTGCGTGCAGGCTTCGTCGCGGAGTGTTTTTGACGATGACGACTGGTCGGAAATCTTCCAGGTGAGCAGCACGACATGGATTTTCAGCGATTTCAGTTTTTTGATGAGCATTTCGTGGTCGGCATCGCCCGTTATCAGCACTACGAAGTCGAATTTTCTCAACAACGCCAGTTCATAGGCTTCGAGGGCAAACCACACGTCCACGCCTTTTTCGATGACCGTCATTTTGCCGTCCTTTTCCACTTCGCGAAGGTGCTTGTAGTGGAAAATGACATCATTTTCGATGAGCGAGTCCTCAAACTTGCGTTCCGAAAAGAGCAGATGCTTGTCCGAAGCGTCGCCCACACGGTAGCGGCCGCGGAAATAGTGGCTTTCCGTGATATAGCAGTCCTCTTTTCTCAATCCGTTTTTGTCGGCGAGGTATTCGCTGATGAAGTCGAACAGCGAGCTGAGGTGGATGTTGAGGTTCAGGTTCTCATTAAGTGCCTCGTTTATTTTTGCATAATATCCTCCGTCGATAAATACGCCGATAGATTTTTCCTGTGGTGTCATAGTATTTTAAAGTTTATGTGTTGTTTTTGCGGTTCTGTTATCTCGCGTCAGTACCCCACATTAGTTTGGAGCGGAGCGTTTTTGCAAAATCGTGTCCGGTGCGCTGCATCACCTTTATTTCGTGAGGCGCCTTTTTCAGCAGAAGCGTTGTTCCGATGGGGAACGAAACCGACTGGCCGTCGATGCTGACGCGGAACGACTGTGTGCGGCTCGAACGTGTCGTGACCGTAATCTGCGAATTGTCGGGCAGGACGAGCGGGCGCATGGTCAGCGAGTGGGCGGCAATGGGCGAGATTACCCAGTTGTTGCAATTCGGTTGGAGTATGGGGCCGCCAACGGAAAGGTTGTAGGCAGTGCTGCCGGTCGGAGTGGAAATGACAAGGCCGTCGCCGAGATAGGATGTTAGTTCTATGCCGTTGACCTTTGTGTCGAGGCAGAGCATGGATGCCGAGTCGTTTTTAAGAATCGCCACTTCGTTGAGGGCGAACCGGTTGGGCAATACATTCGGAGAGTCGGCCGTCACTTCGATAAGCGAGCGTGACTCTATCTGGAAGTTTCCGTTATGAATGTCCTCTATCGCCTGCTCCGCATCGTTCATCGAAACATCGGCCAGATAGCCCAAATGGCCCGTGTTGATACCCATGATGGGAATGCTCTTGTTGCCAATCCAGGCGGCTGTTTTCAGAAACGTGCCGTCGCCGCCGATGCTGAGTGCCGCATCCGCTGCAAAGTCGTTGGTGGTCAGTATGCATGCCGTTTCCGGCAGCTGAATGTGCCGGGTCAGATATTCATGAAAGCGCTGCTCGATATATGTCCGCATTCCCAATCTGGTGAGCGTTGCAAACATTCGGTCGAGCGCTTCGATATGCTTGTCCTGATAAAGGTTTCCGTAGATGGCTATTCTCATGTCTGTAGTTTTCTGTCAAATCGGCTGTCATTCGGGGGTGGCTAACTTTCTAATTGCCACTAAACCCACGACTTACAGTAATTTTTGTATCGGAGTTTCCCGCCGGAGGCTACTTTTCGACATATTTCCTGCGAAATTGCGGCTATCTGTTGCAATTTTGTATTACCTTTGCAACCGATATGCCTGCTTGAAGGCTTGCACGAAAGAGTGCCCGTCTCGCGGAATCTTCTCCTATCTTTTACAAAGATACGAAAAGGTGAGCGGAGAATAAAATAATGAAACTTGTTTCAATTATTTTTTATCCCGAACCGCATCGTATCTTATCCAAAGATACGAATTTTAGAAGAAACGGAGCGGACGAGCAGGAAGAATCGAGAATAAGTCTATTTATTTGGTTGAAATGACAAACTTAAGTGTAAATATCAACAAGGTTGCAACCATCCGTAATGCCCGCGGCGGAAATGTGCCGAATGTGGAAAAGGTTGCTCTTGACTGCGAACGTTTCGGTGCCGACGGCATCACGGTTCATCCCCGTCCGGATGAACGCCATATCCGTCAGTCGGATGTGTTCGGTCTGCGTCCGTTGCTGCGCACGGAGTTCAATATCGAAGGCTATCCGTCGGAAGCCTTTATCGATATGGTGCTGAAGGTGAAGCCTGCACAGGTGACACTGGTTCCCGATGCGCCGAACGTGCTGACTTCCAACAGCGGCTGGGATGTGGAAGCCAATCTGGAATTTCTCACACAGATAGTCGACCGTCTGAAAGAAGCCGGAATCCGCACCAGCATTTTTGTCGGAACAGATGAAAAGAACATCCAACTGGCGGCGCGTACCGGTGCCGACCGTGTGGAACTCTATACCGGTCCGTTTGCAGAAATGTATCCGAAAGACCCGGAAGCTGCCGTAGCTCCCTATGTGGCTGCTTCGAATGCCGCCCACAAAGTAGGCCTTGGCGTGAATGCCGGTCACGACCTGAGTTTGGAAAATCTGGCGTTCTTCAGCAAAAAGATGCCGTATCTGAATGAAGTGTCGATTGGACATGCGCTGATTTCCGATGCTTTGTATCTGGGACTGGAAGAAACTATAAAACAGTATAAAAATTGTTTGAAATAAATTATTCCGATTATCTTTGTAGCTGTCTTTGTAGAAGATAGGATGCGTCTTAGCATAAAACTCAAACAAGTTTGGTTTTCTGCCTTCGACTTTCACTATCTTTGTGACAATACAAACCGGTCAAAAATTTAAAAAAAGAATTATTCAAACAGAAAAAACAAAAGAATATGATTTCAAATGCAATTCTTTCCGCAATCACGTTGCAGACATATGCGGCAGTCGACACAGCCGCTAACGTAATGGCAGCAGCTCCGGCTGCCGCTCCAGCTCCGGCTCCCGCCCCAGAACTGTCGGTGTGGGACTTGTGCATGAAAGGCGGTATTATCATGATTCCGCTGTTGATTTTGTCGCTGGTGAGCATCTACATTTTTGTTGAACGCTGGTTTGCCCTCCGCAAGGCAGCTGCCGACGATGCAACTTTCATGCAGCGCATCAAGGATTATATCCATGACGGAGAAATCGAAAGTGCGGAAATGCTTTGCAAAAAGACTGACACTCCTTACGCCCGTCTGATTCAGAAAGGTATTTCCCGCATCGGCCGTCCGATGAACGATGTGCTCGTTGCCATTGAAAACGTGGGCAATATCGAAGTGGCCCGTCTTGGAAAAGGTTTTACCTGGCTGGCTACGACAGCTGCCGGTGCTCCGATGCTCGGTTTCTTGGGTACGGTTACCGGTATGGTGCGCGCCTTCTTCTCTTTGGCAAGTGCCGGCAACAATGCCAACATCAGCATCCTTGCCAACGGTATCTATGAAGCGCTTGTCACTACGGTTGCCGGTCTGATTGTAGGTATCATCGCACTGTTTGCCTACAACTATCTGTCGGCACGCGTCAACCACGTGATGAACCAGCTCGAAAGCAAGACAATGGAATTTATGGACCTGCTCAATGAGCCGGCTTCCAAATAAGACAAATTAATCCGGAGGAATTATGGCATTAAAACGACAGAACGAACTGCTTGCCACTTACAGCATGGCGTCGATGACCGACGTCATCTTCCTGCTGCTCATCTTCTTTATGGTGACCTCCACTTTCGTGTTCCCGACGGCGCTCGAAGTGAACTTGCCGCAAAGTTCGGAGCAGACGGTAATCAAGCCCGGCACGCGCGTATATATAGACAAGGATATGAACCTGTATGCTTCGTTCGGCGAAACCGAACCGCAAGCCATACCGGAGGAACAGCTCCTTACGTTTCTGCAACTGACACAGCAGCAGGATTCGACTCAGTTCATAGCCCTGTATGCCGACGAGTCGGTGCCTTACGGTAAGATTGTGGAAGTGCTTGACCTTACAGCACGCCACAACTTGAAAATGGTGCTTGCAACGAAACCGGCAAGCGTGAACGACGGACGCATGAACGCGGTTGCACAAGAGGCTGCAGCTGCTGAAACGGCATCCGAACAGCAATAACGAACCCACTATTGGATAAAAACAATATATGACAGGAGAGGATAAGAAAAACAGACTGTTGGCCGCTGCCATTGCCCTGATATTCCATGTCGGGGTAGGCGTGCTCATGTACATGAGCTACCTCTCTTATATTAATCCGGAAGAAGTAGAACCGCAGCCGGCAAAGACCGACATTACGTTCGGCGGCGAGTATGTCATGCTCGGCGACATTCCATTGCCTGACCGTACGGGCGATGCGGCTCCCGACTTGAATATGGGCGACGACGCTCCGACTGGCGACGACGTGGCCGATGAGGGAGTGGCAGGCGACGGTGCGGCTTTGGTATCGACGAAGGCGGAATCGGCCATGACGGCAGAGAAGAAGCAGCACGGTCCGACAAAGGAAGAACTGGCGGAACAGCAGCGCATCAAGCGTGAACGCGAGAAAAAGGCTCAGGAAAGCAAGAAAATCAGCAGCAGCGTGAAGAATGCTTTCGGAAAGACCGGCAAATCGAGCGGTCAGAGCGGTTCGCCTGACGGCAACTCCAAGCAGGGAGCGCTGGCAGGTCAGCCGGGACATACGCTGGGTGGCTATACGCTGGCTCATTGGGGACGTCCGTCAAGCGGTTATGACGGCGAAATCACTATCCGTGTGCGTGTTGACGCTCAGGGTAAAGTAATCGAAGCCAAATATTTGCGAGGAACGGGGGCGGCTGCATCCATGCAGTCTGTCCGACGATCTTGTGAACAGGCTTCTCTTCAGTCACGTTTTTCAGTACCCAAAAACACGACTGGCGAGAAAGTCGGTACAATTGTTTGGCGGTTCGAATAAAAGCAGACTCTTCTACGTAGAAGCAATAATATAAAAATACGCTGGTTGCAAGAGGACGAATCGTTTCCGACTGCAGCCGGCGTATTTTTTTGCCGTTTTCCGGCGTCCGGTTGCGTTTGCGGAAGTGTCTGTGTATATGTTGTTTTGAAACTATAAATGTAGATTGCGTATCTGATTGTTATAAAAGAATGGCATTTGGGAGATATTTTTCATCGAAAAGGTGTGATTTTCTTCAAATTAACTATTTTGATACGAAAATTTTTTTACATTTGCATAAAAATTCGGAGAGAGTGTGTAACTCTTTGATGTTGCGTAAATAAAAAAATAGAAGTGTTATGAAGAATAAGAAATCTCGATTACAGTTAATTCTTGACATTATCCATACCCAAAGTGTAGGAAGTCAGGAGGAGCTGGTAGGACTACTGGCTGAAAAGGGTTACAAGGTAACACAGGCTACATTGTCGCGCGACTTGAAAAAATTGCGCGTGACGAAAGTTGCGACCGATAAAGGAAACTACATCTATATCGTTCCGAACAGCAACGACGTGAAAGATACGATGTTGACTGTCAATCAGGGACCGACGAATCCCAACAGCTCTGTCGGCTTCGTGTCGCTTAGCTTTTCCGGTCCGATGGCTGTCATCAAGACACGCAACGGCTATGCCAGCGGTTTGGCGTATGACATCGACATGAGCCGTCCGCCGGAAATTCTGGGAACGATTGCCGGTGCCGATACAGTGTTTGCCGTATTGCGTGAGGACGTTACCCACGACCAGGCTATGAAGGTGCTTCAGCGCTTCATTCCGATTAACAGTGTGATACTTTAGTATTAGCATATTTATAAAAATAATTTTTTAAGGTGTTCTGAGTAAGAAATGATTGAACCAGATGAGATTGAAGTTGTGGTGGCTGGTGAGGACCATGTTCGCTATGTCGACGAGATTCTCGACACCATAACTCGCGCCGCAAAAGTACGCGGAACGGGTATCGCCAAGCGTTCGCCCGAGTATGTCAAGCAGAAGATGCTTGAACATAAAGCTGTAGTTGCGCTCTATCACGGGCGCTTTGCTGGATTCAGCTATATTGAAAGCTGGAGCAACAAGCAGTTTGTGGCTAATTCCGGACTTATCGTTGCCGATGAGTTCCGGGGTATTGGACTGGCTATGCGCATCAAGCGACGAATATTCAGCCTTTCGCGTGAAATGTTCCCGTCGGCAAAGATTTTCAGTCTGACTACGGGTGCGGCTGTGATGAAGATGAACAACGAACTGGGTTACCGTCCGGTAACGTTCAGCCAGCTGACCGAGGACGAGGCTTTCTGGAAAGGCTGCGAAAGCTGTGTGAATTTCGACATTCTCCAACGAAACGGCCGTAGAATGTGCCTTTGCACGGGCATGCTCTATGATCCGGAAGAACATAAAGAAAACAATAATATTGACAAACCTGATAATAAATAAAAATGGGAGCAAAAAAGAAAGTTGTAGTAGCTTATAGCGGTGGACTTGACACTTCATACACCGTAATGTATCTTGCCAAAGAAAAAGGCTACGAGGTATATGCCGCTTGTGCCAATACCGGAGGTTTCAGCGACGAACAGCTGAAGACAAACGAGGAAAACGCCTATAAGTTGGGAGCTACAAAATATGTGACGCTTGACGTGACACAGGAATATTACCAGAAGAGCTTGCGCTATATGATATATGGCAACGTGCTCCGCAACGGTACATATCCTATTTCTGTAAGTTCGGAACGTATTTTCCAGGCACTCGCCATTGCGCGCTATGCCAACGAAATCGGTGCCGATGCCATCGCCCACGGTTCGACCGGTGCGGGCAACGACCAGGTGCGTTTCGACATGACTTTCCTTGTCATGGCTCCTGATGTGGAAATCATCACGCTTACCCGCGACAATGCTCTCTCACGCGACGAGGAAATTGAATATCTGCGCAAGAACGGCTTCGTGGCTGATTTTGCGAAAATGAAATATTCCTACAACGTAGGTATTTGGGGCACGTCGATTTGCGGCGGCGAAATTCTCGACTCTACGAAAGGTCTGCCCGAAAGTGCCTATCTGAAGCAGGTGGAAAAGACAGGCAGCGAGGAGCTGCGCCTTGAGTTTGAAAAAGGCGAGATTGTGGCTGTCAACGGCGAACGTTTTTCCGACAAGATTGCCGCTATCAAGCGTGTGGAAGAAATTGCCGCTCCTTACGGCATCGGACGCGACATGCACGTGGGTGACACGATTATCGGCATCAAGGGGCGTGTAGGCTTTGAGGCTGCCGCACCGATGGTCATCATCAACGCGCACAAGTTCCTTGAAAAATATACGCTCAGCAAGTGGCAGCAGTATTGGAAGGACCAGGTGGCCAACTGGTACGGAATGTTCCTTCACGAAAGCCAGTATCTTGAACCGGTGATGCGCGACATCGAAGCCATGCTCGAAACCTCGCAGCGAAATGTCAACGGTACGGTTATCGTTGAGCTTCGTCCGCTGTCCTTCTTCATGGTCGGCGTTGACTCGGTCGACGATTTGGTAAAGACCAAGTTCGGGGAATACGGAGAAATGCAGAAAGGCTGGACGGCTGAAGACGCTAAAGGCTTCATCAAGGTGCTTTCTACACCGCTCCGTGTGTATTACGCAAACCACAAGGACGACGCTGAACTGTAGTCCTTGAATTGAGAAAGGGGGAAGACATGTATTTCCGAGGTCTGGTTCGTCCGGTGAAAGGGCGTATGATAGCCGGGGTGTGTGCCGGCATTGCCGATTTCTATGGCTTGAGCCGTACAGGCGTACGCCTGGCATGGCTGCTGCTTTCGGGCGGCTCGTTTGCCTTCTACGTTGTGCTTTGGATGCTGATTCCCTCAGAATATTAAATTAACTGATACAATAACTATGATAAAAGCTGGAATAATTGGTGGGGCAGGCTATACTGCCGGTGAACTGATACGGTTGCTGTTGAACCATCCCGACGTGGAACTGGTGTGGGTCAACAGTACGAGCAACGCCGGAAACGCTGTCAGCAGCGTGCATCAGGGACTGGTGGGCGAAACTGACTTGCATTTTACTTCGGAAACGGATTTCGAAGCCATCGACGTAGTGTTTTTCTGTACGCCTCACGGTGAGTCGCGCAAGTTTATGGAGTCGCACGATATTCCCGAGGATTTGAAAATCGTCGACCTGTCGCAGGATTACCGCATTGCCGGCGACCATGATTTCGTATACGGTCTTCCGGAAGTGAACCGCAAATATCTCAACCGCGGCAAGCGCGTGGCCAATCCGGGCTGTTTCGCCACTGCCATACAGCTGGCACTGTTGCCGTTGGCGAAGAACTTGCTGCTTAACAGCGACATTCATGTAACGGCCATTACGGGCAGTACCGGTGCCGGAGTGAAGCCGTCAGCTTCTTCCCATTTCTCCTGGCGCAACGACAACGTGTCGATTTACAAGCCGTTCAAGCATCAGCACCTGGCAGAAATTCGTCAGACGCTCAGTACACTGCAACACAGCTTCAACAGCGATATCAATTTCATTCCCGTCAGAGGCTGCTTCTCGCGCGGCATCTATGCGACCGTCTATATGGACTGTCCGGTGGAACTCGATGAAATCAAAAAGCTGTATGAAGAATACTATGCCGACCACAATTTTACCTTCATTGTCGACCGTATTCCGGATTTGAAGGATGTTGTCAACACCAACAAGTGTCTGCTCTATCTGACAAAGGAAAACGGCAAACTGCTCATCGTGTCGGTTATCGACAATCTGTTGAAAGGCGCTTCCGGTCAGGCTGTCCACAATATGAACCTTCTGTTCGGACTTCATGAGCGCGTTGGCCTGCAGTTGAAGGCATCGGCTTTTTAACCATAAGAAAGGAAACAAAAGAGATGAAACTATTTGATGTATATCCTCTTTTCGACATCGAGATTGTGAGCGGCAAGGGCTGCCACGTCTATGATGCCGAGGGAACTGAATATATCGACCTGTACGGAGGTCATGCGGTGATTTCCGTAGGCCACAGCCATCCGCATTATGTGGAGGCGTTGAAACGTCAGGCTGAAAAGCTGGTGTTCTATTCCAATTCCGTTCAGAATTCTCTGCAAGTGAAACTTGCCGAAAAATTGGGACGGTTGAGCGGCTACGACGATTATCAGCTGTTTCTTGTCAACTCCGGAGCGGAAGCCAATGAAAACGCAATGAAGCTCGCTTCGTTCCACACCGGAAAGACACGGGTGATTTCGTTCAGCAAGGCTTTCCATGGCCGCACGTCGCTTGCCGTAGAGGCTACTGACAATCCGAAGATTGTGGCGCCTATCAACGCCAACAATCGTATCACATTTGTGCCTTTCGGCGACATTGCTGCCGTTGAGGCGGAACTGGCGAAGGGCGATGTGGCGGCTGTTATTATCGAAGGCATCCAGGGCGTGGGCGGTGTCAACATTCCGTCCGTTGAATTCTGGAAGGCCTTGCGTGCTGCCTGCGACAAATACGACGTTGTGATGATTGCCGACGAAATTCAGTCGGGTTATGGCCGTAGCGGCAAGTTCTTCGCGCATCAGCACAGCGGGGTGCGTCCCGACATGATAACCGTGGCCAAAGGCATTGCCAACGGATTCCCGATGAGCGGCGTGCTGATTTCTCCGAAATTCAAGCCGGTCTACGGAATGCTCGGAACTACATTCGGGGGCAACCATCTGGCTTGTGCGGCTGCCATTGCCGTACTCGACATTTTCGAACAGGAAAATCTGGTGGAAAATGCTCGTCGCGTAGGCGAACATCTTTTGGAAAAACTCCGTGAAATTCCCGGTATCAAGGAAGTCAGAGGACAGGGCCTGATGATAGGACTTGAATTCGATTATCCGGTCAAGGATCTTCGCCGCAAGTTGTTGTTCGAACAGAAAGTGTTCACGGGTGCGTCGGGAACGAATGTCATCCGCCTGCTGCCGCCGTTGGTGCTCACTGAAGCGCTCGCCGACGAGTTTGTGGAACGCTTGAAAAAGGCAATGGCATAAGGAATGAAGCATTAAGGTATGTACAGATATCTCCCTGTCGGAACCGGAACGGAATCGGACAGGGAGTTTTTTGTTGACATCATGCCAGTAGATGTTCTTATCGTTAAATGGTGAAATCAATTTGAATCATGTCCAAATATCCTCAGCACAGAATTTCTGAAATTTCCGATATTGGAATCGGTTTCCTGCAAATTTCGTCGGGGCAGGCAATAAAGATGCCGGTTACATATAAACATCAGGATGACTATTATATGTTTGGCTTTGTGGAAAGTGGCACATGCAGGCTCCATGTCGATTTTCAGGATTATGAACTGAAAGGTGGCGAGGCTATGTTTCTGCTTCCGGGGCAGGTCCATGCTTTTGATGAGCAGTCACAGCTAAACGCTTGTGTGCTGTTGGTTGACAGTGTGTTTGTAAAAGAAGAAATTCAGCAGTCGCTTGTCAAATACATGTTTTCGCATCGCTTGCCGTTGGTTTTGGATTCGGTTCACGGTCAGGAATTGAAACAGTTGTATTCCATGTTGGCCAACCGTATGAAAAATTCCGGTGAGTCGTTTTCCCGATATGTCAAGGTGGATTTGGCACTGGCCATCGTGCATGTCTTTGCGGAGGCAGCCTCTTTGGGCTGTCACGACGGAACTGTGCGGGATTGCTATGTTGCCCATACCTTGCATTTTCTGAAACTGCTGGATGAGAATCTGGCGGAAAGCCATAGTCCGAGTTACTATGCCGACAAACTGTGTATTTCTCCTGTCTATTCTATCTGAATGAGTCGGTAAAGGCGACAACCGGCTTGAGCGTGAGTCGGATGATTCAATACGAAATCGTGCTGAGAGCCAAAAGAATGCTGGCCTATACGGATTGCAGTGTAAAAGAAATAGCTCTGGAACTTGGATTTGACGACTGTTCCTATTTCATAAAAATATTTACGAAACAGACCGGTATAAGTCCGGTACAATTCAGGAAAAACCATAAATATTCCAATACAGACCATGAATAGTCCAATCTCTGTATGACTGTCGGTCGTTACTTTTGCGGCAGTTAACAATCAAGTATGAAAACAGAGACGAGAACGAAAAAAAAGATGCGTACTGAGAGAGGATGAACCGTGTGTCGGGTGCATGCAGTGTATGAACATATTCAGCAAAAAATTCATTTCTGCGGGAAAAGCGAAAGCCAAGGCACTGATATATACGGATATGGCTCTGTCGCTGCTGTTGCCGCTCACGTTGATTAGCGGGCTGCTGCTCCACGCTGCCGGACATGGATTCCCCGTATGGAAAGGTTGGTTTGGACTGCATGGATTATTCGGCTCCCTTTTTCTTTTGTTTTCTGCTATTCATGTTAAATTGCATTGGGGCTGGTTCCGTAGTATGAAGCAGGGACTCAAGCGGAAAAGTCGGATAACGGTTTTTCTGTCGTTGCTGTTTCTTGCTGTGTCCGTTTCCGGTATTGCCTTGGCTGCACATTTGGGCGGCTTCCATTTAGGCTTGTTCCACTACCAGACCGGTTTGATTTTTGGTGTACTGGGTATTTGGCATATGGTTCGCAGATTCCCGGTGCTGATGAACATGCGCCGAAATAAAACTGCCCGTTAGTTGGCCGCAAACAGCTTGAGGCTGCTCCCAATGTGCTTGGGGCAGCCTCTGTTGCATAGCGGTTACCAGGATCTTACAGTTGTGCTGTTTCTTCTATGATTTTCAATGCTATTTCAAAAGTTCCGTACATGTCCTCAAGAACGGAATATTCGTAGATGGAATGGACGGCGTTCTGTCCGGAGAACAGGCATACACCGCCTTTCAGTCCGTTGGCGCAGAACATGGCGGCTGTTGTTCCGGCTCTGACGGCAATGAATTTCGGCGTTCTGCCTACGGCTTCCATTGCGCGGGTGATGACTTTCTTTGAGTCGGCATCCATGTTGTATTCCACATTCTCATAGGTCATGCTGTTGCTTGCCAGTTCCACCTTTACATTCGGGAAATTGGCGGCGGTGTTTTTCAGAATGCGGTCGAGCGTGCGTTCAAACAGGTTGCCTTCTTCTTTCGAGAAATAACGGAGGCGCACATAAACGAGATATTCGTCGGTGTTGACCTTGTCCATGTTCCACGGATGCAGATAGCCTGATGTGCCTTCCGAGTTTTCCGGCCGCATTTCCACAGGAATTTGTCCGATGTAGTAGGCGGCAGCTCCGAGGGCATCGCCGTATTTCAGCCGTTTCGCTTCGCTGGGGTGTACGCTGTGCCCCGTGAAGCGCACAATCTGTTCGCTGGCAGTGAAATTAGAAGCCAGTATGTCCTCGTTTCCTTCGCCGTCAATGTCAATCAGAATGTCGGGGTTGAAGCGGGTAGAGTCAATCCGCATGGCGGCTTTGCCCACATCCTCGTTCGGGCAGAACACGATTTGGACTTTTCCGTGTTTGATTTTGTTGCCGCTTCTCGACAGTGTTTCGATGACGGACATGGCGATGGCGCAGCCGTTCTTGTCGTCGCCGCCGAGTACGGTGGTTCCGTCGGTATGGATGATGGTCTTGCCGATACATTCTTTCAGATAGGCACCGATTTCGCTGTCGACACGGATGCTTGTGCTGTCGTTCAAGCGGATGTCGCCGCCTTTATAGTTGCGGATGACGCGGGGATGCACGTCGCCTCCCGTCACGTCGGGCGTTACGTCAAGGTGACAGGAAAATCCGAGCGTTTTTACGTTCTTGTCGGGGATGTTAGAGGCTATTTCTACATAGACATAGGCATCGTCGGAGCGGTAGCAGGTGATGTTTTTGTCGTTCAGCTGCATCACTTCCTTTTCAAGGAGCTTGGCCATTTCAATCTGCCCCTCGGTCATCGGGAATTCGTTGGGGTCTTGCGGAACGTAGGACTGGGAATTGATTTTTACATAATTGACAAAGCGTTCCAGCATTTCGTCGGGAGTCGTAACCGTTGCCGCAAATGTCGTGCCTGCAAATGTGAGCAGGGCGGCGGAAATGATTGTGGAAATTTTCATAGTAGTATTTGTTTTAGTCTGTTGCAAATATAAAGGGAAAAGATGTCGGAAAAAATTAAAATGAGGGGGAAATGCGGTAGGAAGTGAAAATTTTTTTGAAGGGAATAAATTGCGTTTTTATTTACAATCTGTTCATTATCAGAAATAAAATTTATAGTTTTGTGAAAATGTAAAAGTGTAAAACAAGATTCCTGATGTTGTACGTTCGTTTACTCCTGTTGTTCTTTTGTCTGTGTGCTGTTTCCGCCTGCAGTTCCCGTCAGGGAAAGGAAACAATGGATACGCAGCCGGTTGTGTTTGAGAGTGAGTTGTCGTGTGTCTGTCCTGATTCCGCGGGAAATTTTCTGATTGGTACGGAGGAAGGCATCATTTACCGTTATGCTCCGGGAAGTTTGGAGCAGTACCGTGTCACCAATCCCTCCAACCGCATTTACTATATTGAAGACCTGGGTCATGCCGGAGGTACCGACAATATGCTGGTTTCGGTGCGCAACCGCGGACTGCATCTGATGCGTCTGCGCGATGGCGTACTGGTGCAGGATGTAGTTTTCCGATGTGTGGCCAATTCTGCCGTTCTTCCTCAAAAAGGCGATTCCTATTCGGCCTATCACTGGGTGAAAGGCGATGACGGATGCCGTTATCTCGCTACCAGCAACGGGTTGTGGATGCTTCGTCGGGAAGCGGTGGAGCGTTATGTGTCCATGCCGCCCGACAAGGCGGTGGTGGTCGATTCCGTCGCGCTGTTTTCAACGAAGGCGCTGATGGAGAAAGTGGACAGAAAATACCAGTACACGATAGAGTCCATCGAACTGCGTGGCAATGACCTCTATTTTGCCAGTCAGGACGGGCTGTGGTATTCCGATATGTCGGCTGTCGCTCCGAAACTCCAACGTATCAGCGATGACGGCGGGCATTATCTTCATACCGAGGTGTGGGGCGACACGCTGTATGCCTTGAGCGCCGACCGCATGCTGAAATTCGACATGGCAAACCGTCGGATGATCGCTTCTTCGCCGAATGTGGAGGAGGCGCAGGCGATATTCTTTCATGTTGACGAGGAGACGGGCCGTCGGTTCCGTTATTCGATATGCGCTTCCGATGAATTGCACGTTGAGGGGAAAACCTATCGTGGGCTGCAGTTGACAAAATCGTGGAAGTCGTCGTTTCAGATGAGCGACGAAGGTGTCTATCTGATTTCCGGAAGACGGCTGATGTATCTGGATTTCGACTGGCTTCAACTGAATTTTGGCGAGCAGGCCACCGTTGGCGGCTGTTGCCTTTCCGATGACGGACAGATTTATGTGGTGGACAGCTATCGCCGGCTTTTCCGTTGCAATACAGATGGAACGGGCATGAAATGTCTCGGCGAGGTGGAAGGTGCCGATTTGTCGCCCATTGTGGGGCTGGAGTATGCGGAAGGCCGCCTGTTGATGGCTACCCGCAAAAATATATATGAAGTGTCGGTTGCCGACTATTTGTTCAGTGTCGGCCGTAAGGCTCGCCCGCTGTTTGCGGACGACTTTTCACAGGAGAATGACCACGAGATAACGGCGTTTGCTGCCGGTGAAGGCGACGGGCTGTGGGTAGGCACAAGAAAATGCCTGTACCGATGTGAGAACGGCAGCCGTCAGGAAATACCGTTCCGGCTGGCGGACGGAAGAACATTGGCAGAACTGTATGAAAGTGCCTATATCACTGATATTTGTCATTATGGCAGTGGGGTGGAAGTCGGTACGCTGAACTGGCTGACAGGCTATTGCGACGGCACGGAAATTCGTCAGAACCGGCTGGAAGGAGTCGGCGGAAAGTCGGATGTATATAAAAATGTCCGTTCGGTGGCGTTTTCTCCCGACGGGCGGATGATGCTTGCCGCCGCTCAGGATTCCGTCTACCTTTATCGTGCGGAAACCGACGGAACGTGTCGGGCTTTGGCTGCCCCGTTGGGGCTTTATGCCAACAGCCTATCGTTTTTGTCCGATTCGCTGATGGTTGCCACGACAGGCAAAGGCGTGTCGCTGCTACATTATTCCGATACCGACAGCCTGTTGGAGGTGCGCCGCGATTTCGGGAAAAACCTGTATTTCCAGTCGGCAATCAAAGTCGGGGATGCCGTTTTTTGCAGTTCCCGTTACGGACTTTTTCTGCTTTCGCCGGAGAACGGAAGCTATTCGCTCCGCCAATTGGATTTGGACGCCGGAACGCTTTCGCTGTCAACGGTTGTGTGGAGTGTCCTATCTGTGATTCTGCTGTTGGTCCTGTTGCTCCTGCTGGCAAGATGTCACAAGCGGGCGGAACTCCTGCGGCGTTTCCGTCGCGATGTGCTGCGTTATTCCGAATTGCCGTTGCAGCGGTTTGAACGGCTTGTCGGCCTGCGTCTGCTCTTTGTCCGTAAATTCAGGACACGGCTGAACGAAACGGAAGTGCGTTGGAGTGAGTGGGTGGCGCATTGCCGTGACTGGCGGCGGTTGATGAAAGGAAGCGAATACAGTCTGACGGTGGAAAAAGAGGCCGTCAAGCAGGCGGTGTCGCGTGCCGATGAGGCCGGTTTTCAGGAGGCATTGTCCGTGCTTGAGCGTGTCTTGAGGCTGACCTCGTTTGAATCGGAACTCCGTCAGGCTTCCCTGCCGCCGGCATTTGCCCGTGCAGCGGTTTGTGGAGCAGGCGAGGGCACTGGATGCTTCGTCGGATGATTTTGAACGGCAGTTTGCCGCGTTGAGGCAGGAGTGGAATCTGATTGCCGCGCGTAGAGTGATGCTCGAATCTTATGGCCGTACGGTCGACGAACTGGAAGAATCGCCGCTGCGCACGCTGCTGACAGCCGACCGCGAACTGCTCGAACGCCGGATTGCACAGGGCGGGCTGCAGGAAGATGCCACGTTTGAAAAATGGGTGTTTGCCATCAAGACCTACCGCAAGCTGAACCTGCTGACATTCGATGCCGACAACTATGCCGTGCATAAGGCGAAATTCCTTGCCATGACGGGTTACGGACATGTGCGGGAAATGGAAGAGTCGATTGAGGCAGAATGTCGCTACCGGTTTATCCCGACACAGCAGGAGCGCGAACTGCTCGATTTTGTCCGTCGTGTAGGAGTGGTGGAAATGGTGGACGACAAGGAAAAATATCTGGAATGGACCTTGGAAGAGTACAAGGAACATTTCAAACTGATTGATACCGACAAATCGCACAAGATTGTCTACTTGAAACAGAAAGAACGGTTGAAAACACTGGTGGCTGACCGCTTGAAACTTGTCGATTGGATGAACGGCTTCCTATCGGCATTGGGCGAAATCCGATGCAGTGTCGAAGGACGGCAGGGGTTGCTGTATGAAGGACAGCAGGAGGAATATGAACAGAGCCGACGGCTGCTTTCGAGCCTGTATGACTGTCTGACAAACGCTGTCATCTATTCGGATGACCTTTTCCGGGAGTCGGATTCCGGCATTTTGCGCCGCTATGTGGCCAACTTTACTGCATCGGCGGAAGAATATCTGCAAGGCGTGCGTTTCATTCTTGAAAACGGCGACGAACTTGACCGCAAAATCGGCATTGTTGAAAATGTGGTGGAACGCCGTGTCAAGTCGGGAAGTCGGAAAACGGAACTTCCTTCCAACTCTATCCGTCTGCTGAAGGAGACGATTGCCGCAAATCCGTTCCTGCAGGGACGACTGCTCGGCAGCACGGTGGAGAAACTGTGCGGAAACACGGATTTGACCGACAATGTGGAAATGCTTGATTTGGACGGGCTGAAACAGTGTCTTGCAGAACTGGAAAAGGAGCGCGATGCACTCCGCACGATTGGCAGCAGCTATCGTACCCTTTTGGGTGAAGAAAAGAACAATCGTTTCTTCAATGCCTTTTTCGGCAGTTTGCCGGAGCTTCAAGACCCGATTTTCCGGACAGGTTGCCGGCAGATTCTGTTCTCGGCCATGCTTGTGGGACTGAAAGCAAGAACTCCGAAAGCCCTTTCGGCCTTCTTTGAGAACAGTCGCTTGCTGTTCTTCTCGGAGTTTGACCGCGGCGATGCCCGGGCACAGTCGTTCCCCTACTATCTGTGGCAGAAACGCCGTCACCCTGTCGTGAGGGCATGGTTTACACTGCTTCCGACTCCCGGCAGCCGGATGTCGCGCCTTTACGACGACGTGCGCAAGTCGCTTCTGTCCGATGTCGGCAAAACGGCGTAGCAGCAGCCCGCAGGCTGTTTCCGTCCGGCAGAAAGGTGGAAAACGCGGCAAAAAATGAGCCCGCCATTTATTTGTTTTTTGCGGAGAAAATTCGTAACTTTGCCGTGGGAAAATCAGTCAATGCGATTGATTGACAACAAGAAATATCTTTTAATAGAACTTAAATATTTACGCGTTATGATTTACACTCATGAAGTGCAGCAAATGTGCTGTGTAAAGAAAGGTGCGAACCACCCTTCAGCTCCAATTCCAGAAGAAGGAAAATGGGTACGCTCTAAAGAAATCAAAGACATCAGCGGCCTTACTCACGGTATCGGTTGGTGTGCTCCTCAACAAGGTGCCTGCAAATTGACACTGAACGTGAAGGAAGGTATCATCCAAGAAGCTTTGGTTGAAACAATCGGTTGCTCTGGTATGACTCACTCAGCTGCTATGGCATCTGAAATCCTCCCGGGCAAGACTTTGCTTGAAGCTTTGAACACTGACTTGGTTTGCGACGCTATCAACACAGCAATGCGCGAATTGTTCTTGCAAATCGTTTACGGCCGTACACAATCTGCTTTCTCTGAAGGCGGTTTGGCTATCGGTGCTTCTTTGGAAGACCTTGGTAAGGGTCTCCGCAGCCAGGTAGGTACAATGTTCGGTACAATCAAGACTGGTACTCGTTATCTCGAAATGGCAGAAGGCTACTGTACTCGTATGGCTCTTGATGCAGAAGATCAGGTAATCGGCTACGAATTCATCCACCTCGGCAAGATGATGGAAATGATCAAGAACGGCGTAGCTCCTGAAGAAGCCCTCGAAAAAGCAAAAGGTACTTATGGCCGTTTTGCTGATGCAGTTAAATATATTGACCCACGTAAAGAATAATAGGAGGACCTCACAATGATTAGAGAAGTAAAATTTGAAAGTCAAGACCGTCGTATCAAACAGATCCTTGCTGTTTTGAACCAATACGGAATTAAAGATATTGAAGAAGCTAACGCTATTTGCGACGCTGCTGGTATTGACCCTTACAAGGCTTGTGAGGAAACTCAGCCAATCTGTTTCGAAAACGCTAAGTGGGCTTACGTTGTAGGTTGCGCTATCGCTCTTAAGAAACAATGCAAGACTGCTGCTGAAGCAGCTGAAGCTATCGGCGAAGGTTTGCAGGCATTCTGTATTCCGGGTTCAGTTGCTGACGACCGTAAAGTAGGTCTCGGCCACGGTAACCTCGCAGCTCGTCTGCTCCGCGAAGAAACTAAATGTTTCGCATTCTTGGCAGGTCACGAATCTTTCGCTGCTGCTGAAGGTGCAATCAAGATTGCTGCTAAGGCTGACAAAGTACGTAAAGAACCGTTGCGCGTAATCCTTAACGGTCTTGGTAAGGATGCCGCTATGATCATCTCTCGTATCAACGGCTTTACTTACGTTCAAACTGAATTCGACTACTTCACTGGCGAATTGAAAGTTGTTCGTGAAATTCCTTACTCTGACGGTCCTCGTGCAAAAGTAAAATGCTACGGTGCTGACGACGTTCGCGAAGGTGTAGCTGTAATGTGGAAAGAAGGCGTTGACGTTTCTATCACAGGTAACTCAACTAACCCGACTCGTTTCCAACACCCGGTTGCTGGTACATACAAGAAAGAACGTACACTCGCTGGTAAGCCTTACTTCTCAGTAGCTTCTGGTGGTGGTACAGGTCGTACACTTCACCCGGACAACATGGCTGCCGGTCCTGCTTCTTACGGTATGACTGACACTATGGGCCGTATGCACTCTGACGCTCAGTTCGCTGGTTCTTCATCAGTTCCTGCTCACGTAGAAATGATGGGCTTCCTCGGTATCGGTAACAACCCGATGGTAGGATGTACAGTAGCTTGCGCCGTTGACGTTGCTCAGGCTTTGAACAAGTAATCAATACTTATTCAAGATAAAGAATCCCCGTAGCTCCATGAGTTATGGGGATTTTTGTTTTTCGGTGTGTCAGTTGTCAGGGAATCTGGGAAATACTCTTTATATTTGCAATTGAAGATAATAGAGGTTAGAATAAGGATGAAACAGAAAGTGTTTACAACAATATTGCAGTGGCTGGTCAGCTTGTTTTGTTGGCTGACGGTATCCCCGTTGTTCTGTTATCTGGCAGGACGATGGAAGCTGATGGGTAAAAAGTTGAGAGTATGTCTGATGTTGATTTCTCCGCTTTTCCTGATTGTATATTTTATTTTATACTTGTTGGTGTGGGGTGAATATTCTGATTATCGCCGTGAGCATCGGTTTGCTGATAAAGATGTATTGACAGAAATGACAGGTGTGGCATATCCCGACTATAAAGTCGTAGAATATACTAAATACCAGCGTCATTTTTTAGGGGATTATAATGATAAATGGATTATAGTATTTGACGAAACGCCGTCTGCCGTTTTCTATCAATCGTTAGACAGTCTGATAGCAACCGGTAATTCCGATTGGTCCAGAAATGATAATGGCTATTCTTTTAGTAGATACGACTATAGCGATGATTATGAAGAAGGCTCGTCGCTATATGTCTGTTTTAAAAAAGGAAGCAAACAAGCGACTATCAGTTATGCTGTTTGGTGATACTGAATAGAAACTCACTTTATTGAAATATGCGCGGGTGGTCCTTTGGGTTGCCCGCGTTGTTTTTATTGTGATTACGGTGGGAAGTGTTGAAATAGACAGTATGATATTGACGTCAAAACAATCTAAATTTATGTAAACAAATATTAAATTAATCTTATTCTGCTTGGGTGGTTTTGGTTATTTCCTATTTTTGTAAAAAAATCATACAAACCAAAACATAACCTTAAAACGATATGTCAAAAATGCTTAGGTGTGCCATCGTGCTGTTGAGTTTGTTGATGGCTGCTCCGTCAATGTTTGCCGACACTTATGTGAAGCGCGAGGTGCGCTCGGTGTGGATGGCAACGGTGTGGGCGCTCGACTGGCCTACACAGTCAGGAACTTCGGCTTCCGTTCAAAATGCCCAAAAACAGGAAATGATACGTTATCTTGACGTATTGAAGGCCGACAATTTCAATGCAGTTTATTTTCAGGTACGTTCTATGTGCGATGCCATGTACCGTTCGAGCTACGAACCATGGTCGAGCTACCTTGTAGGTACTCGTGGTTCCGATCCGGGCTGGGACCCATTGGCATTTGTTGTAGAAGAGTGCCACAAGCGCGGTATGGAGTGCCATGCGTGGGTGAATCCGTACCGTTTTACTACCGGTTCAAACTGGAATACGCCGCAAGACCAGGAACTGAAGAACAAAAACATGCTGCTGTCGCACGAAAGTACGGTTATTCTCAATCCGGGTTTGCCGGCAACGCGCGAACATATCGTAAAGGTATGTCGGGAGATTACGAAAAACTACGATATCGACGGCATTATTTTCGACGACTATTTCTATCCGAACGGAATCCCGTCGACAAGTGAAGCGGGCGACTATACGTTGTGGAAATCGTCGGGCACATCCATGAGTTTCGGTGACTGGCGCCGCGACAATGTGAACCAGATGGTGCGCGATGTCTACAATATGATTCAGGAAGAAAAACCGTATGTGAAATTCGGTATCAGTCCGGCAGGTGCAGCCTGTACCTCGCCTTCGGTGGCTGCCGGTCACGGTGTAGAGCCGTGCCCAGTGGCATCCGACTGGCAGTACAACGGTATTTTTTCCGACCCTGTTGCCTGGATAAAAGAAGGAACAATCGACTATATTTCTCCGCAGCTGTATTGGGATACGGACCATGCTACGAATCCGTTTGGCCCGTTGACCGACTGGTGGTCGTATGTAGCCAATAAATTTGGCCGTCACCATTATGCCAGCCATTCCATTTCTGCTCTCGGCAGCAACAATACAGAAACACGTTGGCAGGAATATGGCAAACAGATTGATTTTTCACGCGAATATACCGAAAACAATGCGCCGGGAGCTGTGCTTTATTCTGCGGCGTATGTGACCGGCAAGAAGAAAAAAGGACTTGGCGAATGGCTGTTGGCAAACCGCTTCCAGCATCCGGCTCTGACTCCGGCCATCGACTGGAAAACTACTACTATCCATGGTAAAGTGGAGGACCTGCTTCACACCGGAACAAAACTTACATGGGCAGCTGTCGACAATGTGCGCTATTCCGTATATGCCATCCCTGAAAATCTTGGCTACGACGATGTGCAGAGCGATGAGGTGAGCGGTATCAAGTCCGACTATCTGTTGGATGTGACCTATACCAATTCCTACGAACTTCCGGAAGCCTACCGTTCGGGATATTACTATGCCGTTTGTGTGCTCGACCGCTATGGTAACGAGTATGCGGCACGCTATACCAACGAGTCGAACATTCCTGCCGACAAGGTGACTTTGTTGGAACCGGTTGAAGGTGCGGAAGTGGGATTGAATGCTACATTCCGCTGGACGGAAGCTGCCGATGGTATCTTCAAGGTGGAAATCAGTACGGATGCCGACTTCTCGACGGTAGTTCTCGAAAAAGCCGACTTGACAACCAACTCTGTGGATATGGATTTGATTCCGCTTGAGCAGAGCAAGACTTACTACTGGCGTGTGCGCACATCGCAGCCGGGATGCTACAGCACGCTGTCGGATGTGGCAACGTTCAAGACTAAGGAGCGCGAACCGGCAGAAGCCGCAACGCTGTTGGCACCGGCCGACAAGAGCACGCTCGAAGACTTGGAAAAAGTGGAATTCTCATGGAGCGCAGTCGACGGATGTACTTACCGTGTGGATGTGGCTCTCGATGCCGATTTCCGTGAAACAATTTATACTGAGAAGACGGAACAGAACAGCCAGCAGGTGGCCTTGTCGTCGCTGCGTTTCTCGAAAACGCTTTACTGGCGCGTGATTACTGAAAAGCCGGGCTATAATGCCGGAACTTCCGCCGTATGGTCGTTCACCACTCCAACACGCCCGATGGCTCCGCAGACAGAACTGTATTCTCCTGCCGACAATGTGACGATTTCCGACAACTTCCTTGTGGAATTCAAGGATGTCGCAGCCGACGGCTATACGATGCAGGTTTCATCGGCTTCTGACTTCAGCGAAGGGGTAATCAATATTTCTACCGGCTGGACGGTTGCTGATGGAAAAGTGCGTGCCACAATGCCGCTCTCGCGTTTTGCCAACGGCAGCTACTATTGGCGCGTAATGACGACGAAGAAGAACTGCGAGAACGAATATTCGTCTGTCCGTCGTTTTGAAATCACCAATTCGGGCGCCGGAGCCGTAGAGCCGGGCTACGAAATCATCTGCGATGCGGCTGAATATTCTCCTGTCGGAACACACGGAATCCGTAACCTTTGGGTACGCTCCGTAAAGCCGGAATACAACAACATGACTTTCCGCAACAACGGTTCGCTGAACCGCAGTTTCGTCGTTATCGATAATGTAATTTATGTGTCAGGCCGTGAGGACAACGCTTCCGGTGCGGCTTGCTATCTTGACAAATATGATGCACTGACCGGTGCCTACATCGGTCGTCTTGACCTTGATGCAGCCGTTCAGGGCAGCTATTATCCGTGTAATACGGTGATGAAGGACGATGCCGGCAATCTGTTGGTTTCCAACCTTACGCTGAACATTGCTTCCACTCCGTTGCGTGTTCATCAGATAGACAAGGAAACCGGAGAGGCTACCTTGCGTGCCGAATGTCTGTCTTCTCATGTGAGCAGCGGCCGTGTTGACCACTGTGCTGTGCATGGAGATGTTGAATCGGGTGATTTCTTTGTTCTTGTCGGCGTGGCCAGCGGTACGCAGGCGTTGAAATGGTACTACGAAGGCGGCAAGCAGACTGGCGACTATCAGATGCCGGCCGAAGGCTACTATCCGGTAAATGTCCGCAACTTCGGTATTGCGCCGCGCGTGTTCCCGATTAATGCCGATGAATTTTTCCTGAATGGCGGTGAGGTGGCACTTACCCGCTACAATTTCCGCTATGACCGTATGGAGGACAGTTTTGCCGCCAACGAGAATCTTGCTCCTGCAAGTATGTTGACGAATGGCGGTGGCTTCTTCACTTTCGACGGTGTGACTTATGTCGTATATCCTGACGGTGATTCAAAGACTGAAAACGGACATAATTTCCGTATTGTGAAAACAGATTCCGACATGAGCTTTGCTTCAATGACTCCGTGCTGGATTGTTCCGCAACAGGGTTTGGGCAGCATCTATAGCTCGACATACGACGCATTGGTCGACTATGAGGTGCTGAAAGGCAATGACGGAAGCGACATTTGTGCCAACGTTTACCTTTATGTTCCGGGTAACGGTCTTGCCGCTTATGCGATTTACGGCGAAGACCCGTCGGGTGTGGCTGTTGTTGAGGCCGGTTTGAACCTGAATGTCTGGTTCACTTCAGGCCGTGTGCACATGAGCCAGACGGTGGATGTGGCCGAGGTCTACAATATGTCGAGTGCATTGGTTGCCCGCGGCGAAAATGTCTGCGAACTGGAACTGAAGGCCGGTAGCGGCATTTATGTGGTACGCTGTCAGAAGGATGGCTTGCAGACGGCAGTTAAAATTGCGATACGTTAGAATTAGATAGTTGAGATTATTGATTTTTTTGCGGAGGGGCCCTTTAGGGCGTCTCCGCATTTTTATTAAACCCAAATCTTGTTTGGCGGTCTAATGACCGTTTGGGGTTAAATAAGCCGGGTTATTGGATATAATTGTCGATTTTGTTTGCCGGATTAAGTGGAATCTGGTCGGTGAGTGTCAGCTTTTTAACCATATGAAGTGTTCCTTGCTTGTATTTCTGGAAATGCTTTGAAGCAATATGCTGTTGGTAGGCTTTTTGGCTTGAATAAGTTTCAAGTATGGTCACCATGCAGGGATTGTCCTTTTCGCGGACGGCATACATGGTCAGTACCCCCGGCTCCGTACGCAGGGAGATTTCGCCGACTTCAATGGCAAATTTCATGTATTCTTCTGCATATTCCGGATAGAGCTCGACTTTTGACAGACGGACAATGCCGTCGGACTGCATGGGAAGTTTGGCACACATGTCCGGATGTTTGTCGGAATTCATGCTTTTTCCGATTTCTTCTTGTTTCATTGTGTATTGTTTGAGCGATTTGTCTTGGGTATAGGCTTTTGCATTGCAAAACAAAAGGATGGTTGCCAATAGAAAGCGTAGGACAGATGTTTTCATTGTGATGAACATTATGGGGTGAAAAGAATGCCGTCAGCTCAGTATTGGAACTGACGTTTTTTCTTTGTTTGCAGTTGCAAAATTATCGGTTGTGGAAAACTTCTTTGTACCAATATCTCGGAGATTTCTACCTGTTTTACGGATGTTTTCGTGGATAGTTGTAGGGGATGTTGCGTATGGCATGATAAAAAATAATAAACTGAACTGTGGAAATTCGGTATGTCGCTTCTTATTAGTAAATTTGTCCATATCTTCAACAATATAGAGTGTTTAACCTTTTAAGTGTTTATAATGAGTAGAATGAAATTGCTTGCCGCGCTGTTGTCGGTTGCGGCTGTATCGTCGGCTGCCGAACCTGCGCGGCCTACATATTGTAATCCGATTAATCTGGACTATGGCTATACGCCGCTTGCTCACGCTTATGGACTGGGACACCATCGTGCTACGGCTGACCCGGTGATGCTGATGTATCGAGGTGACTATTATCTGTTCAGCACCAACCAGGGCGGATACTGGTGGAGCGAAAATTTGCAGGACTGGCATTTTGTGAAACACAGTTTCCTGACCGAAGAAACGCAGAAGGAAGAAGACCTGTGTGCTCCGGCAGCATGGGTGCAGGACGATAAGCTGTATGTGTTCGGTTCGACCTATACCCCCGATTTTCCGATTTGGGTAAGCACTGACCCCAAGAACGGCAAATGGGAAAAAGCTGTAGAAAAACTTGCCATCGGCGGTTGGGACCCGGCTTTCTTTGTCGACGATGACGGCCGGCTGTATATGTATAACGGCAGCAGCAATGTCTATCCGATATACGGTGTGGAACTCGACGCGAAAACTTTTGAGCCGAAGGGCGAGCGGAAACCGCTGCTTTCCTGCAACGGCGAACAGATTGGCTGGCACCGTTTCGGCGAATATCTCGACAATACGTTCCTTGCTCCGTTCATTGAAGGGGCGTGGATGACAAAACATAATGGAAAATATTATATGCAATGGGGTGGTCCGGGTACGGAGTTCAGCCATTATGCCGACGGTGTGGCTGTAGGCGACAGTCCGCTGGGTGTATTCCGCCATCTGCCGTTGCCGTTGAGCATGAAGGCGGGCGGATTTATCCGGGGTGCCGGCCACGGTTCTACGTTCCAGGACAAATGGGGCAACTATTGGCATGTGAGTACGATGGCTGTCAGCGTGAAGAATAATTTTGAGCGGCGTATCGGTTTCTGGCCCGCCGGTTTTGATGCTGACGGACAGATGTACTGCAACACGGCGTTCGGCGATTATCCTCATTACTTGCCCGACGGCGAGGAAAACCATTTGGAAAGCCGTTTTACTGGCTGGATGCTGCTGAACTACAACAAGCCGGTGAAGGTTTCGTCCACTTACGGTAGCTACAATGCGAACTATCTGGTGGATGAGGATGTGAAAACTTATTGGTGTGCCGCTACTGCCGACAAGGGCGAGTGGATTGTTTCCGATTTGGGCGAAGTTTCGACAGTAAGAGCCGTGCAGATTAATTATGCCGACCAGGATGCTGAAGTTATCGGACGTGTCGACGGCTTGTGTCACCAATATGTCGTCTATGCGTCGACGGATGGAAAGAAGTGGGAGAAAATCATTGACAAGAGCCGCAATAAGAAAGATGTGCCGCACGATTATGTGGAATTGGAAAAGCCGGTCAAGGCACGCTACCTGAAAATGGAGAATGTGCACATGCCGACTGGCAAGTTTGCCTTGTCGGGATTCCGTGTCTTCGGTAAGGGTGCCGGCGAGAAACCCGCAAAGGTGGAGAACTTCATCGCATTGCGCGGTGCGGAAGAACGCCGTAACGCCTGGCTGAAATGGAAGCCGGTTGACGATGCCTATGCCTACAACATCTATTTCGGTACGGAAAAGGACAAGCTCTACAATTGTGTGATGGTCTGCGGTGCCAATGAATATTATTTCAAGTTTATGGACAAGGATTTGAAATATCATTTCGCCATCGAAGCTATCAACGAGAACGGTACTTCGGAATGGGTATATACGGAAGCAAACTAATACAGATATATGGCAAAGAAAGAAGAATACAGACTGAAAAACCAGCAGTTTCTGGAGGCGATTGCGCGTGAGGAGGGGGTGGAACGCCTGCCCTCGGGCGTGCTTTATAAGGTGATAACCCGAGGCGAGAGCGACAAGACTCCTACGGCGGGAAGCGTCGTTTCGGTTCACTATCGCGGAACTCTTATCAATGGCCGTGAGTTCGACAATTCGTGGAAACGGGGCTGTCCGGAAGCATTCCGCCTGCGTGATGTGATTGAAGGCTGGCAGCATGCGCTGACGGCCATGCATCCCGGTGACCGCTGGATGATTTATATCCCTTACGAACTGGGCTACGGAAGCCGTACCTCCGGACCAATTCCGGCTTATTCAACCCTGATTTTTGAAGTAGAACTTTTAATGATAGCCTAATAATGAGAAAAGGAATCTTGACATGTGTGGCCGTATTGCTGCTGGCCGGCGGCATGCGGGCGGAAAATCCGGCTGCCGAAACAGCGAAATATCCGAAGCGTGAATTCCGCGGAGCATGGTATCCGACTGTGACTAACACTACTTGGCGTGACATGACGACCGATGAAATAAAGGCCGACATTATCCCTGTGCTTGATGCAATGGCTTCGGTGAATGTGAATGCCGTGCTGTTTCAGGTGCGTCCGCAGGCCGATGCTTTGTTTGTGTCCGACCTTGAGCCGTGGAGCCGTTTCCTGACGGGCGAACAGGGCGTTGCTCCCGACCCGTTCTGGGATCCGACGGCCTTCGTGATTGAGGAATGCCACAAACGCGGAATGGAGATGCACGCCTGGTTCAACCCTTATCGCGTGACATCGAACGACAAGGAAAAATTGGCACCGGACCACTTGTATTTCAAAAAACCGGAAATGTTTGTGAAGTACGGCAAGCAGTTGTATTTCGACCCCGGATTGCCTGAATCGCGTGAGCATATTTACCGCGTTATCAAGGATTTTGTAAGCCGTTACGATGTTGATGCCGTGCATTTCGACGACTATTTTTATCCCTATCGCATCGGTCGTGAAGAGTTTCCCGATGAGGCTTCGTTCCTGAAATATCACGAAAAGGACGGCTTCAGCCGTTGGGACAAACTCAACTGGCGACGCAACAACGTGAATGTATTGGTAAAGAATCTGAACGATACTATCAAAAGCGTCAAACCGTGGGTGAAGTTCGGTATCAGTCCGTTCGGCGTTTGGCGTAATGTTTCGGACGACGAAAACGGCTCGAACACCAGCTCTCTTCAAACAAACTATGACGACCTTTTTGCCGATGTGCGTCTATGGTGTCAGGAAGGTTGGATTGATTACAGTGCGCCGCAAGCATACCAGCGTATCGGCCATGCGCGTGCCG
Source organism: uncultured Porphyromonadaceae bacterium (assembly GCA_900544305.1). GTDB lineage: Bacteria > Bacteroidota > Bacteroidia > Bacteroidales > Muribaculaceae > Limisoma. The sequence goes on from UQUV01000029.1 coordinate 29,382, forward strand.
ACTACGATGCAGTGGTGCGTTGGTGGAGTGAGAACAAGTTCAAGCCGAATTTGTATATCGGACAAAATGTCGGAGCAATGTTGAACGCGAAGCTCTCCGGCGGTCGTGTCGAAAACCAGCTGTATAAGAAAATGGACATTATACGCGAGTGCGGAAATATTGACGGAAACATCTGGTGGCCGGGAACCGGATTGGTGGAAGATCAGGCGTTGATGGACAGCCTTCGTGTCGACTATCAGGCACACCCTGCGCTGATGCCTTCCTATCCGGGTATGGACTCTGTTCCGCCGGCTTCTGTCAAAGCGTTGCGCCATAAGGACGGTGTGCTTACGTGGAAAGCCCCGTTGGCCGATACTCCGCTCGATGAAGCGTTGTTCTACGCCGTATATCGCTTTGAAAAGGGCAAGCCCGTGCAGCTCGACGATGCGTCGTGTCTGGTGGCAGTTGTAGGAGAAACCCGCTATGAAATACCTGCTGATACGGAATCCGGCACGTATGTCTATGTGGTGACGGCTCTTGACCGTCTTTGGTATGAAAGTCGCCCCGTTAAAGTCAGCGTAAGAAAACGGTAGACTTCGCTTGAATAACAGAAAAACGGCATCGGTGCTGCGTGCGCCGATGCCGTTTTTCTGTTATTGGATAGCTGTTTAAAAATCCAGCAGGGATTTTTTGACAGGAGTATTGTCGAGGCGGCCGATGGTCTTGGTGCCTTCAGTAGTGTCGGCAATCTCAATGTTCAACTGATATTTTCCTTTGTCGAGGTCCACTTCCAGTTCCGTTTCCGGGATAAACAGATTGATTACCGTTTCTTTTCCAAATTGTTCGCGGGTTGTGAACTCGGTGGAAACGGCTACCTGGCCTTCGCTGTCGCTGTATTTTCTGTTCTTGTCCATTACTTTGCGACCCATTGCATCGAAGAGGCGGGCAGTGCAGACGGCTTTGCGGCCCTGCATGTTCATCACGTCGGCTTTGACAGAAATGGCGAGTCCGCGCACGCCTTTGTTGTCGTTTGTCACCTTTGTACGCACTTTATTGATAAGGGCTTTGCCGGGACTGGTGGCCTGTGACGGCTGCGTAAGGGCGATTTCGGCCAGCACCTTTCCGTTGGCGTCGGTCACTTTCGCTGTTCCACGGCGTTCTTTTCCTGTGTTGTTGGGGCGGGCCTTGAGGGTGAATGAAGCGGCATCTTTTGCGGCTTCCTTGCACCATTCGTTGGCTGAGACTTTCCACGAAGTCGCGTTGGTCGTTACCTTTATTGCCTGATAGTCGCCTTCGGCAGTAAATGTCACTGCCTGTCGGTCGGTGTTGAAATAGATGTCGCCGGTCGGAGCCGATGCCGTTGTTTTTATCGTGCAGGCGGCGAGCAGATGTCCGGCGTAGCGTGCTTCCAGGCGGGTTGCATTTGGAGTCAGCGGCAGACTGATGCCTGACTTGTATTGGCGCAAATTGCCGTTGGCATCATGGCGCGGATTTTCGCCGAAAATGAAGTCCTTACTGCTCAACGGATTTCCGTTGCCGTCGACCATGACGAACGCAACGCGGTCGTAGGCATTGCCCGGTGTATGTTTTTCCTTCAACTGATTGTAGGTGAGTGCCACTTTCTGCAGGTTGCCTTCCGTGCCTGTCACTGTCATGTCGGTGATGAATATTGGAGGAACCATTTCTGTCCACAACGCTGGCAGACTGTTTCCTGTATTGGAGAAATGGGCAAAACGGGTTGTGTTTCCGTTTGTTTCCGTGCGGATAAAGTCACTTGCCACATAGCCCTGTTCGTTGACGGAAAGGGTGATGGCATAGGTTTTCCAGTTGCCCTCATAGGTGCATTGAAGTCCTTCGGCAGCCGGTGTGACGGATGCTTTTTTCCAGTCAATATCCAATGTGCCGGTCTTGCCTGTGATAGCGGTAGGATTTCCGGTTTTCAGTTCGATACTTTTGGTGGCGGTTGCGTTTTTCATCACCGTCGTGTCAGGCAGCAAAGTAATGTCCGTAGCTCTGCAAGGCATCAGGCAAAAACCTGCCATAAGAGTTGAAAGGATAAATTTGATGTTCATTTTTTAGTCGATAAAAATACGTTGGCAAAGATAGTGAACAAGTTGGACTTTTCGGTTAGTGGTTTGTAGAATGTGTCAACTTGGATAGAAAAGTTTCTTTATATTGTGTTTGATAATAAAAAATCTTAAGTAAACTTAGCTTTTTTGCTTTCGGGTTTTTATTATCTTTGCATAAGATAGGAGGCGGCTCGGCAAAAATTCAAGTAAACTTGGCTTTCTGCTCTCGCCTTTCGCTATCTTTGCATAAGATAGGCTGTTGTGACTTGTAACAGCGAAAAAGAATGATAAATATAAAAAGAGAATATTATGAAACAGTTCACGAATGTAAAGGATATCGGCAATCTTGACGCGGCTGTCAAGGAGGCTTTGGAAGTGAAGAAAAACCGTTTCGCTTATAAGCATCTTGGTGAAAACAAAACATTGTTGATGATATTTTTCAACTCGTCGCTGCGCACCCGATTGAGTACGCAGAAGGCGGCCATGAATCTGGGCATGAATGTGATTGTGCTGGATGTGAATCAGGGCGCATGGAAGTTGGAAACGGAACGTGGCGTGATTATGGACGGTGACAAGCCGGAACACTTGCTGGAAGCCATTCCGGTGATGGGCTGCTATTGCGATGTGATAGGCGTGCGCTCGTTTGCCCGTTTTGAAAACAAGGAGGACGATTATTCGGAAAAAATCATTAGCCAGTTTATCCGCTACTCCGGTCGTCCGGTGTTCAGCATGGAGGCGGCTACTCGCCATCCGTTGCAGAGCTTTGCCGACCTGATTACGATAGAGGAATACAAGACGAAGAAACGCCCGAAGGTGGTGCTTACATGGGCACCTCACCCGAAAGCCCTGCCGCAGGCCGTGCCCAATTCGTTTGCCGAATGGATGCGCGAGGCGGACTATGATTTTGTGATTACGCATCCGAAAGGCTATGAACTGTCGGAAGAATTTACAGCCGGTGTGCCTATTATTTATGACCAGGACGAAGCATTGGCGGGTGCCGATTTCGTGTATGCAAAGAACTGGTCGGCATTTGCCGATCCGAACTACGGAAAGGTGTTGAGCACTGACCGCTCATGGACCATTACGACAGAAAAGATGGCGCTGACCAACAATGCCTATTTCATGCACTGTCTGCCGGTGCGCCGCAATATGATTGTGAGCGACGATGTGATTGAAGGTCCGCGCTCGATTGTCATTCCGGAAGCCGCCAACCGTGAGATTTCGGCACAGGTGGTGCTGAAACGCATTTTGGAATCGTTGTAGACTTAAAACGTTACCGATATGAAAATCAATAGAATAATGGTAGTATGGCTGCTGTTGCTGGTTGTTGCCGGTGTTCAGGCAGCCAATGTGCGCTACTGGAACGAAGGGCCTCTCCGCTGGAGCGACTTTTCCGGCAATCCACCGATGAAAACGGCGGATTCCTACTTCTGCGGCCGGCTGGAAATCCGCACGAATGTGGACGAACGGGACAAGCGCCTGTTCAACAACGAAACGCTCTATTCGACGGTGGCATTGGCGGTGATGGATAGGTCGCAGTCGTACGCCGACTCGACAAAATGCAATGAACGGCAGCTACGCTACTACCAGATGCTTTTTGACAAGCTGGAAGTGTTGCGCCGCCGTTTGCAGGCTGACTTGAATGCGGGGATGACCGGCATTGAGGCGGATGCACGGGTGAAATACTATCAGCAGATTTACGACGACCAGGTACGCGAAGTGGCGGAGCTGACCGAGCAAGGGGCCAACGACGAGCGGTTGCAGGAGTCGGAGTACTTCGTGCGCAAGCAGCTCGACTCGTTTTCGCTGCCTGAGGTGCCGTCGGTGAAACCCGGCAAGTTCAATTACGGATGGTTTGTCGGAACCGGTCCGCTGATACCGACGGGTGATATCGACGAGGTGTTCAAGTCGTCATGGTTGTTTAATATCGGTCTGACATTCGGTTACGACCGTTTGAAACTGAAGGCTGACATTTCCTACGGACAGCCACGCTTTGTGAACAGTCGTGGCACCTTTATGGGAGTGGAGAACCGTTGGGCAACCGACTTGTTCGCTTCGCAGCTTGTCGGTACCGTGTCGTTGGGCTTCGAGGTGCTCCATACGAAACATTTTTCGATAACGCCGCATGTGGGCGGCGGTTGGAGCGTGTATAGTTGGAACTATGCCGATTTTGAAAAGAAAATCGAGGACGGAGAAGAGGTGTGGCGCATCGTTTCCGATTTCAATAAGGCTTCGCAACGCGACTTCAACTATATGGTGGGCATCGATTTCGACTGGCATTTTCATACCGTTGTGTCCGACCGTCCATTCTTCTTGTCGGGACGTCGCGAACAGTACACGTCGAGCCTGCGGCTGACACCGTATTTCATGCGTGCCGGTTATTCGGGACTTGTGCCGGAACGCAGCGGATACCAGGTGGGCATCATGCTGAATTATGTGGGATTGGCACGTGCCCTGGGAATAGATTAGAAATACATACAGAATAAATTGAAACTGAAAAAATGAAGAAAACAGCAACGTTTCTGATGCTCTGCCTGCTGGCAATGGTTTCGCTTGTTTCCTGCGACAGGGAGGAAGAAGGATTTTTCCATACGATTCAGATTGCAGAACGCAGTTCGAACATGGCGGCGATGGAGCAGATTTCGTCGTTTGTCACCAACTATACGACGGCCTATTCGTCGCAACTGGGCTACATAGCCAAGCCTCATGCGGAAGCACAGGCCGATTTCGAGCAGTTTTGCAGTCATTTGAAATACAAGGTGGAGGAATATGCCAAAGAGAATAGCTTCACGATTCATCCGAATGCCTATGTAGTGCTGACGCTCAACTGCGAGCGCGAGGAAATGGCTCGGCAGCGTATCGACTTTGAGGCGTATGTTCCCTCGGCGGATTAAAGCAGGGCGGAAAAACGGCAGTATAACGGCGATGGACAGGTCCAATGGGGCATGTCCGCCGCCGTTTCTTTTTTTTGAATATGTGATTATGTCAAATATTTCGTTTGATTTATGGCTATTTCAAAATAAAACTAAAAAATATCGAGCAAAATGATATTGGAATTTGGAATATAAGAATAAAGTGATATATTTGCACTCGAAAATAAAGAATAGCTTCAATATGGGATTGATAATACCGAAAAGATATAAACTTAAACTACTGCCGGAAACCACGGAGATAGCGATTAAGCTTATCAAGGATTCCTTTCAGGAACGGTTGGCAAAAGTGTTGAACCTGCGACGCGTTACGGCGCCTCTTTTTGTGCTTTCGGGCACGGGGTTGAACGACGATTTGAACGGTGTGGAGCATGCCGTTTCGTTCAACATTAAGGCGATGAACGACAGCCGGGCCGAAGTGGTGCACTCGCTGGCCAAATGGAAGCGTACGAAGCTCGGTGCCTATTGCATCGCGCCGGGATTCGGACTTTATACGGACATGAACGCCATCCGCACGTCGGAGGACCTCGACAATATCCACTCGCTCTACGTTGACCAATGGGACTGGGAACAGACCATCCGTGAAGAGGACCGCAACCTCGACTATCTGGTGGGCACCGTGCGTAAAATCTATTCTGCGCTGCGCGAAACGGAGCAGATCGTCTACGAACGCTTCCCGCACATCACGCCGGTGTTGCCCGAGGAAATCAAGGTGGTGCACACCGAAGAGCTTGTGCAGATGTATCCCGGCCTGACTCCGAAGGAGCGTGAACGCGAGATTACGAAGAAATACCGTGCCGTGTTCCTTGTCGGCATCGGAGCTCCGCTGTCCGACGGCGAGCCTCACGACGGACGTGCCCCTGACTATGACGACTGGATTACCGAAAACAGTGCCGGCTATCAGGGACTGAACGGCGACATCATGCTCTGGAACGACGTGCTCGACATTCCGTTTGAGTTGTCCTCGATGGGTATCCGTGTCAGTGCCGAATCGCTGATGCAGCAGCTCAAGCTGCGCGGCTGCGAAGAGCGCAAGGAACTCCAGTTCCACCGCGCACTCCTTAGTGGCGAGTTGCCGTACTCTATCGGCGGCGGTATCGGACAGAGCCGTCTGTGCATGTTCCTTCTGCAGAAAGCCCACATCGGCGAAGTGCAGGCAAGCATCTGGCCCGAAGAACAGATTGAAGAATGTGCCCGCCACAGCATCTATTTAATGTAACCAAGAGCCATATTTAGAGTTTAGATAAGAAGGGGGCAGGGATGCCCCGTAGCGTCCGTCAGCCGGAGAAACTGGCCACATCCGGACAGAAAAGGGAATAAACAAAGCCCAGAAACTACATTTTTCCGCATTTTTTCGCCCTCTCCGGCAAAAAAATGCGGAAAAATTTTGCAAATTCAAAATTATGCTCTATCTTTGCACTCGCTAACTGAAACAAGCAACTATCAATGGTGCGGTAGTTCAGCTGGTTAGAATACATGCCTGTCACGCATGGGGTCGCGGGTTCGAGTCCCGTCCGCACCGCGAAAAGCTTCGGAAAACCTCCGAAGTTTTTTTGTTTTTATACGACGATTGTGGGTCAACATAAATTATGTTATGGGGGATTAGTGTGATGAATCGTAAAGAGGTGTACTCATTTTATCTATACTTATGATATGGATGGGGCAAACGTTCGTGGTCTAATTTATTGTGTTTAAGAATGAACTTTTATGCTCCCTAAAAAGAATTCTTCAATTTAATTTTGTAATATTGCACTTGACGATTGACCTTGGTATGAAATATGAAGGTGAATAATGTACAAATATCATGGTAACAATAGATAATAAACATAGAATAATATTTGTGAATATAAAGCACTCGTATGAAGCATGGTTGAATGATGATCGCAGCAATCCTTTATATAGACCATCTGTATATGACTGTACTGTAAAGTACTGGCGAGTGAATGATGTGAAGGCTAATAATGCCACGCATATCATTGGTTGTTATAAGGGCATCGTGAAAGAGGTGGTGAAGATAACTGAGCAGCCAAAGACTGATCATGGACGTAAAGTCTTTATTGGTGTTGAGCAGTCTGATTCGCCTTACATGGGATTGGACATCAGAACCATCTTCAATACCCTTGCAAACTTTAATACGAAATATTATAACTTGTAGAAATCTCGATAAGAATATGGCTCATGATTTAACAACATCTGCGATAGAACGCCAAAATATTTTGAATAATAATATGGCTATCCCTCGCATAAAAGAAGCTCTTGATATAGAAACTTTTCAATACGAAGGTAAATACTATCTGACAAAGCAGATGGTAGCAGAGTACTATGAGGTGGATATAAGAACTATAGATAACTATTTGGCTGCAAACGAGAAGGAACTAAAATATAATGGATATTTTTTATGTAAGGGTAAAAGACTGAAAGAACTGAAGTTACAATTTGGTCACGAAAAAACTTTCATGACCAAAATAACTCAATTGGGGCTATTTGATTTTCGTGCCTTTTTGAATATTGGTATGTTGCTTGCTGAGAGCGAAAAGGCTAAGAGGGTAAGAAGTCTGATTCTTGATATAGTAATTTCAACCATCAACGAAAAAGCTGGTGGGGGAACCAAATATATAAATTGGCGTGATCGTGAATATTTGCCAGCGGCAATACAGGAGGATAACTATCGTAAGAATTTGACATCGTCAGTAAAAGCTTATGTAGATGGTCATCCTACTTACAAATATGCTGTAGTTACAGATATGATTTATAAAGCTGTATTTCGCGAAAATGCAAAAGAATATAGAGATTTGCTTAAGTTGGAACCTGAGGACAATGCCCGTGCGACAATGTATGCAGAAGTATTAAGAGTTATCAGTTCGTTTGAGAATGGTGTAGGTGCTGCTATTCATGACAGATATAATGAACTGAATAGAAAACTTACAATTGCAGAGGTGCAAATACTGATAAGCAAGCAGGCAGAAAGTCCAGTAATGGCTCCTTTCTTGTATGATGCTAGGCAGAAAATGGCGTCAAGGGATTTGGGACTTCGTGATGTTTATCATGGCAATATAGCTGAATATCTACGAGCTATGTCTCCAGAAGAATTTGACCGTTTTATCGGAACGGAGTCTATAGACTTAGAAAAACTATTGGACAACGATGAGAACCGTAAGACACTCGAACGCTTAAAGAAATAATAGAGATGAAAGATATAATTTATCTATCATTTGATGATGTCCTCAAATACTACTGTGATACTATTGAGCAAAGTGGTGGAGGTATGTCTGGTATTAGAGAGAAGAGTGGTATTGAAATGATACTTGATTTGGTACAGAATGATGTATATTATCCTTCTTTCGAGGAAAAACTTACATACCTTGTCTATGCTTTCTGTACGGGCATTATTTTGCAGATGGTAATAAACGCATATCACTTGTTGTTGGCGCTCATTTTCTTGTTAAGAATAGGTATGGGTGGGCAGGTTTCCATTTTTTGCCTCATATGGAAGCCTATATTTGGCATGTGGCTGCTGGTAACATAGATAAAGAGTTGCTTGGCAAAATCATACATTTTGTAATTAATGGACAGGAACTGGATGAAGAAACCAAAATCAAGGTTATTCATGCCATGGAGAAGAGTCCGCTATATTGTGAATCTTGTTCTGAAACAGATTTATAATTTATTGCAATTTGCTAAAATGTGTATATGGCTGGATTTTTAGTTTAGCGACAGAAATCTAACGAAAAAGTTGGGTTCATGTAAAATTTTTGTCGGACAGAAATAAAAGAAAAAGCCCTTACTGGGCTTCACAGCTGCGTAAGGGCACGTCCTTGTTGTAATAGTATGGTTTTTATAAAAGTGTATATTGTAGAAATATATTGATAGTGTTGTTTTGTTGTGACACTGTCCAAAATTTTGTGTAAATGGAAACAGGATTCAGTTATAAGTTCATTCTTATATCTGGATTCTGTTTTCAAAGATAAGCATAAATTGGTTCATAATCAAGCCCCAGTTTGAAATAGGCATTGTCCATTTCTTCTCAATTTCCATAAGCGAAAGATATACGGTCTTTTTTACGGCATCGTCAGACGGGAATGAAAGCTTTGATCTGGTGTACTTTCTAATCTTCCCGTTCAGGTTTTCAATGAGATTTGTGGTATAGATTATCTTTCTGATTTCTAGTGGAAACTGGAAGAAAACAGTCAGGTCGTCCCAGTTGTTCCTCCATGAAAGTATGGCATAAGGATACTTTCCTCCCCATTTCTTTTCCA
>UQUV01000030.1 GCA_900544305.1 uncultured Porphyromonadaceae bacterium
ATTCTATTGTTTAATTTTAATTTCTCGGTAATTTTTTACCGAAGTATTGTTATATAAATTGGATGCGAAAATATTAAAGTCCGAAAATTTTTAGATTATGTCAAAAGTAACTAAGGAAATGGCCTTGGACTACCATAAGGGTAACCGTCCGGGCAAGATTGAAACAATTCCGACTAAGCCCTATTCATCTCAGCATGATTTGTCGTTGGCATATTCGCCGGGCGTGGCATTCCCGTGTCTGGAGATTGAACAGAACAGTCACGATGCTTACGAGTATACAAATAAGGGAAACCTCGTTGCCGTAATTTCCAACGGTACTGCCGTATTGGGACTGGGTGACATTGGTGCTCAGGCCGGAAAACCGGTAATGGAAGGCAAGGCTTTGCTTTTCAAGATTTTTGCAGGCCTTGACTGTTTTGATATTGAAGTGAACGAAAAAGACCCTGCCAAATTTATTGAGATTGTGAAGGCAATTTCTCCGACTTTTGGCGGTATAAATCTGGAGGACATCAAAGCTCCTGAATGTTTTGAAATTGAACAGCGCCTGAAAGAAGAGTGCGACATTCCAGTCATGCACGACGACCAGCACGGTACGGCCATCATTTCGGCTGCTGGTTTGCTGAATGCTCTTGAAATTCAGGGTAAGAAAATTGAAGATGTGAAACTGGTAGTGAACGGTGCCGGTGCGGCTGCCGTTTCCTGCACGAAACTTTATATCAGCCTGGGTGTACGTCCGGAAAATATCGTGATGTGTGACAGTCGGGGTGTAATCAACAAGAACCGCAAGAATCTGACTGCACAGAAAGCACAGTTTGCAACTGACCGCGACATTACAACTCTTGAAGAGGCGATGGTTGGTGCTGATGTGTTCTTGGGATTGTCGGTCAAGGATGTGGTTACAACAGAAATGGTACAGTCGATGGCCGAAAAGCCAATCGTGTTTGCTTTGGCAAATCCTGATCCGGAAATTGAATATTCGAAGGCTATGGCTTCTCGTCCGGACATCATTTTTGCAACCGGACGTTCCGACTATCCGAACCAGATTAACAACGTGTTGGGATTCCCGTATATTTTCCGCGGCGCTTTGGACTGCAGCGCGACTGCAATCAACGAGGATATGAAGCTGGCAGCCGTTCATGCCATTGCTGAATTGGCAAAATTGCCTGTTCCGTCGGTAGTTAATGCCGCTTACGATATGTCGGGCATTACGTTCGGTCCGCAATACATTTTGCCGAAGCCGCTTGACCCGCGTTTGCTGACTACTGTTGCTCCTGCGGTTGCTAAGGCTGCTATGGAGTCGGGTGTAGCCCGTCGCCCGATTACTGATTGGGAGCAATATAAGGTAAAACTTGTTAGCATGATGGGTTACGACAGTAAGTTGATGCGTCGTTTCACTGAAGAGGCAAAATGCAATCCGCGTCGCGTAGTATTCGGCGAAGGCAATACCGACAATATGCTGTTGGCTGCTGTTGAGGCTTACCACGAAGGCGTTTGTCAGCCGATTCTGTTGGGTAACGAAGAAATGATTGAAAAGCGTGCAGCCCGTTTGGGTGTCAAACTCGATGGTATCCAGATTGTCAATCTGCGTCATGACCGTGAAGCAGAACGCCGCGAACGTTATGCTGCCATGCTGTCAGAAAAACGTGGTCGTGACGGCTTTACTCAGCGTGAGGCTTTGGAAAAGATGTTCGACCGCAACTATTTCGGTATGATGATGGTGGAGGCCTGCGATGCCGATGCGTTCATTGCCGGAATCTATTCCAGCAGTACGGCCGTTACTTCGATAGCCAAGGAAGTAATCGGTATCCGTCCAAGCTACAACCATTTTGCCACGATGCACATTATGAACACCAAGAAAGGTGTTTACTATTTGGCAGATACAATGATAAACGAAGAGGAAGATGCCGACACGCTGGTCGACATTGCCCGTCTGGCCCGTACGGCAGTTGAGTATTTTGCCAACGATCCAGTAATGGCGATGGTTTCATACAGCAATTTTGGCTCTAACAAGGCATCTTCGCCGAAAGCGGTTCACGATGCAGTGGCTGTGCTTCACGAAAGATATCCGGAATTGTGTGTCGACGGTGAAATGCAGATTAATTACGCGCTCAACAAGGAAATTCGCGACAAGAACTATCCGTTCAACAAATTGCGTGGAAAGGATGTGAATACGTTGATTTTCCCGAACTTGAACGCTTCGTCGGCTGCTTACCGCATGATGCTTGAGATGGGATTGGCTGAAGCTATCGGCCCGATCCAAATCGGATTGAACAAGCCTGTGCATTTTATTTCAGTGGAGGCTTCCGTTCGCGATATTGTGAATGTGGCTACGATTGCCACGATGGATGCTGCGGCTTGTGAAAAAGCCGGCAACGCATTGCTTGATAAATAATTGAATGATAAATAGTTTAGAAATAGCCGTGCAACTTGTTGTGCGGCTATTTCTTTTTCTGAGTGGCTGGAAGGGCGTTACCGATACGGGAAATGCTTGAAACTCCGGCAAGGAGTGCCACGATTGCTCCAATCAGCAGACAAAGTTCAGCTCCGTCGGTATGCGACATCAAGGTGAAAACGATGGCAACTGAGGTGGTGCCGACGGTTTGTCCGACAAGTCGTGCCATGCCCAGCATTCCGCTTGCACCGCCGCTTCGGTGGGCGGGGGCGGAAGATACGAGCGTAAAGTTGTTGGGTGTTTGGAACAGGCCGAATCCAATTCCGCACAACACAATACGCCATCCTATTTCAAAACTTCCGGCATGTGCCGGCAGGAAGTAGAGCAGCAGGAGTCCGCTGGCAAAAAACAGCATGCCAATTGCCCCGAGGAAACCGGGATGGACTTTTTCTACAAGTCTGCCTGCAACCGGTGCAATCAGAAAGGTAGCCAGTGGCCAGGGTGTAATCAAAATGCCGATTTCTGCCGGTGAGAATCCCATCACATCTTGCAGGTAAAACGGCAGGGAAACCATGGCCAGCATCTGTGCCATGAACGACCCGATGGACGTGGTGACCGACAGGGTAAACAATGGAATGCGGAGCAAATCGACCGGCAGGAGGGGTGTGTCGGTATGCAGTTGTTTGCGGATGTAAAGGAAGCCGATGACAAGAAATGCAATGAACAGGAATGTGATAAGTCCCAAACTTTCCTTGTGGGCAAAACCTTCAACGGCGTATATAAGCAGACCGAAAGTCAGGGCGTTGCCTGCACAGCTCCAAAAGTCGATTTTCCGTTTGTTGTTACGGATATTTGCCGGTAAGTATTTCGTTCCCAATACAAGGGCAATAATTCCGAATGGCAGGTTGATGGCAAACAGCCAGTGCCAGGATAGTGAGGAAAGAATAAATCCGGCTATTGTCGGACCGGCAACGGAACTGATGGCAACTGCCATGGCGTTGTAGCTCATTCCTCGTCCCAGGTAGTGTGGCGGGTAGATTTGGCGTATCAGTGCCGTGTTGACGCTCATGACGCATGCCGCTCCAATGCCTTGCAATATGCGTGATACAATCAGCATCGGAAAATTGATGGAGAGGACGCATAGCCCGGATGCAACTGTAAAGATAAAAGTTCCCGACAGGAAAATCTTACGGTAGCCATAGATGTCGCCCAATGCGGAAAAGATGAGCAGAAACATCATGATGACCATTTGATAGGCATTTACAATCCAAATGGAAGTGTCGGGCTCTATACCGAACTCTTCGGTAAGTGTTGGCAAGGCTACGTTCATTATAGTGCCGTCGAGCACTGACATTACAATGGAAAGAATAACACAGAGGACAGGAATGTATTGTCGGGGTATCAATTTTGTCATACTGCAAGCTGATTTTTCCGACAAAATTATTCAAAATATTTCTGATGGATTATGGTTGATAACATATATAAAGCAAATTTCTTGTTTTTTGAACACATTTGTCAGCTTTGTGGATAACCTTCATTTTGATGTTGGGCGGATATGCTTTATTTTTGTGGTAGATTAAATAAACGAAAATTATGATGAATAGAATTTTTGGCGTATTGACTTTGCTTGTCTTTATGTTTGCATTTCAGTCGTGTGAAAGAGATGTTTCTGTTCAATCGATTTACCAATGCCAATTAGGTTCATTTGGGGAATTGACCGAGGAAGGAAACATTGAATCTGTTCCTGTTGACTTTTCTGTGGCTTTGCAGGATTTTCTTGGAGAGTATACCGAAAACCCGGGTCCGTTTATTGTTGACGGTAAATCACAAAGTGAGAACGATGGCGTTGCCAAGCAGTTCTATGATACGGAGGTTAACAGGATTGATATGAATATCGACAAGTTGGAGATGGAATTGGTAGGAGCTGCCGAAAAGAATCAGTGGTCGGGAACTTTCTATTTTGAATACCGTCTGGTGAAGGCTGTTGTTGAAGGTAGTACTGTAGATCCGGTTGTGGCGAAAAAAGAATACAGAATCGAATTATAATAGAACAACAATATGAAAAAAGAACTTTTAGTTATGGCAAGTGCAACTTTCTGCCTTTCAGCCGGAGCGGCTGTACCACAGTTGCATTATCCTGAAACTCGCAAGGACAATGTGGTGGATGAATATTTCGGTGTTAAAGTCGCCGACCCTTACCGTTGGTTGGAAAACGACACATCGAAAGAAACGGCAGCATGGGTAGAGGCTCAGAGAAAAGTGACAAACGACTATTTGAGCAGTCTGCCGTATCGTGATGTCATTCGCAAGTCGATAACCAGTCTGATGGACTATGAAAAATTCGGCGCACCGACAAAGAAACACGGCAAATACTATTATTTTCGTAACAGCGGATTACAGAACCAGAGCGTGCTCTACTGTGCAGAGTCGCTTACGGATGCCGGTCATGTTTTGCTTGACCCGAATACGCTTTCAACTGACGGTACGGTGGCATTGCAGAGCATTTCGTTTTCGGAAGACGGAAAATATCTTGCCTATACCATTTCCCGCAGCGGTTCGGACTGGGTGGAAATCTACGTGATGGAAACAGCAACGGGAAAATTGCTCGACGACCATATCGTGTGGGCTAAATTTACAGGAGCAGAATGGTATAAGGACGGTTTCTTCTATAGTGCCTATGATGCACCGGTAGGAGGAAAGGAATATTCGAGCAAGAACGAATACCACAAAGTGTACTACCACAAATTGGGTACGCCTCAAAACGAGGATAAACTGGTTTTCAAAAGCGAAAAATATCCGTTGCGCTTCTATAATGTCGGAACAGTGGAGAAAGAAAATGTTCTGTTGATGTTGGAAGGCGGTGCCGGAAACGGTAACGGGCTCTATGTAAAGGACCTTTCCGATGCCAACTCTGAATTCGTATGTGCGAGCGATTCACAGGATTATGCCAATTCACCGGTAGATGTGATTGACGGCAAACTGTTCATCCTGACTAATTATAATGCACCGAACAATCGTCTGGTTGTCGTGGATGTAAAGAATCCGCAGATTGAAAACTGGAAAGATGTTTTGCCCGAAACATCCGATGTGCTTTCTTCAGTTTCGGTTATTGGCGGTAAAATTGTGGCCGTTTATGACAAGGATGCATCCAACCATGCTTATGTCTACACCTTGGACGGAAAACTGTTGCATGAAGTGAAATTCCCGACTGTCGGAACGGTTGCGTTCAGCGGGGATTCCAAGAGCAGCGAAGCATTCTATACTTTCTCTTCATTTACTTATCCGGCTACGGTTTATAAATATGATGTTGACACCGACAAGTCGGAAGTTTATCGTAAGCCGAATGTGCCGTTCAATTCCGAAGACTATGTGACAGAGCAAATGTTCTTCGAAAGCAAGGATGGAACAAAAGTGCCGATGACTCTTACTTACAAGAAAGGTTTGAAGAAAGACGGAAAGAATCCGGTTTATGTCTATGGCTACGGTGGCTTCAATATCACGCTTTATCCGGGCTATCGTCCGAACATGATGTTTTTGCTCGACAACGGTTTCATTTATGCTCAGACAAACTTGCGCGGCGGTAATGAATACGGTGAAGAGTGGCACCTTGCCGGCACGCAGATGAACAAGCAGAATGTGTTTGACGATTTTATTGCCGCTACGGAATATCTGATTAAGGAAAACTATACGAACAAGACTCTGGTGGTGGCCGAGGGCGGTTCCAACGGTGGGCTTCTTATCGGTGCATGCGTAAACCAGCGTCCCGACTTGTTCCGTGTTGCCATTCCTCGAGTGGGTGTGATGGACATGTTGCGCTATCACAAGTTTACGATTGGTTGGAACTGGGCTCCGGATTATGGTACAAGTGAGGACAGCAAGGAAATGTTCGAATACTTGAAGGGCTATTCTCCGCTTCATACTATCCGAAATGACGGAACGCCGTATCCTGCTATTTTGGTAACAACTGCCGACCATGACGACCGTGTAGTTCCTGCCCATTCTTTCAAATACGCTGCAACATTGCAGGCTGCAAATACGGGAACAGAACCTAAGCTGATTCGAATTGACAGCAAAGCCGGACACGGTGCTGGTAAGCCGACGGCAAAGGTCATAGACGAGTATGTGGATATGTATTCGTTTATATTCGAGCATTTGGGCTTGAAACCCGTACAGGCTAAATAAAAATAAGTATAGATGAATGTTTTGCCCGCAGGCTGTTTTGCTTGCGGGCTTTTTTGTTGAAAAGCATAATGGAGGTTTTGTAGTTTTATGTGTGATAAATTGTTTCTATATGGCAGTATTATGTTTTAATTTGTAGTTAATATGGCGCGTTTTGTGTTAAAATGTTGATTTGTGTAAAATTTTTGAACATTTGTTGTGAAAAAGTTTTGATATATTTCAGAATGTTGTAAATTTGCTGATATAAAAGAAAAATGCTTTTGTAAAAAGATTTTGTGTTGCAAAATGAAAGTTGTGTAATTAAAATAAGCAATTATGTCAAAACTTAGATTTAGAGTTGTTGAAAGAGCCTTCCGGGCAAAAGAAGTGAAAGTGGCAGTTCCAAAAGAACGTCCGAGTGAATATTTCGGTAAATATGTATTTACCCGCGAGAAAATGTTCAAGTATTTGTCGGGTGAAGTATTTAGGAAATTGACGGATGCTATTGATAATGGAACAGCTCTTGACCGCAGCATTGCTGATGATGTTGCTGCCGGTATGAAAAAATGGGCGAGCGAATTGGGTGCAACCCATTATACACACTGGTTTCAACCATTGACAGAAGGCACGGCGGAAAAGCACGATTCATTTGTTGAACATGACGGAAAAGGCGGAATGATAGAAGAGTTTTCCGGTAAATTGCTTGTTCAACAAGAACCGGATGCGTCGTCATTTCCTAATGGCGGAATCCGCAATACTTTTGAAGCTCGAGGTTATAGCGCATGGGACCCTTCATCTCCGGTTTTTGTGGTAGAGGATACATTGTGTATTCCGACTGTATTCATTGCTTATACCGGTGAGTCGCTTGACTATAAGGCACCGCTATTGAAAGCGTTGAGTGCAGTGAATAAAGCAGCTGTCGATGTGTGTCAATATTTTGATGAGAATGTAAAAAAGGTGTATTCATATTTGGGATGGGAGCAGGAATATTTTCTTGTTGATGAAGGATTGTATGCAGCCCGCCCTGACTTGTTGCTCACAGGTCGAACGCTGATGGGACATGAGGCATCGAAGAACCAACAATTGGAAGACCACTATTTTGGTGCAATTCCATCGCGTGTGGCTGCTTTCATGAAGGATCTTGAAATTCAGGCTCTTGAATTGGGTATTCCAGTTAAGACACGCCATAATGAAGTAGCTCCTAACCAGTTTGAGCTTGCTCCGATTTTTGAGGAATGTAATTTGGCTGTCGACCACAACATGCTGATGATGTCGTTGATGCGTAAGGTGGCTCGTACTCACGGATTCCGCGTTCTATTGCACGAAAAGCCTTTTAAAGGCGTGAACGGTTCTGGAAAGCATAACAACTGGTCGTTGGGAACTGACACCGGCGTGCTGTTGATGGCTCCAGGTAAAACAGCAGAAGACAATCTGCGTTTCATTACGTTTATAGTGAATACGTTGATGGCTGTCTATCGTCATAACGGTCTGTTGAAAGCCTCCATAATGAGTGCTACCAATGCTCATCGTCTGGGTGCCAACGAAGCACCTCCTGCAATTATTTCTTCTTTCCTTGGAACGCAGTTGAGCCGTGTTCTTGATCATATGGAAGAAACAGAAAGTGAAAACCTTATATCGTTGTCGGGTAAGCATGGCATGAAACTTGACATTCCTCAGATTCCAGAACTGCTGATTGACAACACAGACCGTAACCGCACTTCTCCATTTGCCTTTACGGGTAATCGTTTTGAGTTCCGTGCTGTGGGTTCTGAAGCAAACTGTGCAAGTGCAATGATTGCGCTCAATGCAGCAGTTGCCGAACAGCTCAAACTCTTCAAAACAGAAGTTGACGCTCTTATTGAAGCGGGAACAGAAAAAATGGCTGCCATTTTGCAGATCATCAGAAAATATATCAAGATTTGCAAGCCTATCCGTTTTGACGGCAACGGTTACAGCGATGAATGGAAAGAAGAGGCTGCCCGTCGTGGACTTGACTGTGAAACCAGTTGTCCGTTAATTTTCGACAATTATCTGGCTGAATCGTCGGTGAAAATGTTTGAGTCTACCGGTGTGATGACTCACAAGGAGCTGGAAGCACGAAACGAAGTGAAATGGGAGACTTATACGAAAAAGATCCAAATTGAGGCCCGAGTGCTGGGTGATTTGGTCATGAATCATGTCGTTCCTGTTGCAACTGAATATCAGACGAAACTGATTGACAACGTTTACAAGCTGAAAGGTCTTTTCCCGGAAGAAGTTGCGGCAAAATTGTCGGCAGAGAATCTGTCCATTATTCAGCAAATAGCCGAACATACAACTTATATTAAAGAACATGTCGATGAGATGGTTGCAGCTCGTAAAGTGGCGAACAAGGTTGACGGCGAGAGAGAAAAATCTATCATGTACCATGACACAATCGCCCCTATGCTGGAGCAAATACGCTACCATATCGACAAGTTGGAATTGATTGTTGATGACCAGATGTGGACATTGCCGAAATACCGTGAAATGTTATTTATTCGCTAAGAATAGTGATAGCAGTTTTTTTGAGAGAATCTTCTTTTGAATCTATTCTTTAATAATGCGAAATCCATGATGTAATTGCGGTAGCAATTTCTGTGGATGTCTTTCGTTCATGGAGAAATAACGCTCTTCATGGAAGTCCCCCGATATGACAGCGTCGGGGGACTTTTGTATTAAGTGTTTGTCAAATCAGAATCTTTTGAAGATGGCTTCGTCAATGGCTTTAGTCAGTTCCATCAGATTCAGTTCTCGCAGCATTTCGTCTTGTGAAACAAATTCACGATATTGTTTGCCGAGGTTTTCAATAAATCCTGTTTCTGACTTGTAGTAGGATTCCGGCGGATACCATAGAATGTCATTGCGCTTGGCAGCTTTTTTCATTCTGATGCCTTTGAACATATCACTGTGGAGTGGTCTCCAGTATCCGAACATGAAGAGTGACTTGTGGAATTTGAACAGTCGTGAATCGTCGCTTGATATCCATCCGTATTTGGGCGAGAAGCATTCCATGTTTCCGAACGTGAATTCTCCCGTTGCAGAATCAATGTCAAGCATTTCGATACGATAGCTGTAGGGTGGAATGTCGATGTTGTTCATCCCTTCGAATTGGACAATGATGTTTGCCATTAAAGTGTTGAGGCTGTTTATTTGGGTCTTGTCGGTCGACAAGATGGTCATATTGCGTGCCGCAACTTGTCCGCCGTCCACTGCCAGGAATTTTTTACCACCGGTGTTCATAATGCCGACTACTTTAAATGGCACATAGAAGCAATTGTAGGCCACTTTGCTGCCTTCCACGGCTTTCCCTTCTCTTTCCAACTGGTTAGTGAGAACTTTCTCAGGGTCAAGCATGGGGGCAAGTACTCCGTATGTTTTGTCGCCATAGGGCGATTTATAGTTGCCTTCGGCATCCGTTTCCAGATATAGTGGAAACTCTGTCATTGTGTTGCCTTCTACATCCGTGAGTGTAAATGTGCCTTCAAAGGCATAGTTTTCGGGAGCTTCCGGCTTTTCAGGCTTGGAGAAGAATACCGTGATTTCTCCGTCGCTCTGCACAATGTATTTTGCCGGATGATGGGTGTTCATTGACGAATGGGAGGCTTCTACTCCTGAAATCAGCCAGCCATCGTTGGCTGTCGCCGAAATATAGACAGTGTCGCCATATTCATATTTGCCCGATCCGCCGACAGTTCCGCCTTTTTCCGGATAGGCCTTGACGAGGATGTCGTAAGTGGCTTTTGTCGGGTCTTTCGGTCCTTTCGCTTTTCTTTGGGTGGCAGTGTCGGTTTTTGCGAACAGAATTTCCATTTCGCCCTGCGGGTTCAAATAACCCCAGTAGTGGTCTTCCTTTGAATTGACAGAGAATTTATCCCTGACTTTGCCATATCCGTCATCTGAAAGGCTGAACATTTTTCCGTCGGTTTGTGAACTGTTGTGGAGTATCAGATTGCCGTCATCGGTGAAGACAAACCTTTGGGCAAACGTGGAAAGTGAAAGGTCGTTGAATGTCGCTTTTTCTGTATTCAGGGCAATTTCATCGAACCCGATAGTTCGCTTTACGTTGAATTGGTAGTCAATGATAGAGACAGGAGAGTCGTATTTTGATTTGGTTTTGACAAATGCGTATCCGTTGTGAAAAGGTGTTCCTTCCGGGAATTGTGCCACTTCTTTTCCTTCCAGATTGTAATAGACGGTCGCATTGTTGCCCCTGATACAAAAGATCCCGTTGTCAATGTCACTGACGGGTTCTGCATAGTACAGGGTCGTGGCTTTTGTCGGTATATTCATGACAATTTCACCCGACAGATTGATGAACACTGCCCGGCTTGCGGAGTTCTCTTCCCAGACTATTGCCAATGCATAGCCGTTGCTGAAATCGCGTACTTCCTGAAATTGCGGTGTAATGACAATTTTTCCGTTTTTGTCCAGATATCCCCATTTCTGGTCTTTGTAGCTGAAATAGGCACGGCGGTTTTCTTGAAGATATCTCATTCTGCCTACTACGTCCATCGGACCTTTCATCTCGTAGGTGTGGGTGAGATGGGGCAGTATCTTTTCTCCTTTCGTATTGATGTAGAATATTTGAGGCTTTTGGCGGGGAATCATTTCGCGCACCATTGCAATGCCATCGTAAAATTGGGTGACATTATTCCAGGTGACAGGCAGCTCACGTACCGAACCGTCCGCATAAATTATGGCATGCTGTTGGTTGGCGTTCAGTTTGCGGGGATATTTCACGACAGCCGCACCGTTGTCAAATCGGGGCTTTTCTTTGCTTGGAGCTTCCCACATGGGCGGAAAAAGATAGTCGCCTTCAATGGTATAGAAACTGTAATAGCTTGAATAGCCTATCTCACGGTTGTATTCCATGAGGGAGAAAATCCCTTCGCTGACATCGGATAGCATCTGTTCGTTGACCTCCTTGTCGATGAATACAGTTTCGTCGGTCAGATAGGGGATATTGGCGAATTGGTTGGTGTTGACATCGACAATGGTGACATATTTGTCTGTTGCCTCTTCCTGTTGTAGAGTGGCTTGATTCTGGTTTTCTGTGGATTTTTTTTCTTGTTGCGGAGTTTTTTGAGGCTCTTCTGTCATTTCGTTGAGGGTTTCAAGCACCTTGTTGGCTCCTTTCAGAAACTTTGAAAGACTTTGTGTATTTCCGGCATTTGCAGCCATTAGCAGGGCCGTAATTACAATGAGGATTTTCTTCATAAAATCAGATGGTTTTGTTAGGTTAGATAAATGGATGCGGATTTTTGTAGCCGCACTTGCAGAATGTGTTTAAAGATAGGTAATTGGTGGCCGAGGGTCGTTCCACTGCGTAAAAACTTTTGTTCATTGCGTAAAAACATTCATGATGGGCAACAAAAAATCCTGCCCCTTGCAGGAACAGGATTACGACAGGAATTGTATTTATTGTACTTAAAGTTTCTTTCGGATACGTTCCATGGCTTCGATGCAGTTGTCGCGTTCGCCGAAAGCGGTAAGCCGCAGATAGCCTTCACCGTTTGGACCAAACCCAGCACCGGGAGTTCCGACTATATGAACGCGATTGAGCAGTTGGTCGAAAAATTTCCACGAACTGACACCGTCGGGAGTTTTAAGCCATAAATAGGGGGAATTGACACCTCCGAATACTTTCAGGCCGGCTTCCGTCAGACCTTCACGCATGATGCGGGCATTTTCAAGATAATAGTCAATCGTATCTTTTATCTGTTTTTTCCCTTCTTCCGTGTATACGGCTTCCGCTGCGCGCTGTGTGATATAGCTTGTTCCGTTGAATTTTGTGCATTGGCGACGGTTCCAAAGGGCGTTGAGGGAAATGCGTTTGCCGTCGACAGTGGTTGCCGTCACATCCTTAGGAACAACCGTGTAGCCGCATCTTACACCGGTAAATCCCGCCGTTTTAGAGAAACTGCGGAATTCGATGGCACATTTTTTGGCTCCCTCGATTTCGTAAATGGAATGCGGTATGTTGTCTTCTCGGATAAACGCCTCGTAGGCGGCATCAAACATGATAATCGAATCATTGGCCAGTGCATAGTCTACCCATTTTTTCAATTGCCGTTTGTTGAGAGCGGTGCCGGTCGGGTTATTCGGACTGCAAATATAAATGACATCGACACGGTGGTTTGGCAGTTCCGGTTGGAAATTGTTTTCAGCGTTGCAGGGCAGGTAAGTAATGTTGTTCCAATAGCCGGATTCCATCAGTTCGCCGGCTCTACCGCTCATGACATTGCTGTCGACATACACCGGATAAACGGGATCGGTCACGGCTATGCTGTTGTCGCGGTGCAGAATGTCGCCGATATTGCCAGTGTCACTTTTTGCACCGTCGCTGACGAAAACTTCAGATGTTTCCAGCGTAACGCCGCGCGCTTCAAAGTCGTTTCGGATAATGGCTTCGATAAGAAACTCATAACCTTGTTCCGGTCCGTAGCCTCTGAATGTTTCCGCTTTTGCCATTTCTTCAACTGCCTTGTGCATGGCTTCGATGCAGGCAGGAGGCAAAGGGCGGGTTACATCTCCGATGCCCAATCGAATCAGGCGGATATCTGGGTGGGTGACTTTAAATATATTTACTTTTTTCGCTATGTCAGAAAAAAGATAACTTCCGGGAAGTTTTAAAAATGACTCGTTTACAAGTGCCATAAGTCGGTCTTTTATTTATCTGTTATTGTTGTTTCTCCATTGAATACGATTGTGGCGGGGCCGGTCATCGACAAGTGACTGTCGCTTTCCTTCCACTCAATAAAGAGTGTTCCTCCGTCCATTTCTACTGCCGATTTACGGGAGGCCAGGCCGCAGAATGCTGCAGCAGTTGCCGTTGCACAGGCTCCTGTTCCGCAGGCTTGTGTGATGCCGGAGCCCCTTTCCCATACCCGCATCCGGATGCTTCCATCCTGTCGAATCTGGGCAAATTCCACATTTACGCGGTCGGGAAAGAACGGATGATGTTCCAGTCGGGAACCGATTTGCGGCAAGTCAACGCCGGTAATGTCGTCGACAAATATCACTAAATGCGGATTGCCTACATTGACTGCAATTCCTTTCTTATATGGGTATTGTTCTCCCAGTTCGATTTCCTGAATTGCGGAAGGTGTTCCCATATCAACGGTTACACTTTCGACTGTTCCGTTTTCCACCTGCAACTGCAGTACCTTTATTCCTGAAAGGGTTTCCAGTGATACAACAGTTTTATCAGTCAGACCGTATTCGTAAAGGTATTTCCCGATACAGCGGCTGGCGTTACCGCACATTTTGGCTTCCGAGCCGTCGGCATTGAATATGCGCATTTTGAAGTCTGCAATGTCCGACGCTTCAATCAGCACGAGTCCGTCGCTTCCGATGCCCGTGTGCGGCCGACTCCATTCTACGGCACATTCTTCCGGATTGGAAATAGGGTATTGCATGGTGTTGACATAGATATAGTCGTTGCCGGCACCATGCATTTTTGTAAATTTAATGGTTCTTTTCGTCATAAACAAATTCATTCTGAGAACTATTGTTTTTTGTAGGCTTCTTCGTGAACGCCAGCCACAGCACGGCCACTGGGGTCGTTGAGGTTTTTGAAGGAGGCATCCCATGCCAATGCTTCTGCCGACGAGCAGGCTACACTTGGAACACTGGGCACGCTGCGGGCTGCACTCTCGCTGGGGAAATATTCTTCGAAGATGCTGCGATAGTAGTATTCTTCCTTGTTCATTGGCGGATTGATAGGGAAGCGTTCTGCAGCGTGAGCTATCTGTTCGTCGCTCACGGCTTCGGCGGTGATTTGCTTCAGTGTGTCAATCCAGCTATAGCCGACACCGTCGGAGAACTGTTCTTTTTGTCGCCAGGCTACACTCTCAGGAAGCAGGTCGGCAAACGCTTCGCGCACGATTTTCTTTTCAATCGTTTTGCTTGGGCACATCTTCAATTCCGGATTCAGTCGCATGGCTACATCCAGAAAATCCTTGTCGAGGAACGGGACACGGCCTTCGACCCCCCATGCAGCCAACGACTTGTTGGCACGCAGACAGTCGTAGAGGTGCAGTTTTGAAAGTTTACGAACCGTTTCTTCGTGGAAAGCCTTTGCATTCGGAGCTTTGTGGAAATAGAGATATCCGCCGAAAACTTCATCGGCACCTTCTCCGCTCAGTACCATCTTGATTCCCATGCTTTTGATGACACGTGCAAGCAGATACATGGGAGTGGAAGCCCGTACGGTGGTGACATCATACGTCTCAATGAAGTAAATGACATCGCGTACAGCATCAAGGCCTTCCTGGATGGTATAGTTGATTTCGTGGTGCACCGTGCCGATATGTTCGGCCACTTCGCGCGCTTTTGCCAAATCGGGAGCACCTTTCAGTCCTACTGCAAAGGAGTGGAGTTGGGGCCACCAGGCATCTTGACGGCTGTCGGTTTCTATTCGCTTGGATGCATATTGCTTGGCTAAAGCCGAGATAACGGAACTGTCAAGACCTCCGGAGAGCAGCACTCCATAAGGAACATCCGACATCAGTTGTCGTTTTACGGCTTCGTCCAATGCAGCGCGAATATCTGTTGCGTTACCTCCATTGTCCTTTACGGCATCGTAGTCCATCCAGTCGCGTTTGTACCAGCGTTTCATTTTGTCTTCACTTCCGATGTAATAGTGGCCGGGAAGGAAGGGTTCGTATTCGTCGCAGAAGCCTTCCAATGCTTTTAGTTCACTGGCGCAGTACACTTTTCCGTCCTTGTCCCGTCCGATGTATAAAGGTATGACACCGATGGGGTCGCGGGCAATGAGAAAATCATCCTTTTCTTCGTCGTAAAGGGCAAAAGCGTAGATGCCGTTCAAATCTTCCAGAAAGTCAATGCCCTTATCGCGGTAAAGGGCAAGAATGACTTCGCAGTCGGAACCCGTTTGAAATTCATAGCGTCCGGCATATTGTTTTCGTATTTCTCGGTGGTTGTAGATTTCGCCGTTTACGGCCAGCACTTGTTTCCGGTCGTGAGAAAACAGCGGTTGACGGCCGCTTTGCGGGTCTACAATCGAAAGCCGTTCATGGGCAAGAATGGCTGTCTTGCCGCAGTAGATACCGCTCCAGTCCGGTCCACGGTGTCGGATTTTCTTTGCCATCTCCAGAGCTTTTTTACGCAACGCCGGTGTCTGTTCTTTTATGTTGAATATTGTTGCTATTCCGCACATACTGATATTGATTTAAAATTGTTGATATATTGAGAGTTATTTTGTCAGGAAGCGGTCGATGTCGGATGCCGCTTTTCTGCCTCCTGCTATACATTTCACAACCAGACTTGCTCCCGTTGCGGCATCTCCGGCAATGAATACGTTGTCGGGGAATGCGGGTTGTTCCGGTTTCAGGAAGCCCATGGCAAGAAGGACGAGGTCGGCTTTCAGTGTCTCTTTCTTACCTGTCGGACGCATTGTAGGGCGTCCTCCGTCGGGATTTGGCAGCCATTCCACTTCTTCAACTTCAGCACCGCAAACCTGTCCGTTCTTGTCGCCGATGAATTGGTTGGTTGTCAGGCACCAGCGGCGCTCGCAACCCTCTTCGTGGCTGGAGCTTGTTTTTAGCACGACAGGCCATTGCGGCCAGGGTGTGTTGGGGTTATGGCCAACGGGAGGTTGGGGCATGATTTCGATTTGGGTGACGCTTTTGGCTCCTTGGCGGTTGCTCGTTCCGATGCAGTCGCTGCCGGTGTCGCCTCCGCCAATTACAAGTACATGTTTGCCTTTGGCGGTGATGCGCTCTTCTTTTGAAAATGTCTGTCCGGCAAGAACGCGGATTTGCTGCGACAGCATTTCCATAGCGAAGTGTACGCCTTTCAGCTCACGTCCGGGAACGGGCAGGTCGCGTGCCTGCGGTGTTCCGGTACAGATGCAGTAGGCATCAAAGCCGGCGGGAAGATTGTGGATGTCGATTTCCGTATTCGGACGGAAAATGACACCTTCGGTTTCCATCAGTTGAACCCGGCGGTCGACAATCGCTTTGTTCAGCTTGAAATTGGGGATGCCGAATCGGAGCATTCCGCCAATATATTCTTGTTTTTCAAAAACGGTCACTTCGTAGCCGAGGCGGTTGAGCCGGTTGGCAGCGGCAAGTCCGGCAGGTCCGGAACCGATTACGGCTACCCTTTTGCCGTTTCGTTCGGGCGTGACGGGTTTTACAAGTCCTTCGCGGAAAGCGGCTTCAATGATGGCTCCTTCGTCTTCCCGAATGGTGACGGGTGCGTCGACGGTCAGTTTGAGCACGCAGCTTTTTTCACAGAGGGCAGGACATACGCGTCCTGTAAATTCCGGAAAATCGTTGGTTGCCGTCAGTATCTGGTAGGCTTCTTCCCATTTTCCCTTATATAGAGCATCTTGGAATTCCGGAGGACGGTTGCCGAGCGGACATGCCCAATGGCAGAAAGGTACGCCGCAGTCCATGCAGCGCGAAGCCTGAAGTTTGCGTTCGCTGGTGTTGAGTGTCTGTTCAACTTCGCCGAAGTCGTTGATGCGGTCGTGTATAGGACGGTATCCGGCTTCCTGACGTGGTATGGTAAGAAATGCTTTAGGATTTCCCATATTTCATTTGCTTTATCGTTCTGTGGTGAATTGGTTAATAGTCACGTTGCACATCGGCAATTTTCTGCTGTAGTTTTCGCATCTGCTCTTCAGCAAGTACCCGTTTGTATTCAATCGGGGTGACTTGAATGAATTCGTCGGCATAGCGGTTCCACTCGTCCAGCATTTTTCTTGCCAGTTGTGATCCGGTGTACAAATAGTGTTGCCTGATGAGTTCGTGCAGCTCTTTTCGTGCAGTGGCGTTTTCAATGAGTGAAAGTTCCACCATTTCCATGTTACAGAAGTAGTCAAACTTGCGCTCTCTGTCCCAAACATAGGCCACACCGCCGCTCATGCCGGCTGCAAAGTTTCGTCCGGTTTCTCCCAAAACAACGACGCGTCCGCCGGTCATATACTCGCAACAGTGGTCGCCGACACCTTCAACAACGGCTATGGCACCGGAATTGCGGACAGCAAAGCGTTCGCCGGCCCGGCCGTTAATGTAGACTTCTCCGCTTGTCGCTCCATAAAGCAGCGTGTTGCCGGCTATGACATTATTCTCGGCCTCGAAATTGCTGCGTACGGGAGGCTGTACGGAAATACGTCCGCCGCTTAGTCCTTTGCCCAGATAGTCGTTGGCTTCACCTTCCAGACGGAAATCAATGCCGTGGGCAAGAAACGCTCCGAAGCTTTGTCCGGCAGAGCCTTTGAATTTTATGGAAATCGTATGCTCCGGTAAACCTGCATTTCCGTAACGTTCTGCCACTTTCCCTGAAAGCATGGCACCAACGGCACGGTCGGTGTTGGCGATAGCGTACTCGAGTGACACTTCTTTCGTGCTGTCAAGGGCTTCTTGTGCCGCTTTGATGATGGAAACATCCTTTACATTGTCGATGTCGTGGATTTGCTCCGTCACGTGGTGGATGGCAGCGTCTGTGTCGACTTTGTGCAGCACACGGCTGAAGTCGAGTGTAGCTGCCTTGCTGCCTGCCGGTGCAGGAATTATTTCAATCAGGTCAGTTCGTCCGACGATGTCGTCCAATTTCCGGAAGCCCATTTCGGCCAGATATTCGCGCACTTCCTGGGCAAGGAAGCGGAAGTAGTTCACCACATATTTGTAGTGTCCGCGGAAATGCTTTCTGAGCTTCTCGTCCTGTGTGGCTACACCTACCGGACACATATTGGTGTGGCATTTTCTCATCATCACGCATCCCAGAACAATCAGAGCCGTTGTTCCGAATGCAAATTCTTCAGCTCCGAGAAGGGCCATGCTGATAATGTCGTGTCCGGTTTTGAGCTGTCCGTCAGTTTGCAGACGGACTTGTCCGCGCAGACCGTTGAGCACCAGTGTCTGTTGTGTTTCGCTCAAACCGATTTCCGGTGAAATGCCGGCATATCGCATGGATGACGCCGGGGAAGCACCTGTTCCGCCTTCTGCTCCGGAGATGACAATAAGGTCGGCTTTCGCTTTAACCACACCGGCAGCAATGGCCCCGACACCGCTTTCTGCTACCAACTTAACGCTGATTTTAGCCTTCGGATTTACGTTCTTCAAATCGAAAATCAGTTGGGCCAAGTCTTCGATGGAGTAGATGTCGTGGTGGGGTGGAGGCGAGATAAGCGAAATTCCCGGTATCGAGTGACGTGTTTTGGCAATAACGCTGTCCACTTTAAATCCGGGAAGCTGTCCGCCTTCGCCAGGTTTTGCTCCCTGTGCCACTTTTATCTGTATCTCTTCTGCGTTAACAAGATATTCAGCCGTCACTCCGAAGCGTCCAGAGGCTATTTGTTTGGTCTTGCTCGACATGGATATACCTTCGAATGATTCATGGAAACGGTCGCTGTCTTCACCGCCTTCACCCGTGTTGCTGCGGGCTCCCAACATGTTCATGGCGATGGCCAACGCTTCGTGTGCTTCCTTGCTGATGGCTCCAAACGACATGGCTCCGGTAACAAAGTGCTTGACAATATCTTCTACCGGCTCAACATCGTCAATGCTTATCGGGTTGCGCTTGAAAGTAAAGAAGTCGCGGAGGAATATCGGGCTTTTTTTATTGTCGGCAAGTTGCGTGAATTCCTTGAACTTCTTGTAGCTGCCCAAGCGTGTGGCAAGCTGGAGCGTACTGATTGTTTCCGGGTTCCATGCGTGTTGTTCTCCGTCTTTGCGGTATGAAAATTGTCCGATGTTAGGCAGCAGCGGAGAGATTTCTTTCGGTAGGAATCCTGCATCGTGAAAGGCCGTATAGTCTTGTGCGATTTGTTCGAGGTTGATGCCTCCGATAGACGAAGTGGCGGTGCCGAAATATGTGTTGAGCAGATCTTCGCTCAGTCCGACAGCTTCGAATATCTTTGCACCACGGTAGGAGCGGATGGTGCTGATGCCCATTTTGCTCATCACTTTGTATAGGCCTTTACCGATGGCCTTAATATAATTCTTTTCTGCCGTTTCATAGTTCATCTGAACTTCGCCTTTTTTGACAAGGTCGTCGAGTACGGCAAATGCCATATACGGGTTGATGGCGCTTGCTCCGTATCCCAGAAGCAAGGCTGCGTGCATCACTTCGCGTATCTCACCGCTTTCAACAATCAATGCCGTCTGCACGCGTTTCTGTACGGAAATCAAGTGATGGTGAACTGCACTCACGGCCAGCAGAGAAGGGATGGCCGCATATTCGGCATTGACACCTCTGTCTGACAGAATGATATAGTTTGCTCCTTCGTCAACGGCTTCTTCCGCTTTTTTGCAGAGTTGCGAAAGGGCGGCCTGAAGTCCGACCTTTTGTTTGCCGACTTCAAACAGCATGGGCAACTTGACAGTGTTGAAGCCTTTGTAGCGGATATTGCACAGAATGTCGAGTTGTCGGTTGTTCAGTACCGGTTGAGGCAAACGCACCATTTTACAGTGGGATTCGCTCGGCAGCAGAATGTTCATCCCTACGGCTCCGATATATTCAGTCAGTGACATGACCAGCTCTTCGCGGATTGGGTCGATGGCCGGATTCGTCACTTGTGCGAATTGCTGGCGGAAATAGTTGAACAGCAATTGCGGTTTTTCCGACAGAACGGCAAGAGGTGTATCGTTGCCCATCGAAGCAGTCGGCTCGGAACCGTTGTTACACATCGGCATGATGGTACGCTCGATGTCTTCGCGCGTAAAACCGAATGTGCGAAGTTTGCGTTCGTAGTCGGCTACACTGTTTTCAACTTTTCTGCCGCTGCGCAGTGTGTCGAGTTCTATTCTGTTGGTGGAGAGCCATTGACGGTACGGATGACCGGCAGCCAGTTGTCTTTTCAGTTCTCCATCATAGTATATTTTCCCTTCCAGGGTATCGATAAGAAGTATTTTTCCCGGTTGGAGCCGGCCTTTTTCTTTTATGTCACCGGCTTCAAAGTTGATGACTCCGGCTTCGCTCGCAACGACCATAATGTCATTTTTGGTAATGAGATAGCGTGCCGGGCGAAGGCCGTTACGGTCAAGCATTCCGCCAGCAAAACGTCCGTCGCTGAAAAGCAGCGCTGCAGGTCCGTCCCAGGGTTCCATGAGGATGGAATGATATTCATAGAATGCTTTCAGGTCTTCGCTGATTGGATTTTTGTCGTTAAAGGATTCCGGCACAAGCATGGCCATTGCATGAGGCAGGCTTAATCCCGACATGACGAAAAATTCCAGTACATTGTCGAGCGATGCACTGTCGCTCATGTTCGGTTGTATAATCGGCCGAATGTTGCGAATGTCGCCTAATGCAGGAGTTGAGAGTACGCTTTCACGTGCTTCCATCCATCCGCGGTTTCCGCGAATGGTGTTGATTTCGCCGTTGTGTGCCAAAAGGCGAAACGGCTGTGCCAAACTCCATGTTGGAAATGTGTTTGTGCTAAACCGCGAGTGCACTACAGCCAGACCACTGGTAAAATAGGGCTGTGTAAGGTCGGGGAAATATTCTCTTACTTGTGTGGAGGAGAGCATTCCTTTATATACAATATTTTTGCTGGATAACGATACTATGTAAAAATCGCGGTCAGAAATGCGGTTCTCTATTTTCTTTCGGATAATGTAGAGTTTTTGCTCGAAGTGTTCAACATCGGTGACACCGGTAATAAACACTTGTTTGATGTCGGGTTCGGTGGCAGCGGCATCTTTTCCCAAAATGTCGGAATTTACAGGCACATTGCGCAGGTGCATCAGTGTAAGGCCTTCGCGCTCGATTTCCTCAATCATAACGCTGAAAATATCGGCCTGTTTTGTTTCGTCTTTTGGTAGGAATACAAGCCCTGTGGCATATTTCCCTTTTTCCGGAACAGGAATGCCCTGCAGAAGGATAAACTCATGAGGAATCTGTACCATGATTCCTGCTCCGTCGCCGGTTTTATTGTCTGCGCCTTCTGCTCCGCGGTGTTTCATGTTTTCCAGTACTTTCAGAGCCGAGTCAACCAATTCGTGTGACTTGTCACCATGAATGTTTACGAGCATGCCGACACCGCATGCGTCGTGTTCGTATTGTGAATTATATAAGCCCTCTTGCGAGGGTTGTGCAAGTGGTTTCTTGCTGATAACTGCTTTAATTTTCATTGTTTCAATCAATACCTTTTTGTTTTTTTATATGCTTGTTTTGAGATTAAATGTAATGCAAATATATATAATAAAATCAAATTGACAATATTTATAAATAAAAATATCATTTTGCTATATTTTGTGCTTATTGTGTGGAAAAATAAAAAACTTTCAAATTGCTTCCAAATTTCTGGAAAAGAGCAAAAAATAGGCGCTTATGTTTTGAGAAAAGTTAGTTTTATAGTGTTTTTTTATAACTTTTGGAAATTTTGCATCAAATGTGGTGTCTGTCCTTGTCTGGCATTGTTTTTTAGCGGAATTTCCGTAAGTTTGTGCAGGAATAGAAAAAACTTTTGTACTATGAAAAAAATTTCAAATGAGCAGTTGTCAGTTTGTGTTAACGATAAAGGTGCAGAATTGTGCAGTGTAGTGCGCAATAGTGACGGGCGTGAATTCCTGTGGCAGGCTAATCCTGAATATTGGGGACGCCATTCGCCTGTCTTGTTTCCGATTGTAGGCAGTTTGTGGAACAAGGAAATGCATCAGGATGGAGCCGTCTATCACATGAATCAGCATGGCTTTGCCCGTGACTCGGAGTTTGAACTGATTGCCGAATCTTTGGAGGCTGTCCGTTATCGGTTGAAGAGCAGTGACGCTACCAAACAGCTTTATCCTTATGACTTTGAGTTGGAAATTGGCTATCGTCTGAACGGAAACAAGATTGCCGTAGAATGGCAGGTGCGCAACACGGGTGTTAAAAAGATGCATTTTCAGATAGGAGCCCATCCGGCTTTCAATTATAAAGATTATGAAAAGGCGGGTGATGTGATGGGGTATCTCAAATTTGATACGGCACGCGACAGCTATCGCCTTTCATTGTTGGGGCAAAAAGGCTGTTTGTCCGACCGCACGATGGAACTGAAGGCGGATAAGGGATTGGTGCCCATCACAAAAACAACATTTGCCATTGATACGCTGTTGATTGAGCATAATCAGTTGCAGACCGTTGAATTGCTCGACAGTGAAAAATGTCCGTATCTGCGTGTTTCGTTTGATGCGCCGCTGATTGGCATCTGGTCGCCAAGAAAGGACGAATATGCGCCGTTTATTTGCATAGAGCCGTGGTACGGACGTTGCGATCGGGAGGAATATACCGGCGAGTATGCCGACAGGGACTGGACGCAGCATCTTGAACCGGGAGAGGTGTTCAATGCCAGTTATACGATAGAAATATTATAATGTTCCGTAGAAAAATTTATGGTGGTGGGCAGGGGGATTTCTCTCTGTCCGTCTACTTTTTGATGATGGAGGCAAGTACCGTTTCCGACTGGACTTTGCCGCGTTTGTTCAGTGTCTGTTTCTTTACAACTCCAATGCCCGGTGCCAACCAGGTGCGTTCGTAGTTGACGTCTGATTTAGAGAACAGAGAGAAGGACACCTTGTATTTGGTATCTGTTTCAACGATATATGTATCGAATGTTCCAGCGGGAACAGTAATGCGCTCATGGCCTACACATTCATATCGTTGTGAGGAGATTGACATCGTGTAGGATATGAACTTGATGGAAATGTCGACGCTGATAGGATAGGTTTTTACTTTTTGTCCTTTTTGCATCGTGTTGGGATATGGCGTGTCGCGGCTGTCGGCCGATGCCGTTACGGTGAGGTCGGAAGGCTTGATGTCGTCCTCTTTGGCATCTTTGGGAAAGAAACTTTTGATGATGGAATGGATGTCATTCTTGATGAATTCAATATTGTGTGCCATCCATTGGCTGTTGGTTAATGTATAAGTCACTGGAATGGCGGGCAGGGATTTTTCATTGTTCTGTTTGTCGTAATGGGTCAGTATTTTTACCGTCCACTTGCCGGGCGTTTTTTCTACTGAAACAGTTTCTTCCGTATATTTTGATACTTTATCGTCTGATTTACTCTGGTAGACCAGTTTCCAACCTTGTTGGGAACATACGGGTGCTTTTTCTATTTGTGCGTTGGAAATGAGGGGGATGAGCAGAAACAAGACTGCCATTACGTGTAGTTTCATAGTCTGTTGGTCATTTTTATTTTTACGAAGATAGCGAAAGTGGAGATATTTTCAAAGAGTAGAAAAGCAGAAATAAAAAAAGGAAGCCCAATTGAGCTTCCTTTGTGCTTGTAGCGGGATCGAGAATTGAACTCGAGACCTCCGGGTTATGAATCCGACGCTCTAACCAACTGAGCTATCCCGCCGTTTGCGGGTGCAAAGATATGGCGAAATTTTTAATTGTGCAAATTTTTTGTTGCCCCTTTTGGGAAAAATGAAATGATCGCTGACAAAATGGATGAGGGAAGAATGGAGAGAAACAAATGACGAATAATCGCCTGCTCAATTTTTAATTACTGAAATCTTTTTGTATCTTCGTGAAATAAAGCAACAAATAACACATTATGAAAAAACACTTTATCAAATTTTCAGCATTGCTGCTTGGTGCTGCAACTTTTGCAACAACGATGTCGTGTACCCAGCAGAAGGAATCTCCTATGAAAGCCAAGGTGGAGGAATTTGCGCCTGTTGAGTTGAAATCCGACCTTGCAAGTGGTTTGAATGACAAGGAAAAAGAGTTGGTGAAAATATTTTTCCAGATAGGAAAAATAACTGATGACTTGTTCTGGAAACAGACATTTGGCGACAAGAGTCTGCTTGATACGATTTCAGACAACTATGCGAAAGACTTTGCCATGATACATTACGGCGTATGGGACCGTCTGGACAACAATAAGCCGTTTATTGAAGGATATGGCGAAAAACTTCCGATGTGCAACTATTATCCGCATGACATTACATTGGAAGAATTTAATGCATTTGAAGATGAAAACAAAGATTCATGGTATACGGTAATTCGTCGTAATGATGACGGTTCGCTGAAGAGCGTATGGTATCACGAAGAATATGCAGAAGAGATAGGACAGATTTGCGCATTGCTTGAAAAGGCAGTTGCTTTGGCAGAAAACCCGGGATTGAAAAACTATCTTGAAAAACGTATCGAGGCCTTCAAGACGGATGATTATCTTGCCAGCGACCTTGCGTGGATGGACATGAAAGACAGCAAAATTGATTTTGTTACAGGTCCTATCGAAAGCTACGATGACAAGTTCCGCGAAACGAAAACTTCCTACGAATCGTTTATCCTTTTGAAGGATGAGGAAAGAAGTAAGGACCTTGCCAAATTCGTTTCCATGCTTCCGGCACTTCAAAAGGAATTGCCTTGCGCTCCGGAGTATAAGACCTTTGTTCCCGGCACTTCTTCTGACTTGAATGTCTATGATGTAGTGTTCTATGCAGGTGACTGCAATGCCGGTAGCAAGACTATTGCCATCAATCTTCCGAACGACGACCGCGTACACGCTTTGAAGGGTACACGTCGTCTTCAGTTGAGAAACTCCATGAAAGCGAAGTTTGACAAGATTCTTATGCCAATCGGTGAGCTTATTGTAACTCCGGAACAGCAGAAATATCTTAATTTCGATGCGTTCTTCTGGAATGTGACTTTCCACGAAGTGGCTCACGGATTAGGCGTTAAGCAGACGATTAACGGTAAGGGTAGTGTGGATGCCGCTATGGGTACGGAAAAAACATCATGGGAAGAAGCGAAAGCCGATATCCTCGGTCTGTTTATGGTTACGAAGCTTGTAGAAATGGGTGAAATCACCAACATTACGTCGGAAGATGCCATTGCCACCTATATTGCCGGTATCCTTCGTTCTGTAAGATTCGGTGCCGCTTCGTCACACGGTAAGGCAAACATGATGTGCTTCAACTATATGGAAAAAGCCGGCGCATTTACGCGCGATGACAAAGGTCAGTATGTAATTGACTTTGAAAAGGCTAAAGAAGCAATGAACGGTTGGGCTGCTTTGATTCTTAAAACTCAAGGCGACGGCGACGTTGAATTTGCAACGAAGTACAGAGCTGAAAACGGAAGCATTACTCCGGCTCTTCAGGCTGACCTTGATAAAATCAACAGTGCCGGTATTCCTCGCGATATCCGATTCATTCAGGGCGTAGACGTACTTTTCGGCGAAACAAAATAACGACTCAGATTACAGATATTTATAGTTCAGGGGCTACACCTCGCGGGGTGCAGCCTCTGAATATTTTTAACCCAAATTGGTCATTAGACTTCATCGTGGGTTTGGGTTAATGTTGACATTCAAAATGTTGAATTGCATGAAAATAAAAAAGGAAGCTCATTGAGCTTCCTTCATTTATGCTTGTAGCGGGATCGAGAATTGAACTCGAGACCTCCGGGTTATGAATCCGACGCTCTAACCAACTGAGCTATCCCGCCGTTTGCGAGTGCAAAGATAGAACGAATATTTTAACTGTGCAATACTTTTGTGAAAAAAAGATTATTTTTCTAATTGGGGGAAGGTTCGGACGAAAAATCAGGCATGCATGTTTTTTCTCACCTTGTCATGTATTATATTTGTAGTCCGTAAACTTTGAATGAGACGAACCGTATGGATAAGCTGCATAGAAAGCGTAACCAAAAGACTGAATTTTCTGATTTGCAAAAAGCGCGAGGGCTTATGCGCCCCGGCTATGTGATATTTCCTGTATTGCTTGGACTGATTGTGATTGGAATCATGTTTTTCTCCGAATATAAGGATTTTGACGTGTCACTGATAAAGATAACCAACCAGTCGATTTTTTATTTTGCACTGGCATGGCTGTGCATGGTGGGGCGTGATTTTGGACTGACGTGGCGTTTCCGTGCTTTGACCGACCACGATATTACGTGGGGACAGGCTTTGCGTGTGAATATGCTTTGCGAATTTACTTCGGCCGTTACGCCTTCCACTGTCGGTGGCAGCAGTTTCGGAATGATTTATCTCAAAGGTGAAGGTTTGTGGTTGGGTAGGGCAACGACGATAATGATGACTACGCTGTTTCTTGACGAACTTTTTTTCGTCGTGGCATGTCCGATTGGAATGATGCTGATACCGTTTGAAGAATTGTTCGCTTCTACGAATTTGAAATTTGCCCAGACCTTGCGGTTCACATTCTGGCTTGTGTATGTCGGGCTTGTTTTGTGGACTATTGTCCTTTTTGTGGGGCTGTTTGTGAAGCCGCAGTTTATGAAAGCGTTGTTTCGGAAAGTCTTTTCGTTGAAATTTCTGCGCAAGTGGAAAGAGGCGGCGTTGGAAATGGGTGATAATTTTATCGCTACTTCCGTTGAACTCAAGCAGAAGAAATTCTGGTGGTGGATACGGGCTTTTTTTGCAACCGCACTTTCCTGGATTTCGCGCTATTTGGTGGTGAATGCATTGTTTTTGGCTTTTGCCGTCGATGCCGACCAGTTGTTGGTGCTTCTGCGTCAATTGGTGGTGTGGGTGGTTTTGACAATTTCTCCTACTCCCGGTGGTAGCGGATTGAGTGAATGGATTTTTACGAAATATTATGGCGATATGATAGCCAACACTTCATTGGCAGTAATTATGGCATTGTGTTGGCGTTTTATCAGCTATTATATATATTTGATAATCGGAGTGCTTGTCATTCCTTCGTGGTTACGGGGATGGAAACGCCGCATCCGAATGCAGAAACTGGAAAAAACAAATGAAAATGGAGACAACTGATAAAGAAGTGTGTACGATTTTGGTAGATGTGCTTGTCGCACATGGTGTGAAACGGGTGGTGCTGTCGCCCGGTTCGCGTAATGCTCCTTTGCTGGTGGCCATTGCCCGGCGGGATGATATTGAGAAATTCGTAGTGGTCGACGAGCGGAGTGCCGCTTTTTCGGCTTTGGGCATTGCACAGCAGACCGGAGAACCGGTAGCTATTGTATGTACTTCGGGAACAGCATTGTTGAACTATGCGCCGGCTGTTGCTGAGGCCTACTATCAGCAGTTGCCTTTGATTGTGGTTTCTGCCGACCGTCCAAAGGAATGGATTGACCAGGATGACAGCCAGACAATCCGCCAGTTTGAGGCTTTGGCGCAATTCGTGAAAAAGAGCTATGACTTGCCGGCACGCTGTGACGACGATACCGCCCGTTGGTATGTGAACCGTGTCGTGAACGATGCCATGATGGAGGCATTGTCGGGACGACGTTCGCCGGTGCATATCAATGTGCAGCTCGACGAACCGTTGACAAATATGGCTGCCTATGCCGGACCGTCGCGGAAAATCAATATGCTGACACCGTCGAAGGAACTGTCGACAGCAGATGTCAGATTGTTGGTTGAGGAAGCAAAGGATAAGAAAATTCTGGTGATTGCCGGATTTCATACTCCGAACCGTGATTTGTCGGAAGCTTTGCGGCGCTTGTCTTTGTTACCGAATGTTGCTGTCCTGTGTGAAACTATTTCCAATATTACCGGCGATGGCATGATTCGTGCTATTGACCGTACGTTGCTGGCTATGCCGAGAGGCGGAGAAGCGGAATTCGTGCCCGATTTGCTGATTGTGATGGGCGGTGCCATAATCTCGCGTATAGTGAAAGCCTTTTTGCGGACCAACAAGGCCACGCGGCAGTGGTATGTGGGAATGACTGATACGACGGTCGACTGCATGAAAACGCTGACTACGCGCATCATTACAGAACCCGGCACATTCTTCCGTCAGTTTGCCGATGCCTATTGTAGGGCGGAATATTCATGCGACAATGGTTTCGCCCAAGCATGGAAAAAACTGGGAAAAGCGGGAAAAGAGCGGCATGATGCTTATCTTTCCACTGTCGGATGGAGCGACTTGAAGGCTTTTTCTGTAATTTTGCCAAAAATTCCTTCGGACTGGCATGTGCAGTTGTCAAACGGTACGACAATACGCTATGCACAACTGTTCGGTGACGTCTTGACGCAGCGCAATGATTGCAACCGCGGAGTGTCGGGTATTGACGGTTCGACGTCGACAGCATTGGGCGCATCGCTTGCGTTCGGCGGGACTACGTTGCTGATTACCGGCGACATGAGTTTCTCTTACGATTTGTCGGGGCTGGCTTCGCAGTATAACGGGCCACGGTTCAAGATTATCGTGATGTGCAACGGCGGTGGAGGCATTTTCCGCTTTATCAAGAGCACTTCATCGTTGCCGGAACTGGACCGTTATTTTGAGGTGCATCGTGATATTCCTGTTGACCGCTATGCAGCGGCTTTCGGCTTTGCCTACTATGAGGCGGACAGTGAAACTTCGTTGGAAACGGCTCTTGCTGACTTTTTCGGAGAGAATGAACGGGCAGCTATTCTGGCTGTAAAGACGGAGAACGGTGTGAGTGCGTCGGTGTTGAAAAATTATTTTAGCAGAAAAAATCAAAAACAATAAAACGATATAACTATGAGCAACAGAGTTTGGACTCCCATTAAGGAATATACGGATATCCTTTTTGAACAGTATGGCGGTATTGCCAAAATAACAATCAACCGTCCGGAAGTCTATAATGCCTTCCGTCCGCAGACAAATAAGGAGATGCTGGATGCAATGGCTATTTGCCGTGAGCGTGCCGACATCGGCGTTATCATTCTTACGGGTATTGGCGACAAGGCTTTCTGTTCGGGTGGTGACCAGAAAGTGAAAGGCATTGGCGGATATATTGACGAGAACGGTGTGCCCCGTCTGAACGTTCTGGACTTGCACAAGGCTATCCGCTCAATTCCGAAACCGGTAATTGCTATGGTGAACGGATATGCAATCGGTGGCGGACATGTGCTTCATGTGGTTTGCGACTTAACAATTGCCAGCGAAAACGCACGTTTCGGCCAGACTGGTCCGAAGGTGGGCAGTTTTGACGCAGGCTTCGGTTCTTCTTATCTTGCCCGCTGCGTTGGACAGAAAAAAGCACGGGAAATCTGGTTCCTTTGCCGTCAGTATACAGCTAAGGAAGCCGAAGAAATGGGTATGGTCAACAAGGTTGTGCCGTTCGAACGCCTGGAGGATGAAACCGTGGAATGGTGTGAAACAATTCTCAAACGCAGCCCGATGGCTATCCGCATGATTAAGCGTGCCTTGAATGCCGAACTCGACGGACAGCGCGGTATGATGGAATTTGCCGGAGATGCTACGCTGATGTATTATCTGATGGAAGAAGCGCAGGAAGGCAAGAATGCCTTTTTGGAGAAACGTGACCCTAATTTCCAGCAATTCCCGAAATTTCCAGGATAGCATATGAAGGCATCGTATTGCAGATATGTGCTGAAATTCAAACAGCCGGCCGGCACTTCGCGCGGAACGCTGCTTGAAAAGGAAACCTATTTCCTGAAACTGGAGGATGAGGAGTTTCCCGGACATTACGGATTGGGCGAATGTGCCGTGTTCCGCGGATTGTCGATGGATGATGTGCCAAATTACGAGGAATGCCTTCGTGAGGTTTGTGCCAATATCGGCAGAGACGAAATGTCGGATTTGTCGCAGTTTCCGTCCATTAAGTTTGGGCTCGAAACAGCTATTTATGACTTTTCGAACGGGTGCCGCCGCATCCCGTTCCCGTCCGATTTTACGGAAGGAAACGCAGAAATTCCTATCAACGGACTCGTATGGATGGGAACGAAGGAGGAAATGCTGAAACGCATCGACGATAAAATCAAGGCAGGATTCACTACCATCAAGCTGAAAGTGGGTGCTATCGACTATGAAAGCGAACTGGAGCTGGTGAAGCATATCCGAAAGGTGTTTCCGCCGGAGGTATTGACGATTCGTTTGGATGCCAACGGAGGATTTACGGCAGAAAATGTGATGAGTCGTCTGGAAGGCTTTGCGCGCTATGGCATTCATTCCATTGAGCAGCCGGTAAAGGCTGGACAGTGGGAACTGATGCGTCGTGTGTGTGACGAATCTCCGATTGACATAGCTCTCGATGAGGAATTGATTGGCATTGTCGAGCCTCAGAAAATGGGAGAAATGCTGGAAGCGGTGAAGCCGAAATATATCATTTTGAAACCGTCGCTGATTGGCGGTTTCTCCGGCTCTGCGGAATGGATGCGTCAGGCTTCTTTCCGTGGCGTTGGCGGATGGATAACATCTGCATTGGAATCGAATGTCGGACTGAACGCTATTGCACAATGGACGGCACAGATGGGCGCTTCGATGCCGCAGGGATTGGGTACAGGTGCCTTGTTTGTCAATAATTTTGATTCTCCTCTTGTGCAGGAAGGCGAGGTGCTTCGCTTTAATCCGCAAAAAACGTGGAATATACCTGAATTAGATTGGAAAACTGTGGAATGAAACCGATAAAAATAAACGGTAAAATGTGCAGCAATGTCGGGGAGGTCAGAATGGTGGCATCCCCGGCATTGTCGGCATTTATGGAGGCTTGGTTTAACCCTTCGTGCGATTATGTGATTGGACATACGTCAGGGTCGACTGGCAAACCGAAAGAAATCAAGTTGCTGAAAGCGGATATGGTGCAGTCGGCACGGCTGACCAATCGTTTTTTCAGTCTTGGTGCCGGCAGTCGTTTTTTTCTGTGTCTTTCTCCTGACTATATTGCCGGTAAGATGATGATAGTGCGTGCCGTAGAAGCCGGAGGGGAGATTGTGGAAGAGAAGCCTTCCAATAATCCGTTGGCAACGTATGAGGGAGAGCCGTTTGACTTGGTGGCTGTTGTGCCTTCGCAGGCGCAGGCTTTGGTCGAACATCCGGAACGTCTTCGCTTTGTCAGAAATATGATTGTGGGAGGAGGAGCTGTGGCCGATTCGCTTCGTCATGACCTCGCTCGCTTGGGGGGTGAGGCATATTCAACGTACGGCATGACCGAAACTTGTTCCCATGTAGCCCTTTCGCGTATGTGTGCCGATATCCGTCCCTACAGGGCGTTGCCGCCGGTTACGTTTTCGACGGATGACAGAGGGTGTTTGGTGGTTCATACGCCGCAATTCTCTTTTCCATCGTTGACTACGAACGATGTGGTAGAATTGTTGTCCGAACAGGAGTTCCGTTGGATTGGCAGGTATGACAACGTGATAAATACGGGCGGTATTAAGGTTTTTCCCGAAGATATCGAGAAGCAGATTGCATCGTTGATGAACTGTCGCTACTATATAGCTGCGCGTCCGTCGGAAAAGTGGGGCAGTGAGGTGGTGTTGGTGCTCGAAAGCAATCCATTGAGCGATAATGAGAAGACATCTTTGCTTGCTGCGTTGAAATCTGTGCTTCCTGTATACTCGGTTCCTAAAGATATTGTCTGTTTTCCTGTTTTCCGTGAAACTTCATCTGGAAAAGTGATTCGGGAAAAGTTGTGTTAAGATATGTTATTATTTGGACTGATTATAAATAAAGTGTCCAAAAAATTTTCATAGAAAAGCATATATCCCCATCTTTGCACCAGAAAAACGGATATCTATGAGATTGTCAGATTTGAAAACCGGAGAAACCGGTGTGATTGTAAAGATTCTCGGGCACGGTTCGTTTCGGAAACGTGTGATGGAGATGGGGTTTGTGAAGGGTAAAAAAATTCTGGTAGAATTGAATGCGCCGCTCCACGACCCGATAAAATATAAGATTCTGGATTATGAAATATCGCTCCGCCGTGCAGAAGCGAGCTTGATTGAGGTAGTGCGCGAAGAGGCCGCTCCCGATTTTGTTACGGAGGATGTGGCCTTTATCCGGGAGGATGACGGTTCTTTTATTAACACATTCGACCGCGAGCGCCGGACTATCAATGTCGCTTTGATTGGAAATCCGAACTGTGGCAAGACATCCATGTTCAATTGGGCTTCAGGTGCAAAGGAGCATGTGGGCAACTACAGTGGTGTGACAGTCGATGCGAAAACCGGTAAAATGGACTATAAGGGTTATCAGTTCAACATCGTTGACTTGCCGGGAACCTATTCGCTGTCGGCATATTCGCCTGAGGAATTGTATGTACGCCGTTACCTGCGTGATGAAGTGCCGGATGTGGTGATAAATGTGGTCGACGCTTCCAATCTTGAACGAAACTTGTATCTTACGACTGAGCTTATCGACATGGACCGCAGTATGGTTATTGCGCTGAACATGTATGACGAGCTGGAGAAGAGCAAGGTGGAGTTCGATTACGAAAGTTTGGCACGGATGATTGGTGTTCCGATGGTGCCGACTGTTTCCAAGTCGGGACGTGGCATTCATGAACTGTTTGATACTATCATTGAGGTCTACGAAGGAAGAAACGAAGTGGTGCGCCATGTGCATATCGGCTTTTCGAAAGACATAGAAGAGGCGGTGCAGGAAGTGCAGGCCGAGCTGAAGAAAGAGGCAAATTTGCATTTGCAGTTCTCGGCACGTTATCTGTCCATCAAGTTCCTTGAAAATGATAAGGAAGTCGTTTCAATGCTAAAAGCTTATCCTGATTTCGACCGTTTGCAGGAATTGCGCGACCGTCTGGTAAGCAGGATTGAGGAAATTCATAAGGAGGATATTGCGGCGACGATTGCAAGCTCAAAATATGGTTTCGTGTCGGGGGCATTGCGCGAAACGATGTCGACGACCGAAAAAGAAGAAGCCAAGTCGACGGCCATGATTGATTCTATTGTGACAAGCCGTTTGTTCGGATTCCCGATATTCATTTTTATCATGTGGCTGATGTTCTGGGCCACTTTTGAAATCGGACAGTATCCGATGGACTGGATTGAAGCGGCTGTCGGTTGGATTGGCGATATGGTCAGCACTTATATGCCCGACGGACCAATCAAGGATATGCTTGTCGACGGAATTATCGGAGGTGTAGGCGGTGTGATTGTGTTCCTGCCAAATATTTTGATTCTCTATGCCTTTATTTCATTTATGGAAGACTCCGGCTATATGGCGAGAGCGGCGTTCATTATGGATAAGGTGATGCACAAAATCGGGCTTCACGGGAAATCGTTCATTCCGATGGTGATGGGCTTCGGTTGCAACGTGCCGGCAATTATTGCAACCCGTACCATTGAGAGCAAGTCGAGCCGGTTGATAACGATTCTGATCAATCCGTTCATGTCTTGCGGTGCGCGTTTGCCGATTTATTTGTTGCTGGTCGGTGCGTTTTTCCCGAAACATGCGAGCATTGCTCTGCTTGGGCTTTATGCACTGGGTATTCTGGTAGCGGTTGTGACAGCAAAGCTGATGCGAAAATTCTACTACAAGAAAGACGAGACTCCGTTCGTAATGGAGTTGCCTCCTTATCGCATACCGACAATGAAGGCCACGATGCGCCACATGTGGGCAAAGGGTAAGCAATATTTGCACAAAATGGGTGGCGTGATTCTTGTTGCCAGTCTGATAATTTGGGCATTGAGCTATTTCCCGCGTCCTACGGAGGAACAGATTGCCCAAACACAGTCGGAATTGCGCCAGGAGCATATTGAAAATGTGGATGCCGCAGCGGTTTCGGCTACTGAAAATTCATATCTTGGACGTATCGGTAAGTTCATATCACCCGTGTTTGAACCTCTGGGTTTCAATTGGAAAATGACAATATCGTTGCTGTCGGGTACTGTGGCAAAAGAGACGGTTGTTTCTACGTTGGGTGTGTTGTATAGTGGTGACGCAGATGCCGATGAAGCCGCTCTTTCTGAAAGAATCCAACAGCCGAATCCGAAGACCGGTAAGCCGGATTTCACGCCGTTGGTAAGCGCCTGTTTCTTGATATTTGTGCTGCTCTATGTACCGTGTATTGCAACGGTCACTGCAGTTGTCAAGGAAACTGGCAGCTGGAAATACGGTGTGTTTACGTTGTGCTATAATACGTTCGTTGCCTGGTTGCTTGCATTTATCGTATATCAAGTCGGAACGTTATTCGTATGATGAAAACATCAGGGATGCGGTGATAATGGTAGC
This sequence comes from uncultured Porphyromonadaceae bacterium, assembly GCA_900544305.1. Lineage (GTDB taxonomy): Bacteria > Bacteroidota > Bacteroidia > Bacteroidales > Muribaculaceae > Limisoma. The sequence goes on from UQUV01000030.1 coordinate 34,424, forward strand.
ATGAGTATCGGATAAATGCGTTTCATGCCGTGTTTTTCACGGGTGTGATTGCAATATCCTCATGCTGATTTTGGATTCGCTTCAAATTATATTAACTTTGCGGTGGCTTTAGCGGGCTGCCGCAAAGTCGTTTTTACTGGAAAAAAGAATTACATTAGAATATGGAGAAGAAGTTTAAACGTACACTCGTGACTACGGCGCTGCCGTATGCCAACGGACCTGTCCATATCGGACACCTCGCAGGTGTTTATGTACCTGCTGATATCTATACGCGCTATTTGCGTCTCAAGGGTGAGGATGTGATTATGATTGGCGGGTCGGATGAACATGGAGTGCCCATCACTATTAAGGCGAAGGCTGAAGGCGTGACTCCGCAGGATATCGTCGATCGTTATCATAAGATTATCAAGGATTCGTTTGAAGAACTTGGCATTTCTTTTGACATCTATTCACGTACTACTTCGAAAATACATTCGCAGATGGCGAGCGATTTTTTCCGCAAGTTGTATGACAAGGGTGAATTCGTTGAAAAAACTTCTATGCAATACTACGATGAAGAGGCAAACCAATTCCTTGCAGACCGCTACATTGTCGGAACTTGCCCCCATTGTAAGAATGAACGTGCCTATGGCGACCAGTGTGAGGCTTGTGGCACTTCATTGAATGCAACAGACTTGATAGATCCGAAATCAGCCATTACCGGCAACCGTCCGGTGTTAAAGGAAACAAAGCACTGGTATCTTCCGCTCGACAAGTGGGAACCGAAATTGCGTGAATGGATTTTGGAAGGCCATAAGGAATGGAAGCCGAATGTTTACGGTCAATGTAAATCTTGGCTCGATATGGGATTGCAGCCGCGTGCCGTAAGCCGTGATTTGGATTGGGGTGTACCTGTCCCGGTCGAAGGAGCTGAAGGCAAAGTCTTGTATGTGTGGTTCGACGCGCCGATTGGTTATATTTCAAATACTAAGGAACTGCTCCCTGATACATGGGAAACTTATTGGAAGAGCGATGACACACGAATCATCAACTTCATCGGTAAGGATAATATCGTGTTCCACTGTATTGTTTTCCCGGCTATGTTGATGGCTGAAGGTTCTTATCAGTTGCCGGAAAACGTTCCGGCTAACGAATTCCTGAACTTGGAAGGTGACAAGATTTCTACCTCACGTAACTGGGCGGTATGGTTGCACGAATATTTGCGTGATTTCGAAGGCAAGCAGGATGTGTTACGTTATGTGTTGACGGCTAACGCTCCTGAAACAAAGGACAACGATTTCACTTGGAAAGATTTCCAGGCTCGTAACAATAATGAATTGGTTGCTATTCTTGGTAACTTTGTAAACCGTACGATGGTGCTTACCCACAAATACTACCAGGGCATTGTACCGGCAATGGGTGAACTGACCGACTATGACAAGGAAACGCTGAAGGAGTTTGCCGATGTTAAGCAGAGCTTGGAGCAATATCTTGATACATTCCGATTCCGTGATGCTTTGAAGGAAGCTATGAACTTGGCTCGTATCGGTAACAAATATCTTGCAGATACAGAACCATGGAAATTGGCTAAGACCGACATGGAACGCGTGAATACGATTATGTATGTAGCAATGCAGATTACAGCGAACTTGGCAATTGCTTTCGAACCGTTCTTGCCGTTTATGTCTGCTAAGTTGCGCGATATGCTTGGTATGGAGAAGTGCGATTGGAATCGTCTGGGTGCTGTCGACATCATTCCTTCAGGTGCTGTTATCAAGAAACCGGAACTGCTCTTTGAGAAAATCGAAGATGATGTGATTGAAGCACAGGTGAAAAAGTTGCAGGATACTAAGAAGGCAAATGAGTTGAAGAATTTCAAGCCGGCACCGGTGGCAGAAAACGTTGCTTTCGACGATTTCTTGAAGATGGATATCCGTGTCGGAACAGTTCTCGAATGTACGAAAGTGCCGAAAGCCGACAAATTGCTGCAATTCAAGATTGACGACGGAATGGGTGGACGCACAATCGTTTCCGGTATCGCTAAACACTACAATCCTGAAGATTTGGTTGGTAAGCAGGTTTGCTTCATTGCAAACTTTGAGCCGCGTAAGTTGAAAGGCATTGTGTCGGAAGGCATGATTCTGTCAGCTGAAAATCCGGATGGAAAATTGGTGGTTATCGGTCCGACTGGTCCGGTTGTTCCCGGTTCACAAGTTAAATAATTTAGATTGACATATTCTATAAGAGAAAAGCACCTCGAATAACTTTCGAGGTGCTTTTCTCTTATTCTATTGTTATGATTTTCGGGATAGTGAGAACAGTCTTTTCAAAGGATTCGTAGGGCAGGGCGTGTTTCCTATAGAATTGCGTAGATTGATGCTTATTTTCCCGGTGTGGTTATTAAATAGAATAATACAGGAATTAAGCACAACGGCAATATGTTCGCCAATTTCCTCAATTCGTCTGATACATGAAAGCCGGATGCTTCTGAACGGATTGTGCGTGTCAAGGTCGTCGATGATCATGTATTCGTCAGTGAATTTGACATGATGGAATTTTCCGCACTTTTCGCTTATCGTGTCCAGAAACTCTTTCTTGAATTCTTTTGTAGGACGTTTGGCTTTTTTATATAGATATTGTATGACATCTTTGTTAATCATATGCTTCTTCAGGTTTGCTCGTTTGTTATTATAATGCCTAATCGTATATTTTTGTTCGCAATTGGTTGGATTTTTTTGTAGAAAATCATTGAATGTTGCTTAGGTATTCGTCGAATTGTTGGCATGTGAAGTGTCGAAGTTACGGGATGTGTGTGCTTTTGTTTGCGAAAGTGGGGAAAAGTGTATGTACAGGCGTTCTTGTAAGAGATTGATAATCAGTAGTGGATTTGTATACGGTGAAAAAAGTTGAGTTTTTTATTAAAAAAATGGCAGAAACAGTTGCACAATTAAAAAACATGCACTACCTTTGCAGTGTTCAAAAAATAATTGTCCAGTGGTGTAATGGTAGCACTTCGGATTCTGGTTCCGCCTGTGAGGGTTCGAGTCCTTCCTGGACAACTTAAAGCCTAATAATTAGCTGGTGCTGGTTGTTGGGCTTTCTTCTTTTTGTTGCAATCCTCGCTAATGCGCGGTAGGAGGCGAATGAGTGCTTTATGTGTATTGCATTTTGTTTTGTGCTGTATGATTTCCTGTGGTCTGTCGATTCGGGTTGTTCGTTTTTGTATTACTGGTTTTGTATCGTGTTGCAGTTGTGTTTCTATATATAATTGTCGGAGGTTTATCTTGGTGTTGTCTTCTGTAGAACTTCTTTGTTCTTATTGGTGGTTCATATATTATTCTTTTTATATTGTTGGGACTATTGAGGAGAATTGTGTATTGTCATTATGGCGGAGTTGGAATTTGCCAGATGAAGAAGCTATGATTGATGGATTAGTGTAGGACAATGATGAATGGGTGGCTGTTTCTTAATTATATATACATGACGAAGTATTATGTCGATTTTAGTGTGACAAATGGGCAGGATGTAGTACTTCTTCTGTATTTGTGTTTTTTATGAATTGGCAATTTGTTGATTTATAGAGGTGTGGTCTGTAAACGATAAAATTTTTCAAAAAAAGTTTGTAAAATATTTGGAGCGTAATGAAAAAGTGTCTACCTTTGCACTCGCAAAACGAAAAACGGCGGTACCGCAGTGGCGGTCAGGTTT
>UQUV01000031.1 GCA_900544305.1 uncultured Porphyromonadaceae bacterium
TGTTATCTTTGTACTCATATGGCAAATGATTGATTATCTTTTTGTTTTGTACCTTAAATATAATAAACATTTGCCATAAAAACAACGGTTATCTTCTTTATTTTCAAGAGGATAACCGTTAATTTTACATATATGAGCTTGATGGCTGCAAACGAAGAAAGTGACCCTTCTGCCATTCTGAATGGCTTTTGGGTCACCCTCTTATTTATAATGACTTGTTGATAGAATCTATATAATCCAGAATTTCGTCCCGACCCCGTCTGTCAACACTTGACGACATAAAGATTGGCGGAAGTTCCTCCCAATACTTCATCAGTTCAGCCTTATAGGCTTCCACTTTTGCGCGGCCGGCTTCAACGCCCAATTTGTCAAGTTTAGTAAACACAATGCTGAACGGTACTTCGTTTTCACCCAACCACGTCAGAAACTCAACATCAATTTTCTGTGGAGCATGACGCGAATCCACCAACACAAACAGATTCGTCATCTGCTGACGCTTCAACACATAGGATTCAATCATCTTGCGTAGAGTCTCACGGGCATCCTTCCCTCTGCGTGCATATCCATATCCAGGCAAATCGACAAGATACCATTGGTTGTTGATGATGAAATGGTTGATTAGCATCGTCTTTCCGGGAGTAGCCGAAGTCATCGCCAAATTATTATAACCGGTAAGCATATTAATAAGCGACGATTTTCCGACATTTGACCTTCCAATGAAAGCATATTCAGGAAGATTTCCTTCCGGACATTTTCGCACATCAGCGCTACTGATAACAAATTTCGCGTCTTTAATCAGCATAGTAATTCTATAAGTTATTGTATACAGAATCAAAGTTACAGAAAAAATCGACAAAAAGCACAATGTTTTCTTATTTTAAGCGTATTTTTGTATTATGGAAAAAGAATTTTCATCATCATTGCTGGAAAATGCAGTAAATGAATTTGCCCATTTGCCCGGAATCGGAAGAAAAACAGCGCTCCGTCTTGTCCTTCATTTGCTTAGGGAGGACGAACAGGTTGCCTTTCGTCTGGGAGAATCATTAATACGCCTTCGTAAAGAAATCAAATATTGCAACGTCTGCCACAACATCTCAGAAACAGAACTATGCCCGATCTGTGCCAATCCCGCGCGAGATGCAACAACAGTCTGTGTAGTGGAAAACGTAAAGGATGTCATGATAATTGAAAACACTCACCAATTCAATGGTTTGTACCATGTATTGGGTGGACTGATTTCCCCCATGGATGGCATAGGTCCTCAAGACATTGAAATAGAAAGTCTTGTCGAGCGTGTTAAAACGGGCAATGTAAAAGAAGTGATTTTGGCACTTAGTGCCACAATGGAAGGCGACACTACCAATTTCTACATTTTCCGAAAACTCTCGCCTTACGACACGACAATTTCCATGTTGGCACGTGGCGTAGCCATTGGCAATGAAATTGAATATACCGATGAGGTGACATTAGGTCGTTCCATACTTAACCGCACACTATTCACCGACAGTTTTAAGAACTCGAAATAATATTTGTCATGAAGGATGTTTCAATCGTTATAGTCAACTACCGGGTAAAATTTTTCTTGGAACAGACCATACGTTCCGCCCAAGAGGCACTACGCCATCTGGACGGAGAAATCATTGTCATTGACAATAATTCGGGCGACGATTCCATCCCTTTTCTCAAACAACGTTTTCCCGATGTCATCTATATCGAGAATACAGAAAATGTAGGTTTTGCCCGAGCCAACAATCAGGGTTTTGAGATAGCCAAAGGGAAATATACACTCATACTCAACCCTGATACAATTATAGGAGAACGTACGATTCTTGACTGTATAAATTGGTACGAATCACATCCCGACTGTGGAGGTATTGGTGTCATGATGTCGGACGGAAACGGAGTTTTTCTACCGGAGTCTAAACGTTCATTCCCGACGCCTTGGGTATCTTTTTGCAAAATTTTCGGACTTTCGGCACTGTTCCCCTTCTCTCCGTACTTTGCAAAATACCACCTGCGTTATCTATCCAAAGAGCAGCCCCACAAAGTGGACATTCTTGCCGGTGCCTATATTTTTGTCCGGACAGACATTCTTCAAAAATGTCAGGGATTTGACAACGACTTTTTCATGTACGGCGAGGATATTGACCTATCCTACCGTTTTACCAAAGCCGGTTACCAAAACTACTATATCCCGACGCCAATTATCCATTACAAAGGCGAAAGCACAAAAAAGGATTCGATGAAATACGTTAGGGTATTCTACGAAGCCATGCTGATTTTCTATCGGAAGAATTATCCGAATTATAGTAAGCTCTATTATTTTTTCATCAAATTTGCCGTTTGGATTCGTGCAGCAATTGCCATGTCAAAACGAGTGGTCAAACGTATTCTACCGGCAAAAAAGACGACGAAGGAACAATTTACGCTCATTCAAATTGTTTCGCATGAACCGGATTGCATTCGCTCAAAATTTTCAGAAACGAATGCCGATGTCCATATTTGCGACAAGATAAGCAATCTAAAGACGAGCATAAACGGTAAAACGGCTATAATCTTCGACAACAGAGCCGTCAGCTACCAAAATATCATCGACAAAATTGTCAGTTCAAGCGATTCAAACATTCGTTTTTTCATCTACTCGTCACAATCGGATTTAATCATTTCCCCAAAAATGAAACAAATATGAAACTCCTCTCAAACGACCGCATCACACTCCGAGCACTGGAGCCAACAGATTTGGACACCATTCACAAATGGGAAAATGATACGGACTTATGGGCTGTAGGTGGAACAATTGCGCCTTTTTCAAGACACCAGATTTGGGAATATTTGCAGAACTATACGGCAAACATCTACGAGCAGAACCAACTGCGGCTAATGATTGTCCTGAACGAAACGAATGCCAACGTCGGCCTTTTCGACATTTTCGACTTCGACGCATTCCACCGCCGAGCCTTCTTAGGGATGCTTATTGATAAAGCATATGCCAATCAAGGCATTGGCCAAGATGCACTAACCGTTGCCATGAACTATTTACAGAATTTCATAGGGTTACATCAGGTTGTGGTGCACATTCCTGCCAACAACCTGCCGTGCCTCAGACTGTTCGACAAAAACAAGTTTGAAAGAACGGGTATATTGAAAGACTGGCTGCGTACTAACGACACTTACACTGACGTAGTAGTCATGCAATATGTCTTTAAATAATATCGTTCCTATTCCTTTTCCGACAATTCCAGCCAGCGCATTTCCTTATCTTCCAATTCTGCAATAATTTCGGAAATGCGTTGGGATTTTTGTGTAAGTTCTTCTACACCGAGCGTACCGGCACTGAGAACCTCTTCAATAGAGCGTTTCTCTTCTTCCAATTTTTCGATATCGACAGTAAGAGCCTCGAATTCTTTTCTTTCCTTAAACGACATTTTTGCAGAATAGTCCCGTTTGTTTTCTCGTTCTTTCGGACGCTCTTCCTTTTTGACTGCTTTTTCTTCCTTCTGTAAATTTTTCCATTCCCGATAATCCGAATAGTTACCCGGAAAATCCTTTATAACACCATTCCCTTCAAACACAAACAAATGGTCGACCGTTCGGTCCATGAAGAAACGGTCGTGCGAAACCACGATTACGCACCCCTTGAACTTTTGCAGATAATCCTCAAGAATTCCCAACGTAACTATATCCAAATCGTTTGTCGGCTCGTCAAGAATCAAAAAATTAGGCTTCTTCATCAAGACCGTTGCCAAATATAGACGACGTTTCTCTCCACCGCTCAACTTATAAATATACTTTTGCTGTGTTTCCGGTGTAAACAGAAACAACTGCAGGAACTGTGATGCCGTGTACTTGGTTTTCTCGTCAAACACTATCACTTCCGCTATTTTCTTGACGGCATCAATAACCTTTTCCTCTTCATTGAATTGAATACCGTCCTGACTGTAATAGCCGAATTTGACCGTTTCACCAATATCGAAATAGCCGGAGTCCGGTTTTTCCAATCCCAACAGCAATTTTATGAATGTCGATTTTCCGACACCGTTATTTCCCACGATCCCCAGTTTTTCATACCGAGCAAAAATATAGTTGAAATCCTTCAGTATAACCAGATCGTCAAACTTCTTGCAAACATCATTTGCCTCAAAAATTTTAGAACCGATATATGATGATTTCACATTCAGTTCGACCGTTGAATCATCACGGCGGAATTTGGATTTTTTATCCAGTTCGTAAAAGGCATCTATTCTGTATTTCGCTTTCGAACCACGGGCTTGTGGCTGACGTCGCATCCAATCAAGTTCCGTACGCAACAGGTTTTTAACCTTCGCCAACTCTGCATCCTGTGCAGATATGCGCTCCTCACGTTTCGACAAATAGTAGTCATAATTACCCTCATAGGTATATATTTGCCGCATGTCAATTTCTACAATTTTCGTGCAGACTTTATCAAGGAAATACCGGTCGTGGGTAACCATCAGCAATGAAATGCGGCTTCGTTTCAAATAGTCTTCAAGCCATTCAATCATTTCAACATCCAAATGGTTGGTAGGCTCATCCAATATCAGCAGTTCCGGTTCATTGATAATCACTTTTGCAAGTGCTACCCGCTTGATTTGTCCTCCTGACAATTCTTTGACCGGTTGATTCAATTGAGTAATTTTCAGTTGGGAAAGAATCTGCTTAATGCGCTCTTCATAATCCCAGGCTCCTACAGCATCCATCTTATGGATTGCAGAACTGATTTCCTCCGCATCTCCCGATTCTATCGCTTTCTCATAGCTGCGAATGGCGGATGTAGATTCATCCGACAGCGACAAACACGCTTCTATCACACTTAAAGAAGAATCCAACTCCGGAAGCTGTGGCAAGTATGCGACACGCAAATCATTACGGAATACGACTTTTCCTTCGTCATATGACTCTAAACCGGCAATAATTCTCAGCAGCGTGGTTTTACCTGTACCATTTTTGGCAATCAACCCCACTTTATCTCCTTCATAGAGTCCGAATGTAATATTGTCCAACAAGACGCGGTCGCCAAACGACTTTGTCAATCCTTCTATTTGTAGAAACGATTTCATTATTCAAAAATACCTTTATTCCATGCAAAGTTAGTGCATGTTTGGTTGAATACAAAATCAATTTCTCAATTTACATGTTCCTGAAGCCACTTCACCAACCACTAAAATTGGAAATAAATAAACGGCGTAACATTGGCTCCCGACAATTCCAAAATCAGTTGTACTAAAACTACAAACAGACACAGTTTAACAATCAGATGACTTTTCAAATATGTTTGGTATAACCACCCATACCAACGTTCGGGAATAAAAAACAGAAGTAAAGCACCTGACATTACCACCAACCACAACCCGCGGGCCTGCACAAACGGAACGAACATGGACGGAGTAAATTCGCTGAAAATTTTATCTAACATCGTCACCGCCGCACCCAAATCAGGGGCGCGGAAAAACGCCCACAACAGAGAGACGAAAGCAAAAGTAACACCAACACACAAAATTTTCACAAATTTATCGTCGGGTATCCTTGATAAAAATTGTTTTAGATTCCGATGGACAATCAGCCCCAGTCCATGAAATCCTCCCCAAACGATAAAATTCCAACCCGCTCCATGCCATAATCCGGCAACTAACATAGTAAGAAACAGATTCAAGGATGTACGGAATTTGCCCAAACGGTTTCCTCCCAACGGTATGTAGACATAATCCTTCAACCAGGAAGACAATGACATGTGCCAACGTCTCCAAAAATCCGTAATATTTTGAGCCTTGTAAGGAGAATTGAAATTCACGCCCAAATCAAAGCCAAGAATCCGCGCAAGACCAATTGCCATGTCTGAATAGCCGGAGAAATCACAATATATCTGCACCGAATATCCAACCAGCCCCATCGCATATTCCAAACCGCTATACCCCTGCGGATTTGAATAGATGATGTTCGTGTATTGGGCTATATAGTCAGCAACAACCGCCTTTTTCAACAGGCCCACCATAATCAGCCACAAACCTCCAAACACCACCGTATCCGTAATCTTATAATTGGCACGAATCTGTGGCATAAAGGAAGAAGCACGTACAATCGGACCAGCAACCAAAGCCGGGAAAAAAGACAGGAAAAATAAATAATCCAGTAGCGTTTCCGCACAATCAGCCTTCCCTCGATAAACATCAACCATATAGCTGATCGACTGGAATGTATAAAACGATATTCCCACCGGCAATATGACATCCACCAATTGGAAATTGGTAGTCAAGAGAGTATTCAAATTCATAATGAAGAAATTTGAATACTTAAAATACGCCAATGTGCCAAGTGATGTCAGCAATGATAACGACAAGACGGTTCTCCGAACAATACGCCTGTCACTTGCCACAATCCATTTCGACAAATAGTAGTCAATAATGGCACGGACTATAAGAAGCAAGAAAAATAATCCGCTTGATTTATAATAAAAAAACAGACTGAAAGCCACCACATACACCATCATCATTACTTTGCGTCGACGAAGCACGGCATACAGTGGCAGGAACAGACAAAACAGCACCCAAAACAGTCCGCTGTTAAACAACATCGGACTCTGTGGGTCATACTGCAATATGTCTTTTAAATAATCAATCATTCGGAGTCAATAGTATTAGTCTGTCGGGGGATGCGGATTTGTTTTCAGGAACGGCCAAATCAAACTTGTATAGTGAACGGGAAGCCATCCAAACCGCAATGCTGTCCATCCACACTCTCGCACCAAAACGTGAAGGATGCATACCGTCCTTAGCACGATTAAAGTTTAAACGATTGGACTGGAAATAACGTTCTTCTCCCACCTTGTTACGTATCAACTCTCCTATTCCTGTGTCAGGCTTCCAATTGGGTGGACCAACCCACACAAATGGGATCGTATCCAACTCATTAATTATAGCGTTCACATCATCAGCACGTTGCGTTTGCACATCTTTTACAAACAATTCATTCGAGCCGATACTCAGCACCACGAATCCCGGTTTGAATTTCTCCACATATTCTTTTATCCGATGAGTTTGTGCCCACGATTCTGTAGTAGAGCCATACCATACTACCGCATAACATTTACTTCCATTATATTGAAAGTAAGCGGCCATATTCTTACAAAGCCATTCCATCATAGAATCGCCCAACACCAAAACAACATCAGGAAGACTATCCGGCACAACAGTTGTTTTTTCTACGATAACAGAAGGATGTTCCAACAAAGAGTCAGCACTGGTGGCTTCTGTTTGTACGCCAAAATCCATCAATGCAAGATCGTGCCCAAACAATCTCACATTTTTAAAAGTCGACAGCAATACAAAAAAGCCGAGCGACAATACCAAGAGCAACCATAGTTTTAGATAAGGTCTGCGCATATATTGTTTTTCATCATTTAAATTTTGCTGAATGAGCATTCTACAATCAGCGACATACAAATATAATAGATTTATCAAAAATAACAGACGGTTATTTGTCATAAATACAAATAATTTGTACTTTTGCAATGAAACAAAGGGGTGCCACAAGGCTGAGATTATACCCTCTGAACCTGAACGGATAATGCCGGCGAAGGGATTGTATCATTCATCTTGTAATTTTCATAAGCCTTTTTGTTTCCTAATTATATTGCTTATGAAAGAATATCCAGTAGTTTTATCGATTGCAGGCTCTGACTCAAGCGGAGGAGCAGGTATTCAGGCTGACATTAAGGCAATGTCGGCTATCGGCACATTTGCAGCCACAGCCATTACAGCCATCACAGCTCAGAACACCACCGGTGTTTCCGGCATTCAGGGCATAGATCCACAAATTGTGGGCCAACAAATTGACGCCGTGTTTACCGACATTCATCCGAAAGCGGTTAAAATCGGAATGCTGTTTTCAAAAGACATCATCAATACGGTAGCTGAAAGGCTGAGTTATTATAAACCCGAGCACATCGTCCTTGACCCGGTGATGATTTCCACTTCCGGGAGCAAACTTATAGCCGACGATGCTATCGAATCCATGATTTCCCAACTTGTTCCGTTGGCAACAGTGTTGACCCCCAACAGATTTGAAGCGGAATTACTGGCAGGAGTCAAGATAGACAGCTATGCGCAAATTGAAGAAGCAGCCAATCGTATCATCCGTTTGGGCTGTAAATCTGTCCTGATTAAAGGCGGACATTTCAGCAGTGATGAAATGATAGATTACTTGTTCTCCGAAAATGGCCTTGAAGCGACATTCCCTGGAAAATTCGTCGGTACAAAAAATACACATGGCACAGGTTGCACGCTTTCATCAGCGATAGCAGCATACTTGGCCTTGGACAAACCATTGAACGAAGCCGTTTCATCCGCCAAATCTTATCTGCAGGCGGCATTGGAAAACGGAGCGGATGTTTCCATCGGTTCCGGTCATGGTCCGTTAAATCATTTTTTCAACCCTCAAAAACTTATAGCAAGATGATAACCGTCACATTTAATAACAAAGATTATTCAATCGAAGAAAACTGTTCGGTTGCGGAATTTATCCGTCAACAAAATATAGCATCATCCAACATTGCCGTTGCTGTCAACAATCGCATTTTGCCATCCACACAATGGACAGAAGTAACTCTAAACGATAAAGACAAGATTGTTGCCATCACAGCGTCATACGGAGGATAGTCTATGAAACTGATTGCCATTACTCCTGAAACGTATTTTTCTCAAGAAGTTGATTTTATCCGAACAATTCTTGACAACGGATTCGATTATGTCCATATCCGTAAGCCTCAATCGGCACTGGAAACCGTGGATAAATTCATTTTGCAGATTCCACCGGAATATTTTAGCAGATTGAAAATCCATAATCACTTTGAATTGGCAGAAAAATATGGTTTGGGCGGAATACATCTCAATGCCAAACATCCGACTGCTCCCGACGGCTACACAGGAAACCTTTCCCGTTCCTGTCACTGTTTTGATGAATTAAAGGACATCAACCGCTTTGAATACGTTTTCCTAAGTCCTATTTTCAACAGTATCTGCAAAAAAGGATATATGTCCAACTTTTCAGATAAAGAATTGAGGTACGCCAAAAGTAATGGAATCATTACGCCTAAGGTGATTGCATTGGGAGGGAACACGGCTGAAACACTCTCCTATCTCTCCAAGATTGGATTTGGAGGCGCAGCTTTCCTCGGCTATCTGTTCAATGCAAAAGACACCGACCAGCTTAAAACAATTTTAGATGAAATAAAAAAGAAAACAATATAGACATATGCTGCAATTTATCACACACCCATCCGACAAGATGACCATTCTTGAAGAAATTGAGAATGCTGTCAATGGCGGCTGCAAATGGGTACAACTACGTATGAAAAATGCTCCCCGAGAAGAAATAATCGAGGTAGCAACGAAAGCAAAGGACATTTGCAAGGAACACGAATGTATTCTGGTTATCGACGACTATGTGGACATCGCCAAAGAATTGGCGTTGGACGGAGTTCATCTCGGTAAAAACGACATGGCGCCGACTGAAGCCCGGGAAATTCTGGGTGAAGAATTTATAATCGGAGTAACAGCCAACACAATAGACGACATTGAAGCCGTCCGCCATCTTGATATCGACTATATCGGACTCGGTCCGTTCCGTTTCACTCAGACAAAAGAAAAACTTAGCCCGGTATTGGGATTGAACGGATATCTGGATATCATCACCAAGAAAAAAGCATCAAGCATCAATCTTCCGGTTGTTGCCATTGGCGGTATCAAATATGAAGATGTCGAAGACATCATGTCTACAGGAGTTGACGGTATTGCTGTATCGGGCGGTCTTATTAACGCTGACGACATGACTGCGGAAACTGAAAAAATGATAACATTGCTTGAAAAGATTGTTGAACAAAGATATAACCAAAAATAATGGATAAACTAATTATTGGCGGTCGTGAATTCACTTCACGATTGTTTGTCGGAACAGGCAAATTTGCCTCCAACGATTTGATGCTGCAATCCATCCTGGCATCAGAATCTGAAATGATTACAGTTGCGATGAAACGTCTTGACACGTCAGACGCTGCTGACGACGACATGCTGCGTCACATCAATCGCGAACATGTTCAATTTCTCCCGAACACATCTGGAGTAAGAAATGCGGAAGAAGCTGTATTGGCAGCCCAATTGTCCAGAGAATGTTTCGGTACTAATTTCATCAAACTTGAAATCCACCCCGACCCCAAATATCTGCTGCCAGACCCGATTGAAACATTAAAAGCAACAGAAGAGCTGGCTAAATTAGGATTCGTTGTCCTGCCTTATATTCAAGCCGACCCGGTGTTATGCAAACGTTTGGAAGATGTTGGTACCGCTGCTGTCATGCCGCTTGGCGCACCCATCGGTACAAACAAAGGACTTGTAACGAAAGAAATGCTTGAAATCATCATCAGCCAAAGCAACGTACCGGTTGTCATTGATGCAGGTTTGGGAGCACCTTCTCATGCCGCAGCAGCTATGGAAATGGGCGCAAGTGCCGTTTTGGTCAACACTGCCATAGCTGTTGCCGACAATCCGGTTGAAATGGCAAAAGCATTCAAATTGGCGACAGAAGCCGGACGTATGGCATACCTTGCCGGTTTGGGCGAAAAGTCGGACCACGCAATGGCAAGCAGTCCATTAACTTCTTTTCTTGATTAATTAAAACAACCCTTTCACTATGGAATTTACGGATATCAACATCAGCTCATACCCTAATTCTGAAAAAATCTATATCGACGGTACTCTTTTTCCTATCAAAGTGGGAATGAGAAAAATCAATCTGACTCCAACCGTCAAGATTGAAAACGGCGAGAAAAAAATCACGCCGAATGCTCCTGTCGTTGTGTATGATACAAGCGGTGCATACACTGACAAGAACATCAAGACTGACATCAATGAAGGGTTGCCACGCCTTCGTGAACAACTGATTGCCGACAGAAACGACACCGTTCAGCTCGACAGCATCACTTCCGATTACGGTAAAATGCGTCTGCAGGACAAAAGTCTTGACGGCATCCGCTTCAAAAAGCAATACAAGCCTCGCAAGGCAAAACCCGGCAAAGAAATCACCCAAATGGCCTATGCCAAAGCCGGCATCATTACAGCCGAAATGGAATATGTTGCCATTCGTGAAAATCTGAACAACAAAGAGTTGGGTATTGAATCATACATCACACCGGAATTCGTTCGTAACGAAATAGCTGCCGGCCGTGCCATCATTCCGGCCAATATCAACCACCCGGAAGCTGAGCCGATGATTATCGGACGGGCTTTCAGTGTGAAATTAAACACCAACATCGGTAATTCGGCATTGTCTTCGGGTATCAAAGAAGAAGTCGACAAGGCTATGTGGAGCTGCTATTGGGGCGGTGACACACTGATGGACCTTTCTACCGGCGACAACATTCACGAAACACGCGAATGGATTATCCGCAACTGCCCTGTTCCGATGGGAACTGTGCCTATTTACCAAGCATTGGAAAAAGTACAGGGAAATGTAGCCGAACTGACTTGGGAGATCTATCGCGACACTTTGATTGAGCAATGCGAACAAGGTGTTGACTATTTCACCATCCATGCAGGTGTATTGAAAGCACACGCGCAGTTGATTGGCGAACGTCTTACGGGTGTCGTTTCACGTGGCGGCAGCATTATGACACAATGGTGTGTACTCCACAATCAAGAAAGTTTCTTATACACACACTTTGACGAAATCTGCGAAATCCTTGCACAATACGACGTTGCCGTTTCATTAGGCGATGGCATGCGTCCGGGCTCTATTTATGATGCCAATGACAAGGCTCAGTTCCTTGAACTTGATGTATTGGGCGAACTTACAGAAAAGGCATGGAAACATAACGTACAAGTTATCATTGAAGGTCCGGGACACGTTCCCATGCAAAAGATTCGTGAAAACATGGACAAGCAATTGTCGGCCTGTCACGAAGCACCGTTCTACACCCTTGGCCCGTTGACAACCGACATTGCTCCGGGATATGACCATATCACATCTGCAATCGGTGCGGCACAAATCGCATGGTACGGTACTGCCATGATTTGCTATGTAACACCGAAAGAACACCTGAGTCTGCCAAACAAGGAAGACGTAAGAAATGGTGTTATCGCATATAAGATTGCCGCTCATGCCGCCGACCTTGCCAAAGGTTTCCCCGGCGTACAAGTTCGTGACAATGCAATGAGCAAAGCACGGTTTGAATTCCGTTGGAAAGACCAGTTCAACCTGTCGCTCGACCCAGCACGTGCAAAGCAATATTATGTTGAAAGCCACGAATCCGACGATAAGTTCTGCACTATGTGCGGACCAAATTTCTGCGCAATGCGCATCACACAAAAGGTATCTGAAGAGATTTGTAAATAACCATCAAAATGTTTTCTGAAGAATTAGAAAAAATAAATTGGGAAGAGACAACCGCACGTATTGCATCGAAAAAAGAAACCGATGTAATACATGCGTTGTCAAAAGAACATCTGAGCATTGACGATTTTATGGCACTTATTTCGCCTGCCGCTGTTCCTTATCTGGAACAGATGGCAAGATTGTCAATGAAATATACGCAAGAACGATTTGGCAAGACTATCAGCATGTACATTCCACTGTATTTGAGCAATGCCTGCACAAACTTCTGCGTATATTGTGGATTTAATCACAACAACGATTTTGCTCGAACAACACTTAACGACGAGCAAATAGAAGCAGAATGCAAGGCCATCCGTGCATTAGGTCCGTTTGAGAACCTGCTGATTGTAACAGGTGAAGCACCTACAATTGCCGGAGTCGACTATTTGGAAAATGCGTTGAAAATAGCACGGCCATACTTCAACAATCTTTCAATTGAAGTGATGCCGTTAAAGGCTGACGACTATGCGCGCCTGACAAAAGTCGGCCTGAACGGAGTTGTCTGTTTCCAGGAAACATACAACAAGGCAAACTATAACCTGTATCACCCAAAAGGCATGAAGTCAATTTTCGACTGGCGACTTAATGGTTACGACCGCATGGGTCAGGCAGGCGTTCACAAAATCGGCATGGGTGTATTGATTGGACTTGAAGACTGGAGAACAGATGTCACTATGATGGCCATTCATTTACGCTACCTGCAAAAACATTACTGGAAAACCCGCTATTCTGTCAATTTCCCGCGTATGAGACCGTCAGAAAGCGGATTCCAACCGAATGTCACCATGACAGACAAGGAGTTGGCTCAGCTCACGTTTGCATTCCGCATTTTCGACCACGATGTTGACATCTCATATTCTACACGCGAAAATCCGGTTTTCCGTGCAAACATGATGAAATTGGGTGTCACATCCATGAGTGCCGGAAGCAAGACAGAACCCGGTGGTTACACAAGCACACCCGATGCACTTGAACAATTCCACGTCAGCGACGAGCGCACGCCAAAAGACGTCGCCGAAGAAATTAAAAACCTCGGCTACGAAGTTGTTTGGAAAGACTGGGACAAAATTTTTGATTAATAATCTACAGATTAATACAACAAGAGGAAGGATTAAAGTCCTTCCTCTTCTTTTTGCCATTCTATTTCTTCTTGCACTTGCCGGCAGAGCATCTTTGACTTGCAATCAACTCTGTTGCCCTCTTCTAATGCGAAGGCATATACTTTATCTTTCTCAAAAAGATTTCCTATAACCAAAAGATTCATGGCCAAACGCAGGGCAAAATAACGCATCATTGGAGCAGCTTCTGCCTTAAGGTTTTCCATCAGCAAATCTTCCGCTTCCGGCAAATGACGAACCAGACGGAAGCACAACAAATCGACAAGTTCCACGGTGTCACAATCGGCAACCCATCCTTTAGCTTTCGCTACCGTAAATGCATCCAACGGATAAACCATTGTTGCCATCAAACGGCTCTCCCGTGTCGATGTATCTGCCCACAAGGTTTCCGCCAATTCAACAGACGGCTCAACGCTTCCAGCTACCATCTCAATTTGAGGCAATAGCAATCCGAATATAATTTTATACGGACTTCCGGCTTTTCGTAAGCGATCGGCTATCTCACCGTTTCTTAAAGCGAAGAACTGACTTTTTATATCTCTAATCGTTTCCTTTTCCATATTGCAAAACTACAAAAAAAGGCATCCTCAAACAAGAGGATGCCTCATTTATCAATCAATCGTTCCCGATTATTTTGTCAATGGTGAATAGTCTTTAGAATAGCGGAGCATTTGTTCAACATAGCCTTCAGAATAATCAACTGTTACATCTGTGATATTGCCTTCCGCATCCTTAACGGCGGTATAAAGCGGATTTACAAATCCCTTGTATGGAGCAATGTCAAGCTTGCCGTAGCGTTCCAACACTTCCTTGTGGATTTCCGGATTAACCTTCACAGCATAATCTTCCACCAACTTCTTGCCGGCAACATAGTCGCCTTCCGACTTGATGCGCTGAACTTCAGCCAACAATTTGCCAAACAAGCCGCGAAGTTTTTCGTAATCATTAATCTTGATAAATGTCTTGCCGTCTTTCTTCACGAGTTCGATTACGTTTTCAGCTTTACCGTTTTCATATGCCCACATAGAAATAAGCTGACGGTTGCGCATGTGTGACTCTTCAATGTTCTTGCCGTATTCGATACGCATCAACTGAGTCATCATACCGTTCAGAATATACTTATAATATTCAGCCTTATAAGCATCCTTATTGTCGACCAAGCCAAGTTCCAAAAGTTTCGGGTCAGCCAAATAATACAAGGCAAACAAATCGGCACGTGTTTCTTCAAGCGTAGAGCCATGTTCTTTCAATGCATCATCGTGAACACCCGGAAGGAGTTTTCCAGAGCCGTGACCGAGGCATTCGTGCAAGTCTGTATGAAGATTATCAACGATAAACAGATATTTGTCCATCAAATCGCCGGTTTCCTTGTCAATGACAAATTCTTCGTTGAAACCGTTTCCATGTGAAGCCTGGTCATATGCTTCAGTTATATTCTCAATAGTTACCGATTTTGAACCATGTGCTGCACGAATCCAGTTTGCATTCGGAAGATTGATACCAATCGGAGTTGCAGGATAAGCATCACCGGCAAGGATAGCGGCTGTAATAACCTTAGCTGTTACACCTTTCACACTGTCTTTCTTGAAACGTGCATCTACCGGAGAATGGTCTTCAAACCACTGTGCGTTTGCACTGATTACCTCAGTACGATGAGAAGCCTTTTCGTTCTTGAAATTAACAATTGACTCCCATGCTCCTTTCAATCCAAGCGGATCGCCATAGCTTTCAATGAAGCCATTGATGAAATCAACCGTGCTGACAACATCTTCCACCCAAAGAATTGAATATTCATCGAAAGTCTTCAGATTACCGGTAGTATAATATTCTATCAATTTACCGATATGCGCTTTCTGCTGTTCATTTTCAGCAACAGCCTGAGCATTCTTCAGATTTTCTACAATTTTTTCGATTGCTGCGCTATAACGGCCACCAACTTTGTAGACTTCCTCTTGAACCTTTCCGTCTTTTTTCACCAATCGGGAGTTCAAGCCATAAGATACCGGAGTCGTATCTTTCGGGTCTTTCATTGCAGCATAGAACTGTTCAACTTCAGCCTGAGTGACACCATCGTAATAGTTGTTGGCTGATGTCTGAATCAAATCCTGTCCGTCGGCCTGATTTACACGTTTCGCCATCACTGTCGGATCGAAAATAACCGGAACCAATTCTGCCACAAAAGCGTCGACCGTCTGGCCTTCAGCCAAAGGCAATGATTCTGGAGCAAGTTTCGCAACCTCCGCTTTGAAAAACTCCTGAGAGAATTTCGGTACGAACTTGTCTGTTGAGTAGTGATGATGGATGCCGTTGGCAAACCATACTTGCTTCAAATATTCAACAAAACCTTTATAATCCGCACTTTCCTTGTCGCCGTTGAAGTTTTTGTAAATTTCCTCCAATGTCGTACGGATAGCAAGGTTATATTTACCGTTCTGATCTGTCAGAATGTCTCGGCCATACAATGCCGCTTCTGTCAGATAATAAACCAATTCTTTTTGCTTTGGAGTCAAGTTTTCGAAATCCGTTACCTTGTAACGAAGAATTTCAATATCAGCAAATCTGTCCACTTTGTAATTAAATTCGGCTGTTTCCGTTTTCTTTTCGGAAGAACAAGACACAGAAACCAACGCCATTGCTGCCATAGCAGCCGCTAAAAATGATTTCTTCATATATTAATGGTTTAAGGGTTATTCAACGTAAAGCACCAACCCCTTCAAGTACTCACCTTCCGGATGATAGATATTTATCGGATGGTCGGAAGGTTGGGTCAGCTGATGCAAAATACGAACACGACGTCCCGACATGGCTGCCGCACTAAACACCGCCAGACGGAACTGTTCTTTTGACACAGCCTGTGAGCAGGAGAACGTGAAAAGGATACCACCCGGACGGATTTTCTCAAACGCTTTGGCATTCAGCTTGCGATAACCTATCAACGCATTTTTCAAAGCACTTTTATGCTTGGCAAATGCCGGAGGGTCGAGAATAATCAGGTCGTATTTGTCATCCATGTTGTTCAGGAATTTGAACGCATCTTCTGCAAATGCCTGATGACGTGGATCATCCGGGAAATTCAATTCCACATTCTCGTTTGTAAGTTGAATGGCCTTTGCCGAACTGTCAACAGAATGTACAAGTTTGGCATTGCCGCGCATGGCATAGAACGAAAAACCTCCCGTATAGCAGAACATGTTCAAAACCGAACGTCCATTGGCATAATGCTCCAAAAGAGAGCGGTTGTCGCGTTGATCGACAAAGAACCCAGTCTTCTGTCCTTTCAGCCAGTCAACATGGAATTTCAAACCGTTTTCAACAGCGACATTTGTTTCAAATCCGCCTACGATATAGTCATTTTGCGGATCGAGCTGTGCCTTGTAAGGCAACGTCGTTTCCGACTTATAATATACATTTTTAATCAGTCCGTCAGCAATGCGCAACAGTGCCTCTGCTATAATGTTGCGGGCAAAGTGCATTCCCGGAGAGTGAGCCTGAACAACTGCTGTACGATCATAGACATCAACCACAAGACCAGGCAGGAAATCACCTTCTCCATGAACAAGACGGAAGGCATTATTATCCGGACGAATCAGTCCTATGCTTTTACGCAAATCAAATGCCTTCTGAAGACGGTCGAAGAAAAAATCGGCATCAATGTCACGTTGCGCAAAATCCAGCACGCGCACCATGATGCTTCCAATCTGGAAATGCCCCATGGCAACAAATTCTCCAGTGTTGGAATATACGGCAACAATGTCACCTTCTTCTACCCCGTTGTCCATCTTGGCAATCGCACCGGAGAAAACCCACGGATGGAAACGCTTCAGCGATTCTTCTTTTCCTTTCTTTAAAAATACTCTCTTATATTCCATAAACTACACTGCTGCTATTTGATAAAAAATCTGTAAATATCATTGGCGTTGGCATAAAGCATCAACAATACCAACAGTCCCAAACCAATCATTTGGGCATATTCCATAAATTTCTGATTCGGCTCGCGACCGGTTATCATTTCATAAATCAAGAAAAGAATATGACCGCCGTCCAATGCCGGAATCGGAAGAATATTCATAAACGCAAGAGCAAGACTGATAAACGCAGTAATCACCCAGAACTGATACCAGCTCCACGTGTCAGGGAACATATTTCCGATAGCACCGAAACCACCAAGACTCTTTGCTCCCTCACTGGTAAATATATATTTCATCTGGCTCACATAAGAAACCAGTTTGTCGACACCGATTTCAATACCACGTGGAATCGACTGCCACAAATTATATTCAATCGTCTTAGTCTTATACAAATCCGTAATCGGTGTCAGCATGATGCCAATTTTTCCGGCTTCGGAAATCCGTATCGTAGTTGACTGCACTTTCCCGTGACGCACATATTGCAGTTCGACAGATTTTCCTTTGTTCGCTGCCAATTCTTTTGAAAACACGTCGTATGTTTCAGCAGGAACACTGTCAACAGCCACGATACGGTCGCCTGCTTGCAGACCGGCATCTTCTGCAGCTTCCCCGGCTACGGCCTCTTTTACAACCACCGGAATACGGTAAACCATGAAACCAAAGCCGCTGTCCTCTTTTTCCATTTCGCTGTTGATTTTCAGCACAGCGTTTTCAGGCATATTGATGACCACAGTGTCCTTACCGTTACGAAGAACTGTCACCTGCTTTGATTCAAGCATTTTCAGCAAATCATAATTGGCGGCATCAATTTTCTGACCGTCCATCATCAATGGAATGTCACCGTCAACAAAACCAATGCGATGAGCAGGTTCGCAATACTGCATACCATAGGTAGCATCTTCATAGTCAATATACTTGTCGCCCCAAGTATAGGCAATACCGGCATAAATAATGATAGCAAGGATGAAATTAAAAAGCACACCAGCTACCATAACCAACAAACGCTGCCATGCCGGTTTTGAGCGAAATTCCCATGGCTTGGCAGGCTGTTTCATTTGCTCCAAGTCCATTGACTCGTCAATCATACCCGAAATTTTACAATATCCGCCCAACGGAAGCCAGCCGATACCATACTCCGTGTCGCGCCAAGAAGCCTTGTCTTCCGTACCCGGTTTCTTTTTAGGCTTATATTTAAAAAGGCTGAACCAAGGGTCAAAGAATATATAGAATTTCTCCACTCGGATACCGAAAATTCTCGAAAAAATATAGTGTCCGAACTCATGGACAATCACAAGCAAGCCGAAAGCCAGAATAAGCTGCACGGCTTTAATAAAAAAGGTTGAATCCATTATAATTTATATACGTTTTTATTTTCCAACAATTGACGAGGCGATATTTCTTATTTCTCTATTTGTTTCCACTAAATCATTGTAAGTCGGTTTCGAGATGAACACATTCCGCTCCAACGCTTTCTCCACAAGAACCGGCATATCCACAAAGCGGATTTTCTCCTCAAGGAATGCAGCTACGGCGATTTCATTAGCTGCATTCAGCGCACACGGCACATTTCCGCCTGCCTGAATGGCCGTGAATGCCATGGAGAGCAACGGAAATTTAGCCATATCAGGAGCTTCGAATGTCAGAGTTGAATATTGCGACACCTTCAGTTTCTCGCATGCCGAGGGCAAGCGTTCCGGATAATTAAGCGCATAGCGGATAGGCAGACGCATATCAGGCAAACCCAATTGAGCCTTAACCGAACCGTCGTTGTAAGCTACCATCGAATGAACAATCGATTGCGGATGCACCACGATTTCAATCCGTTCCGACGGAATACCGAACAACCAACGTGCTTCTATCATTTCAAAGCCTTTGTTCATCATCGAAGCAGAATCGATCGTTACCTTTGCGCCCATATTCCAATTCGGGTGCTTTAAGGCATCTGCTTTCGTCACCAACTGCATTTCCTCCAGCGTTTTCGTACGGAACGGACCACCGGAAGCTGTCAGGATCAGCTTGTCGACCGATTGGATATCCTCACCTACCAAACACTGAAAAATTGCAGAATGTTCAGAATCAACCGGAATCAATTCCGACTTTGAGTCTTTCAGCATATCGGTAATCAGCTCTCCGGCTACGACAAGCGTTTCCTTGTTCGCCAAAGCTATTTTCTTACCGGCACGGATAGCACTGATAGTAGGTTCCAACCCGCTGTAACCCACCATGGCAGTCACCACAATATCAATATCTTCAGCCGTCACGGCATCAGCAATCGCTTTCGAGCCACACTCAACGGCAATCCCCGTTCCTGCAAGAGCTGATTTCAATTTCTCGTAACAGTCCTCCGATGCAATCACAACACGTCGCGGCTTAAACTTCAAAGCCTGCTCTATCAGCAAATCCACATTCCGGTTTGCCGTCAGCAACGAAGGATACAATTTGTCGGGATATTCCGAAATCACATCGAGCGTCTGCGTCCCAATCGATCCGGTACTACCCAAAATGGCTATATGTTTTCTATTGTCCACTTCTTTTCTTAATTTACAAAACTAATTGCAAAAATAATAGTTTTTTACTGAAAACCGAACAGCAAGCAAGCATATTCCCAACAAACACCCTCACTTTTAGAACTTATAACATTATGCACATTCCGACAAATAGACACATCCAATAAAAACAAAAAAGCGTGCAACTCAAATGAGCTACACGCTTTTACTATGTGGTTTAAATCTTACACTTATTTGACTTCCTCGAAATCGGCGTCGGTCACATTGTTGCCGTCGTTGTTGTTGGCACCGGCGTTCGGGTTTGCACCTGCATTAGGATTGAAACCTGCACCCTGTGCACCGCCTGTTTGTTGCTGAGCGTTGTAAATATCCTGAGCAGCAGCCTGCATTGCGGCATTCAATTTGTCGATAGCCGGATCGATAGCATCTACATTCTGTGCCTTGTGAGCTTCCTTCAATTCATTCAAAGCTGCATCAATTGGAGCACGCTTGTCAGCTGCAAACTTGTCACCAAGTTCTTTCAACTGTTTCTCTGTCTGGAAGATTACAGCATCAGCCTTGTTGATTTTGTCGATACGTTCCTTTTCCTTTGCATCGGCAGCAGCGTTGGCAGCAGCTTCATCCTTCATACGTTGGATTTCAGCATCAGTCAAACCGCTGGAAGCTTCGATACGGATGCTCTGTTCCTTACCTGTAGCCTTATCCTTAGCCGATACATTCAAGATACCGTTGGCATCGATTTCAAATGTAACTTCGATCTGAGGTATACCACGCGGAGCCGGAGCAATTCCATCCAAATGGAAACGACCAAGAGACTTGTCATCCTTAGCCAATGGACGTTCACCCTGCAATACGTTGATTTCAACAGACGGCTGATTGTCGACAGCTGTTGAGAATGTTTCGCTCTTGCGAGTAGGGATTGTTGTGTTGGCGTCGATAAGTTTGGTCATCACACCACCCAATGTTTCAATACCTACTGACAATGGAACGACATCCAAAAGAACGACATCCTTCACATCACCGCTCAATACACCACCTTGGATGGCAGCACCTACAGCGACTACTTCATCCGGGTTAACGCCCTTAGAAGGAACCTTACCGAAGAATTTCTCAACGATCTGTTGAACGGCAGGAATACGAGTTGAACCACCGACAAGGATCACTTCATCAATATCTGAAGCTGTCAAACCTGCATCCTTCAATGCCTGCTGACAAGGAGCGATTGTTGCTTGAATCAAATCATCGCAAAGCTGTTCGAATTTTGCACGGGTAAGGGTCTTAACCAAGTGTTTTGGAATACCGTTAACCGGCATGATATACGGCAAGTTGATTTCCGTAGAAGTTGTGCTTGAAAGTTCAATCTTAGCTTTTTCAGCAGCCTCTTTCAAACGTTGCAATGCCATCGGGTCCTGACGCAAGTCTACACCTTCATCCTTCTGGAATTCGTCAGCCAACCAGTCGATAATCTTATGGTCGAAGTCATCACCACCCAGGTGAGTATCACCGTTTGTAGATTTTACCTCAAACACACCGTCACCCAATTCAAGGATAGAGATATCAAATGTACCGCCACCCAAGTCGAACACTGCAATCTTCTTATCGCTTGCACTCTTGTCAAGACCGTAAGCCAATGCTGCGGCAGTCGGTTCGTTCACAATACGACGAACTGTCAAACCGGCAATTTCACCGGCCTCCTTAGTTGCCTGACGCTGAGAGTCGTTAAAGTAAGCCGGAACGGTAATAACGGCTTCCGTAACAGGCTGTCCAAGATAATCTTCAGCCGTTTTCTTCATCTTTTGAAGAATCATAGCTGAAATTTCTTGCGGAGTATATTCACGGCCGTCGATGTCAACACGCGGAGTGTTGTTGTCACCTCTGACCACTTTATAAGGAACACGAGAGATTTCTTTTTCTACACGATCATAGGTTTCACCCATGAAACGTTTGATTGAGAACACCGTACGAGTCGGATTTGTGATTGCCTGACGTTTTGCAGGATCACCGATCTTACGTTCTCCACCATCAATGAAAGCCACAATGGAAGGAGTCGTATTGCGACCTTCGCTGTTAGGAATTACTACAGGATCTTTACCTTCGAGAACTGCTACACAAGAGTTCGTAGTACCTAAGTCAATACCAATAATTTTGCCCATAATTCTATATTTTTTATTTGTTATTAATCAAGTTCATTCTGTCATGCCTTGCGGCCGACACTCTCTATTGTGCAAATCGCGTGCCAAACTCAAAAAACGCCGTAAAAAAATGTCAGCATCCACCGGTCATACTGACATATAGTCAGTTTCACTATGCCAACCCCCAGCCTGTTCCCCACTCTACACCTATATATATTATAAATATTCCATGATTTTAACTTTTTGTCAGTCGTTTTAAGTCGTTTTTTTCAATACAAATATGACGTAATTGTTATTTTTATAGTAATTTTGTGAACGATGTAGATTCACCATAGAAGGTGCCTGCATCAACACTAACAGATTATAACAAACACCTTTTAACTTATAATGTTATGAATATTTCTCACATTGAACATCTTGGAATCGCTGTCAAAAGTCTTGAAGAAGCAATTCCTTACTACGAAAATGTACTTGGTTTCAAGTGCTACGCTATTGAAGAAGTAGCTGACCAAAAAGTTAAAACTGCATTCTTCAAAGTTGGACAAACAAAAATCGAGCTTCTCGAACCGACAAGCGAAGACAGCACAATTGCTAAATTTATCGAAAAACGCGGCGAAGGTATCCACCACTTGGCATTTGCTACTGACGGTGTTGCCAACGCATTGGCTGAAGTTGAAGCTAAAGGCGTAAGACTTATCGACAAAGCTCCGCGTAAAGGTGCTGAAGGTTTGAACATTGCATTCCTTCACCCGAAATCAACACTTGGCGTTTTGACTGAACTTTGCGAAAAGCCGGAATAAATCAACTCTAATAATACAATTCAACTTTAATTATGAGCAATCAACTTGAAAAAGTGCAGGAGCTTATCGCCTTGCGCGAAAAAGCACGCTTGGGTGGTGGCGAAAAAGCTATCGCTAAGCAGCACGAAAGAGGTAAATACACAGCTCGCGAACGCATCGCACAACTTCTCGACGAAGGTAGCTTCGAAGAACTCGATATGTTTGTACAACACCGTTGCACAAACTTCGGACAAGACAAGAAACATTATCTTGGCGACGGTGTCGTAACCGGTTACGGTACAATCGACGGCCGTCTCGTTTATGTATTTGCACAGGACTTTACAGTATTCGGCGGTTCATTGTCAGAAGCAATGGCCATGAAGATCTGCAAGGTAATGGATATGGCCATGAAGATGGGCGCACCGGTTATCGGCTTGAACGACTCAGGTGGTGCACGTATCCAGGAAGGTATCAACGCGTTGGCAGGATATGCTGAAATCTTCGAACGCAATATTCTTGCTTCAGGTGTTGTTCCTCAAATTTCTGCCATCCTCGGTCCTTGCGCCGGTGGTGCCGTTTATTCTCCGGCATTGACTGACTTTACTATCATGACTAAAGGCATTTCTTACATGTTCCTTACTGGTCCGAAGGTAGTAAAGACTGTAACTGGTGAAGACGTTACACAAGAAGAACTTGGCGGTGCTACAATGCACTCTTCTAAATCAGGTGTTGCACACTTCGCAACAGAAGACGGTGAAGAAGCATTGACACTCATCCGTAAACTCCTCAGCTTCATCCCGCAAAACAACTTGGAAGAAGCTCCGCTTTTGAAATGCAACGACCCAATCGACCGTTTGGAAGACTCTTTGAACGACATCGTTCCGGATTCTCCTAACAAAGCATACGATATGTACGAAGTTATCGGTGCTATCATCGATAACGGCGAATTCCTTGAAGTTCAACGCGACTACGCTAAGAACATCATCGTCGGCTTTGCTCGCTTCAACGGTCAGTCAGTTGGTATCGTAGCCAACCAGCCAAAATATTTGGCAGGTGTACTTGACTGCAACGCTTCCCGTAAAGCTGCACGTTTTGTACGTTTCTGCGATGCATTCAACATTCCTTTGGTATCATTGGTTGACGTTCCGGGCTTCCTTCCTGGTACAGGCCAAGAATATAATGCCGTTATTCTTCACGGTGCTAAATTGCTTTATGCTTATGGCGAAGCTACTGTACCTAAAGTTACAGTCACTTTGAGAAAGAGCTATGGTGGTAGCCACATCGTGATGAGCTGTAAGCAACTCCGCGGCGATATGAACTATGCATGGCCTACTGCTGAAATCGCAGTTATGGGTGCTGCCGGTGCTGCTGAAGTTCTTTATGCACGTGAAGCAAAAGAACAGGCTGATCCTGCTGCATTCATTGCAGAAAAAGAAAAAGAATACACAGACTTGTTCTGCAACCCGTACAACGCAGCCAAATACGGCTATATTGATGATGTTATCGAACCGCGCAACACACGTTTCCGCATCATCCGCGCATTGCAACAATTGGCTACCAAGAAATTGACTAACCCGGCTAAGAAGCACGGAAATATTCCTCTATAATAATTTGTACGAATATGAATAAAAAAGCATTAGTAGTACTTTTGGCTTGCCTCGTATTCTCGGTTGCCGGCGTTATGGCTCAAGGCCGTAAAGCTATTTGCATCAACGAAATAATGGTGCAGAATGACAGCAACTATGTGGACGACTATGGCAAACACCAGGCATGGATTGAGTTGTTCAACTCTTCGTTTGCTCCAATTGACATCGCCAGCATGTACTTGACAAACGATCCGAGCAACCCTACCATGTACCCAGTGCCTCGCATGGACGTTAACACGGAAATACACCCGCGCCAACACGTTGTATTCTGGGCAGACGGAGAGCCAAACAAAGGTACATTCCACGTCAATTTCGTATTGACTCCGGGTGTAGAAAACTGGATTGGTCTGTATGATGCAGACGGAAAAACATTAATTGACGAAGTTGTTATTCCTGCAAATCTCGGGGACAACCAATCATATGCTCGTAAGTCAGATGGTGTCAAAGACGCCGACAACGATACAAATGCATGGGAAATCCGTGATGGAAGCGACGCCAAGTACATTACGCCAAGCAGCAACAACGTTATCATCGACTCCAACGAGAAGATTGATATGTTTGCCGAGCACGACAAGAGCGGCCTGGGCATGACAGTGCTTGCAATGGCAATCGTATTTGTTTCATTGATATTGTTGTATCTGTGTTTCCGCCTTATCGGCAAAATCAACGAAAAAAATGCCACACGCAAGAAACAAAAGGCTACCAGCAATATCACAACAGCTACAGTATCTGAAGGTGCCGATTCTGGAGAAGCTATTGCAGCTATTTGTATGGCTCTGCACGAGCATCTCAACATGCACGACCACGAAGACCTCGTTCTTACTATCAACAAAGTAAAGAGAGCTTACTCTCCATGGAGTTCTAAGATTTACTCTTTGCGCGAAACTCCGCACAAGTAACAACCAAATCAATCAATTGAATTTCAAAAAAAAATGAAAGACTATAAATACAAAATCAACGGTACGGTATACAAAGTAACTGTTGGTGACATTGAAAAAAATGGAGCTCAGATCATGGTGAACGGCACACCGTACAAAGTGGAATTTGAGGAACAGGTCGTTCCAGCCGTTTCTAAACCAAGACCAACTGCTGCTCCTCGCACAGAAACTGGTTCTAAAATCATTGCAAAGCCGACAGTTGCCAGTGGTGCAAGCAGCGTCAAAGCTCCGCTCCCAGGTGTTATTCTCGACATCAAGGTAAAAGTTGGCGACACTATCAAGAACGGCGACACTGTTGTTATCCTTGAAGCCATGAAGATGGAGAACAACATCCACTCTGACAAAGACGGTGTTGTTAAATCTATCGAAGTCAACAAGGGCGACTCAGTTCTTGAAGGTGCAACTCTTTTAACAATCGAATAAAATCTGAATTATGGAGTTAATTAATTTCTTAGGCCAAAACTTGATGGACTTCTGGAGCTATACGGGCTTTGCCAACGCAACACCCGGCCACTTGGTTATGCTCTGCGTAGGTCTATTCTTCATTTGGCTTGCTATTAAGCACGATTTCGAACCGCTCTTGCTCGTTCCGATCGGTTTCGGTATTTTGGTGGGCAATATTCCATTCAAAATCGACGCCGGCCTTGAAGTCGGAATCTATGAAGAAGGTTCTGTATTGAATATTCTGTATAATGGTGTAAGTGCCGGATGGTATCCGCCTCTCATCTTCTTGGGTATCGGTGCAATGACTGACTTCTCAGCCCTGATTGCCAACCCGAAATTGATGCTTGTAGGTGCGGCTGCACAGTTCGGTATCTTCGGAGCATACATTGTAGCTCTTTTGCTTGGATTTGCTCCTGACCAGGCCGGTGCCATTGCCATCATCGGTGGTGCTGACGGTCCGACAGCTATCTTCTTGTCATCAAAACTTGCACCAAACTTGATGGGAGCCATCGCCGTTTCGGCTTACTCTTACATGGCACTCGTACCGGTAATCCAACCGCCAATCATGAAGTTGCTCACAACAAAGAAAGAACGCCTTATCAAGATGAAACCGGCACGTGCCGTTTCTCAAAAAGAGAAAATCATGTTCCCGATTGTCGGTCTTCTGCTCACTTGCTTTGTTGTTCCTTCAGCTCTGCCATTGTTGGGTATGCTCTTCTTCGGTAACCTTCTGCGCGAAAGCGGTGTGACAACTCGTCTCGCCAAGACAGCAAGCAACGCATTGAACGACATCATCGTAATGCTTTTGGGCCTTACGGTAGGTGCTTCAACTCAGGCTTCAGAATTCTTGACTTGGGAAACGCTGGGCATTTTTGCTCTTGGTTTCATGGCATTCGTCATTGCATCTGCATCAGGTGTGATATTCGTCAAGATTTTCAACCTTATTCTTCCGAAATCAAAGAAAATCAACCCGCTTATCGGTAACGCCGGTGTATCGGCAGTTCCGATGTCTGCTCGTATTTCCAACAACATCGGTCTTCAATACGACCCGACCAACTACTTGCTCATGCATGCAATGGGTCCGAACGTTGCCGGTGTTATCGGTTCAGCTGTAGCCGCAGGTGCTTTGCTCGGATTCTTGGGCTAATTGATTTTTATCCCATCCACAATAACTTCAGGCCATTCTATGAAGAATGGCCTGATTTTTTATATCTATAGGTTCGTTTTGTAGCCAGTTTCTTAACTTTTAGAAAATAATTTCTTATTTTTGCACTTTAATAATACAGAAAACAACAAAACAGAATACTATGTCAGAAAACGAAAACAAAGAACTGGCAACTGAAAAAGAAAGCGGTTTGAATTTCGTAGAACAGCTGGTTGCCGAAGACTTAAAGCAAGGTAAAAACGGAGGACGCCTTAATACGCGCTTCCCACCGGAACCTAACGGCTACCTGCACATTGGCCACGCTAAGGCTATCTGCATGGACTTTGGTATCGCTGAAAAATTCGGCGGCACTTGCAACTTGCGTTTCGACGATACAAACCCTGTTAAAGAAGACGTGGAATACGTCGACTCCATCCGCGAAGACATCAAATGGCTCGGATACGACTGGGCTGACCGCGAATACTATGCCTCCGACTATTTCCCACAGCTATTCGACTTGGCTGTACGAATGATTAAGGAAGGCAAAGCCTATGTTGACGAACAGACTTCAGAAGAAATAGCAGCACAGAAAGGAACTCCGACACAACCGGGTACAG
Organism: uncultured Porphyromonadaceae bacterium; assembly: GCA_900544305.1. GTDB lineage: Bacteria > Bacteroidota > Bacteroidia > Bacteroidales > Muribaculaceae > Limisoma. The sequence continues at coordinate 27,675 of UQUV01000031.1, forward strand.
AAAGTCCATATCGCAATCGTCCGATCGAGGAGAACCTTGATTTGTTTGAACGCATGAACAAAGGTGAATTCGAAGAAGGCAGCATGGTATTGCGTGCAAAAATCGATATGGCATCATCGAATATGCATTTCCGCGATCCGATTATGTACCGTATCATCAAGCACCCGCACCACCGCACAGGCGATACATGGAAAGTATACCCGATGTATGACTTCGCTCACGGACAGTCTGACTATTTTGAAGGTGTCACTCACTCTATCTGTACACTCGAATTTGTACCTCACCGCCCTCTTTACGAATATTTCGTAAAAGAACTTGCCGACGAATCCTACTGCCCGCGTCAGATTGAGTTCAACCGCCTGAACCTTACATACACGGTTTTGAGTAAGCGCAAACTTCTGCAATTAGTCAAAGAAGGTTTGGTTGACGGCTGGGACGATCCTCGTATGCCGACCATTTCCGGTCTGCGCCGTCGTGGTTTCACTCCAGAGTCCATCAAGTCATTCATCAACCGTATCGGTTACACAAAATATGAGGCTGTAAACGACATTTCACTTCTCGAATACAGCATCCGTGAAGACCTGAACAAGCGTGCAACACGTGTTTCTGCTGTCATTAATCCTGTAAAGGTTATTATTACCAACTATCCGGAAGGACAAGTAGAGAACATGGAAATGGAAAACAATCCGGAAGATCCGAATAGTGGAACTCACACTATTCCATTCAGCCGTGAACTTTATATTGAGCGCGACGACTTTATGGAAAATCCGCCGAAAAAATTCTTCCGTATGTCACCGGGTAATGAAGTACGTTTAAAATCGGCCTACATTGTAAAGTGCACAGGATGCAAAAAAGATGCAGAAGGCAACATCGAAGAAATCTACTGCGAATACGATCCTGACACACGCAGCGGCCTGCCAGGCAGCATGCGCAAAGTGAAAGGTACGCTTCATTGGGTTTCTGCCGACCATTGCGTAGAAGCAGAAGTACGCTTGTACGACCGCCTTTTCAGTGTTGAAAACGCATCCGAAGTAAAAGACCGCGACTTCCACGAACTGCTGAATCCCGATTCATTGAAAGTTGTTACAAACGCCAAGATTGAGCCGTTCCTTGCTGAAAACGCAGAACCGGGCAGAAACTTCCAATTCCAGAGAATCGGCTACTTTACCGCCGACAAGAAAGATTCCCGCCCAGACAAGCTCGTCTTCAACCGTACAATCACACTAAAAGACAGCTGGCAGAAAATCAACAAATAAAGAATATTGATATTACACCTAATAAAAAATGCAAGAAGAAAAAATTCTTCTTGCATTTTTTATTTTTCAAATAAGATTGGGGTTCAATCTTGAACCTCAATCTTATACTTTTCTCCGTTTACGATTAAATAATAGTCTCCCGATTCCAAGAATCTGCTACCATTACTGTCTACAAAACTGAAATCACGTTCCGTGTCAATTTCGAATTCATACACAGCACTCTTACCGGAAGGAATCATTTTCTTTTCAAAATGTTTAAGTTCCATCACCGGACGTGAAATTCTACAATATGGATCGGAAATAAACCACATGACAGTTTCAGCGCCATCAACATCTCCCGTATTTTTAACTGTTACGCTGGCTTTTAGTTTGCCACCCTTCTTAACTGAAGTTGCTGACAGAGAAACTTTACCATACTCGAAATTAGAATAGCTCAAGCCATGTCCAAATGAATACAAAGGCTCGCTTGTCATGTCCTTATACAAGCCATGATCCGGCAAACGTGCCGGTTTACGACGATTGTAGTAGATTGGAATCTGTCCTGTTGAATATGGGAATGTCACTGCCAATTTTCCGGATGGATTAACTCGTCCCGATAAAGCTCCGGCAGCAGGACGCCCACCGGGAACGCCTGGTTGCCAAATTTCAAGAATAGCATCAGCCAATGGCTCAACCTTCGACAAATCCAATGGTCGTCCATTTGACAAAATGACAATTATTTTCTTACCCGTAGTCTTCAACTGCTTCAACAATTCGACTTGAACTTCCGGAACAGCTATTGTCGTACGTGATGTATTCTCACCACTCCAACTTCTTGGCTCTCCCAAACATGCTACAATGACATCCGATTTTTTAGCCACTTTAACTGCATTGCTGAAATCAAGAGTGTCTTCAAAAGAGCAACCATTTGCATACAAAACATTCTTGACACCAAATTCAGCAGAAATAGCATCAAACAAAGTTGTCACATCTGAACCACGTCCATGAGCCGACCAACTGCCGAGCAAATCATCCTGCGCTTTTGCTAACGGACCAACAAGAGCAATCTTAACGCCCGACTTTAAAGGCAGAACTTTGTCTTCATTCTTCAACAGCACCATAGTCTCTTCTGCCAATCGTTCTACCACAGTCATACTTTCCGGCAACATCAAACGCTTGGCCTCCGGCAGTTCTTTTGTATAAGGATTTTCAAAAAGGCCTAATTGGAACTTCACACGAAGAATTCGGCTAACAGCATCGTCAATTCTGCTCATCGGCACTTTACCTTCTTCAACAAGTTCTGCAAGATACTTAGCATATACACCATCGTTCATGTCCATTTCAACACCAGCCATAAAAGCCTTCTCAGCAGCTTCCTTTTCATCTTTAGCTACACCTTGAAGGACCAATTGTACGACAGAATCCCAATCAGAGACCACAAAACCCTGATGCCCCCAACGTTGTTTAAGAATTTCAGTCAGTGTGTAATGATTGGCTGAAGCAGGCACCCCGCTTATGTCATTAAAAGCGCTCATAAGCGTAGCAGCTCCGGCTTTCACCCCCGCTTCATACGGCGGCAAATATGTATCCCATAATGTTTGGGCTGATATTTCAGTATAAACATAATCACGACCTGCTTCTGACGCTCCATAACCGACAAAATGTTTCAAACAAGCAGCAATACTGTGTGGGTCAGACAAACTTTTCCCTTGATATCCCTTAACTGCAGCAACCGTATATACAGAAGTCGCATACGGGTCCTCTCCATATCCTTCCATGATTCTACCCCAACGGCCGTCTCTTGCCACGTCAATCATCGGTGAAAATGTCCAATCCACACCAGACATACGTGATTCCTGCGCTGCAACGGCCGCTCCCTGTCTTACAAGCTCCGGATTCCAGGTACAAGCTTGAGCCAACGGCACAGCGAAAACTGTACGGAAGCCATGAATAACATCATATCCAAACAAGACTGGAATTCCTAAACGTGTCTCCTCAACCGCTTTTTTCTGCAAGCTGTTTCTTGTTTGAGCATCACTGTCAAAATAGATAACCGAACCGACTTCTGCCGGAACTTTCTCAACCGCCTCGCCGATATTGTTAGGATTATTGTTGGTTCCCAACGTGTATTGGGTCAACTGCATGATTTTCTCATCCAACGTCATTTTTGACAATAAATCCGCCACTCGCGTTTCAACCGGCAAGGCCTTGTTTTTGTAGTCAGATTCTGCATACGCAGCATTCTGAAGGCACAACAATGCCAAAGCACTGATAAAAAATTTTGTATGTTTCATATTCTTAGTTATTTCTTTCAAATTTACTTTTTTTTCAAGTTATAGCAAAATTTGGAATTGTTTTACTGACAAAAAACACTACTTTTGTAAATATGAAAGTAGTTATCGCTCCCGACAAATTCAAAGGCTCGCTGTCATCTCAGGAAGTTGCCAACGCCATAGAAGAAGGAATTTTACAGGCTATGCCCAACTGCAGCATACAAAAATTATATGTTGCTGACGGCGGTGACGGAACAGCAGAAGCTCTAACAGCTTCTCTTCATGGAGAATGGATTGAAATTCCAACGATAAACCCAATTGGACATCCCATTACAGGAAGATACGGAGTTATCAATCAAGACACAGCCATCATTGATGTGGCTACGGCATCCGGCATATCTCTTCTCAAGCCAAGTGAATACGCCCCACTGACAGCAAACACAATAGGAACTGGAAAAATAATTGCCGATGCCTTGAAAAAAGGGATAAAAAAAATCATGATTGGTGTCGGAGGAAGTGCTACTACAGATGCAGGAACCGGTATACTTCACGAATTAGGTTACCGTTTTTTTGATGCACAAGGCAACGAAGTCCAACCAGGCGGCCTCGGTCTTGCTTCCATATCATATATTGATTCAAGCCAGCGTATTCCGGAAATTGACGGTTGCGAATTTACAATCCTATGCGATGTCGATGTTACTTTTCATGGGCCCAACGGTGCTGCATACCTGTTTGCTCGTCAAAAAGGAGCCGACAACAAAACAATTAAGTTGCTCGACAATGGATTAATGTCGTTTGCGAAAGTCCTTCAACGCCAATATGGCAAACAGGTGAAAGATCAAAGCTATGCAGGTGCCGCCGGAAGTGTAGGCGGAGCTTTATGGGCCGTGCTGAACGCAAAACTGACATCAGGCATTTATACCATTTTAAAAACAATCAAATTTGAACAAGCCATTAAAAATGCTGACTTGGTTGTCACCGGAGAAGGACGCATGGACAAGCTCACCCTTTTAGGCAAAGCGCCATATGGAGTCTGCGGTGAAGCGGCGTGGAACGGCGTACCGACAATTGCCTTCGTCGGCTCTTTAGACGATGCCGACCGCTTGAATGAATATGGTTTTTTATCAGTCTACTCTATCCAACCTGGGCCAATGACTCTAAATGAGGCGATGAATCCTCAATCAACGTATGAAAATCTGAGACGTACAAGCACTCAAGTTTTCAGAACCCTATTGATAAATCACAAGCAAACGGATTCGACTAAACGTTTTTTCTAAATTTATTTAAAGAGACTGCGTTTTCCGGCAAATAATTTCCGGCTTTCCATAAAAATATTTATCTTTACAATAAACCTAAAAGAACAACTATGGAAAGAAAAATAGCAGAATCCGAATTGATTATCAACTCAGATGGCTCTGTGTTTCATTTACACATCAAACCGGAAATGTTGGCCGACAATGTTATCCTTGTCGGAGATCCGGCGAGAGTGAATCTTGTCGCTTCATTTTTTGACAAGATTACACATGAGGTTTCAAGCCGTGAATTCCACACTATCTGTGGAGAATACAAAGGCAAACCTATCATGTGTGTTTCACATGGTATTGGAGCAGATAATATTGATATTGTCATTAACGAACTTGACGCGTTGGCAAATATCGATTTCAACACACGTACAGTCAACAAAAATTTCCGTCAGCTTACACTGATTCGAATTGGGACATCAGGAAGCGTACAAGAGGACATTCCTGTCGGTTCAATGGTTATTTCTCAAAAAGCATTGGGAATTGACGGTGCATTCCATTTTTATAAAGATTCGGAAAAATACCGCGATATTGAACTGGAGAACGAATTTATCAAGCAAACCAATTGGAAGGAAATATGGAATCATCCCTACATTGTTGATGCCGACGAAGAACTCGTTAACCGCCTAAAAACTGATGAAATGTTTTTGGGAATGACTGTCACAGCAAACGGATTCTATGGTCCACAAGGAAGAGAACTCCGTCTTTCAATTTCAGATCCGAATTTCAAACAAGCTCTCAATCATTTCAAATACAACAATTTCCGCGTAACAAATTTTGAAATGGAAAGTGCTATGCTACAAGGTTTGGCAAAACTGATGGGCCACAAAGCGATTACTATTTGTTCAATCATTGCCGGCAGAATGTCCAGTTCAGCCAACACGAACTACAAAGGCTCTATTGAAGACTTGATTGAAACAGTATTAAACAGACTATAAACTTTTCAAAATATTTTTCATTATGGCTAACAAAAGAAATTTAAAAAAGTACATGAAGACCATGGCCGCTAATTTGGCTGGTGAAACTCTTTTTATTCTCAATTATTATGAAAATATCGATGAAGCCAAAGCAGATGCCATTATTGATAAAATCCTTGCACTTGTAACAGAAAAGACAAACAATGTTTCTGTTTCATTCGACAAGACATGCAAAGTGTCATTTGAAGGAAATCGAAAAGATTACCGCAAGGCTCACGCTGCATATTTCAAGAAATGTTACAATGAATTGGCTGATGAATTCAACAATGGAGTTCAAGCCATCTTAAAAGAGATGAATGGTCTTTTAAGCAAAGAACAACTGGAAGAAAACAAGCGTATGGCTAACGCCTAACATTTTAAGCATCATTTCACAAACGCCTGACAATATGCATTCCGCTTATAGTCAGGCGTTTGTTTTTACACCTTTATTCATAGCCCGATATTCATTGGGTGTCTGTCCTACTATATTTTTGAAAAGTCTTGTCAAGTGCTGAGGATATTGAAAACCTAGTTCATATGCGACCTGTGAAATTGAATATGAAGGATTCAGAATTTTTTCTTTAGCAAAATCTATTACTATCATATGTATATAATCCCGTGCAGATTGTCCTGTTTCTTTTTTTATAAGGTCTCCCAAATAACCAGATGACAAACATAATTCTGCTGCACAATATTTCACAGTCGGAAGTCCATTTTTCAAAGCTTTTCCACTGACAAAGTAATCATCTAATATCGATTCAAAACGAACAAGGACATCATGATTAACAGGCTGACGGGTAGCAAACTGACGTTCGTAAAACCGAAGGCAATAATTAAGCAGCAACTCAATATTACCAACAAACAATCTTTTACTAAACCTGTCAACACTGTGACGTAATTCCTGCTGAATCATTTCTAAACAACTGACAAATAAAGCCCGTTCAGAGTCCGAAAGATGCAATGCTTCATTCACCTCATAAGAAAAAAATGTATACTCTCGAATATTACGACCTAACGATGTCCCTCGAATTAATTCAGCATTATTACTGGTGCGATAAAATCGCATTGGTTTTAAATGTCACCAAATAACGAGAGT
>UQUV01000032.1 GCA_900544305.1 uncultured Porphyromonadaceae bacterium
ACCGATTCTATTGTTTAATTTTAATTTCTCGGTAATTTTTTACCGAAGTATTGTTTTAGATAACAAAATAATATAAAATTTTAACATTCGAATTGTGCGTTTAACAATTCTGTCTAAGTTATGATTCGTACACATTGTCTTTTGCTAATGATGACTTGGAATTTTGAGTGTTAAATAGAAGCTTGTGATTTTAATAAACTGTGAACTTTCTATCGAGGGAATGTTTTTTGCCTAATCACCAAAATTCAGGATAACTTCAATAGTGTGTTTCATTCGTTTTTTTACGTTGACCCGTTTTTAGTCTTATTGTTGTGCTGTGGGGTTGTGGTTTGTTGATAGATATTCAAATAAAAAAAGAGTGAAAATCTTGTGATTTTCACTCTTTGCGGAGAGAGAGGGATTCGAACCCCCGGAGGTGTTACCCTCAACGGTTTTCAAGACCGCCGCAATCGACCACTCTGCCATCTCTCCAAAAATGGTCGTAAATTATGTCTGCGGAGAGGACGAGATTCGAACTCGTGGTAGGATTGCTCCTACGTCAGTTTAGCAAACTGGTGGTTTCAGCCACTCACCCACCTCTCCAGTGCTTCAGTTCGTTTGCTTTAGCGAGTGCAAAGATAGATATAGTTTTTGAATCTGCAAAATTTTTGGCAAATATTTTTCAAAAAAATATTCTAGTGCAGATTTTAGCTTAGTTCAAAGGTGATCTAATTTGATAGGGGCTCAAAATTGGTGGCTTCTTGGGGGCCTATATAATAAGGTTTCCTATATTAATAGAAAAAGGATTGTTGACAAAAGTGCAATAAGGGGCGGTAGTCTTGCCAATATGTGTTTCAAACTCTTTTTATGTGTTTTTCTATCCAGAAAATTGTATTCTGTGTTATATAACATAATTTTAATATTTGTTTTCTTTCGTTTTGTTTATTTTATAAAAAGAATATGTGTTTTGTTTGTTTTGTATGTGGAAAAAATGTATTTTTGTCAACAATCAATACTGCATTAAAGCCGGATCGGTTTCGCAAAACATGAAGAAAAATATCTTTCTTGAAATGCATATTTGCGGGATGGGTTCAGTTTGTGAAGAAAAGTATGATGATAGTGCTTGGCACATGTGAAACACGAAAGAAACAGTTGCTCATGCCATGATTGGAATGGTGACTTTTCTGGGGATTTGAGGGCTGATTGATATTGAAGACATCGTTTGCAGTGCGAATAGGCAATAGCGATGATTTAATACCATAAGCAAGTATAATATAATTAACAGGTGTTGAATTTTTGAAAGAACGATAGTAGGGTATAAACGTGTTGATCGGGAAACTTGGATTATGCGCACTGCGTCAATTCATTTTTTTTGAACGGTAGCGGAAGCTCTATTGCGATTTTGGATACTTCAGGTGTTCAGTTTCGTGTCTGCGTTCTATAGTAGTAGTAATTTGTAAAATTGTGTTAATCATGGTGAAGTATGTACGTCGTTGTGCATTAGTGCTCGGATTGCTGTTGTTCGGACAGCTTTCAGGTAAGGCGCAAACTTTTGCATTGAAGACAGATGTGCTGAATTGGGCCACCGCCTCTTTTAATATAGAGCCGGAGGTCCGTGTGGGTGACAACTCCACTTTGGCGTTAGGCTTGTCGTGGAATCCGTGGACTTTCAAAGAGTCTACTGCAAACCGCAAGTGGCGCCATCTTCGTGTGCAACCGGAATACCGTTATTGGTTTTGTCGTCCGTTTGGCGGGCACTTCTTAGGGTTGCATGCTTCCTATACTCGTTTTAATGCCGGTAATGTTGATTTGCCTTTCGGACTTTATCCAAAACTGGCCGACCAACGTGTTCAAGGCAATGAATGGTCGGTAGGTATCGGCTACGGCTACCACTGGATTCTTTCTCCGCGCTGGAGCATTGAGGCAGAGGTGGGCGTGGGCTATTCTCATGCCAGTTTCGATGCGTACGACTGCATGAAATGCGGCGATTTGCGTGGACATGAATGTACAAACCGTTTTGTGCCAACAAAATTGTCGGTATCAGTAATTTATATGATTCGTTAAAATAAAGAGTGTAGGCTATGAACAAGAAACATACAATTTTTGCAAAAGGTCTGCTATTGGCAGCCTTGTGCACTGCTCCTCTTTCCGATATGTTGGCAAACCAGGCGGATGTTGTCGAAGATGCTCGCATAGAGTGGTTCGGTAGCGAACGTCTGAAGGTGTCGTTCCCCATCAGCGTGGGCGATGTGAAGCTGTCTACTAACGACCGCGTAGTGGTAAAGCCGGTGCTGCGTTCTGCCGAGGGCGAAGAAATGGCGTTGCCGATGCTGGAGTTTGCAGGAAAACAAAACAAAAAATACTTCGACCGCAAGGCAGTGCTCGACAAGACGGATCGTCTGGCTGTGTATGCTGCAGACGATACGGTAGAATATATGCAGGAGATTGCCGTTGAACCGTGGATGCGCAAGTCGGACTTGACGGTAGTTATGCTCCGCGATTTTGAGGACTGCTGTTCGGTTACTCCGATTGCACCTGTCACTGTGGCGCAGACCCGCTATGTCGAACCTGTCAAGCCGACATTTGATCCTGTCATTCCGCATATTAGTGTGGCAGAACGTTTGGCGGAAACCAATCCGATTATGATTCCTATGGATCAGTATGAGCCTTATAATCCGGATGTTCCGTTGCGTAAAATGAAAAATGCGCTCTATGTGCATTTCCAAGTTAACAAGTCGAATATTGACACCTCTTATCGTGAAAATAAAGCGAAGCTCGACCGTATTCTTGATTTGCTTGCACAGGTGAAAGCTGATACGTTGTCGGAGGTGAAGAAAGTGCGTCTTATTGGTTTGGCATCTGCAGAAGGTCCGGTGGTGTTCAACCAAAAACTGTCTGAAAAGCGTGCTGTAGCCTTGAAGGACTACTTAATTGATAATGGTGCCGAACTCGATGAGGATGCTATCGAATTGATTGCCGGCGGTGAGGCTTGGGCGGATCTGTTGGATGTGATTGCCGAAAGCGATTTGGAAGGTCGCGATGAATTGCTTGAGCAGCTCCGTAACGCTAAGGACCCGAACAATCGCGAAGTGCTGCTGCGCCGTCACAATCGCGGCAAGTCCTACCGCTATCTGGTACAGTCGGTATTTGCCGATCAGCGTAATTCCGGATATATTCAGGTGTTCTATGATGCCGTGGTCGATACGGCAGCCAACACCATCAACAAGGCTGTCAGCCTGCTTCAGCAAGGCAAGGCAGCTGAAGCGGCAGCTATGCTCGAACCGCTCGACGACAACCGTAAGTGGAATACCTATGGTTCTGCTCTCTATATGCTCGACCGCAAGCAGGAGGCTCTTGAAGCGTTCAAGAAGGGCGTAGAGTGGAAAAACGACGGTGCCAAGGAAAACTTGAAGGCCATTCAGGCTACCATGTAAAGGGAATTCAATTAATTAAAAAATAGAAAAACAAAAAAACACTTAATTAAACTATTTATCAACCTTTTAATTTTTACATTTTATGAAGAAAACAAAATTTGCGTACCTTTTCGCTACTACATTGGTAGCAGGTACAATGGGCTTGACTTCTTGTCAGGAAGAAGTGGAAAATCCGGTAGCAAAAGAAGGCTCTGTAACAATCGGTTTGTCAACTGTTGCAACTCGTTCAACTGCAGATGAGGTGAACATGGGTACTACATTGCAACAAATCGACAATGTTGTTGTTGTTCCGATGATTGGCGATGCTTATCAAAATCCAATTTTGTTTGGAAACTTCACTCCTACTGCAGATGCAAAGGTTACAAAGCAAACAAGAACAATGTCACAGGCTGTTACTCGCTTTAAAGTGTTTGGTAATGTTTGTGAAGGTTATGTAACTCCTGCTACATTGTCAGAATCTTCCGTATTCACCGGTTTGACATTTACTGCTCCAACTTGGGAGAGTGGTGCTCCTGCAGATGGCACATATAGCAAACCTCACGAATTGTATTACTACTATGATACAAATACAACTGGTTTTTCTGCTTCTAAAACTGCATGGGATACAACTGAACCTACAGACTGGGCAACAGGTGTTAAACTTTTGGGTGATAACAAGAGTGTGAAAATCACACCGGTTAACTATGCTGTAGGTGTCTTGGCTGCAGCTATTCAGAACGGTGATGTAACTACAGATTTCTTTACAAATGAAGACTGTACAGAAGGTCAAGCCAAGTTTGATAACACTAAGATTACTGTATCTGGTATCACTATCGCAGGTCAAACTCAATCATTTAACGCTGATTTCGCTCCGTCTGGAACAGTAAACGTGTATGAAACTGCAGCAGTTGGTACTATTGCCACTGATGATTCTAAAAAAGTTTCAAATACTGCACGTGGCAATGGCAATATCTATTCTGTAGTTGCTCCGACAACTGCTGGAACTGTAACTTTGAACATTGAATTTACAGTTGCAGAAGGCGTGTGGTTCAAATTGGCAAGCGGTAAAGCTGTTGGTAATGGTGCTAAACTTTATTTGCCAGTTGTATTGAACAAAGATTTGGCTACATCAACAGGTTCTGCAACAAATATTTTTGAAGCTGACAAGGCTACATTCTTGAATGCTAAGGTTATGCAATGGGGTCTTGCTTCTGAAACTCCGGTTGAAACAACAGATGTTACAATCGGTGTTGAATTCGATGTTAAATGGGGTGAAGGTCTTTCATTTGACGTTGAAATCTAATCCGGTGTCAATCGCATAAAACACAACTTATAATTAAAAAATCGTAGGGGAGGCTCTTTCTCCTCCCCCTACGATTCTTAAAAAATAAAATGAAGAAAGACGAACGATATTAATTCATTATAAATACAAAAAATGATGATGCAAAAGAACATATTCTACGGGTCATGTCTGCTGTTGTCTGTTATGGGATTCACGTCGTGTATCGATGAGGATTTGTCCGACTGTCCTCCGGCAACGAAAGAAGCAGAGATCTTGTATAAGCTCGAGGTAGCACAGGACGTGGCGCTGGGCTTTAGTGACGAAGTGCATTCTTTGCATCTCGGTTTCTGGAACACTCCATCGTCGCTTTTCCGCGAAGTTGTGGTTCTGCAAGAATCGCTGCCTGCCGACATGATTTTCCGTGTGACGATTCCTGTCGACAATTATAGCCACATAGCCGTGGCAAACGGTGAAAACAGCGCCGACGGCGCCTACTCGCCATTTCCTTCCAATCTGTCGGAAGCTCTCGTGTCGCAGCCCACGAGCACAGCCGACGTAATTTCAGCCACAGGCACTCCTGCCTATGTGGGTACCCTTCAAATGAATATGGAAAAGGGTTTTGAAACGGACCATTACGAAGTATTGCTGACGGCGGCTTCGAGCAAGTATGTGCTCCACGTCAACCGTCCGGCAACGCTAAAAAATATGAAGTGCTACATTCAAGGCACAAAACAGAGCTATGCCGCTTGGGACAAGGTTTGGGCGTACAACGAAAAAGTGCGCACCAACGCATCTGCCTATGGCACGCATAGCGAAGAAACCTCCGATTTTGAGTTCTACGCTTTCCCGACACAGGTTCCCGCCATGCGGGCCACTCCTTTGGAGCCGGGATGGTGGAAACTGTATTTCTATTCCGAACTGGGCGACAATATCGTGGAACACATCTTTACCATTAAGGAGCCGGTTGAGCCGGGCCGTGTGTTTGAGGCTACGTTCAATGTGACGGAGCAGGGCGGTGAGGCCGTCGATGTTGATGCCGGTGTTGAGTTTGATCCGGATTGGGAACCGGGAAATGATTTTGATATTGAAATGTAAAAATTACAAATGGAAAAAATTTTGGCTATGAAAAATTGGAAAGCATATATAATGGTTTGGGGACTTTTGTTTGGCGTTTCTTCATGTGTGTTTGAAGAGCATGTGCCGAAGCCTGCTGTTGCCGATGCCGAAATGCGTCTGTCGGTTTCCATCAGTTCCGGTACGCGTGCCGGTGATCCGGGTGCGGACCACGGAGAGTGGAATGCCGACTGGAAAACGCTGGGTGTGTATGTGGTGTATACTAACGGTCGGGTTCTCTCGTTCTCCATACCTAAGGATAATTTTTCTTCTCCCAAGGTGTTTTCTGTTTTCGAAGGAACAGCTCAGGTATATGCCGTAGCATTTCCTGCCGGACAGGAGCCTCCTGTTTGCAACACAGTGGCTGAAGTGCAGAATATGCGTACGCTCGACATTTCAAAAATGTCAGGAGATAATAATGCCAAGCAGAAGTATATACAAAATATTTTCAGTGGAATCTCGGATTCTGCTGAAATTATTAAAGATGCGAATAACACTATTAATGTAACTTGTACGCGTCTTGCTGCGAAAATCGATGTGCAATGGGATGCTAAGGGTGCTTATGACGATGGTAAATATACCGATGCCAAAATGAGCGATATTACGCTCTACGGAGTGGCTCAAGGATATATATTCCCATCGGAAGTTGCCAGCCAGTCTAATACAATGATTGCCGCAGCTGTTACCGCCGGAAATGCAGTTAGTGAACGCAACGGTCGTACCTATTTCTATACGTTCCCTGGCAAGGGGAGTGCAATCAATTTTTCTGTGACCTATACTCCAGGAACTGGTGGGGGTACTTTGACTGGAAAACAGGATTATAAAGCCTCTTTTCCAAGTGAGATAGAATCCAATACATGGTATAAGGTGAATATCAATGTTTCTGGAACAAAAGCTTCTGTAACAGAAGGGTGGATTTTAGGTGAGTCAACCGGCAACTAACGCCGAATCTTAAAATTGAAAAAAAGTTAAGCTATGAAAACAGGATATTTTAGAATGCTATTCACTTTGCTGGCAGTGCTTCTTCTTGGAAGCGCGGCAAAGGCGCAGACTATTTACTACGTTACCCCTGACGGGAAGAATCCGGTAAACGGGTGGGAAGGCTCAAAAACAGTTGTGTCATTGTCTACAGCTTTGACCAATGCCAAAGCCGGCGATCAGATTTGGGTGTTGGGTTTTCAAGACCCTTCACAACTGTATATTGCTCCCGCTGGCGGTTTTACTGTGAAATCGGGTGTAAAACTCTATGGCGGTTTCCGTGGTACGGAACGTACGATTGACGAACGTCCGACATTGGGCAAAGCTCCGTATTTCACTTATCGTTCCGTTTTGTCGGGCGATGTTTCGAAGAATGATGTTGTAGATCCAAATAATCTTTTATATCCGACCAACACAACCCGTTCCGACAATGCCAAGCATGTGCTGTCGCTCAACATGATACCAGATCCGGCAAGTGGCAACATTAATACTTATCCGACTGTTGTCAACGGTTTAACTGTGATTGGCGGTAACGCAATTGGCGGTAATGGTGGCGGTATCTATGTTTATGGTGACAATACGGGCGGCGGTGCTTACCAGATTGAAAAATGCTTCCTGCTCAACAACTATGCAGCGCAGGGTGGCGGGGCCATTTATGTATCTGCTGATGTTAAGGCTACCAGCACGGAATCCCGAATTGTCGACTGTGTGGTTTACAACAATTTAGCGGGCGTTCGTTCCGGCGCTGAGAATCTCGGTGGCGGTATCCGTATCGACGGTGTGGGCACGATTGTCAACAGTTCTATATTTAATAATGAAGGCGGCGGTGTGCTGCTTTCAGCCAATGCAAAAGCTGTCAACCTCACCATTGCCCGCAATACGGTGATGGGTATTGATGGTGGAGAGGTTTCTAACTCCGTGATTTGGGGCAACTCTAAGGTGCAGAATCCGACTGCCACTTCTTTTGAGAATTGTGCTTCCGACAATGCAACGATTGCCGGTAACGAAACTTGTATTTCCATTTCTTCAGAGTCGAACGGAGCGAATGGTCCGTTGTTCGAAGCTCCTTCCGTGCTTACCAGCTTTGACCGTGATTTCGATTGGAAAAAGAATGCTTATCCGACATGGTCATGGGGTATTCTTGAGGGGTCTGCTTTGATTGATCCGGAAAAATTGGAGACTGACTATACTGGTTTGCCTGCTACAGATTTAGCAGGCGAATCTCGTAAAAGCGGAGATAAAGTTGATATTGGAGCTTATGAATATCAGCATTTGGATGCCAGCCGTATCCGTTATGTGAAGGTTGGTGGTACTGGCGACGGTTCGTCATGGGATAAAGCTTCCGGCGATTTGCAGAAAATGATTGATGAATTGGCAACTATCGACGCTCCGGGTGAAGTGTGGGTGGCTGCCGGTACGTATCGTCCGACAACTCAGATTATTGAAGGCGTTCAGTATGCCGCTTCTTTCCGTATGCGCGACGGTATCGACGTTTACGGTGGTTTTGCCGGAGGGGAAATTTCTAAGGCTGAACGTACAAAGGATTCAATGCCTTGGAGCTACAAGTATAAAACCGTTCTTATGGGTGCCGATTATGACGATAATTCTGCCGAGTGGATCGAGAATAGCAGTCAGTGGAATGTGATTTCCAGTACACGCCACGTGGTTTGGTTTGCTCCAATGTCAGGTGAAGACAATTTCAAATCTGTTACCATTCTTGACGGTGTCACTATCAAGGGCGGCGCAGCCAACGGCGGTGAAGGTCTTGCCGATTTTGCTACCGACAAAGGAGGTGGTGTGTATATGGGGCTGAATGCTATATTGCAAAACTGCATCGTTACAGAAAATACAGCAAAAGGTGATGGCGGTGGCGTTTATGCCAATGGTGATGGTGCTGATGCAAGTAGTGCTAATGCAAAGGGCGGTCGTGTGGTCGGCTGTTTGGTTTATAATAATAGTTCCGTTGAAGATGGCGGTGGCGTTTTCGTCAAAAATGCAGGTCTGGTGCTTCGCTCGATGATTACCAACAACTCCGCAATGAACGGTGCAGGTGTATATCTCGATAAAAACGCTGAGAATCATCCTGAATACCTGATTTTGTCTACATCTGTTGTTTCCAACAATACGGCAACGGGCAACGGTGCCGTGTATTGCAATGAAAGTGGTGTGTTGCTTCAGAATACGATTGTCAACAACGACTGCCCGTCGACGGTCGACGCTTCCAACCCGAACTCATCGCAGACCGGCGGTTTGTATATCAACAAATATGCGTATGTCATCAACTCCATTCTGTGGAACAACCGAATTGGTGCTGAAAAAGAAACAGCCATCAATGTGCCGATGTATGCGTTGGGTGCTACTGCCGATAAGGTGCGTTTCTACAACAACGCCATTTCCGGTTCGTCAATGGCTGTTTGGAATAACATTTATCAGACTTCCACATTGAAACTGTCGGATGACAATGCCAGTGCAGGTACGGTTATTGGTCCTGACTTTATGGATGGCTACCCTTCTGGGGTAGGTGTTCAAGGATCTTTGGATCGTCCAAGCTATTACTGGAAACCTGTTCAGGGGTCCAACCTTCGTGCCGGCGGTATGACTATCGGAACTTTCCCGGCTGAAGTGCTTTTGTCGCCTGAATTGGATATTGCCGGAACGCCTTTTGCTCAAAAACCGGCGATGGGCGCATATAGCGTTGAGGCTAATGTTATCGAAGTCACCAATTACGAAGTATTTGTTGATATCAATTATACAGGTACGGATGCAGATGGAGCGTCTTGGACAACGCCTTATAAATCTCTGAACGAGGTCTTGGCTTATTTTGCACAGCAGAATTTGACGACAGGACAGATTGTGAAGGTTCATGTGAAAGAGGGCGACTATTGGCCGCGTTATGCCTATACGAACCTTGACCCGAAAACGGCTACGCTGAGCATTCCGGCTTTGCCAAATGGAGCAAAATTTGAAATCTATGGTGGTTATGCAGCGGAAAGCAAAGATACGGACCAGTCAAATCGTTTCCCGACAACCTATCGCACCATAATCAACGGTAACCATGAGGGCAAGAATATCGATGAGGGTATTTACCACTGTATCACGGTAGAAACGGGTGCGAATGTTGTGCTCGACGGGTTCCATGTGATTAACGGTTACGCTGCCGGAACGGCAACGCTGCGCTATGGTGCAGGTATGCTTGTCCGCGCTGGTGCTACTGTTGAAGTACGCAACTCCATATTCGAAAACAATACGGCTGAAGAAGCAGCGGCTATCGACGCCCGCGGCGCAACTTTGTCGCTTATCAACTGCGTGGTGAACAACAATACGAACACAACAGAATCTTCATCAGTTGTCAATGCCCAATCGTTGACTGTAAATCATGTGTCCGTCGTAAACAACTTAGGTGCAGCTCCTGCCAATTTGGGCACAGTGAATAATTCATTTGCAGCAGGCAATAGTTCAAATAACACACAAATTGATTCTAATGAAGTCACGGTTGGTCTTGAAAATTTCGTAAACCCAACTAAAGAAGTAGGTGCAACATTGGGCTTTAAAACCTATTTGGGTGGCTACTCTTCATTTATGCCGACTAACCAGAATCCGGTTGTGAATGCAGCCGGTACGGCATCTGAATTGTCTCACGATATAACATTGGTGAAAGATAGTCGTAGCCGTGGTGGTAAAGCCGATTTGGGTGCTTATGAAGCAGAACTTCCGGTTGACGGTACTGTAATTTATGTGCGTGGTACTGATGGGAAGGACAGTAATGATGGTTTGGCTTGGAACCGAGCTAAAAAGACAATTGCCGGCGCATTGAATGCTGTTTCTGATAAAACTAAAGAAATTTGGGTAGCAGGCGGTACATATAATGAACGCGTTAGCATGAAGAATGGCGTGAACGTACTGGGTGGTTTCGCAAAATCTGGTAATCCAAACAACGAACTGGATGGTGTAAACCGTGATATTTCCAATTCTAATCCAAACTTTATGACTATTATTGATGGTCAAAATGGAGGCCGAGTTCTGACACAGTCAGGCGATTTTGCTAATTTGACTATGTGGGAAGGCTTCATAATTCAGAACGGTTCAATGAGCGGTTCAGATGCAAATAGCAATGGAGCCGGTGTAATGTTGAAGAGTAACGGAAAGTTGAAAAACTGTTTGGTACAGAACAATACGCATACTAATACATATGATAGTTGGCGTGATGATCCTAAATATATTGGTGGAGGCGGTATATCTATGAGTGCAGGCTCTATTGTGGATGGTTGTATTATTGTAAACAATAAAGCTAATAAGGAAAATAACGATAGGTATACCTGTGGTGCCGGTATTCATATGAATGGAGGTACGTTGATTAATTCCATTGTTGCTAATAATACGGCAACAAGTTCGAGTGGGACAGGATGGCTGGACTGGGGTTCTAATATTCTTGGAGCAGGTGTATTTATTAATACTAATTCGGCCGGCACATTCTACAACTGTACGTTTGCTTATAATTATGGAAATACAAATGGTAAATCAGCTGTTGTTGGCGGTGTTTGGGATGATTCGAAAGACTCCAAATTTTATAACTGTATATTCTGGGGAAATGCCGGAAATGGTACAGGTGGTGAAAATACAATTCAGGTTGGTGGCCCTGGTTATTCTGATGGTGGAACGGAAGCTGCTGCAAATAAGAATTTGATTAATTGTTATGCTTCTATTGCTGAGTCAAGCCAAACAACTGCGGAATTATGGGGAAATCCTGATGCAACTTTCCAGTTGAATATTGGTTCTTCTGATTATAATCAATTAATCAATAAATGTAAAGCAAATCAACCTTTTGATGATAATTATAAATTGTTGTCGAATACAACTGGAGCACATTGTATTAACAAAGGTGTCAATTCTTATGTAGAAAGCAATGCAATTTATGAAGACGCTGCAGGTGCGGATCGTATTCAGGACTGTACGGTCGACAAGGGTGCGTATGAATTCACAGAATCGACTGTGGCTGCAGACGTTAATGTATACTATGTTACTCCAAACGGAAGCGGAACGGCTGACGGTTCATCTGCTAAAGATGCAGCTTGCGCAATGAAGTTGCAGATGGTGCTGAATGCCGCAACTGTTGGCGATGTGGTTAAGATTGCTAAGGGCGACTACTATGCCAATACATTGAGTGATCCGGAAGACCCGCAAAGCTATACTTTTGTAGTGCCGGCAGGTGTTACAGTGGAAGGTGGTTATGATAATAATTTCACAGGTAGAGATCCGTTTGCGAATGAAACTACGTTGTCAGCGGTCGCTGATTATCGTGGACAGACTGTGAACGGTTATCATGCCGTTACGTTCGGAAACGGTTCTGAAACTACTATTATCGACGGTGTTACTCTGACTGGTGGTAAGGCAACCTCTATGGTGGGTAGCGGTGAGAATACACAAGGTGGTGGAGCTATAGTTCCGGCATGGGGACATATCCGTAACTGTCGTGTGTATGGCAACGAAGCTGTTCAAGGCGGTGGTTTGTACTTGCAGCCAGGTGCATTGGTTTCCGGTACAGTTATTAATAAAAATACGGCAGAAGAGGGTGCCGGTATTTATGCAAGCGTTCCACAACCAACAGAGGAGGGCGAAACTCAAACAGTTAAGCCTGCCCATGTGGTATCATCAACGGTAACCGACAACGCGGCTACGGAGAATGCCGGAGGTATTTATTTTGCCGACGGTGGTGCTCTCTTCTTGAATATGGTGGTATGGAATAATACGGCTTCTTCCGACAACAATATCAGTGGTCCGGTTTATTCTACATTCACAGATACGGAAATGGCTGATGCTTCTGCGGCTAACGGCAATAACTTTACAGAGTTCTACCCGTTCAACTATTCATTTGTTGAGCGTTTCGAATTGCCGTCGAATATGGTGAACACTGCCATGACAAGTGACGAAGACTTGTATTTTGCAGGTCCTGAGCGTACTCTGAAAGCTTTCTCTCCGCTGGTAAAGCAAGGATATTCTACAAAGTTGCAAGACTATCTTGTAACAAATTGGGGCATCGCTGAAAACGATATGCAGGGTATTGCACGCAAACAGCTGGGTGTTGATAAGATCGATGTCGGTGCTTATGCTTTCGAGGGTGGTGTTATTCCGCCGCCGGAAAACGTGGACGGCGGCTATTTGAAGAAAATATTTGTGAATCAATCCAATCAGTTCGTGATTAAAGATGACGTGGATTTGAAAGGTTATATTGGCCGTTCTTTCTTTACTCCATTTTACCATCTTGACGATGCTTTGGAATACGTAAGGAAAGCCCGTGAAAAAGCCATTGATGATGAATTTGAAATATTTGTGGCTCAGGGAACTTACAAGCCGACTATTCGCCGATTGAATCCGGCCGAAGTAAATCCTTCGGTCGAAAATCCTCCGGCCGACCAACGTCAGAATTCATTTGTAGTCCCTGCCGGGGTGAAGATTTATGGTGGCTTCAGCGGTGAGGAAAATTATGGTTATGGTCTTGCAAAGGATGGTTCTAATTCTGCTACAATCCCTGGTAAACTTGAAGCAGATAACAAGACTGTTGTCGATATAAAGGACAATTCCTCTCCTTTGATTGCCAAACGTATTGTGGCAGATTTCAATTCGAATGGCATTAGCGAACCGTGGGAATTAACCAATCAGACAATCCTTTCCGGACAAGTCAATGCTTCGGAAACGGCAAAGAATGTCTACCATGTGCTGTTCTCTTCGATAAAGAAGGAGGAAAATGGTGATATTACAGGTCAGGGTACGGTTACCTTGGACGGCTTGACAGTAATGGACGGTGAAACGGCGTCAACACTTTCTCCGATGGGTGATGACAATGAAGTTGGCCGTGGTGGCGGCTTGTACAGTTCGGGTGTTGACTATATCATCAACCGTTGCCGCTTCCTGAACAACAAGGGTATCCGTGGTAATGCTGCTTATGTAAGAAATGCGACAGCTACAGTTATTGGTAGTATATTTGCCGGAAATAGTACGGTTGAAACTTCTGAAACAGATCGAGTTGCCGGTGGTGCATTGTGTCTTGCTGCAGATGAAGGAGAAAAAGCTGTATTGAAGGCCGTAAACACATTGTGGGCGAACAATGAAACGACGGGTAAAGGCGGTGCTATAGGTTATGCCGTTAACGGGTCGGGAAGCACTTCTGTCAATTTGATGAACAATACGATTGTCCGTAATAAGGCTGCGAACAGTGGAGCTATATATGCACAAGGCGGAACAGTTACCAACACGTTGGTATGGGGTAACGAAGGAGAAGGCGATAATATGTCGGGCGTTACTGCTACATATTCCGCTGCCGAGGATTTGGATGCAACGAATGGCAACAATATCAAATTGGCTGCTGCCAACACGTCGATTGACGGTCCTCGCTTCGCTCAACCTTCGGATGCAGCCGGAGCAGCCGCTAATGATCCGTCCTCAAAATGGAATCCGGCTTCAATCAATGTGTTGACCGATGCGGGTGCTGGTTTGTTGTCTAAGGATATAGAAAAGCTTTCGGATATTGGCAGTGCGACCGGTGCATATAAAGAGTGGAATGATAATCATGCTGGAGATTATGCGACGCAGTATATGGGTTCTTCCCAATATTATCGTTACGCCGGTCCGTTAGATGAAAATGGCCAGCCATTGGATCGCACTATCGATATAGGCTTGTATGAATATCAGTATGTGACAAGCTTCTCCAACTTGGATGCCGTTTATGTCGCAACTACGGAATCGGGTAATGGTACAGGCGAAAGTTGGGCAGATGCTACTTCCGACCTCCGTGGTGCTATTATCGCTATGGCAAATCCGACGGGCGGTAAAACCTCAGACAAAGCTGTTTATATCCGTGATGGTGAATATTCGTCCAAGCAATTGCTCGCTGGAACGGCATTCCCGCTGAATATGGATAAGGATGATCCTGATGATGATACAGATTTCAATGGTACGTCACTCACCATCAAAGGCTCTTACAACGAGGCCGGTCAGCAGGATTTCAGCAAACCGACGGTAATTTCCTCTTATTCGGGATTGGCAACTCAGCGGTTGATGAATATCACCACTAACGGTGAACCTGTGTTCATTGAGGGTATTACGTTCAACAATGCAGCAGGTGACGACGGTATTGTTTCAACGGGTGATAATTTGACGCTTGCAAGAGTGGCTTTCCGTGGCAATGCCGGTACAGGTGTCAGCACTTCAGGAAATTCGCTTATCTACAATGCACTCTTCGCTGATGGCGGAACAGGATTGAATGTAGGTAGCGGTGAGGTGAAAGTGGTGAACGCTACATTTGCCAATAATACAACAGCTATCAATGGAACGGCTTCAGTGTTCAACTCAGTTTCTTGGAATTCTGGTAATGGAGTAGCTGAAGGAAATAATAATGCTGTATTGGGTAATGCTGTTAACGATGATATTCAAAACGGACCGAACTTTGTTGACCCGAGCAATGAAAATATCTTGCTTCGCGACTACCGTATCCGTCCGAGCATGATGTTGCTCAATAAGGGTTATAACGATAATTATCCTGGAGATCTGACAACGGATGTCGATTTGACAAGTGGAAAACGTGTTGTTGACGGTAGAATCGATATCGGTGCTTACGAATATGCTGCACCGCTGAGCCAGATTCTCTATGTGAAGTCGGGCGTGGTAGGTAGCGATGAGTCTGGTGAATCTTGGACGAATGCCATTTCCGACTTGCAGGGTGCCATCAACTTGGCTTCGATTTATTCGGAAGTAAATTCGGATGAAAATAATCGAGTAATTGGTTATGTGTTTGTTCACAATAATGTATCTGCAAACAATGTCCGTGTTGCGATGCCGGGTGTGAAGGCTTACGGTAGCATGAACGATGAAACGGGAACCGGTGTTACGGATATTCTTGGCAAGCGTTCGTCGATACTCGATTTGCAACGCCGCTCAACAATCAACGGTTTGACCGTAGGCGGAACAGGTAGCGTGGTTGACGGATTTGAAGTAAGCGGAACAGTGGCAGTTTCCGATGGTATGCTTTCTACATCCATTGTGAAGCCAACAGATGCGGTTTCTGTAACAGGAAGTGGTGTACTTTACAACTCGTTTGTTGAAGGCGCTGTCAACGGCAAGGCTGTAAACGTTACGGCTACGGGTGCGATTTTGGAAACAGAAGGCAGTGGAAATAACCGTAGTGCTGTTTCGGAAACGAACAACTATGTAACAACGGATTATTGGAAATATCAGTTGAATGAAACTTCTGCTGATATCAATGCAGGAACTGTAGATGTAAAGTCTTATATGAATATGGCAGGACACCGTAAGGATATTTCCGGATCAAGCCGTATCCGCAATACTGTGGACAACGGTTGCTTCGAAACTTGGAATATCACTGCCGATACAGAAATCTCTGCAACTGACAAACCGACACGCAATCATGTGGTTTATGTCCGCAATGGTGCAGAACTGAAGATTGCTAAAGATGTTTATACAGGAGAGGCTACGGCGTTCAATCCGGGATTCCTGTTGTTGGAAAACGGTTCCGGCCTGTTGGCAAACGGCAACTATGTCGGACTGACCAATTTCGCAATGGAACGCACAGTTCCTGCTGAAGGTACAGCTCTTACTTATGTACCGTTCTTGATTGACAAGATGGACAACGCTTCCGGCGCGACATTCCAGAGATACGACGGTGCTAAGCGTGCTAAATATGGTTATACGTTTGGTAGTAGTAAAGCTTGGGTAGATGTTGACCCGGCAACAGCTGTAGGCGGTGTTCAGGCATTCGCTATTAACAATGCAAACAAGGCCGATGCTAAAGTTCGTTTCTATGGAACATCGTACAAGGAAACTCCGAATGATGTCAAGACGGTTCAGTTGATGAAGTTCAACTTCAACGATCCGTGGACTACCAATGCGAATGGCACAATAAATCCGGGTACAAGTAACCAGTTCACTCATAAGGAAAACATGAGTTGGAATATGTTCGGTTCGCCTTATCTGCACGCAATGAATTATAGTGACATGGAATATGGCCGTGTAATTTACACGGGTTCTTCTTATGAAACCAAGAATACGGCTGATACTAATACTTCTGGTTCTGTAGCAATGGGTGAGGGCGTATTTACGCAGACTGCAACTTTGCAGGATTACGAAACATTCACAGTGGCAGCTCCGACAGCCGGATCAGATCCACAAGGCCTCCGTGGCCTGCTTGTGACAGTAGCTCCTGCCGATGCTGAAGAGGCTGACGACTTTATCCAACTGAAGGCCGTGGAAAGCGAAGAGGCTTCCAGCGAGTTCAATATCGCAGCCGACGGCGTGAAGTGGATGTCGGACGATGTAAGCGTGGCTCAAATCTATATGGCACGCAACGGAGGCCGCTACTCCATGCTCTCAGCATTGGATATCAACGGTGCCGTAAGTCTTGGCCTGACAATCCCGGAAGCTGCAGCCTACACCATCGCTATTGATGAAGAGGCTTGGATGGACGAATATGAAACGGTGGTATTGGAAGACAAGGCAACCGGACAAATGGTTGACTTGCTGGAAGGCGCTTATCAGTTCCAGGCTCCGGAAGCCGGAACCGTGGAAGACCGCTTCAGCATCCGATTCAACCGTATCGTTGAGGACTTGGCGACAATGTGAAGGCTTACTCTCCATCGGCTGGTATGATTCGTGTGGAAGGTGCTGCTGCCGGTTCGCTGGTTCGCATCTACGACCTGAACGGACGTTGCATCCGCGTAGGTGAAACTTCGGTAGTCAACTACGATGTGAATGTAGGTCCTAAGGGTATTTACCTGGTAGAAGTACAGCAGAAAGAAGCTGAACCGGTAGTGAAGAAAGTACAGGTGAAATAACATTACATCATAATCTACGTGTGCCGCCCCTTTATCTCCTCGGAGGTAATGGGGCGGTTTTTTGTTGGGGTTAGAGGTTATGGGTTCAGTTTACGGTTTACAGATTACGGTTTACGGTTTACAGTTTAGGGTTTACGGTTATTTTTACTAATTTTGCATTGATAGGCTGCGGCAGGGCATTGCAAACTTGAAAACGTCGTTTTCGTTTGTCTATGCGTCCGTCGGGCATTATCTCACTTTTTTGAAAATTTTGAATCATGTCGGAAACTGCTATAACTTTATTGGAATTCAACAGCCGGGTGAAGGGTTTGCTTCAGGACAGCCGCGTGCAGCATTGCTGGGTGGTGGCTGAAACGAGCGATGTGGGTGTGCGTGGCGGACACTGCTACCTGGAACTCATACAGAAAGACCCGGAACGCGGACAGACGTTGGCCAAGGCGCGCGCCGTGATATGGGCAAACCGTTTCGCCATGTTGCGCTATGCCTTTGAAACGGCCACAGGGCAGGCGTTCGGCAGCGGGCTGAAGGTGATGGTGGAGGTGACAGCATCATTCCACGAACTCTACGGACTTTCGCTGCAAATTACGAACATTAACCCCACCTACACGCTGGGCGACATGGCACGGCTTCGCATGGAGATTCTCCGACGGCTGAAGGCGGAAGGCATACTGACGATGAACAAGGAACTCGAATGGCCGTCGGTGGCGCAGCGCATTGCCGTTATTTCGGCCGGAACAGCCGCCGGCTATGGCGACTTCATCGACCAGCTTCACCGCAATCCTTCGGGAATACAGTTCTACACCTGTCTGTTTCAGGCTACGATGCAGGGCGTGAATACGGTGCCGTCGGTGATTGCCGCATTGGAACGCATCAATCGTCATGCCGACTTGTTTGACTGTGTGGTGATAATCCGTGGCGGTGGTGCGACTTCCGAACTCAATTCGTTTGACAGCTATGAACTTGCCGCCAATGTGGCACAATTTCCCTTGCCGGTCATTTCGGGTATCGGACACGACCGCGACAATACTGTCATCGACGAGGTGGCCAGTGTGCGCGTGAAAACTCCTACGGCAGCTGCCGAATGGCTTATCGACCGTGCACAGCAGGCACTCGACAATCTGAACGCCCTTACCGACGGTGTGATTGACCTTGCCAACCGCATGGTGAGCGATTCGCGCCAGCAGCTTGCCTATATCTCCGGCGTTATCCCATATGCCGTCAGAGCCACTTTAGAGCGCAACAGGGCGAAGCTCGACAATTATATGCAACAGATACCCATGCGCGCCTCGATGCGCGTCGACGCGGCCCGTAAGGACCTTTCCCGCTATCGTGAACTGGTGGGGATGGCCGTCCGTCAGCAGTTGCGTGATGCCGCGCGGCGTGTGGATATGCTCGAACGCCAGGTGAACCTGCTTTCACCGCAACAGGTGTTGCGCCGCGGCTATTCGCTTACGTTGAAGAACGGCAAGGCCGTTACCGATGCCTCGGTGCTTCAACCGGGTGATGTCATCGAAACGCACTTGGCAAAGGGAACAGTGAAATCGGAAGTTAAATAAGAACAAACAGAAAAATCAAATATGGAAAAACAGGAAAATGAAAAATTGACCTATTCGCAGGCCATTACCGAACTGGAAGAAATCGTAAAGAAAATGCAGGACGAATCGTGTGGCATCGACAATCTGTCGGCCTATACTTCGCGTTCGTTGGAGCTGCTGAAGATATGTAAGTCAAAACTGCTTGCTACCGACGAGGAACTCAAGAAAATTCTTGCCGAACTCGAAGGGTAATGCTTTTCAGGTAAAATAATCAAGGGCGGAAAAGTTGTAATGCTGTCAACTTTTCCGCCCTTATTATATCGTGTCGGGGATGAGTTTACCATTCAAGGAATTTTCCGCGTGCACGGCGCAGGTCGAGCTGCTGTTGCAGGTAGCGCTGACGGTCCTTGGCAATGTAGCGGCGGGCAAAGATATTAGGTATTGCTACGCCCAATGAGATACAGAAGATAATCAATGCCGAGTTGATGCCGTTGGCAAACGCGTTGGTCACCTCACCGATTACTCCGTGCAGGTTGATGAAAGCCAGCAGCGAGCGGTACATCAGCACTCCCGGAATCATTGGAATGACCGACGGGATGGTCAGTACGTGGTTGGGAACGTCGACCCAGTGAACAACTTTCACGGCAAGAAGACTTACGACGAAACTGCCCATAAACGAGCCGATGACCGGACCGTAGCCTAATTCAAAGTTTACGAAATTTCGCGTACATACCGCAATAATACCTCCTAATGCCACAACCCACAACAGACGGCGCGGCACGTTGAAAATCATGGAGAAGCCCACGGCAGCAATGGCGGCTGCTATTGCGTAGATGTAGTAGGGGTCGTGGGGAGTCATGCTCAGTTCGCTGAACTTATGGTCGATGGAAATGTCGCTGATGACGATAAGCCTCAGTGCAAATGCAATGCCGAACGTCATGGCCAGAATCATCATGGCGGTGTTGGCGGCACGCGTGATGCCCACCAGCAGGAAGTTGTCAATCATGTCGTCGACAAAGTTGATGAGCGGCACGCCAGGCACGATGAACAGAGCACAGGCGAGCAGCGGGTGGTAGGGCGTTGTCGACCAGTCGAAGAAGGACGTGGCATAAGCTAATGCAGTGGAAAGGAAAGCCGCGATGGCGATGGCCATATAATGGTTCATACCCCAGCCGATGCAGCGGGCACGAGTGCGGAAACCGATAAATGCACAAATGGAAGCGAGGAGAAAAGCCATCCAGTCGCCACCGAACAGCTTGCAGAATCCACCACAGGCAAAACCTGCACCAACGGCTACCAGGTAGGGAGTGTAGTTGCGCGGTTTTTTTGCAATGCGGTCAAGTTCCTCTTCAAACTGGTTGAGCGAGTAATCCTGCTCGATGGCACGCCACGAGAGCTTGCTGATGAGCGAGATGGTTGTCATGTTGATGGCATGATTCTCGCATTTCTGGAATTTGGAAAAGGAGTGCCGTTCGTCACTGACGTTGACCATAATCATTGTCCACCGAATGTCGATGTGCAACTTCTCTTCCGGGATACCCATAAAAGCGGCCACACGCTTCATATTTCGCTCGATTCGGTTGGTGTCAGCCGCACTTTCCATTAGCATTTTGCCGGTTCTCAGAAGCAAGTCCAATTTCCGGCGCAGTAATAGTTCGTCCTTTTCACTAATCGCCATAAAACAATCTTGATTAATTTGTTTGTAGATTCGAGTGCAAAATTACAACAAATTAGCTTAATAATTATGTTTTTAGGCAGTAAAAACTTATTGTTCGTTCGGCACATTGCAAATGTAGCCGTTCATCATAGCGTAGACACTCAAACCCGACACACTTTTTATGCCGAGTTTTGCCGTAATATTTTTTCTGTGTGAGAGTACGGTGTTGGTGCTGATATTGAGTTTGTCGGCTATTTCCTTGTTGGTGAGTCCGCTTGCCACGAGGCACAGCACGTCAATTTCGCGGAGCGACAGGTCGTTGCCCGTGTTTTTCGTCTCCTTCACCTGTTCGATGATGGACGATATGCGTTGCAGCAGTGTCGCCTCGTCGGCGTAGCTGTTGAGGATGTAGCCAATGTTGTCGTCGCAGGAGTCCGTGTCCGACAGTACAAGCAGTTTTGCCCTGCGGGGAATAAAGAATCCGGGATTGGCGGCAAAAACGGCATTTTCTGTAATATAGAGGTCAGAATTGCCGTTGTCGTATTCCTTCATTTCGTCCATTGTGCTGTAGCTTCGGGCCTCAAGGTCGTAGAGGTTGAGCAGCACCTGTTTCAAACCAAGGGCAAGCAGGGAGTTCCGCAGAACGATAGCTATTGAAATCTTTTGCATGGCCCGGACGGTTTAGTTGTTTTCCGATGCTTTTCTCAAAGCTTCCGCCAGCGGATACAGGATACGGTTGCGGATGCGGTTGTTTTGCCGGATATCCTTTTCCAAACTGATGATGGCAAATAGTACAGCGTGGCAGAGGTTGCGGTCGTATTCGCCACGCAAATGAATGACAAACATGTTTTTCAAGTCGCTCAGTTTGTCTTCAATGGAGTCGCTTGCACTGCTTGTCGCCTGCGGGTCAATGGCTATGGCTTCCGTGTTGACGGCTTTCTCCATCTTGATGATTTCGTCGAACCAGCGGTTGTTGTCGTTTTCAATACGGTTGACGATTTCAGCTTTTACCTCGTTGTAGAGGTTCAGTAGCAAGGGCAGGTTATTGTTCTTGTCGCTGTGGCCGATGAGTGCCATGAAATGGCGTTCTATGTTCGGCAGTTGTGACTGCAGATAATAGCTGTTTGTTTTCCTTAGGTAGTCAATCACTTCCTGTGCTCCGAAGGAGTCAAAGCTCTTTTCCGGAAAAAATGATTCATGGATGTAGGCATTCAGGATGGTCAGGAAAAAATTGATGTCAATGTCATTTTTTTCGCAGATGGATTTCACCGACTTGTCGCCCACGCCCAGCGTGATGTCGAAACGGTTGATGACTGGAATGACTGACGGTTCATCGAGAATGACCTCACACAGTTTTGTTTCAGGAGTGACTAATGCCATAGCGTAGGAAAATTTACGTGATATTATTGATTGATAGTATGCCCTGTTCGGTAATTATTTTGTCCATCGGGATGTCGTGGGGTTCTGCCGGTATTTCGTCCAGCAGTTGAAAATGGTAGGCAATGCCGATTTTCGGACATTTGGCCTTTTGGAGCAGTCGGTCGTAGAACCCTTTACCTCTACCCAGACGGTTGCCGCGGCGGTCGAAAGCCACTGCCGGAACAATGATGAGGTCGAGGGTGTCGACATCGGTGCATTCGTTCCCGTCCGGCTCCAGAATGCTGAAAGCTCCTTTGTGGAGCGATTCCGGGGAATAGGGCAGAATGTCAAGCTCGTCGCCGTTCACCCGCGGGAGATATAGCTTTTTGCCATTTGCCCATTGTTGCAGAAATGCTTGGGTAGGCAGTTCGTCGGGCAGGGCATGATAGGCAAGCACCGTGCGGGCTTTCTGAAATTCCGGGCATGACTCCAACAGAGCAAAAACGGCAGAAGCCGTTTCTGCTTTTGTCTGCTCGTCGAGTTGCTTTTTCAGAGCCTTTATTTGTGCCCGTATTTCGTTTTTCTGCATGAACTTTTTAGTTTTGTCCCTTCGTGTTGCCTTGGATTTCAACCGTAACAGGATATTTCGCCTTGCCTGCATTCATGGCAGAAAGTGCCGCGTTGACGGCCTTGTCCGAGCGGTTCTGTATGCGGTAGAAAGCTTCCGTGCCCAACACGTCTCTTGCAATAAGCGCTTTCAGTTGGCGTGCAATCAGGCTGCGCGACTGGTTGATGTAGTACCAGCGGATAGGCACACCATTGTCTTTCGCATAGGTAATGAAGTCGTAGGTGAGCGCATCGTCCGATGGCAGCATCGCCAGCAACTTGTCGACAGATTTTACTTTCTGCAGGCGGTCGCGGTTGATGTCTGTATATTCAAAGGCAAATTTTTGCAACAAACCCTTGTTGGCTACGGCAATGTAGTAGCTGGTAATGCCGACTGTGTCGTTCGGAACGAAAATGTCGGGAACAATACCTCCGTTGCCATAAACGGTTCTTCCGTGGGCTGTCTTGAATATTTTGCTCTTGTCTACTTTGATGCTGTCGGCGTTATAGATTTCGCCATGTGAATAGCGGTCGTAGAGTTCCATGCTGTACGAACTTTCATCGCCCGGCTTGTAGTCCTTTTGCAGGCATCGGCCGGAAGGAGTGAAGTAGCGGGCTATGGTCAGACGCAGTGCGCTGCTGTCGGGCAGATAAGTCTGCTTCTGAACAAGACCTTTACCGAACGAACGGCGTCCTACAACCAGACCGCGGTCGTTGTCCTGAAGTGCACCGGCGAGGATTTCGCTCGCGCTGGCCGAATATTCGTCAATCAGCACGGCGATTTGCGCATCGTGGAAAGAGCCGCTGTTGTCGCTCCACACTTGCGTGTTTTCGCGTGGGTCACGTGCTTTCGTGTAGACAATCATTTCTCCCTTCGACAGGAATTCGTTGACCATCAGTATCGCCATTTCCATATAGCCGCCGGCATTGCCGCGGAGGTCAACAATGTAGCGCGTAGCGCCCTGTTCCTGCAGCAGGCCGAGTGCGGTGAGGAATTCGTCGTAAGTGTTGCGTCCGAATTTGTTGACTTTCACATAGCCCGTTGTCTTGTCGAGCATGTAGGAAGCATCCACCGTGTTGATAGGAATATCGCCGCGTGTGATGTCGAATGAAAGCAGTTTTTTCGAACTGTTTCGTTTGATTTTGATGGTTACTTTCGTGTCTTTAGCTCCGCGGATAAGGCTTTGAACCTTTTCGCTGGAAACAGTGGAACCGGTGATGATAGAGTCGTTTACGCTCACAATGCGGTCACCGGCAAGAATACCTGCTTTTTCAGCCGGTCCGTTGGGAATTACTTCTACAACTTGGGCCGAGTCGTTTGCCATGATGAACGAGATACCGATACCGCTGATCGAACCTTCCAGCTCGTCGTTGACCGATTTTACGTCTTTAGCCGGAATGTAATAAGAGTGCGGGTCAAGGTTGGCGACAATTTTTGGGATGGTGCGTTCCACCAAGTCCTTGATGTCGACCGAATCAACATATTCACTCTCGATGATATTAAGCACAGTATTGATTTTCCTGTCTTTGTCGAGAATGAATTTTTTTGTAGAAATATGGTTTCCGATAAGGATGCCTGCGGCAATTGATATTGAGATAACTAAAGGAAACCAGATTATGGAGCTATGTTTTATTCTCATTGTTTTATATAACTTTTCGTATCGTCGATTTTCCGGAGAGGGTGAAGCCCTATTCTTTGGGGGCTTCCATATAAACGCATTCTACATTTGCCTGCTTCAGCAGTTCCAATCCGTCGGCAAGGCGGTAGAGCTCGGAAAAAACCACTCGTGTGATGCCTGCCTGGATAATGAGTTTTGCGCATTCGATACAGGGAGCTGCGGTGACATAGAGAGTTGCCCCTTTGCTGCTGTTGTTGCTGCAAGCCACTTTTGTGATGGCATTGGCTTCGGCGTGAAGCACATAGGGGAATGTGTGTCCGTCGGCATCCTCACAGACATTGTCAAATCCCGAAGGCGTGCCGTTGTATCCGTCCGAGATTATCATTTTGTCCTTGACTATCAATGCTCCTACCTGTCTGCGTTTGCAATAGGAGTTTTCTGCCCATATTCTTGCCATTCGCAGATAACGGAGGTCCAATTGGTTTTGTTTGATGTTGTTGTCCATAATGCTACAACTCTTCTAATTCTTTTGAAGAATATACTTCCATTCTGTCGTATACTCGTACCGACAAAATAGTCGACAAAATTAATAATATTCCCTTAGATAATAAAAAAATAAGAAAATAAGTTGTAGAAGATGTGAAATCTTTTTCCGTATTGGCTGATTTGTTCGGATAAAAAGACGAAAAAATCGCCTTCAAGTCCAACCTGAAGGCGATTTTATTAGGATGTCTGACGGGTGTCAGCCTATTTCTTTTCTTTCTTGATTCCGTCACGGATAAGGAGGGCGTCAATGCCCGGTTCTTGACCGCGGAAACGTTTGTAGAGGACCATCGGAGCTTCTGTTCCGCCACGGCTCAGCACATTTTCACGGAATGATTTTGCTACTTCCGGATTGAAAATTCCGTTATCCTTGAAATATTGGAATGCATCGGCTTCGATTACTTCAGCCCATTTGTAGCTGTAGTAGCCGGCAGCATAACCGCCTGAGAAGATGTGGTTGAATTGCGGTGACATGATGCAACCTTCCACTGTCGGCATGGTACGAACGCTTTCCATTGCGTCTTCCTCGAATTTGAACGGATCGGTTACCGGTGCAGTGATTGTGTGGTATGCCATGTCAAGATAGCCGAAGCTCAATTGGCGCAGGCATGCGTAGGCAGCACCGAATTGAGATGATTGGATAATCTTGTCTACCAGTTCCTGCGGAATCGGTTCGCCTGTGATGTAGTGCTTTGCAAATCCGTCGAGGAATTCCTTTTGTGTCAGGAAGTTCTCGTGGAACTGTGACGGTACTTCCACAAAGTCGCGGTATACGTTTGTTCCGGCGAGTGAGCCGTAGTGTGTCTGCGATAACAGGCCGTGGAGTCCGTGGCCGAATTCGTGGATGAATGTTTCCACTTCGTAGAATGTCAGCAGTGACGGTTTGCTTTCTGTCGGGCGTGTGAAGTTCATTGTCAATGTCACGTGCGGACGGTGGTCAACGCCGTTTTCCACTTTCTGTCCTCTGAACTCTGTCATCCATGCACCGCCGCGTTT
This sequence comes from uncultured Porphyromonadaceae bacterium, assembly GCA_900544305.1. Taxonomy (GTDB): domain Bacteria; phylum Bacteroidota; class Bacteroidia; order Bacteroidales; family Muribaculaceae; genus Limisoma. Next base: position 25,922 of record UQUV01000032.1, read on the forward strand.
TGTTGCACGCGGGAAGAAGTCAGTGTAGAGAATACCGACGAAATTGCCTTCGCTGTCAGTAACGTCGAAAGATTTTACTTCCGGGTTGTAGACTGAAATATTTTGGTTTTCAGTGAAGTGCAGGCCATAGAGTTTTGTAGCCAGACCGAATACACCTTTGATGACATTGTTCAGTTCGAAATATGGGCGGAGTTCCTCTTCGTTGAATGAATATTTTTCGTTCTTCAGCTTGTTTGCATAATAAGAGTAATCCCAAGCCTGGAGTTCAAACTTCTTGCCCTGTTCCTTTTGGGCATATTTTGTCAGTTCCTTGTATTCTTTTTTCCATGCCGGCATGTAGGCGTCGCGGAGTTGGTCGAGCAATTTGTAGACGTTTTCCGGAGTTTCGGCCATAGTGCGTTGCAGGCTGTATTCGGCATACGTTTTAGCACCCATCAGCTTGGCAATTTCCAACCGGATTTCAGCGATGCGTGCCATGATTTTCGTATTGTCGTATTCTCCTGACAGGCAGCGTGAGTTGTATGCACGGTACAGCTTTTCGCGGAGGTCGCGGCGTGAAGAATATTTCATGAACGCCATGTATGTAGGACCTTGCAATGTGATGAGGTATTCGCCTTCGCGTCCTTTCTCTTTTGCGGCAAGGGCTGCGGCTTCAACAGAGCTTTCCGGGAGTCCGACAAGGTCGTCTTTCGTCAGCCACATTTCGTAGGCGGCAGTTTCTTTAACTGTGTTCTGGTTGAATTTCAGTGTCAGTTCCGACAATTCGGCAGTGAGTTTGCGGTATGTGTCGCGGTCGGCACCTTCGAGAGTTGCGCCTGATTGCGCGAACATGTCATACGTTCTTTGCAACAAAGTGGCTTCTTCCACGGAAAGGTTCAGCTTTTCGCGGTTGTCGTACACATACTTGATACGTTGCCACAACTTTTCGTTCAGGGTGATGTTTGCCTGATATTCCGAAAGTTTCGGTGCAATGCGGAGAGAAATTTCGTTCATCTCGTCGTCGCCGTCAGCCGAAAGAATCGGGTAGAAGGTGTTGAGAGTGCGGTTGAGGATTTCTCCTGAATTTTCAAGGGCGACAATCGTATTTTCGAAAGTCGGCATTGAACGTTGGTTGACGATAGCGGCGATTTCCTGTTCCGCTTGTTTGATACCTGAATCTACGGCAGCTTCATAGTAGCTTTTTTCGATTCTGTCGAACGGCACGCAGTTGTGCGTTGTCTTAAATTCCTCAAGGAAAATATTTTCAGCGTTGCTCATAAATGGGGCTGTAAATAGTAAAGGAATAATTGCTTTTTTTATAATGTTTCTATGTCTCATAATTGGGAATATAGAAGTTAATGATTATGCAAAGTTATAAAATTTACAACAAGCGAGTGCGGTTAGAGGTTTAAGTCATAACGAATTTTATCGACAATCATTGGCAGGTCTTCCAAATCGACACCGGCTTTACCTAAATATTGTTTGTCGGTTTTGAGTGTCTCGATGAATTTGTCGATATTCCTGTTGTCCATCTCGATTGCTTTTTTGTAGGATTCAACGGCTTCTTTGATGTTGCCGGAAGCGAGCAGCGCGTGCCCGCGGTTGATGCAGTCGTCGGCTGACGGACCGTTGGCAATTATCTTGTCGTAGTATTCCAGACTTTGTGGCAAGTTGCCGCAAAGGAATGAGCACCATGCGATGGGGCGGAGTGTCTTGTTGCCTTTGTCGGCCATGTAGTCCACCTTGAAATAATATTTCAGGGCTTCCTCCGGTTTGCCGGCTTCGAGCAGACAGTTGGCTATGTTGTTGGCAATGGCAATGTTGTCCGGTTTCAGTTTTTCTATCCGCTGGTAGCAGTCCAACGCCTTTTCAATGTCGCCGTTTGCACGATGGCAGAGGGCGGAATGCTTGAGGGTCCATACGTCGTCGTTCTTCATCAGTTCCACCTTCTCGTAGCATTCAATGGCTTTGTCGAAGTCCATGCAGTTTTCGTGGCAGAATCCCATTTTCTGATAGCGGTCGGCTGTCGGGGCTTCCGTGAGGGATATGCGTTGGAACAGCGACAGTGCATCGGAAAAGTATTCCTGCTTGAAATAGAATTCAGCAATGAGTTTCAGGCTTTCGATGTCCGACAGTATGTCGCGCACGAACGGCACATCAATCAAGTTGAGCGGTGTGCTGAACGGATTGTAGAATTCCGATTTCCGGGAGAACAGGTTGAAAAAGCGGTATAGGTTCTGCACATATTTGTTGGCAATGTTGTCGCGGTCTTTTTCCGGGTTCGGCAGTTCCGATTTCACGAGTTCCATCAGTTGGGCATTTTGTTCGTCAAATTGTCCGAGCATCATGGCACGTTGTTGTTCCGGCACGCTTGCCACCGACAGGGCGAATGAGTATTTGTCGCTGTCGCAGAAGGCACCTGTACGGTTGATAACCGTCATCAACGGATTGTTTTCTGTTTTGAATATCCTGAATACCGACGAGTGGGCGGCATTGAAAGGAAGGAACCAGTTGGAAACGGTGCTGAAGAACGGGAAGTTTTTCAACTGAGCAAACGAGCTGAGGAACACGTCGTTGCCTTCCATTTGCATTTCGTTGAGTTCCTGCATTTTCTTCGTGATGCCGGATTTGTCGAGCATTTCCTGCCAGTCGGGGTTTTCCGCCAGGCTTTCCATGTCTTCGCCCACGCCCGAATCCTGCAACTTGCGGCGTAATTCGGGTTTCAGCTTCATAATTTCCGGAACAAGTTCGTTGTTCACTTTCTTGATGATGCGCTCAGTACCGCGGCTGCGGATGAATTGCAGGAAGATGCTCATGATGTCCTTGCTTGCCTGCTTGTTGTCGGCAAATGCTGCCATTCGGAGGGCGAGTGCCTGCGAATGGCTGATGATGTTGCGGTATTTGTGCATGACAATCAATGCGCACACCATTGATTTGATTTGCAGTGACGGCTGTTGTGCTGAGCTGTAAATGTCGGTCAGCGCAAGCAGCAGGTTCTCGCTGTAGTGTTCCAGCAGGTTGAGCATGATGGCGGCCACCGTCAGTTCGCGGAGTGAATCCGAATATTTTTCATCGGTGAAAATGGTGCGGATTTGTGCAAGGTCGTCCGTATTGACGGGGAATGCCACCCATATATGATTAAAAATGTCGTTCTCGATGTTTTCAACGATGTTGCGGAGTCCGCACAACTGATTGAGGTCTTTCTCCGCCAGTTCGCGGTAGCTGTCATAGTTGTGTTGCGCTGTCTCGTATTTTGCAAGCAGAGCAGTCAGGTTCTCCGGGCGCATGCGTTCGCGACGGAGGATGCTGTAGTGTAGCTTGGTTGACGACTGTGCTATCAGTTCGTTAGTCGTGAAGTCGCAAAGTTCATAGGCCTGTGCTATGATACTTTCGTAGATTTCGTTGCGTTTCGGGTCGGCAACGCCTTCCGCCATATAGTTGAGCATATATTTGTATGACTGTTCAATTGCCTCGATTTTACTCTTTATTTCCCAGTTGGAAGTTTCTGTAGCCAGTTCTCCAAGCATTTTCAGGGCTTCGTTGAGGCGTCGTTGTTCCAGTCGTTTGATGATAGTTTTCTTCTTCTGTTCTATATTGTTGTAGTCCATAGGGCTTTTTGTTTTTGCCTGCGGCGGTTTTACCGAAGGCTTTGCGAATTTAGTAAAAATTATGCAAATATCCTGCCAAAAAGAAAAGTGAATTCGTTCGGTGGCGGAAATAACTTTCGGGCAGGGTTGTCGGAGACCAAAAGAAATGTTATTTTTGCAGGCGAAAATCAAAAATAGAAATTATGGTATTACAACGTTGGCAAACGGTCTATCTGCTGATAGCTGCCGTTATGTTTGGCTTGGCCACATTTTTGCCTGTGCTTGACTTGCAGGTGCTTCAAGGTCAGGCGATGTCTGTATCGCTGGGCAATCTGCTGGGCGGTTCTGTGGCAATCGAAGGTGTTCAGTATGCGTATGTTTATTATATAATAACAGCATTGTGCTGTTTGCTCTCATTGGTGAACATCGCAAAGTTCAAGGCATTGAAATTGCAGCGTACGATTTGTTCGGTGACAATGTTGCTTACAGTCGTTGCTTATGTGGTGATTGCTTTGTTCTACAATATGCTGGGTGAAATCATTGCGAGCAAATGGGCTATCGCATCATTGATGCCGGCATTTGCGCTGATCTGTACATTCTTGGCAAAAAAGCGTATTGAACACGACTATAAGCTGCTTCACGATGCAGAACGCCTGAGATAGGACAGGGCAGAGTTTTCAATCTTGGAATAAAAAGTTGGAAATAAAATGCCTGATTGTTTTGATATTTAAAAAAATGTCCCTAATTTTGCAGTCCGAAAAATAGAATATTAACGAAATAAGATAAATAGAAATGAAAAGAACTTTCCAACCTTCAAACAGAAAGAGAGTGAACAAACACGGTTTCCGTGAAAGAATGTCAACTGCTGACGGCCGTAAGGTTTTGGCTCGTCGCCGTGCTAAAGGTCGCGCTCGTTTGACAGTATCTCACTCTGTTAACAAATAAGATTTAAGGCTGACAAGCAGAAAATAAAATACCGTTGTCACTTTGCGTGATGACGGTTTATTTGCGCCTGTATTTTTGAGTTTATTGAATTCTATAAAGACGCCACGCTGGTAATCGTGTAGATTGTCAGCGTGGTGTCTTTTTGCAGTGCGGAATAAAACCGTTGTTTTTTTTGTGAGTGAAATGTTTTTACTCTATCTTTGTATAAGATAGGCTTCGGTTCGGCAAAGCCAGACTTGAAAACTATGTTTTCGTTTGCTGTGCGCTCACCTTGCTCTATCTTTGTATAAGATAGGCTTCGGTTCGGCAAAGCCAGACTTGAAAACTATGTTTTCGTTTGCTGTGCAGGTATCGGGCTGTATCTATGTTTGTGGAATGAATAATATGCAAGTCAATACGGAACAACCCAAATTGTGGTACGCTATTCGTGTTACCTACAATCGGGAACTGAAGGTTAAGGCAGAATTGGATGTGATGGGGGTGGAAAATTTTGTCCCCATGCAATATACGGAAGTGCTTCACAACGGACGAAATGTGAGGCGTCTGGTTCCTTCTGTCCATAATCTTATCTTTGTCCGGATGGCTGAGGCTGACATGAAAGAGTTCAAGGCAACGACAAAGTTGCCCGTACGCTATATTATGGACAGGGAGAAGAAATGTCCGATAGTGGTGCCTGATGTGCAGATGGCCAATTTCATAGCGGCAGCCGGAACTGCTGATGAACAACTGGTGTATATCGACCCGGCAATCGTTCAAATGAAGCGGGGTACAAGGGTACGTGTGACGGGCGGTCTTTTTGCTGGATTGGAAGGCGTGTTTATGCGAGTGAAGGGCGACCGTCGGGTGGTTGTATCGATTCCCGGTCTTGTCGCAGTGGCTACGGCATATATTCATCCTTCGTTAATAGAAAAACTGGAATAGAGAAGAATATGGATAAAAACGCAAAACGGGTAGACACTTTTGATTTGCTGAAGGGCATTGCCATTTTCCTGGTCGTAATGGGACATGTGCTGACCATGTGTATCCGCGACATCGACTCATCGGTAGCCTTCAAGCTCATTGGAGAAGTGCATATGCCTGTTTTCTTTTTTATCAGCGGATATTTTACCTACAAGACATCTTCTTTAAAATCTTTTGTCGCACCCAACCTGAAACGTCGGTTTCTGCAGTTGATGGTGCCTTTTTTTGTGGTAAGCTCTTTGTGGATAACTTATTTTCCTCATAGCGGTTTGCAGTCGCCGTTGTCGTCGAATATCCCTGACATGCTGATGTCCTATTGGAAGGATGGCTATTGGTTTACACTGGCTCTTTTTGAAATGATTCTTGTTTATGCTTTGCTGAGCCGGTTGTTCTGTCGTATCAGACGAGGCATTTGGCAGGTAGCGGTTACAGTGGCTGTCTATGTTTTAATGATTCTTGTCTCACCGTTAATTTCGGATGCGGCAGTCAACTTTGATCCTCTGGGAATCGGACTGCTTACGCGTTTCTATCCAATATTCATGTTCGGCGTGTTTGCCCGTAAATATAATGCGCAGTTTGAACTGGCGGTAATGAATGTGTGGGTAGGTGCAATAGCGGCAGCCATATTTTTTGTGTCGTGGTATTATTCTGCATATACATGGGAATTCCCAAATATTTCAATGCGGTTCCTCTATGTGGCTCAACCGCTGCTTCATGCTTCGCTGATGGTGCTGGTTATGGGCTTGGCAAAATCGGTAAAACCGTCGGAGTCATCGAAGCCGGGTGTTATGAAGCGTTGGTTTCTGTATTTGGGCAATAACAGTTTAGGAATATATTTGCTGCACTATTTTTTCCTGTTCCCTCTGACTCCGTTGCAGGAGCCGCTTCGTATGCTTGATTTGGCGTTTGTGCCGTTGATGGTTGTTGCGGCCTTTTTCGCTTTTTTTATTGTGGCGGCTACGTTGGGGGCGAATTATGTGATAGGAAAAAACAGGATACTGGCATTTTTAATGATTGGAAAATAAATTTGAAAGAATATGAAAATAGCAATTGTAGGTACTGGATATGTCGGATTGGTTTCCGGCGCATGCTTCTCTGAAGTAGGTGTTGATGTCACCTGTGTGGATATCAATAAGGAGAAAATTGAAAACTTGCAGAAGGGCATTATTCCGATTTATGAACCTGGGTTGGATGAACTTGTGACACGAAATGTAGAGGCAGGCCGTCTGCATTTCACTACGAATCTGGCGAATGTGCTGGATGACGTAGAGGTGGTGTTCAGTGCCGTCGGAACTCCCCCCGATGAGGACGGAAGTGCCGATTTGCAGTATGTTCTGGAAGTGGCGCGTACATTCGGGCAGAATATCAAAAAATATTCTTTGCTTGTTACAAAAAGTACGGTTCCTGTCGGAACATCAAAGAAAATCAAGGCCGTGATTCGCGAAGAACTCGACAAACGCGGCGTTGATATTCCGTTTGAGGTGGCTTCCAATCCTGAATTTCTGAAGGAAGGGGCGGCCATCAAGGACTTTATGTCGCCCGACCGTGTGGTGATAGGTATCGAGAGCGACCGTGCACGGAAAGTGATGGAACGGCTTTACCGTCCGTTCCTGCTGAACAATTTCCGTGTGATTTTCATGGATATTGCTTCGGCTGAAATGACAAAATATGCTGCCAACTCCATGCTGGCAACGCGTATTTCGTTTATGAACGACATAGCCAACCTCTGCGAACTTGTCGGTGCCGATGTGAATATGGTGAGAAAGGGTATCGGTACGGATGCGCGTATCGGTAACAAGTTCCTTTATGCCGGTTGCGGCTATGGCGGTTCGTGCTTCCCGAAAGATGTGAAGGCGCTTATCCATACGGGAAAGGAGAACGGCTATCATATGCGTGTCATAGAAGCCGTGGAAGCGGTCAACGAATCGCAGAAAGAAATCGTGTTCCGCAAGCTGTCGGATGCTTTCGGTGGCGACTTGAAAGGAAAACGCATTGCGATGTGGGGACTTTCGTTCAAGCCCGAAACCGATGACATGCGCGAAGCTCCGTCGCTGGTGGTGATTGAAAAGCTGTTGGCAGCAGGAGCAGAGGTCGTTGCCTACGACCCCGTGGCTATGGACGAGGCACGCCGTCGTCTGGGCCGTCGCATCAGTTATGCCCGTGATATGTATGAAGCGGTAATCGATGCCGATGCCATTGCCATGATGACGGAATGGAAAGAGTTTCGCTTGCCTTCGTGGAGCATTATTCATCGTGCGATGCGTCAGCATTTCATCGTGGACGGACGAAATATTTACGATGCAGCCGATTTGGCAGAAGAGGGATTCGTTTACCACTGCATCGGACTTTAGTATAAAGAAAAATTTCAAATCAGGACATTGAGCGGAAGTTTGCCGTATCTTTTAAAAAATAGGAGGCGGTACGGCATAGTCAAATTTGAAAACAGTATTTTCATTTGCCTCTGCTTTCACCTTTCGCTATCTTTTGATAAGATAGGATGCGGCTCAGCATAGTCAAACCCGAAAACTGCGTTTTCATTTGCCTCTGCTTTCACCTTTCGCTATCTTTTGATAAGATAGGATGCGGCTCAGCATAGTCAAACCCGAAAACTGCGTTTTCATTTGCCTCTGCTTTCACCTTTCGCTATCTTTTGATAAGATAGGATGCGGCTCAGCATAGTCAAACCCGAAAACTGCGTTTTCATTTGCCTCTGCTTTCACCTTTC
>UQUV01000033.1 GCA_900544305.1 uncultured Porphyromonadaceae bacterium
TCGAACTCGGATCTAAAGTTTAGGAAACTTCTATTCTATCCGTTGAACTACAGAGGCATGATTATGTTTCTTCAGCTTCTTTCCATGCGGCATTTCGCATGAGAATCGGCTTTTGGAGTCACAAAGATAGTGTTTTCTGTCTGCTACACAAAATTTGGCGGACTATTTCTCTTGCGGTTCTTCCTCCTGATTTTCGGGTTCAATCACAAAAATCGAGAAATTGACACTGCCGTAAACGCGATGTTCGGAAAAATGAGGAAGCGACGAGAAATCGTAATTCTTCGAATGTTCAATGATGAACATGGAGCCTTCCTTCAACATCCCGGAATTCAGCACCAGTTCGGGAATCTCGCCAAATCGAGGCAAATCGTAGGGAGGGTCGGCAAAAATGATGTCATACTGCGTACGCGAAGCCTCGATGAACTTGAACACGTCGCCCTTGATAAGGGTCAGGTTCTTTTCGTTCAGTTCCTGCGCCACTTTACGGATAAAATTGTACTGCGTTGAACTTTTCTCTACAGCAGTCACCGCCGCACATCCGCGTGACAGGAACTCAAAACTGATAGCTCCCGTTCCGGCAAAGAGGTCGAGCGCATGCAGGCCTTCGAAATCCCACATGTTTTCGAGTACGTTGAAAATGTTCTCGCGCGCAAAATCGGTTGTCGGACGCGCTGTTATATTTTTCGGCACATCGAAACGGCGACGGCCGTATTTTCCTCGGATTATTCGCATAACGGCAATACAATTAAATCAAACGGAGCCACCATCGCATCCTTGCCCAAGCGCAACAATTGCGCCGGGAAAATAAGCTGAATGACATTGGCTATGTATTCACGCAACTTCGGAAGCAACTGCTTGCGCACTTCCTTGTCTCCCACAATATGAAGCTCGTGTTTCAGCGGGTCAAGCCCGTTCTGCTTCCAGGCGTTCATCAGGAAATAGAACGCATCGTCGACAGTCTTATAGGCAAAATAGTTGGCACACACCACCTGACGGTTTTTCATCACCACCACTTCCGCCTTTCCTTCGTTCAGAAAGACATACATTTTCGAACCTCCGTAATTATCCTTGCGGCGGAAATACTTTACAATCGGAGTAAGGAAATGATTGACAGGGGGATTATAGAACGTGCGGCGCAAAAATGCCTCTACTGCCGAATCTACACCATAGACAACCGACAGACCGGCATCGGCAATACGGTCGACCAACACAGTTTCGTCGCTTTCCGGATACAGGAAACGGAAATAACGCTCGCATTCCTGCTGATTTCCCTGGCAAGAAAATTCATCGGGAACCAGAACAAAATGCGACGACTCCACTAAAAACTGTACCCGTTCATACTGCAACAGAAAAAAGTTGTTGTCGTAGACGGCTGCTTCCAGTTCCTTCAGGTAGTTGTTCGTCGTATTCGGATAGTCGATAGTGCCATGAATCAACGAATTGTCCTCCAATCGGCTATAAAGCGCATATTGCAGACGCTTGTCGGAGAGGCGCACGGAAAGCGACCACACCTCGGGGTGCAGTATTTCTATTTTTCTTTCTTCATTTCCGTCTGCCATCGTGTCGACTCTTTTTGGTTGTAAGCACAAAGTTACGAATAATTTTGCAATCTGCGGCTATGGCAAATTCATTTTGAACGACAGCATCAGTCCGCGCGGAATGTTGAGCGTCAACGGGAAACGGTCGGAAATATAGTCGGCATAGTCATGGGGAATAAAGCAGTATTCATGCAGTTCCACACCAAAATCCACGAGATTATAGCCATAAAGCTGTACTTCAAACGGATATTTGCGGGCTATCTTGCCACGATAAGTAGCTTTCACATCAACATTATAGAACGCATCTTCCCGACAGCCAAAATCGCCGGTCATCGGATTAATGCCTCGGGTGTCGCGCCGCCACATGGCCAACTGCGTATTGCCATCGGCATCGGTCACGGTACGTGTTTCGAAATGAGAGAACGGTTGGCCGTCCTTGAATTTCACAAAGGCACTGACACTGAAATTGTCCGTTATATTGTAGGAAACCACCATTTTCGACACATAGGCACGGTCCTGGTCGTAACGTCCGATAAGTTTCGGCATGTTGTTCGGAGTTGCCGCCATTTCCGTCAGTACTCCAATATCGTTGTGCATCGGTCCATGGGCAAGCGACGATGCACCGGCTGCCATGAACGACTGCCACGAAATCGAAAAATAGAATTTCCGGTTTTCGTACTCATACTTTATCAGCGACGACATATAATAAGGTGAATTTGTCAGGAAATTAAGCGGACTGTCGGTATCCATCAGTGACGTAGGGAAATTGCCCACTTCATACTGCAACGAGCTTCCGCCATTGAGAAAATAGGCAGCATCGGCATCAGGAGTGTCGCCACCAACGTAATGTCCAACCGCATCGCTGTTCTTTAACGATGTCCACCATACGTTGACGTATTTTTTAAACGTATTCTGGAACGAAATTTTATGTCCTCCAAAACGGAAGTATAACGGAATATCGATAGTGTAAAATGCCTGCTGACGAAGGCCGTCGGCGGCAGAATGCGAACTGCCTCCAGTAGATGCCAGATAGCCGGTACGTTCATTTTCCTGATAAGCATAGTCGCCGTTAAGGTCCTGCCAGTAGCTGATGTCGCCCGACAGATAGTCGTCAGAGAAGAAAGTGATGTTTTCCCACGTGTATGCCACACGGTTTCGTGCCGCATTTACCTGCATCTGGAACCACGGACAAGGACGGATGTCGAAACCGGCACGGAACTGCCAGTTAGGACGCACCATCGTCTCGCCTTTCACCAGCATACCGTCGAGCGTAAAGTCAAGTCCGGCACGGAAATTAACCGCCTTGCCCAACCGCTTTTCTGCGCTCAATCCGGCGGTGTTTTCCAACAACCCGCTCCAGAAAGAACGGCTCTTCCAGTCATATACATAAAGCGAACGGAACGGCTCGTCGATCATCTTCATATAGACAGGATTGCTGAATTCGCGCGATGCCGTGGAGAATCGGAGTGCTGAATTGTAGCCGTCGAAACGGAAGTCGAGCCAATCGGTCAGTTTGCGTTCATAATTGACGGCATACGACAGTTCCGACATGTTGCCGTCGGGATACCACGGTTCGTAGCCTTCACCGTCCTGGTCTATCAAATTACGCGAAAAATCAAGGTCATTGTGGCGGATACGGTTGGTGGCAAACGTCAAACCTGAAGTATAGCGGTGGCGTTCTGTCTGCTTCTTGCCATAAAGCGAAAGCGAATAGGAATTGTTGCGCGCCGTCTCGTCGTAGTCGTAGTAGTTTTCTGAATAAAGATTGTCGCGCTGTGCAATGTTCAGCATATAGTTCCAGCCGTCGAACAGGCAGTTCGAACGTATTGGCAGCTCACCTCTCAGGTTCATGCGGAAATAACTTTCCGGATATTCGCTGTCGATGCCCTCCTCGTTAAAATTCACATGAGTACGGCTTCCGTAGTCCAGATAGAGCTGCTGCATATATTTTCGGTCGCCCAAAGGTATGCCGTAGTTCAGTTTTACTATGCCTGAAGCCTGCGTATGGTCGCGGTATTCAATCGGCACATAAAGCCGTTGCGTGGCAGTTTCCGATACCAGTTGCAAAAACGACTCGGCAAAGGGCGTGATTCCGCCGAGATTGCCGACGTTGAACGTAGCCGACACCGAATTGTCGACCACCGTGTCGCGGGTAAAATTAATGCGTGAACCGAAGTAGTCGATATCCAGACTATATTCCGTCATGTCAGGCTGCACCAGCGACGAGCCGACAAAGAAACGGCTGTCAGTGCGGAAACCGTCCAGATAATATTTGTTCCAACGGAAGGAATTGCCGTCCACGGAGAACATCAGACGGTCGGGCTGATTGTAGTTTCCGGCTGTTTCCAGCTGATAGGTCACCCGGTCGTCGATATTGTCGAGATAATGCACAAAATCACCGCCATGATAAAACTTGCGGAACATTTCACTGCTTTTATGCCCCACGCCATAATCAGGCAGAGAATCTACCGCCTCCTGCGCCTGCGAAACCGCCAAGCCCAAAAGACAAGCCAAGAAAAGGATGCTTTTCTTCATACACCAAGTACAACTGATAAAAAATACTACGTCATAACAAATCTGCCGTAAAGGTACAGCATTTTTATGACACTTCAGGCATCCTTTTCTGAAGTTTAACTATCTGGGCATACAACCGTTTGCCAACAGGAATCTTTTCACGCGCTCGGCATGGTTGCCGCAAAGCAATACATGATGATTTCCCAACGGACTGTGAAGGAAATATCCGGTCGGTGCATTCAACCGTACCCTTACCTGCGTACGGCACATATTCACAAAATCCGTATTTTCCACCAGTTCGCCGGAGGCCACAAAATATTCGTCCAGCCTGTCGCCTCCGCATTTCATCACAGTCACCTCTCCCAAAGGCAGATATCCCTGAATGCCGACACTAATACCCGACTCAAAATGACTGCGCAGTGAAAAGCGTTCCGTTTGCCGCACACCGATAGTGCAGTGTGCAAACACAATTTCGTTCTTCTGCGAGTCAATCATTGAAGGGTTGGTCATAAACGAAGCCTGACCGGTAACGGCTTTAACCACACACATGGTGAACAGCGTACGCAAATCGCCCTCACAGCCGGCCACGATACCCTCATCGTTGAGCAATGCCAGTGCCAGGCAACCGGTTGTCGCCGTTGCTCCAATCAAATCGAAACAGCTCAAAGTTAAGGCATTCAGATACTCTTCTTCCACTATCCTCCGCAACGCCAGATACATACGTGCCGCTTTCAGCACATCGTCGTCGGTCGCTTCCTGTCGCGCACAAGCGTCGCTCAAAATCCGCTCGGCAATAGGATGGGCTTCGCTGTCAACAGTTTGCTCAAAATATTCACACAACCGGGACAAAGGCACATCAACCATCTCCATACCCCAACGCGTTTTTGCCACAGCATAATCCACACCACTGGCTATCAACCACGAAGAAGGTTTTCCGACAACTCCGACACGCATAGCCGCCAATCGTCTCAATGCCTGAAAATCGTCATAAAGCATTTCCAGCCGTGCCACCATTTCCGCCACCGGACCATGAACAATTTCCGACTGACGCCCCTGCGAACGCAACCATGCAGAAATTTCGAGCGAGGCCGCCAATGAGTTTTGCAAACCGTCGGCAACAAGCACCGCCTTCTGCGGCAAAACACTGCCCATACGCGTCACCGCCTGTTCCACACCTCCGGTAGCCACAAACAGCACGCTGAAATCGTCAGCCGTCAGTTCTCCCATGTTGTCAGGAGTCACCCAACGCACCTCAAACGCCCGTTTCAGTTCCGTAATAAAACCCGCATGCGCCTGCTCCACCACCGCACTGTCGTGCAGCACCGAAGCCAATGTAATCAAATGGATAGTCTTCATATTTTTCATGATTCAGAAAAGTTTCCGCAATGCGAAAAAGAACTCACTGCGAAGTAAAAATGAATTATTCAGGAAATGCAGCTTTCAAGAAAGCCGTATCTTTATTTCTTTTTTTTGTCAAGTTTGAACATGCGCCGCAAACGGGGCATCTGCGTAATAACCAATACTGGACCAATGCAATAGTAGTGGGAATAGAACGGCGTATCAGGATCCAAGGTATTTATCACAATCCAATCGGCAACAATCGCCGCCACAAACATAAGCAGCAGCACAACCAGGTAGTAAAGTACTATTTTTTTCATCTGCGACAAAGTTTATACACCGACTCGCCGATTAATAGCTGTAACGGAAGCCGAGCGAAAGCTGGAAGTTGACATTGCGGTCAGTTCTTGCATTCGCCAACTCGCCATTGTCGAAAAAGCAAGCGGCTGTCGGTTCAGCAAAGATACCATAATTTTTTGTAATATTGAACTGTACACCGGCACCGGCCATCACCGAGAACTGCCACGGATGGGCAACCGGCGTCGTTTCGTCGCTCACATCGGGTTCATCTTTACCTGCAAACAAGGTTGTCATTTTCTCGCCTGCCACACATTTCTCGACACTGCCGCCGGCTAAAGCATACAACGTCAGATAACGGGAATCATAAAACGTATAGCTGGCACTGACCGGCACTCCTACATAGTGCAGTTTCTGCTGCGTAGTATAAAAATGAGTGTCAGAACCTGAACGCCACTCGGAATTCAACTGCGTGTAGCTGATTCCGGCATTCAACGCCCAACGTTTGTTAAAACGATAACGGAATGCTGCCGTATAGGTCACCGGAAAATCGTATTTGACAGTTGTCTGCTGTTCCTGCACAATGTTTTTCGAAAGCATATTCATATAAGCCTCCTGAAACTGTGCCTTTTGCGCCGACTCGGCAACAGAGACCGTCTGCATTCCATACAGGTTTGCCCTACGCATCAGCGGAGAAAAACCGCTGCGTGAAGATGACTGGGATGCGAAATTATTACAATAGGCCAAAGAAAAATCCCATCCCCTTCCGGAATTCTTCGTTGCTTTTTTACCGGCTGCCGACGAAACATTATCGTCAAAACTCATATCGGGGTCAACCAACCGCAAGCGCTCCTTTCCACTCATTTCCTTTTGCGAAGCTGTTGCAACGGCTGTCTTCTCGCTCTTTTCCGTTTGAGACTTATCGGTGTCTGCACCCGATTTTTCAACCGGTTCGCTTACAGGCACAACTGCTTCTTCAATATGCTTTGCCATAGCCACCTTTTCGCTATTCCGTTCTCGCACATGCTCACGGATATCCTGTGCAGACAAGCTGACTGATTGATCGACAGATGTTTCTGCCGCCGGTGCCGCAGAATTGTCGGCCACCACCAGCAACGGCGGAACGACAGGAACTGTCTGTTGGTCAATAGAAAGGAAACGGAATCCGACAATTCCCACCAAACAAGCAGCGGCAGCTGCCAAACCGACATAAAGATAGCGGCGGAAACGTCCGGCGGCCTTTACATCGGGCAAGTCATTTTCAATGCGTGCCCACAAATCATCGCCGGCAGGCACTTCGTAATTCTGCAACTTGTGCTTGATTTGACTTGTCAGTTTATCATTCTTATCTCTCATTGTTCTTCACTCAGTCTGTTTTAAATATTCATTGATACGCTTTGCCAGCAAGCTCCTCGCACGAAAATACTGCGACGACGAAGAGCGCTCATTTATTCCCAGCAACTGTGCGATTTCCTTATGGCTTTTATCTTCAAACGTATAAAGGTTAAATACCGTCCGGTAGCCGTCGGGCAACTCCTGAATGAAACGCATCAGCACTTCTTCCGGAATCAAGTCCACGCTATCGGCATCGACAATATCATCCTGCAGAGTGTCAATCGAAACCATCTCGTCGGAAATCTTAGCTTTCCGCAAATGTTCCAATGACGTATTGACCATTATGCGTGACAACCACGCCAACAAAGAGCCCTTACCGCGATAGGAGAATTTGTCAAATGAACCGAAAACCTGAATAAACACATCGTGCAGCACGTCTTCGGCAGTCTCGCGGTCGCCCAAATAGCGAAGTCCGATGGCGAGGAGCTTTCCCGCATACTGATTATAAAGCTCTTTACGTGACCTGTTGTCGCCACGCAAGCATCCTCTATATATCTCCTCTTCCTGTTCCATTTTCACTTCACTATAATTAAAATGCAAATTAGCACAAAATACTGCACACAAAAAAATTTTTTTATCATCCATGCAGTATTTGATACAAACTGCAATTTAGAAAATAGAAACCGATAAAAATTTAGCATATGAACAGAACATTCTTAAACAACCTGTTATGTATGATAGCAGTCATGCTCGTGTTCTCTTCCTGCGACAAAAACGAAGAGTACCCGACCAGCTATTCTACACTTGGTGACATTGAAAATGCCAACGGCAGTGAATATTTTGTCAATTCCGACAAGGGTAACAAATTACTCATCAGCAACTATTCCAGCCTCAAGCAATTAGGAATAGAAGAAGGTGACCGCATCTTTGCCGAATTCTTCATGAATGCGACGCCGAATGAAGCATACGACGAGGTGATTGATGTGTATTACGTCTACAAAGTGCTCGTTAAGGACCCGGTAGCATTGACTACTGAAAACTCTGAGGAAGTGGCCGACGACAAAATTGATATCTACAACATGACCTGCACCGACAAATACCTGAATCTTTGGTATACATTCTTTGTAGGTGGCAGCGAAACTCATATATTGAATCTTGTGACAGTCGACGAGCCGAAAAAGGACGAAGAAGGATATGTTTACGTAGAATTCCGTCACAACTCAAAAGACGATCCAAGCCTACATCCGTACAATGGTATCGTGTCGTTCAAGCTTGACAAGCTGAAAGCCGACAACCCTGATGCTAAAGGTTTGATTGTCAGAGTGCGCACATTCGACAACGGCGAACGCTTCTACAAGATTGGCTTTGACGGCAAAACTGAAGTACAGGAAGTTGCTGCCGCAAAAGCAAAACTTTCAGAAGTTTTCGACTTGGCTGAATAACGAAAAAAGACAAAAGAACGATATTAATAGTAGCTTTACTTTAATTCTGTAAATGGAAGCAGACGTCGTGCTTGAGGTAAGTACGACGTCTTTTTTTGTGTTCTGACAAGAGGTTATCTCGTGACAATATACCCCATCCCGGAAGCAATGACCCGCAATTGAAGCATTCCGTAGCGGCGTTCGAGTGCCGGACCGGAAACAGGAGCACCGGCGGCATCAAACACATTGAACCGCGAACCGCACTTGCTGCATACAGCCTCCAGATTGTCGCTGTCGATTGACACAACTGCGTCCTTGCTCACCTCATAAGGACAAGCCGCATCATAAGCCATCGGACCGTTAATGCCGTCAAGCAGCAATACGCCTCCATAACCGGTATAGGTAGAAGCCGTATAATTGAAATTCGCAGGAACACGTTTCTCCCGATTGAAGTAGCGGTACTGACCGTAGCCGCTCACCCCATAAGTATTCCACAAACCGGGATTACCAAGGTCAATATTGACAGGCATCGCAGGAATACGGTCGTTATCAACCGTTTCACAGGCCGAAAAACAACCGACAAGACATCCTGCCAGCAAATTTGTCACCAATGTTTTCAGCTTCATATTCAATATTAATTAGAAAAAAGACAGACAGCCGCAAACAGCGACTGCCTGCCATATACCAGACATTATTTCAAGATTTCATCAATCATGCGGCGTTCCTCGTCGGAGAAGCACGTGTTCTTCAACGCGCCGAGATTGTCTTTCAACTGTTTCATCGTACGCGGTCCGATAATGACCGAAGTGGTTGCCTCGTTGGCAAGAATCCAGGCCACAGCCATCTGTGCTAGCGTCTGCCCGCGTTGCAATGCCATGCCGTTGAGACGGGCCACCTTGTCCAACACCTCCGGGCGGATATCTTTTTCCGTCAGGTAATGGCCTTTACCGATACGTGAATCGGCCGGAATGCCATTCAAATATTTATTGGTAAGGATACCCTGTGCCACCGGACAGAAAGCCGTAAAGCCTATACCGGACGACATGAGCGTTTTCAACATGTTCTGCTCTACATCGCGGAACATCATATTGTACTTTCCCTGATAAATCAAACAATGCACATTATTGTCCTGCAAATATTTCGTTGCATAAAGCAATTTGTCCACCGGATAGTTCGACAGTCCGACATACAGCGCTTTGCCCTGACGGACAATATCGACAAGCGCCTGCATCGTTTCGTCGAGCGGCGTGTTTTCGTCGTAACGGTGAGAATAGAATATGTCGACATAGTCAAGGTTCATGCGGCGCAGCGAATCATCGAGACTCGCCATCAGCATTTTGCGTGACGAACCGAATCCGTAAGGGCCTTCCCACATATTGTAGCCGGCCTTGGTAGTCACGATAATTTCATTACGGTAAGGACGCAAATTGTCTTTATACACACGTCCGAAAGTCTGCTCTGCCGTGCCGAAAGGAGGACCGTAGTTGTTGGCAAGGTCGAAACAGGTGATGCCCTGGTCAAAAGCATACAGAATTTTCTCGCGGGACTCTTCCAACGGATTGACACCGCCGAAATTCCACCAGAAGCCCAGCGACAACGCAGGCAACTTTATGCCGGAATTGCCGCATTTGCGGTATTCCATACGGCCGTCGTAGCGGTTGCAGTCAGCTTTATAGTCAAGGGAAAAAGGTATTGCTGCCATCGGTTTATTTTTGTAGGGTTAATAGTTCGTCAATAGCTTTGTGATAATTCTGGAAACGGAAACTGTCCATTGTCTGACGGAAAAGTTCTTCAATGCGGTCATTGCACAAGTTACCGATAGAACCGGCATGCGTATGGTGAACTTCCTTCACCGGCTCAAATTTGCCGGCTTCAATGTCGAGTCCCACCTTTTTATAAGCGTCGCGGAACGGCATACCCTCACGCGTAAGGCGATTGACTTCTTCCACCGAGAACATGAACTTATAACGCTCGTCGTCGACAATGTTTTCGTTCACTTTGATTTCACGCAACATGGCGTTGACCATGGAAAGAATGGACTTCAACTCATCGAACGCCGGAAGGAATGCTTCTTTAATCAGCTGCATGTCACGGAAATATCCGGACGGAAGATTATTGAGAATCATCGTTATCTGATACGGAAGCGACTGCAACCGGTTGCATTTCGCACGTGTCAGCTCGAACACATCGGGATTTTTCTTATGCGGCATAATCGAAGAGCCCGTCGTATATTCATCAGGCAACTTTATAAAGCCAAAATTCTGAGAGTTGAACAGGCAGGCATCAAAAGCCAGACGCGACACCGTAGAAGCGATACCGGCCAAAGCATTTGCCACTGTGCGCTCCGTCTTTCCACGTCCCATTTGGGCATACACCACATTATAGTTCATGGATTCAAATCCCAACAGACGGGTTGTCATTTCACGGTCGAGCGGGAACGACGAACCGTAGCCGGCAGCAGAGCCCAACGGGTTACGGTTAGTCACACGATAAGCAGCCTGAAGCACGGTCAAGTCGTCGGCAAGGCTTTCGGCATACGCTCCAAACCACAATCCGAACGACGACGGCATTGCTACCTGCAAATGTGTATATCCGGGCATCAACACATCCTTATAACGGTTGCTTTGGGCAATCAGCGTGTGGAACAGCGTTTCCGTATGACGCGCCACCGCTTCGATTTCCGAACGCATGAACAGTTTCAGGTCAACCATCACCTGGTCGTTGCGCGAACGGCCGGAATGGATTTTCTTGCCCATATCGCCCAAGCGGCGCGTCAGCAACAGTTCTACCTGAGAATGCACATCCTCAACGCCCTCTTCGATGACAAACATGCCACTTTCCGCTTCATGATAGATATTGACAAGCTCTTTCGACAACGCTTTCAGTTCATCGGATTCAAGCAATCCGATACTTTCAAGCATCGTTATATGTGCCAACGAACCCAACACGTCATACGGCGCAAGGTAAAGATCCATTTCACGGTCGAGCCCTACAGTATAGGTTTCGACATTGTGGTCAACTTCCACTGATTTCTCCCAAAGTTTTGATGCCATAATATATTCTTTAGTTTCCGTTACAAATATAGTGAAAGGCGAGAGCAGAAAGTCAAGTTTGCTTGGACATTTTGCCGAGCCGCATTCTATATTCTGCAAATATAATGAAAGGCGGGAGCAAAGACAAGCGAAAGTAACGTTTTCAAACTTGATGACGCCAAACCACACCCGTCGTTATTCAAATTTAACTTAAATGCAGAATTTTAATCATCTTAGCACTGCAAAAAATGTCTATGACAAACGTAACTTTTGGCTTATCCTGCACCTGCACAACAATAATTATAAATTATAACGATTGACAAATGAAAATAAATTGCACATAAATGGACGAATACAAATACTATTTATATTTTTTAACAGAAAAACAAACCTTATATGAACAAAACCCATTTACATTTGTTATAATTTTATAAAAGCTTAATTACAAATAATTAGTTTACTCACTAACCCACTAATGATTATGAAGCGAATTTTATGTATGGCAGTAATTGCCTCTGCTTTGGCTTGCGGCAGCATGCAAGCGCAGGAAACGACTTCTGTTGACATGGACGTTCCATGTACAGAAATGTATACTCACGATTGGAAAAAGAACTGGTATCTCCAGCTTAGCGCCGGTGGTCAGATGTTCTATTTCGAGAAGAGTACAAATGTCAGCAACTTTGACCTCGACAAAACAACCGGTGTTTACGGACTCGGCTTAGGTCACTGGTTCTCTCCGTATTTCGGTTACCGTTTTAATGTTCTTGGCGGAGCTGTTCACTATGACAACTTCGGTTGGAAGAAATTCAAGAACGTAAACCTTAACCTTGACTTGACTTGGGATATGTTTAACACGTTAGGTGGTGTAAACGACAAGCGCGTATTCAGCATCGTTCCTTACATCGGCTTGGGAACAGCCTATGCTTGGGACTATGAAGGCCCGACAAGCGGTTATCAAATTAAAGATGACAATGGTGTCATGGACAATCAATGGGCTCTTGTTGCTTCCCTCGGTTTGGAATTCCGCTTCCGCGTACACAAGAATGTTGACATCTTTGTTGATACCCGTTTCAAAGGTATGAGCGAAAACTTCAACAATATTGCCTGGGGTACAGGCATCGAACCGGGCTTCTCCGTTATGGGAGGTCTTACATTCAACCTCAACAAGGAAGGACGTCAATTCAAGACTGTAAATCCTTGCGACTACACAGCTGCTATCAGAAACTTGAACGACCAAGTTAACGACATGCGCCGTGAATTGGACGAAACTAACGCTAAATTGAAAGCTTGCGAATCACGCGAACCGGAAGTTCAAGTAAAAGAAGTTGTTAAGGAAGTTCCTGCAGCTCCGGCAGTTATTCCGGCCATCCGCTTCAGTATCAACTCTGCACGCGTTTCTAACGCCGACAAGGCAACTCTTTACGACGTAGCTGAAATGATGAAGAAAGACGAAGACGTGAAGGTGGTTATCAAGGGTTATGCTGACAAGAAAACTGGTACAGCTGACTACAACCGCCGTCTTTCAGAAAAACGTGCTGAAAACGTTCGCGACATCTTGGTTGACTACGGTGTAGACGAAAGCCGCATCTCTACTCAAGGTTTGGGCGCAGACGAACAGCCTTATTCAAACGAAAACAAATGGAACCGTGTTGCTCTTATCATCATCGAATAAGTTCACGATTCTTTAGAAGCTAATCTACTGACAACTCTTTTTGGACGGTTTCCCAACTGGGAGACCGTCCTATTTTTTTGAACACTCGCTTATATTTCCAAAAACATCTACTCCCCTTCAGATGCCTTTTTTCGCCTCTTTACCCCTGTTTCAAGTGTTAAAAATCAATTTTTCGTCATTTTTTTTGAAAAACATTTTGCCAATTAAAAAAAAAGCCCTTACCTTTGCAGACGTCAAACAAAGACAATGACTCCGTAGCTCAGTTGGTAGAGCAAATGACTCTTAATCATTGGGTCGAGAGTTCGAGCCTCTCCGGGGTCACAAAAGAAAGCAGTCAGCACAACGCCGACTGCTTTTTTCGTATTACTCGGAAAAAGAGAAAACAAACAGCACTTCGGGCAGAAATTTCAACTGATAGAATCCACGCACCAACTATTTCAAAGCAATTACCACCACAGCAAGCAAACAGGTTCTCACCCTGCCAACAGATACCCATCCTCTATTTAGCACAAAAAATAAATCCAGCTAAAAAAATTAGCAAAACATATCAAGAATTTTCATACATTTGGAAAACGATTTGCCCTGATCTTTTTTACACTATGGACAAAAATTCGCACTGTTGGGCTGAGGAGCGAAACAAACAATGAATATGAGCAACGAGATTCTTTTGCGATTGAGAGAATTCCATCCGGCTGATGCAAATATTATTGCCGGATGGCTGAAAAACGAGTATCAAATGCGTCAATGGTGCGCCGACAGGTATTCGCGTTATCCAGTCACGGCAGATGATATTAACTCACATCATGACAAATACATAGACGGACATTCATCAATCGCTCTTACTATGGTTGATGCCACGGAAGTCATTGGTTATATAACACTCAGAAAACCAACCCCCGGAAATTCAGAATGGCGACTTGGATTCGTAATAGTTGATGATGCAAAGCGAGGTCTCGGTCTGGGCAAAAAGCTTGTCGACATGGCTATTGATTATGCCCACAAAGAGTTAGGTGCAACTAAAGTATCGCTTGGTGTATTCGAAAATAATCCATCTGCAATACATTGCTATGAAGCCGTAGGGCTCAAGCAAGTTCAAAGAGAAAAGACAGAAAGCTACACTTGCCTCGGTGAGATTTGGAATTGCATAGAAATGGAGTTAATCATATGATAGATTCAACACATGCGCCCGCCGTACGCTGAGGCTGATTTTAGGAATTTGGGGAAATAATAAAACACCCAACAGTATCCTGACTTCATACTCATCTCTGATTTTCGGACTGAAGGCAACCCAATGAACATTATACACAACGCCCAATCCCGTCCTACCTGCTTTATGATTGACCGCAAAAGTACAATCCAGATACGGTGTGAAGGCATAGACCAAAAACGCATTGAGGACTATTTAAAGTCTGACGGCTGCCTGAAATAGCAATTGATTCCTGCCTTTTCATTAGGCAAAATGTATACTCGAAAGAAATAAAAAAATCCCCACAGTCGTTGTCTGTGAGGATTTCCGAGTACCCAGACCCGGTACAAGGCATAGAAATCATAGGAAAATAAAAGAATTTATCTTCCTTATTATCAGTCATTTGTATATTTCTTATTTTCTCCATTTTTGCCATATTTTGCCCATTTTTCGTCATTAAGTACACTTTTAGTACACTTTGAAATTTCATTTTCTTTTGTACCTTTGCAATATCGAAAAACAAAAGAAAATCAATTATTTAGCGTAATCACCCGGTTACGGTATCTAAATCGGGATAAAACCTCTAAACAATGGCAAAGTTAGAAAATAAAACGAAAGAAAACCCTAAATTGGAGCAAAACAGGCTGTCGGACGGCAGAATCAGCCTGTATCTGGAGTATTATTTGGGTAGAGAGGAAAAGCCCGTGTTGGATGAAAACGGTAATCAGGTGTATTATGAAAGCGGTAAGATGCAGGGAAAGCCGAAGTTCGCTATCAAGCATCACAGGCGAAAAGAGAACCTCAGCCTGTATCTGATAGAGAAGCCACGTACCCCTGCGGAACGCCAGCAGAACAAGGAAACACTGGAGCTTGCTGTAAAAATACGTGCCGAACGTGAACAGGAGTTCAAGGAAAGCATGTTGGGCTATCGCCTGAAAAAAGACCGGAACGTGAATTTCTTGGATTATTTTCAAGCCTATATCAATGACTATACCAAGAAAGACATTCGGATGGTGCAAATCGCCCTAAGCCGTTTCAAGGACTTTTTGAAGGAGCATTACCCGATGCACGAGTTCGGCATCAAGCCGGAACTTATCACGAAGGACATGATGGAACAGTTCGTAGCTTATCTGCAATCCCGGAGCGTGGGCGAAGGGGCTAAAAGCATCTTCCAGCGTTTCAAGAAGGTTATCCACTATGCGATTGACCACGATGTGATGCTGAAAGACCCCTGCAAAGGCGTTACCTGCAAGGCGGATAGCCAGATACTACGCAAGGACGTGCTTTCGCCGGAAGAAATCCAGCGGTTGATTGCGTGCCATTATGACAACGAGAACCCCAACGTAAGGCGTGCGTTTATCTTTTGCCTGTATTGTGGCTTGCGCTTCTGTGATGTGAAAGACCTTACCTATAAGAATATCGACTACGCTAATAAGCTGCTAAAATTTGAGCAGAACAAGACCAAAGGTCATTCCGCCAGTAGCGGTGTGGTCATTCCGCTCAATGACGGTCTTCTTTCGCTTGTGGGAGAACCGCCGGCAGACGGTAACAAAGACGCTCTCATCTTCAACCTGCCTTCGTATGAAAGTTGCTGCAAATCCGTCAAGCGTTGGGTGAAAAGAGCCGGGATAGATAAGCACATAAGCTGGCATTGCGCCCGTCACTCATTCGCCGTGAATATCCTCAACAATGGGGCGAACATCAAGACGGTTGCCAGCCTGCTCGGGCATAGCGGACTGAAACATACGGAGAAATACACCCGTGCGGTGGATAAATTGAAAGAGGAGGCGATAAACAGCCTGCCGGAATTAAAGTTTTAACCATAAAAGACTTACCTTTGCAATTATGGACTTTGAAGCATTAGTAAAACATATCAGCACGATACAAAGCACGTTGCAGGCGCAAGCCGCACACGCTGTAAACCTCGCCCTGACTGCCCGCAATTGGCTCATGGGCTGCTATATCGTGGAGTTTGAGCAAAACGGTGAAGACCGTGCCGCATACGGCGAACAACTGTTGAAGAAACTGGAACAGCGGTTGAATGTCAAAGGACTGAACGAGCGCAGGTTTCGTGAGTTCCGGCGGCTATACCTTGTTTATCCGCAACTGAAAGAGCCTATCGCACAATACATATTGGCAGGAAGCGAAATTCGGCACACACTGTCCGCCGAATTCACAGACCCAATTCGGCACACGGTGAGTGCCGAATTACAATCCGTTAATAATCAATCAAGTGAATGGAATACACAAGCTGATAGATTATTTGAAAGATTACCGTATTCTCATTTAAAGTTTATTTCTAAAATAGAAAATCCGGTCAAACGTGCTTTCTATGAAATGGAAGCAATAAGGGGTTGTTGGTCAGCAAGAGAACTGGAGCGACAAATCAATTCCCTCTATTACGAGCGCAGCGGATTGTCGAAAAACAAAGAAGCCTTATCTGCTTTGGTGCAACGGCAAGCCATGCCGCTGCAGCCCAAAGACATTATTAACACGCCCGTTACGTTGGAGTTCTTGGGATTGAACGACCGTGCTTTGGTAACGGAAAACGACTTGGAGCAATCCATTCTGGACAACCTGCAACGCTTCCTGTTGGAAATGGGACATGGCTTCTGCTTCGAAGCACGCCAAAAGAGAATCCTGATAGACGGGGATTATTTCTTTGCCGACCTCGTGTTTTACCACCGCATTTTGAAATGCCATGTCATCGTGGAATTGAAGATAGACAAGTTCCGCCACGAATACGCTTCGCAACTGAACCTATATCTTAACTACTTCAAGGCGGAAGTGATGCAACCCGATGACAATCCGCCTGTCGGCATCCTGCTTTGCACCGAGAAGGGCGACACGTTGGTAAAATACGCCACTGCCGGATTAGACCCGAACATCTTCGTGCAAAAGTATATGATAGAACTTCCCACTGAAGAGGAAATTAAGAAGTTCATTTCAACTGCAAACTATTAGCAATAAAAAACACTACTGGCGAAAAGAAGGAAAGCCATTCTTTCTCTTTTCGCCAGCACGTTTATTACTGCCAACAAGAATAGGTTTAGGTTAGTTTGGATGTATATACAAAAGATAGAACTAAACCGTAAATGCAGACGATAATTATAGCAAGTCACTTATGATACATTCTGTTCTTCCAAGACTATATTAGCATCATTATCGCATTTTTCAGGCTTAATCCGCTCTATACGACGAATATGTTTTGCCCTATTAGCTATAATTAACGGTACACGCTCGACAACAACAGCCGATGTGTCAAGCCCCAACGCACTCGGTTCTCCAATGCCTATCTTTCTAATTAAGGCATAAAGGCTCATCAGCAAATTTTGTCGGCGGTTACGGGAATCTTCAGGATAATATATCCGGTGGATAATAATAAAGCGAAAATCACCCGGTATGCCATTCTTATGCAATGAAGGATAAGAGCTTGTTAGTTCTACTTCACCATCCGCAACAAGGTCATCAACTACTTGTCGTAAATAAAGGCTCACGCGCGGTTCTATACGAAAACCTATACGCATGGTTATACTAAACAATGTCCCTTTTATTAATGTGGAACAATTATATTCAAGTGTGTCTGGTGTATCCACAAATTCAAGGTTAATAAGCCAATAATGATCTGCCCGTTTAGGCTGCTTATTAATTATGGAATACAACAATTTATCGTCCACACAACCTTCTTTGTCTGCATGATTCACATAGACAAGATTAGAAGCATATTTGGATATGCTTTCGTCCGCCTTAATATCAGAAATAATGTTGTAGTATTCACTTAACCGTTTGGAAGACATATGTTTTCGACGAATTTTGTTGGCACTTACCCATACAAACATGATAAAACATAATAATCCACCTATTAACAGCGTAAACCAACCTCCGACCATAAATTTGGACAGGTTTGCAGCAAGGAAAATACCTTCAATAACACAATATCCGCCGACAAACAGTATTGATAGAATGCGTGGAATGTTATGCATATGCAAATAGAATCCCAACAACAATGTTGTCATCAACATTGTAATAGTTATGGCAAGTCCATAAGCGGCTTCCATGTGGGTGGAATCTCGAAACAACAATATAGTAAATATTACTCCAATATACATTACAAGGTTTACCATTGGAATAAATGACTGACCTTTTACGTTGGTAGGGTGCTTAATACGCATACGGGGCCAGAAATTCAAGTTCATAGCTTCACTCAATATGGAAAATGAACCGCTTATTAGAGCTTGGCTCGCAACAATAGCTGCCCCGGTAGCCATTGCTATGGAAAACAACAGTATTTCTTGTGGCATGATTGAATAAAATGGGTTCACTGTACCTTCTGCACTTTCCGGATGATGCAATACCCACGCTCCTTGCCCCAAATAATTTAGAATAAGCATCACCTTTACAAATATCCAACTGACCGTAATATTTCGTCTGCCACAGTGCCCTAAATCAGAGTATAAGGCTTCTGCACCAGTGGTACACAAGAAAACGGCACCCAATATCAGAAACCAGTGGGGGGATTCCACTAATAACCGTATGGCATAGTAAGGATTGAATGCCTTGAATACTTGAGGATAGGAAGTCAGACTGATAGCTCCGGCGATTCCAAGAAGCAGGAACCAAAGTAGCATAAATATGCCAAATGACCGTCCTATATTTTTTGTACCAAAACGCTGAACGAAAAATATAATGGTAATAATGGTCAGTGTAATAGGAATCACAGGCAGATGCGGACTGATACTTTCAAGTCCTTCTATGGCAGTTGTGACCGTAATGGCTGGAGTGATAATACCATCAGCAAGCAAAGTGCTCGCACCGATAATGGCAATGATGTAAATCCACCTTCTTCTGTGGCGGCGTAAAAGGGCATAAAGCGCAAGTATGCCACCCTCCCCGTTATTGTCGGCACGGAGAGCCACCAGCACATATTTCACCGTAGTCTGAAGAGTAAGCGTCCATATGATACAAGACAATGCGCCTAAAACATAATTTTCATCAAGAGCTTCTCCAGTATGAATGATGGCTTTCATAACATAGAGTGGCGATGTTCCAATGTCACCAAAAACAATACCCAATGTGATGAGTAACCCGGCAAATCCAAGTTTATGTTGAATATTGCCTTCTTTTGATAAGTTTGCCATAAAAAGTAGTTTTTTGTTCTACATATATTTGTTTTCCTTTTAAGCGGCGCAAATATAAAATAAAATCTTGAACAATAAGATTTCACTTTTCTTTTTTCGTGAAAAATATCATATAAACCTTGACGATGGTCAAGGCTTGTCTAAAAAAATAGTCTGTTTGAATTACGTATAACTATTAAACTCAAAAGCCGAAGTTATGGGACTTATCCTTCACCTCGGCTTTTTGCTATTTACTGATTTCCTAACCTATCAGCTTCCTTTTTCAACTGCTCAGCCTGCTCATTAAGCAGCTTTGCCCGTTCTAAGGCTTCCACCTGCCTGCGGCAACGTTCCTCAAAGTCTAACACCGAATCCGTCAGGCTGCGGATGAAACGCTCGTCCCGCTGCCACTTGAACTTATTCTCCAGTCTTTCAAGGGTATTGCCGTCCGCTTGTCCCTGCATCAGCAGATAACGGTATTTCATGTCGTTGTCCTGCAACTGCCCCATCCGTTCAGCCAGACGGACATTCAGGAACAGGGACGTGGCACAGACAATCAGACCTGCCGAAAAGAGGAATAGCTTCGGGCGTACCAAAGAAGTTACTTTGTTGTAAATCCGCCGATGAAACGGTACGGGTTTGGCTTCTTCTTTTTCTGCCATGCGCTCATCATGGTACCGCTTCATTGTTTCCAGCATTTCCTTGAGACAGCCGAAAGTGGCTACTACATAATTCTTGACCTCCCCGAAAGATTGCCGTTGTTCCATTTTTACGTTGACCCGGAAGTACACTTTTAGTACGCCCGAAAAAAGAAAGCCCCTGATAATCAGTTGATTATCAGGGGTTTGAAGTACCCAGAGCCGGGATCGAACCGGCATGGATGTTACTCCACTGGTGTTTGAGACCAGCGCGTCTACCAATTCCGCCATCTGGGCCTTTGCATTAGCCTTGTTTGCTTTTGCGATTGCAAAGGTAATACAGGTTTTCATTCTGTGCAAATTTTTCGACAACTTTTTATTACCATTTCTGCAATTATTTTCATATACCGCTAATAAACAATGCTTTACACGTTACTATTTTTTACATATTCCTATCCATCAATAAGACCACGCTTCTATCGAGAAACTACTGACAGCGGATTTTAACCCCAAATTTGCTCTCTTTTTAGTCCTTTTTTTATAATTTTGGAGCACACATAAAACTCAATAAGAATATGCTAATCACAACAACATCGACACTGCAAGACATCAAAGTTGTCAAATATCTGGGCGTAGTTTCCGGTGAGACCATTATCGGCGCCAATATTTTCAAGGACTTTTTCGCGGGCATCCGCGACATTGTCGGCGGCCGTGCCGGAACTTACGAACGTGTGCTGCGTGAAGCCAAGGAACAGGCTATGGCCGAAATGGAACAGGCGGCAGCACAAATGGGAGCAAACGCCATCATCGGCGTTGACCTCGACTTTGAAACAGTA
This sequence comes from uncultured Porphyromonadaceae bacterium, assembly GCA_900544305.1. Taxonomy (GTDB): domain Bacteria; phylum Bacteroidota; class Bacteroidia; order Bacteroidales; family Muribaculaceae; genus Limisoma. The sequence continues at coordinate 20,925 of UQUV01000033.1, forward strand.
GGCGACTCGGGAAGTATGCTGATGGTGACAGCCGCAGGAACTGCTGTCGTTATCGAATATCCACAGCAAACCACACCACCGCCCTACAACTTCTAACACAACAAAAAGCTCCGCAATACCCAAAAGGGCAAACGGAGCTTTCTTTATGGCTGAAAACGAAAAAAGGAACCCGAATGGATTCCTTTCTTCGTCGCGCTTCAAGATGGGCTTGAACCAACGACCCCCTGATTAACAGTCAGGTGCTCTAACCAACTGAGCTATTGAAGCATTTTTTGTTTTATTGTGCGCTTCAGGATGGGCTTGAACCAACGACCCCCTGATTAACAGTCAGGTGCTCTAACCAACTGAGCTACTGAAGCAGTCGCTTTTCTTATTTAGCGTTGCAAAATTAGTGTCAATTTTTCAATTATGCAACAATATTCTTCAAAAAATTTTCACATTTTTCTTAATCATCTAATTGTCAACCGATAACACAGCTCACATTTTCTCTCATTTTTTGTCATAAGGCCACGACAACCACCCTACCGCCGACGAATTAACGCATTTTTAGTATAAAAACAATGCATAATCCAACAAATAGCCGTACTTTAGCAGTCAATAATTTCTGATTTTTAGAATACGCTATATGAACAAGAATTCAAAAATGTGGATAGCAGTGGCAATTGTTGCCATTGTTGCCCCCTGCCTGATTGGTGCTGCGACAGGAAACAGCAAAGACAACAAATCGTCCATCGCACGCAACCTACTCATATTCAACTCGCTCTATAAAGAGCTGGCCATGTCGTATGTCGACACCATCAATCCGGACAAAAACATCACGACCGCCATCAACTACATGCTCCAAGAACTTGACCCCTACACTGAATACATCAAAGCGGAGGACAGCGAGGACTTCATGAAGATTTCTACGGGCGAATATGGTGGAATCGGCTCCTATATTATGGAAACAAAAAATGACGGCGTGCTGATTTCCGAACCGTTCGAAGGCAGCCCGGCAGCCTTGGCAGGACTTCGCCCCGGCGACCGCATTCTGAAAATCAATGATGACACAACTACCAACTGGCGCAGTTCGCAAGTCAGCGAAAAGTTGAAAGGCATGGCCAACACTACGGTTCGAGTCGTTGTGGACCGTCCTTATGTGAGCGACAGCATCCTCACTTTTGAAATCACCCGTAAGAAAATACAGGTGCCGTCCGTGTCCTACTATAAGGCACTCGACGGAGGCATCGGCTATATACAGCTCACCACGTTCAACGACAATTCACCGGAAGAAGTGAAAACCGCCCTTCTTGAACTGAAAAAGAATCCGAAAGTCCACACTATCGTGCTCGACCTTCGCAGCAATGGCGGCGGTGTGCTGGAAAGTGCCGTTAAAATTGTCAACCTTTTCGTGCCGAAAAACACGGAAGTGCTCCGCACAAAAGGCCGCCTGAAACAAAGCGAAAAAGTATATAAGACAACACAGAAACCTGTTGACGAAAACATTCCTCTCGTCGTGCTCATCGACGGAGCCTCAGCTTCTGCTTCTGAAATCGTTGCCGGTTCACTTCAGGATCTCGACCGTGCCGTAGTGGTCGGCTCACGTTCCTACGGTAAAGGCCTGGTACAGTCGACACGCACTCTGCCTTACGACAATCTGCTGAAACTGACCATTGCCAAATACTACATCCCGAGCGGCCGTCTTATCCAAGCCATCGACTATTCGCACCGCAATCCAGACGGAAGCGTTGCACGTACGCCCGACAGCCTGACCAACGTGTTCCATACAGCACATGGCCGTGAAGTGCGCGACGGCGGCGGTATAACTCCGGATGTCAAAGTGGAATACGGCGAAATCAACCGCCTCACCTACAACATCGTGCGTGACAACTGGGCGTTCAATTTCGCCAACAAATATGCAGCCGAACATCCAACATGTGTCCCGGCAGAGGAATTCACCGTCAGCGACAGCCTGTTCAATGAATTCAAGAAATTCATCAATCCGGAAAAATTCGAATACGACAAGGTATGCGAAGACGGTCTCAAAAAGTTGCGTGAAACGGCCAAGACAGAAGGCTACATGAACGACTCGACCCAAGCGGCATTCGACGCACTGGAAAAACTGCTCAAGCACAACCTTGAACAGGACCTCAACAACAACCGCAAGGACATAGAGGAAATCATCGCCACTGAAATTCTCAGCCGTTATTATTATCAAAAAGGACGCATCATCGAAACGCTGAAGCACGACCCGGCAATGGACACGGTAAGAACCCTCATTGCCGACCCGGAACGCTACAAGGCTATCCTCCGTCCGCAAAAGAAATAGGACTGAGTAACGCAAATATCCCATAAATGCTGTATAGTTTCGACTATACGGCATTTTTTATTGATATGGGGCACGTTTTCACCTGCTATGTCAATTATTATCCGTACCTTTGAAAATCCAAAATTTTGAAAATGAAGAAACTATTCACTTTACTATTGTTGCTCATTCCCGTTCTTTACGCTCATGCACAAACAACCGGTACCGTAAAAGGACAAGTCATGGAACTGGGTTCCAACACGCCTGTCGCCAATGCCGAACTCACGCTGCTGGGCTATAACCTGACGACCCGAACCGACTCGCTCGGAAGATATGTATTTACCGGTGTCGCCGTGGGCTACAATATCATGCAGGCCGAGGCTTCGGGATATGTTCCGCGCATAACGGAATCGTTTCCGGTATCCACAGCCGCTCCGGCCATTATCGACATCCAACTGCAACCGACTACAAAGAATCTGGAAGAAGTGACCGTCACGGCTTCTCCCTACCGCATATCGCTCGACGCTCCCGTATCCATGCTCCGCATCGGCACTCAGGAAATCGACCTGACTCCGGGAGCCAACCGCGACATCTCGAAAGTGCTGCAATCAATGCCGGGCGTACTCTCCGTCAGCAATTCCAACCGCAACGACCTGCTGGTGCGCGGCGGTAGCGCCAACGAAAACCGCTACTATATTGACGGCATCGAAATCCCGGTGCTCAACCACTTTGCCGTACAGGGCGGTTCCGGCGGAAATGCCTCGCTGGTCAACACCGAACTGCTGCAATCCACCAATTTCTTCACTTCCGCCTTTCCGGTCAGCTACGCTCCCGGACTTAGCTCCGTCATGTCTATGGAAATGCAGGAAGGCAACCGCGAACGCTTCCATGGCAAACTGATTGTGGGCTTTACCGACGCCGGACTGCACATCAACACACCGCTAACAAAAGAAGGCAAGACACGCATGACGGCATCGTGGCGGACCAGCTATCTGAGCATGCTTTTTTCTTTGCTCAAACTCCCGTTCCTGCCCACCTACAACGACTACCAGTTCAAGGTGACTACCGACCTTACCGACAAGGACAAAATCTTCATTCTCGGGCTGGGGTCTCTCGACAACAACCGGCTCAACACAAAGGAACAGGACCTGCCTGCATCACGCGAATACATACTCGGCTATCTGCCCAACAACGACCAGACAAGTTTCGTTGGAGGTATCGGATATGAACACCTTTTCTCTTTCGGCCGTCTGCGTGCCACTGTCAGCGGCGACTATCTTTACAACCGCCTGTACAAATATGCCGACAACAACGAGCAACTGCCCCTTCTTTTCGACATCAAGGACAGAGAAACGAATCTCCGCACGAATCTCAATATGGAATGGTTTGACGTGAAAGGGTTCAAAATCATTGCCGGTGTATCGGGCGGAGCTGCTTTCAGTTCAAACGTACATTTCGGACGATATGCCATCTACGGAGGCATCAACCGACGTTTTTTCGACGAACGGCTTTCTGCCAGTTTATCCCTTCGCGCCGACGGCATGACCTATTCGTCGCGAACAAGCAATCCGCTGCGCCAACTATCACCGCGACTCAACCTTTCAGCAAGAGCAACGGACAAGCTGACGGTTTCAGCCAGCGTAGCGCGCTATTTCCAGGAACCGACCATGACGCTTCTCGACTACAGCGGCAATGATATCGAAGGCTACCGACAGACCGACGGACTGCGCTATTCGGCTGTCAACCATTACGTAGCCGGAGTGTCGTTCACTCCTTCCAGCATGACTGTCATCAACGCCGAAGGATTCTTCAAGGACTACTCCCAGCTACCCCTGTCGCTGCTTGACGGAATGCCCGTTACCACCTCCGACTTCACCGACTACATCATCGGCGACGTGCCGGCACGCTCTGCCGGAAAAGGCCACAGCTACGGAGTGGAACTCTCGTGGCGCCACATGAATCTCTGGAACACGACCATCAACACGGCCTACACCTTCGTGCGTTCCTTCCTGCAACGCACCGATGCGCAACTGAACCCGACCGGAGGCTACTGGAGTTCGCCATGGGACGTGCGCCACATCATCACACTCACGGCCATCCACCGCTTCAAGCGCAACTGGACGCTCGGCGCAAAATGGCAATTCTCGGGAGGACTCCCCTACACGCCTTACGACGAAGAACGCTCATCGCGTATCGACGAGTGGGAAAAACGCCACCGCCCCTACACCGACAACACCCGATTTAATGAAAAACGCAACCCGGCCTATCATCAGCTCGACTTGCGTATCGACAAAACGTGGTATTTCAAAAACTGGAGAATCGGAGGCTACATCGACGTGCAGAACGTGTACGATTTCAGTGTGAAAGGACAGGACCTGCTGACTCCGGCCACCGACGAAAACGGCAACAAACTCACCGACCCCGAACGTCCGGGACACTACGTCATGGAACGCATCAGCCACGACCTCGGCGGCACCATCCTGCCGACGGTAGGCATCACGGTTGAGTTTTAAGATTGTTGCGGTACTGCTGGGGCGACATGCCCATCTGCTTGCGGAAGAACGTGCCGAAATAGGAGGCATTCGGGAAATTCAGCATATCGGAAATTTCCTGCACGGTCATCTGCGTATTGTTGAGCAGCGACATGCTCTTGCGCATGATGGCCTTGAACACCAGTTCCTGCACCGTGTAGCCGCTGACCGATTTTGAAAGTGCCGACAGATATTTCGGCGACAGGCAGAGTTTGTCGGCATAGAATTCCACACCCCGCTCCTGCATGAAATAGCGGTCAATCAGTTCAATAAGTTTCATGAACACTTCATGCTTATGGCCCACGCCATTCTGCTGCGCTGCCACTTTCCGGCTATAGATGGAACAAAGTCGGTGGGTCAACGCAAGCAAGAGCAACTTCCGTTCATGTTGGTTGAAAAGGCTGTCTTCCAAAGGAAGCGTACTTTCCAGCAACCGCATATAGTGGACCACCTCCTGCTCTTCGCCCGTTTTCCATACATAGCAGGGCTCAGCCGACAACTGCGAGTAGGGATACATCGACAGAACGAGATTTCCCATAATGTCGCGAATCGGTTCAACCTGATAAATCAAGACACAAACTTCCAGCCCCTCTTCTTCCTTCGTCACTTCCAACGACGAATATTCAGGCACAAAAAGCGTGTCGCCCGGCTTTGCCTTGTAGTCCTTTCCGTCGAGACGAAAATCAAAGCCGCCCGACCTGCATATAATCAGTCCGATACCGTTCACCTTATAGGCGGCGTCCTTCAGCACCGGCGGGAATGTGTGCAAAGTACCGCCGGAGCTGCATATATAAGTCTTTGCCTCAAGGGCATCATTCAGTTGTTTCAATCTTTCGTCGTGGTTTTCCATAAGCGAAAGTCCGGGGGATGTTTCCCAAACTTCCGCTAAGTTAGTAATTTTCGTTTAGGATACGGTATTACCAGCACAAATATCGTGCAGGCAAGACAAGCATAGAATGTCCATCCGGCCAAATCCTTCACACCGGAAAGCGTGGCCTGAACCTGTACGCGGCCTTTTGCCGACATGGCAGCCATATTGACGGCTTCCGTTTTGCTCTTTCCCTGATACTGCATTCCCTGTACGGTCTGCATGAACGAGGCTGAGGCATCGGGATTCAGCATATCAATTTCATGGGCATAGCGGGTGACATAATGCTGCTGGCGTTCCTGAAGACCGTTGGAATAGAGCGACATTCCGATAGCCGGGCCGAGCACCATTCGCACCGTCAGCATGATGCAAATCCATGTAGACAGATATTTGTACGGCATACGCTGGTTGGCATAGACAGCTGTCAGAGCATACAGAATCACCATTCCCACCGAACGGATAATGATAGGATATTTCATCCGTTCAAACTGTCCGTCGGTCTGCACTTCGAAATACATGAACAGGGCTGAAAATCCGATAAACAGGAATCCCAAAGCGAACAGATACTTGAAATGCACGCCCTTGTTGCGAAGCAGTATCACCAGAATGACACCAATGGCATAGCCGACCAGACACCAGTTGCCGAGCGTGGCATTCTGCCAGTTGTCGATTTTCATGCCGACACCCGTAAATACATTCACCAGCATGGAACTGGAATTGAGAATCATCAGCAACAGAAACAGCACCATTCCCATCCGCACTGTGCGCAACTTGAAAATGTCAAACAGGAAGAAATGAGATCCGCGCATCCGTTCCAGATAAATTCCCAACAAGCCGGTTACAACTGCAATGACAGTGGCCCAACGGATGGAAAAATCGCTGTACCAGTCAAGCACTTTTCCATAAATCAGCACATATACGATGCACAGGAAAAACACACTGAACACCACCACGTTGGCAAACTTGCGGAAATTAATCGGGAAACGCTGTCCGATATAATTGTGGTAAGGCATTGTAAAAAACACAAGCAATATCGAAACAAGCACCATTCCCATCATGTAGTAGTACACGTACTGCCATTCGTATTCATAAGCCAACCATGCGGTCAACCACGTTCCCATCTGACCGAGAATCATGAAAAACAGATAAATCATCGGCTGACTGCTGCTCTTTTCCACATCGAGCTTGTCCCAGCCTTCTTCATCTTTCGGTTCCAGTCCAGGAGTGATGTTGCGGGTAGCTTCCATGTTGAAAGCGTACTTGATAAGCGTAAACAGATTGGTCATCATCAACACCATACGCACAAATCCCATCACAAGGCTGCTGAGAGCCAACAGGAAAATGCTGTCGGTCTTTGCGCAGACATAGCTCAGCAGATAAAGAATCACAAATCCTGCCAGACACATCATCTTTTCGCGGCGGATGCATACCAGCCGATAGAAGAACGGTGCGAATGCAGCCATCCCGATAGAGGTGGCAAATGTGGCGAACTGGATATGTTCGGAAATGATGCCCAATCCGCCCACCATTTCTCCGACATTGGAGGAATAGACTCCGCCCACTGTCAGTATCGGAAGAAACAGAAAGAGGAGAATCAGAATGCCGAGCGGTTTCGGCACCCAATTATAGAACGGATAGTTTTTAGGATATGAAGCCATAGTCTTTTTTTCTATAATTTAGCTTTGACGACTACCATCATGCCGGCAGCCAGTTTTTCGTTATCTTCTTTGGTAAGGTCGGTAAAGTCGATTCTTACCGGAATACGCTGTTGGATTTTCACGAAGTTTCCGGCAGAGTTGTCGGTCGGGACAAGGGAGTATTTCGAACCGGTAGCACCGGAAATAGCCGTAATTTTGCCCGTAAATTCCCTGTCGCTGACAGCGTCGACCGTAATTTTCACCTCTTGTCCTATTGAAAGGTTTTCGATTTGCGTTTCCTTATAGTTGGCCACAATCCATTTCTGAGTGTCGGGGATGATATAGGTGATGGTCTGTCCGGCATTGATGAACTGGCCTTCTTCCAGAGCGCGACGTCCGAGCTTGCCGTCACAAGGAGCGGTCACTACGGTGTAAGAAAGATTGAGCTTTGCCATTTCCAATGCGGCTTCGGCACGCTGTATGGCGGCTTCCGTGCTCTTGCGTCGGGTTTCCACCTCGTTCACGCCTGAACGAGCTGCCGTTTTCTGACGTTTTACGGCATCGAGCTTCTTTTTTGTAGCTTCATATTCCGTTTCTATCTGTTCGAGCTGAATCGGGGTGGCAGCCTTGCGCTCCACGAGGTTCTGATAACGCTGACGGTCCTTTTCCAACTTCGACAGGCGGATTTCGATTTCAGCGATGGAAGCGTCGTAGACAGCTGCACTGTTCTGTGTTGTCTGCAAAGTGGCGTCGACGACATTGGCACCTGCGATAGCATCTTTCAAAGCGGCTTCAGCTTCCATGACACGGATGCGGTATTCGCGGTCGTCGAGAATGAGCAGCGTGTCGCCCTTGTGCACTTCTTGGTGCTCGGTGAAGCAGATTTTCTTGATGTAGCCCGAGGCACGCAGATTAACCGGTGAGATATACTGCTCGATTTGAGCGTCGTTGCTCACTTCCGTACTTTTGTAGTCGAAGAAAAGCAGCGCCACTTCAATCAGTCCTGCCACGATGATAGCCACACCGCACAGACTGACCACGATTTGCCAGCGGCGCAGTTTCTTGAGTTTCCGGGTCTTTTCTTCGCGAGAGTTAGTTGTATTGCTGTTGTTTGCTGTATTGTTTGAAGTTTCCATTGTTTTCTGTTTTTATGTTGTTTCGGATGTTTGATTTATTTGCTTAATATGTCGAGTTTGCCTGTCAGTTTCAGGAGCGAAAGATTGGTCAGGCGATAGTTGTAGTGGGCGCTGATATAGTTGTTCTGCGCTTCGCTCATCCGCATTTCGTCCTGAAGCACTTCGGTCATCGAGGCGATGCCTTCCTTGTAGCGGTCAGTCGTAACGGTGTAGACATCTTCGGCAAGCAGATAGTTGTCCTTCTGTTTCTTGAAGTTCCGCTGATTGTTGCGAAGGTCATTAGTGGCGTTGGCATATTGGGTTTCCATATTCTTGCGGGTATTTTCCTGTGCCAGTTGCAAGTTCAGGATATCCACTTTTGCTTTCTGCTTTTTATACCGTTTGTCGAGTCCGTCGAATATTGGAATCCGCAACGAAATACCAAGTCCGTAGGAGTCGTACCACTTGGCGGACGGATGCGACTGGAACCAGTAGCGGGCCTTGTCGGTATAGGCACTGACAGAAAAATTTCCCGTCAATGATAGGGAAGGAAGATAGCAGTCGCGAATCATGCGTTTCTGCTGTTCGGCCATTTCCAGTTGGGATTCGAGCAGGCGGAATTCATAAAGATTGTCGGAAAGTCCGGTAAGTTCCACCTCAAGAATACTTTCTGTGTCGACCGGTTCGAGGGCGATTTCCGCATCTGCCGGATAGTCGATGACGTATTTCAGCAAGTTGAGTTGCTGTGTGAGCATGGCACAAGCATTGTCGTACTGCACCTGCATGTTTTCCAGATTGATGTTCACCCGCTTTACGTCCACTTCCATCGCCATACCGTTGTCGTAGAAAGCTTCCGTGATACCTTTCAGTTCTTCCAGACGGGCGATGTTGGCCTTTATCAGACTGATTTGCTCGGCGGAAGCCTGACCCAGATAATACATCTTGCTGATTTCCATCGTCAGGTCCTCTTTTGCCTTTTCATAACCCAGGCGGCTGATTTCTTCCATCGTGCGGGCTATCGAAACAGACGTATAGACGGTCTGGTTGTAAAGCGGCATCTGCAACTGGAATCCGGCGTTGGCACCATATTGCAGTGTCTTTGTCACGTTGTATGGATTTCCGTAGGCAGAACCGTCGGTCACCGATACGGGCGGTTCAAAATTATCGTTGAAATTCGCAAAGGCGTTGATTTGCGGAATCAGTTTCGAGCGGTTTTCCGAAACGGTAAGCCGATTTTTCTCAATTTCATTTTTCTTGCTCTGCAGCGTGAGGTTGTTTTCTATCCCTATCTTGATGCAATCGCTCAGCGACAGAACCGTTTGTGCGTTTCCATTCATGAAAAGCAAACCTAAAAACGTAAATATAGACAGTTTCTTAATCATACTTGTTGTTTTTTATCCGTCACAAAATTAGACACTTATATCCGATACTGTCTATTCACATCCACCCCAACGATGTTCACATTTTCCTTTTCTTCTCAAAATACGCCCCTTCACAGCCGGTACCCGCATCAAAAAAAACAGAAAAGAACGACATTTTTGGTTTTCTCGTTTTATTGCTTAACTTTGTAATTCATGTGTTTGTAAAAAAGATTGTTTAATCAACTGCGGCAAGCGGGATTGTTGCTCGATTTGTCGGATGCGGTTTTGCCGTGCCGGCCGTTTGCCACTATATAACAAGGAATATATATGCCCAAAATATCTGTTCGCGGAAATGAAATGCCGGCTTCGCCAATCCGCAAACTGGCACCGCTTTCCGACGCCGCCAAAGCCCGTGGCATCAAGGTGTACCACCTCAACATCGGACAGCCCGACCTGCCCACACCTCAGGCCGCCATCGACGCCATCCGCAACATCGACCGCCGGGTGCTGGAATACAGCCCAAGCGCAGGCTTCCGAAGCTATCGCGAGAAGCTGACCCGCTACTACGAAAAGTTTAACATCCATCTGACTGCCGACGACATCATCATTACATCGGGCGGCTCCGAGGCCGTGCTGTTTGCCTTTATGTCGTGTCTGAATCCCGGCGATGAAATCATCGTGCCGGAGCCGGCCTATGCCAACTATATGGCATTTGCCATTTCGGCCGGAGCCGTTATCCGCACGGTGACGACCACCATCGAGGAAGGCTTCTCGCTGCCGAAAGTGGAGAAGTTTGAGGAACTCATCAACGAGCGCACAAAAGCCATCCTCATCTGCAACCCCAACAATCCGACGGGCTATCTGTATACACGCCGCGAAATGAACCAGATTCGCGACCTGGTGAAGAAATACGACCTCTTCCTCTTTTCCGACGAGGTGTACCGCGAATTCATCTACACAGGTTCGCCCTATATCTCCGCTTGCCACCTGGAAGGCATCGAGAACAATGTGGTGCTGATTGATTCCGTGTCGAAACGCTACTCCGAATGCGGCATCCGCGTCGGGGCACTGATTACGAAAAACGAGGAGGTGCGCAAGGCCGTAATGAAATTCTGCCAGGCACGCCTCAGTCCGCCACTTATCGGACAGATTGCCGCCGAAGCGTCACTCGACGTGGACGACGATTATTTGCGCGACAACTACGACGAATACGTGGAACGACGCAAATGTCTCATCGACGGGCTGAACCGCATACCGGGCGTCTATTCGCCGATTCCGATGGGTGCGTTCTACACGGTGGCACGCCTGCCGGTGGACGATGCCGACAAGTTCTGCGCATGGTGTCTGAGTGAATTTGAATACGAAGGCGAAACTGTGTTCATGGCTCCGGCTTCGGGCTTCTACACCACACCCGGACTTGGCCGCGACGAAGTGCGCATTGCCTATGTGCTGAAAAAAGAGGACCTTGTGCGCGCACTGTTCGTGCTCGAAAAGGCATTGGAAGCCTATCCCGGTCGCATTAGATAAAAACATAAATGACTTCACTACTGTCCACTAAAAATGGACAAGGTTAAAAATTAAATAAATTCAGTTCACTATAATCATATCGGTCTTTGACATTTTTGAAATTCGATTTGTCAAACAAGTCACAGAGA
>UQUV01000034.1 GCA_900544305.1 uncultured Porphyromonadaceae bacterium
GTGAACCGAATTTATTTAATTTTTAACCTTGTCCATTTTTAGTGGACAGTAGTGACTCTATTTCGGTGTTTAACAGGATTCGTTTTTTATGTCTTTAGTGTTTGTATTTTGGGGTTTCTGATTGAGAGGTGTGTGTTAATGCACTGTCTATTTTGATGTTTTTTATGGCAAAATAGGTTTAGATAGGTTTATTATGTGTTAAAATATATTGAATGGGGGGGGTAAAAATATTCATGTTATATTTGCGAATGTGAAAACTTGTTTAAAATAGAACGGGTTCTGCTGTTTTAAATAAGTGGGAAATAATAAAAACAGAACTCTGTAATAAAATTTTAATATCTATGAATAAGTATTCAGTATTATTGGTCAGTGTCGCTTTTTGTTTTGTTTCTTGTAAATCTGCACAAAGAGTAAGTAACAATCAAACTTATCAACCGCAACCACAGCCGCAGAATTCTGTGGTCAATGAAGAAAGAGGTCAGCAGCTGGAACAGGATATTTGTGAGATTTTGCAAGAGGAAAAACCAGGATTAAGAGCCGTAGGTAATGCCCAGCATTTCAAGCTGTCAACAGCAAAAAATATGGCAGCGTTGCAGGCTAGGGCTGAACTAGCTGCTGCATTGGAAACAATGATTATAAATGCAATGCGTGACGGTACAACTCAGGATCAGCAGTATGCAGGTGATAATCAACAAGGTAAAAGCGTTACAGATGGGCTTGGCGTCTCTGAACAGGACCTTAAAGCTTTGGCTAATGGCATCGTGAAGAATACTGTAATTATAAAAACTTCAACTTATTTGAAATCAAATAGACAATACAATGTATATGTATGTGTAGAGTATTCTGATGGACCGAAGCAGATTGCAAAAGAAACTGTTTCGAAAATAAAACAAATGATACCAGAGGATAAGAAAGCAGAATTGAATAGTCGTTTAGATAGATTAAACCAAAATATAGAGGACTCTTTGTCTCGAGTGACTAACGAATAATTTGTTATGATACGTATCGTTGTTGTTTTAATTTCTTTGCTGTTTGCTGTTTCAGATGTATTGTATGCCCAAACGGCAAAGAAATTAAAGCCTAAATGGATAACGGAAACTCCTCGTCCGACAAATTCGACATATCGTTTTTATGTTACATATGTTGATAATGGAGAAACCGTTAATGGTGCCCGCATGTTGTCGAAATCAGAACTTTACAAGCTTGTGGAAAAGGCGGAGTCAATCACTGTCACTGAAGATTTTGAAACTAAAAGTTTGCAGCAGACTTCACAAAGAGGTGTGAATGAGCGGACAAATGAAATCTATAGCATGCAGATTCAGTCGGAAGGTGAGGATGTAAGCTTACATTATATAAAACTTGATGAATATTGGTGTGAGAGTTATGACGGTGGAATGCTCCGATTGGAATTTTATACGCTATATGCTGTGGCATGTCCGAATGTCGTCCCGCAATTTGATGACTTTTATTTCACGGACAAATATGGAGCAAGCGCGATGGTTCGTTCTTTGGTTCCTGGATGGGGACAGATTTATAAGGGCAGTGCGGTAAAAGGGTATTCGATTCTTGGCGGAGAAGCAGCATGTGTTGCTGGAATTATCTGGTGTGAGAATCAAAGAGCATCTTACTATAAAAAAATGAAAGAACAACCCAAATTTGCCCAGACTTACAATACAAAATCTGATAATTGGGAGAATGGTCGAAATGTTTGTATTGGGGCAGCTGCGGCATTGTATGTTTACAACTTGATTGACGCTGTTGCTGCTAAAGGGGCTCGCAGAGTTGTTGTCAAAAGGAATAGTGCAAATATGACATTTGTTCCTATGATTGATAATGAGAGTGCTGGTTTGTCGTTTATCTGGAAATTTTAGATTTTTATTATAAAAAGAATGGGATTTGTTTTCAATTTAGGGCACAGAAAAATATATGTCTGTCTCGAATCAGCATGGAGTTTGCACAAATGTCTGTGTGTCAAATTGGATTCATCTCAATAAACAAACTTAAACAATTATGAAATCAAAATTAAATTTTTTGGTGTTGGTCTTTTGTTCTGCCATGTTGTTTTGGAGTTGTACGAAAGACGAAGTTGTTATGACCGCTGAAATTCGCGGCTTTGTTACAGACTATACAAATTCGAATATTCCAATCGCCGGGGCTTCGGTTTCCATTAGCTCTCTAGGAATAACCAAGACGACGGGAAGTGACGGGAGTTATGAATTTAAAGATATAGAACCTGGAGCGTATACTGTTCAAGTGATGGCCAATGGTTATCAGACTACAACCAAGCAGACTACGGTTTATGCCGGGCAATCGTCAACCTTGGATTTTCAATTGAGTCCGTCTGCAGCCAACGTAGAGGTTGCACCCCAAATGCTTAGTTTTGGTCCGCAGAATGACCAACTATCATTTGTAATAACGAACAAAGGAAACAGTTCTTTACAATATAGTATTTCGGAATATCCTAATTATTTGACAGTGAGTCCTTCTTCAGGTTCTGTCGCAGCAAAAGGGAAACAGACTGTAACAGTTTCTGTTAATAGAAATATGATAACTGAGGATGTGACAACTCAGTTGTTAGTGAATATTGGCAATGATTCCTATCCGGTTAATATTAGTGTGAATTCACAGGAAGTTTCTCAAAAAGTAAGTGTGACTCCGTCGGTACTTGATTTTGGCACGTCATATACTGAGTTGCAGTTTTCTGTGAAGAATATCGGAACTGCTGGTGATTTGGTTTGGAATATATCTTCTCCTTCAGAAACTTGCCTTTCGGTTACTCCGATGTCAGCAACTACAACGATGGGGAATTCGACACAAGTAACAGTTAAACTAGATCGTAGCAAACTTCTTGCAGATGATTTGCAGACATTTTTGACAATAAATGTTCCTGGTGGTTCAGTTTCTGTTCAAGTGCTTGCTAAAAAACAGGCAGAAGAAGGTGGTGAAACCCCGGACGGAGAAATCGTTGTAAAAGCTAACTTGTTGGCTTATTACACTTTTGATGACGGAACTTTGAAAGATTCATTTGAATATGGTTTGGACGGGCAGCTTTACAATGATCCGACATTTATCACTGATACACCAAATGGCAAAGGAAAGGCCGTATTTTTTAATGCGACAAAAGATCAATTCGGAGAAATTCCATATAATCCAGTCAAAGATAAATCTGTCTATTCTATAAGTTTGTGGATAAAAGATTTTGGTAGTGGTCCAATCTTTTCTTCTATAGGCAGTGAATATGTTGAAGGAGGATCTTTTTATATGAACGAAGAAAATGAATTTGTGTTTAAGACTAACGAATATGATAGGAAAGTGGAATTTTCATATAAAGCAAACCAGATTCAGAGTGACAGTTGGCATATGTTGACTTTTGTAAGTAATAAAAATCAGGTGGATCTTTATATTGATGGGGTGAAAGTAGATACTGGTACTGCTCCTTATTATTCAACAGATGGTTTGAAAGTGATGTTGGGTGGATCTACTGCAGACTATAGATATGGCATATCGTATAAATCTTCTTTGAAAATGGATAATTTGCGGATTTATGGTTCTGCATTAACAAGTAGTCAGATTATGGAAATTTATAATTCAGAAAAATAAAGAAAGATGAAAAAAAACAAAATTAATGCATTGATGCTTTGCTGTGTAATGTCTTTGTCTATGACATTTTATTCATGTGATATAGTTGATGATATTTTAGAAGATGTTGAAGAAAATACAGATGTACCGAAGCCTAATATTAATAATGGATTGGTGTATTATAGCACGTTTGATGATGGTTCGGCTATAAATGTTTTGTCAGGAGCTGATTTAAATGGTGTGTTTGTTAATAATCCTGATATTATAACAGATACTCCTAATGGCAAAGGAAAGGCTGTTTTAATTAATTCTCTTAAGAATCAGTGGATGACTATTCCTGGAGATCCGTTGCATAAACAATATGAAAATTTTGCAATATCCTTCTGGATAAAGGATTTTTCTGTGGGCAATATCATATTGGCCTTAGATAATGGAAGAATAGTAGGTCCAACAATTTCTGCAAATGGTGACAATTTTTTCAATGTGGAAATCCAACATTCGTTATTGAAGGATGTTGAATTTGGCGGATATTCTTATAATGCAATACAGGATGGAAAATGGCATCAGGTGGCGGTAAATGCAGTTACAACCGACGATGAGAGATACATGGAATTGTATGTTGATGGTCGAAGAGTTGATACGGCAAAATTCTATGCGTTCAATGTATATCTGCAGAAATTTCAAATAGGAAGCGATTCTGATGGGGTAAGTATCTTTAAGTTTGACAATATACGTTTCTATAATCGCTCTTTGACTTCTGAAGAAGCTAAGATGATTTACGATACGGAAAAATAATATACTAATCTCGCGTCTTAAATGTGTAATAAGTACATATTTAAGACGCTTTTAATCGGGACAGTATGAAAAACCTTTTATTATTGGCCGTCTGTTTGTCTTCTTGTTTTTGTTTGTCGGCCCAGGAATCATTTGAAGAATATAAAAAACGTGTACAGCAGGATTTCTTGCAGATGAAAGAGCAACAAACTACCGACTTTGAGAATTATCGCCGTAGGGTGAATCTTGAATTTGCTGAGTATGTAGCAAAAAGTTGGGAGGAAATGAGGGCAATGAAGGGTGAAATGCCAAAGATGAAGCCAAAGCCGAAGGAACCAATTATATATGAGGAGCCGAAAAAAGAACCTGAACGTCTGGAACCTATAGAAATTCCTGATGTTGCTGTCATCCCTCTTTCAGAGGTGCAAAAGCAGAATCCTCCAATCAAATTGCCAGAGATAAAAATCCCCAATATAGAAAAAGTCCGTTCGGATGTGGAGTGTATTGTTTTCGATTTTTTTGGTACACCTTGTTCTGTTCATTGGACAAATGATATGAAATTCCAGTTAAAGGGAAACTCAGAAAAGGAGGTCGCTCGAGTTTTGAAAAATTTGGCGGAATCAAAGTATGAGTATATGTTGTATGACTGTGTCAAAATTGTCTCCGATTTACAATTGAACGGATGGGGAATGCAGCAGTTTTGTTCTTCTCTTGCTGAAAGATTGGTCGGAAAAGGTGATGACGCTGTTGTATTGCAAACCTTTTTGTTGACACAATTAGGATATGATGCTCGCATTTGTCTGGTGGGTAATAAGTTGAAAATGATGGCTCCTGCAACTGTAGAGATTGCAGCATATAGTTATATTACTTTGAATGGAAAGAAGTATTATATATGGGATGCCGATTTTAAAGGTGGTCAATCTATTTATTCATATAAGGAAAATATGAAGGATGCTACTCGTGCTCTGGATTTTGGGAATTGCTCCAGCATAAAGTTTGACTATAATCCAACTGAAATGCGGACTGTAAAATCGGAAAAATTTTCTAATATTATGGCTACTGTTTCTGTAAATAGAAATCTAATTGATTTCTATGAAACAATGCCGATTTTCTTAAATGATGATTGGGTGATGTATGCGCGGGAACCGATGGAAAGTGTCGCTAAAGAATCATTGTTGGGACAGCTTAAGCCAATGCTTGTCGGACTTACTGAGAAAGACGCTGCTAATAAACTTCTTGATTTTGTGCAGACTGGTTTTGAGTATAAAACAGATGGAGACCAGTTTGGAAGGGAAAAACCGTTTTTTAAGGAGGAAATGTTTTTCTATCCTTATTGTGATTGCGAAGACCGATCTTTCTTATTTAGTTACTTGATGGAGAAATTGTTGGGTTTGAAAACAGTATTAGTCTCAGCTCCAGGTCATGTTTTTGTGGCGGTCCATTTCAATGATGATATAAAGGGGGATTGCATTGATGTGGAAGGGGACAAATATTTGATTTGTGATCCGACATATATCGGAAGTCATGTTGGAATGTGCATGCCGAGTTGTATGCATGCAAAATTTAAAATTTACCAGATATAGAGATTATTAAGCAATAATTGAAGTTTAATTTAAAAGGATTAAGTTATGAAGAAAATGTTGGTGATGCTAACTTGTTTATTAATGAGTGCATCAGTCGTTGCCGAGGATTATTCAATTCCTCAAAAGGTGGTTGTTATTTCCAAATCGAATGTGAATATACGGCAGTCACCGGATACGAAAGGTGAAGCACTTTACAAGGCAAGTAAGGGGACGCTGTTTGAGTTTGTGTCTCAGTCGGGCTCTTGGTATGAAGTGAAAGAAGCGTATACCGGAAAAACAGTATATGTGTCGGCTACAGTTTCAAAAGTTTTGGAGGGAGAAAAAGTGCCTCTTACAAAGGGTTGTACCAATTATGGTCCATCTGAAACCGATAATTATATTCATAAGGAAAGTAATTCGAAAAGTGAGGCTACAACATCGTTGGATTTTTACACAAATAAAGAAAAAGAAGACGGATATTTGTATTTGAGATCGAGTTGGATGTATGCTGATGTATCTGGTCGTACCAACTCTATGGAGACTTTGTATCGGGGATACCAAAAAGGCTGGTATATGGTTTTTGATTCAACGATTGACTATGAAGGAAATGTGACTCCTTTAGAAACTCCTATAATTTATTATGCTATTGGTTTTGGTGATCGGGTGACTTCTGAAGGGGTTGTATATACACTGGATAGCGGATTTACGTGGTAAAATAAGAATAGAACAGACAGAAATCGTTTTTCTGTAAAAGTTAAGAGACTGACTTGAGATCGAATCTTTATGGTCAGTCTTTTTTGTTTAGTGGTTGAGTCAAGTCTCAATTTAGCTGTCATTCAGGCCTTGTTAGTAATGCCGTTGTGACGGCGGAGTCGTAGGCGGTGAGGGTCGGGGCTTTGAGGATGGCTTTGCGGAGCTTTTTGTCGAGGTCGGGAAGGAGGTATTTCCATGCGGTTTTCAGTTTTTGCAGTAGCTGGGCATCGCCGCCTTCGATGGTTTTACTGTACTGGTCGCGGATTTGTCGGAGCATGTCGGCTGTGCGGTTCAGCAGTTCCCGATTGTTCATCGTTTGTCCGTTACGGTATTCGAGTGCCAAAGCCGGATTAGCAAGCAGTCCGCGCCCGAGCATGATGCCTTTCAGTTTGGGAAAACGGGTGTGAAGTTGGCGTATGTCTTCAAGTGTGCAAAGGTCGCCGTTATAGACAAGTGGCAGGCGGCATTCGTCGTAGAACAGTTGGAACATATCCAAATTGACGGTACCTTTATATTGTTGTTTTCCGATGCGCGGGTGCAGCGTGATGTGTTGCAGGGGAGAGTCGTTCAAAATGGGTAAGAGCTGCTGCCATTCGTTGGCCGATTGCCAGCCCAACCGCATTTTTGCCGTAAAACGGATTTCCGCATAATTTCGCATTTCATTTACAAGTGCTTCAATCTTGTCGGGATGCGGCAGTATGCCGGAACCTTTGCCTTTCAGTGCGACAGGCGGAAACGGACAGCCCCAATTGATGTCAATCTCGCGGTAGCCCAGGGCGACAAGATAGTCAGTGAGTCGTCGGAAATCTTCCGGCTCCGATGCCAGTATTTGCGGAACAAAGCAGCCGGTAGTGTCGGATTCCGGTTGGGTCTCGCGGCGGTCCTTGTTGCGGATTTCTCCTTTTTCCAAACGGACGAAAGGCGTATAGTAGGCATCGATGCCACCGAAAGCATTGTGGTGGGCATTGCGCCAGGCTGTTTCCGTATAGCCTTGCAAAGGTGCTGCGAAAATCTTTTCAAACATAAATCGGAGAGAGTTGTAATTGCCGGTAAAGTTAGCCGTTGGATTCCCGATGTGCAAGTTTCATCGGTGGAAATCCGCAGGGGTAGAAAACAAAAAAAGCAACCGTTTCTGGTTGCTTTCTTGAGCCTCTTGTCGGATTCGAACCAACGACCCCGAGATTACAAATCACGTGCTCTGGCCAACTGAGCTAAAGAGGCGTTTTGATTACGGGTGCAAAGGTATGCATAGATTTTTAATTGTGCAAATTTTTTGGCGAAAAAATGAAAATGGAGATGTTTTTTCTTGTTTCCGTGTATATTCACCCGTAATCGGATTCGTGAGATTTACAAGCGTTTTTTCTCCATGTTGCCGGCACCTGTTCCCCGATAACGATCGCGCGTTACGTTGAAATTGTACTGCAGTGTGAGCATGAAATAGCGCATATCGCTGAAATTCTGCTGATTGAGGGTGACGGCATTGTTGTATAAAGTGAGATTCTGTCGGGAGCCATTGAAGATATCACGTGCCTCAAACGTCAGACTGAGTCTTTTCTTGCAGAATTCCTTGTATAGTTTGGCATTTATGCTGGACGAATGGGTTGCATAAATGTTTCTGTCATTTCCTGCGGTTGTGAACTGGCCGTCAACATTCAGCCAGATGTCCAGAGGCAAATGTAGCGCATTTTGCCATTGAACAATGCCTATCGGCTTATTCATACTTTTGCTGTCACCGTTGACTTCAATGTCAAACCACTGTGTAAACATTCCCACATTTATTCGTGGCTGCCATATCCCAAACTTGAACTGTCCACCCATAAATGCTTGGAGGAAATGCCTTTTGTCAAAGTTCTCATAGGTAAGAATGGTTATTTCGCCGTCATTGCTGTACGGTTTGGTGGTATTTACAATAGGTTTGTCGAAATAGGTGTATGCCACTTGTGCAAAATAGTTCATCCATACTATCCTGTATTCCAAGTTTTGCAGTTCCGTTGGCTGGAGACGCGGATTGCCTGACTCGTATGTCATTCGGTTAAGATAGGAAACATTTGCATTTAGTGCGGAATAGCCGGGTCTTTCCACTCTGCTGCTATATGAAAGTGACATTTGTGCTTTCCCCAAGCTGGTAGCTGCATTAAACGTAGGGAAGACGTTGTTATAGTTGCGGCTGAGGTTGTTTTTAGAGTGAGTGTGCTCGAAATAATCATAGTTTACATGCTCAAATCTTAGTCCCGCTCCGATATTGAACTTGCCGAACTGCTGCATCAACTCGACAAAACAGGCTATATTGTTTTCTTTTATCGTCGACTTTGTGTTCTCAAGGTCGGCACATTCCGTTTGGAAGCGGTTGCGGGTGGTGGAGTTTGTATATTCCTCACCCAATCTCAAAATGCCTTTCCCAATGGGATAGCTTAAAACCAGTTTCTCGGCAGCCATACTGCTTTTTCGTTGGCTGTACGTCGTTATGTGCCGGTCTTCCTGTATTTGGCTTGTTTCTTCATTCGTGGTGTGCTGCAATCCTTTGTTCCAGATGTAGTCGGCGTTGAAGTCGATATTGAGTTTGCCTGTCTGTCCATTGTAATAGATGTTTGCCGCATGTCTGGGTGTGTTTTTTGACAGGTTGTCGGCATCCGTTTTCCAACTGTCGTAAAATGCATCGTTCTCAAACACCTCGCTTTCAAGGACTGACTTGTTCTCATTTTTAGCAAATTCGTTTTGATAAAAGGCACCAATGGAGTGCTTGTTGTTGATTATCCATGAAAAGCCTAATTTGCCTGAAAAGCCATTGTAATGTTTGGTGTTGACCGTGGAGAGTCGCTGATTCCACTCCGATTTTGTAAAAGTTGCCATATCCGTCGACTTTTTCTCCCAACTCTTGCCGGTGTTGTAGGTGAAGTTGGAGAATATTTCAAAATTTCCCGTCCGGTATTTCAAATTCACCAAATTTGCGCTTTGAAAATAATGCTGGAATCCGTCAGTCGACCTGAATGTGCCGCTCCAGCCGTCACCTTGCAGCTTCTTTGTGCGAATGCGGATAACTGCCTTTGTGTCGGCGGCATAAGAAGAGCCGGGATTGCTTATCACTTCCACATTACGGATATTGCCGGACAGCAAGGTGGATAATTCCTGCAAGTCGGTAATTTTGCGTCCATTGATATAAACGGTCGGTGTCCCCTTGCCAAATATTTCCAGATTGCCGTTGTTGTCGACGACCATCGGTATCTGTCGGAGTACATCTTTTGCCGTTCCGGCATTGGCCAGAATGCTGTTTTCTACATTCGTAACCAGAGCATTCCCTTTCAAATAAGTGGTATGTCCTTTGACTACTACATCCTTTAGCAGAGTACTGCCGGAAGCGGTCATTTGAATGTCTCCCAATTCTCCATCGGAAGTGATATCCACATATTTTGAGTCGAAGCCAACGAATGACAGCCGGAGTTTCAGTCTGTCCGTTACATCGCATGGCAAAGTGAAATTGCCGTTTTTGTCAGTGATTACGCCGTCGACAAATGCAGAATCCTGAAGGAGAACTACATTTACAAATTCCAAAGGCATTCCGCTCATGTCAATAACGCGGCCTTTTATATCCTTGCCGAGTGCGGATAAGGCAAGCGCCAGTGTCGCAACAATAAATGTCAGTCGTTTCATTCTATATTTTTTATTTGGTTAATGTCGATATTTGTTGTCCGGCGTTGGGAATGCCGTGGACTTTTGATGACGCAAAATTAGGGTAGGGAGTAACCTTATGGCGACTAAATCACCAAATAAATAGTCTAAATACAGAAAGCGTAACCGATTGAATACCAATGGTTACGCTTTCTGTAAATCTAAATATGGTTCTGTTGAATCTTAATTGCCTTTAATGCCGTTGAGGTAGGCTACAATATCCTGCCCTTCAGCCGCTCCGATTTTCTTCCGTATGGAGGTTTTGCGGACATAAATTGTGGCATCAGACTGTTGGGTGATAACGCCTATTTCTTTTGTGGAGAAACCGGCACACAGGAGGCAGGCGATTTGTATTTCTTTTTCCGTAAGTGTGTGTCCATATTGCTCCATAAGGCGGTTATGGAAGTTGTCGTAGAGGCGGTCAATGGTGAGATAAAGGTCCGACCACACGAGGAGGCTGTCAGTTGGAATTTTGCCTTCGCCGATGCCTGCTATCCGTTTCAGCAGAGCCTGATTTTGATTGGTGGGAGTGCTTGCTACCACACGGATGATTCCCAATTGCTGCAAGAGTATTTTCTTGAAAAAGGCATCGTCTTCCGTCTTTTGCTGTTTTTCGCCCGGCGTTTCTTCTGTTGCCGTTTGAGCTTTTGCCAACATCCGTGTCAGCGCATCAATCCTGTCTTCAGCCTCTGCCAGCCGCTGAACCCTGTTTTTGTAGTATAGATAACCGGCTATCACGCCGAAAAGCAACAACAGGATTGCTGCCGACAGCATCCATCCCATCCGTTGTCTGTCAAGTTCCAATTCATGGTTGGCCCATTGCAGGCGTTCTTTCGTTTCCTGTCGTCTTGCCAGGGTGTTCTCCTTTGCCTGCATGTCGGCAGTAATGGAATCGCAATAGCGGGAGAAGTCCACATAGGATACGGGTTTTCCGTTCTCATAATCCAATAAGCAACGCTCCAGCTCTATCACAACTCTGCGTGTGATGTCGGCAAAACCTTTAGCTTCCAGTTTCGCTTCGTTTTCAATGGCCTTGTCGTTGCAGATACGGGCGGATTCAAGCAAGTGCAGATTGATGTAGTTGCCGGCCATGGCCATTTGAACTGCCGACAGTTCGGCCGTTTGTGGCATCATTCTGCCGATTTGATGGTACACGTCGTTAGAACGGCGATATTGCCCGTTGTTCGACAGATAGTCGGCATAGTTGCGCAGAAACTCACAGGCAATGGCAGTATCGCCATTTTCCGTAGCCAGCCGGACGCTTTGTCCGAAAAAATGTTCGGATTGCGGGTCGCCCATCAATGAAAGGTTCAATCCAATTTTATAGTTCAATATGGCTTCCTCGCGTTTGGGTAAATTGTATGCCAAGGCCTTTTTCAGCACCGTAGTTGCCTTTTCATATTCTTGCTGATGTTCAAACAGTCCGGCTTGTGCGGCCATCAGCTTTACTCGTTTTGTTGAGTCCGTAATTTCGGCAATCCCCTTGTCGAGGATGTTTATTGCCTCCGTTCCCTTGCCTGTCCATTTGAGGTATGATGCCTCAAGGAGATAGCTGTCTGCCTGTTTGTCGGCCTCTGTCTGATAGTATGCAATTGCTTTAGGCAGCTCTTCATCCTCTGCCAATGACATTCCCAACATCTGATGCGCCATGGCGCGGTTCCAGGTCAGATGCAGCTGTTCTTCCTCATTCAGTCCACCGGCATTTTCCAAAGAATCCAAAACGAACAATACTCTCTCCGGATTCGTCTGGAGCATTTTGTCGCTTAATTCCAGAGTCTTGTCCTTCGATGAATTGCATGACGAAAATAATATCACCACGATTGCTATGATATATTTTGTTGCTTTAAACATAAACGCTTGTTTGTTCGCCAAAATCCAAATCTATTTACAAAGATAGCGAAAGGCGAGAGCA
Organism: uncultured Porphyromonadaceae bacterium; assembly: GCA_900544305.1. Taxonomy (GTDB): domain Bacteria; phylum Bacteroidota; class Bacteroidia; order Bacteroidales; family Muribaculaceae; genus Limisoma. The sequence goes on from UQUV01000034.1 coordinate 12,247, forward strand.
GAGGCAAATGAAAACACTGTTTTCAAATTTGGCTATGCCGAGCCGCCTCCTGTCCTAAAATTACAAAATCTCTTTTTATCGAAAAAAAGTCGAAAAAGGGGCTGAAATTTGCATTTCTGTTGTGAAATATATATCTTTGTAATTCGCTATACCCTTCGAGGTGACTGCGCAAGATTGGGGATGACCGGTTTTGACAGCGTGTAGAGGTGGTATGTAAGCACGCAGAGCGATGATGGCTATGCTCTATAATCTCAGACATCAAAAATTTAACTGGCGAAAATAACTACGCTCTCGCTGCCTAACCGAAGTATAGTAAGTTAGCTTTATTTCTGCCACAGTGGTAGAAACGAGACATCACCCGATTGCCCTGCTTCGAGACGTTTCGATAAGGTGGTGCTGAGAAAATCGAGGCTGGGAATGCCTGTTCTCCGGTGGCGTTCCGAGATTTTAGGAGATACGTTTCAGGTTGGTAGTTTCGATCCTGCCTGCTACCGACAATCAAGTCGAAACTAAGCGTGTAGAAAGCATATTAGTTCCACGTTTGGACGAGAGTTCGAATCTCTCCATCTCCACAGAGGCTGTGTCCGGATATTGGTCCGTGACACAGCTTTTTTTATTTGTAGAAAATCGATTCAAACTTATATGGACAAGATTGCAAAAATTGGAATTATCGGTGCCGGACATATTGCCGAAAAAATGGCCGTGACGCTGTTGGGTATGGAAAGTGTGGAACTTTATGCCATAGCTGCCCGCGATGCTTCGCGAGCAGCCGCATTTGCGGAAAAGTGGGGCTTTACGAAAAGCTACGGTTCGTGCGAAGCATTGGCCGACGATGCGGAGGTGGATTTGATTTATGTTGCAACGCCTCATTCCCATCACTATGGCCAAGTGAAAATGTGTCTGGAACGCGGAAAGGCCGTATTGTGTGAAAAGGCTTTCACCGCCAATGCGCGCGAAGCGGAGGAACTGATAGCGCTTGCGCGGGAAAAGGGCGTGTTTCTTTCTGAAGCTATCTGGACACGTTTTATGCCTTTCTCCAAAAAGATTACAGAGTTGGCACACAGTGGCATGATTGGTAAACCGATGATGATAACTGCTTCGCTGGGCTATCCGATGGCGGATAAGGAGCGCATTATTCGTCCGGAACTTTGTGGCGGTGCTTTACTCGACATCGGTGTCTATCCGATTAACTTCATGATGATGCTGTTTGGAAATGGTTACAGCCGTGTCTCTTCCACTTGTTTTAAAGGTGAGACAGGCGTTGACTTGCAGAACAGCATGACGTTTACCTATCCCGACGGACGGATGGCGGTGATGCAGACAACGGCCTTTTGTGCGAACGACCGTCAGGGAGTCATCAGCGGTACGAAAGGCTATATCGTAGTCGACAATATCAACAACCCGCAGACGGCTGAGGTGTATTCCGCCGACTATATCCTTGTAGAACGCTTTGAATGCGAACCGCAGATTACCGGTTATGAGTATGAAGTTATCGAGTCGCTCAAGGCCATGCGCCGCGGTGCTGTGGAAACTGAGTTTATGCCGCATGCCGAAACGCTCCGCATCATGCGCCTGCTCGACAGCCTGCGTGCCGAATGGGGCGTAAAATATCCGATGGATTAAGCCTGTCGCCAGGCTAAAAAACAGCGAACGGAACATCCGGTGAGGAATGTTCCGTTCGTTTTGTTTGTCGGTATGTATTGCTTACTGATACATGTCGATGTGTGGCAGTGCGATAATCTTGCAGTTGTTGTTGCGGATGAACTCTACAATCTTGTCACGCTCCTTGCTGGGCGGCACATCGTTTTCAATGCGTTTCAGCGCGTTGTAGATGGTTGTGTTGCATTGATAGATGTGGCGGTAGGCCTTTGCAATGTCGTCGATGATGTCCTCTGTGAAGAGGTTCTTCTTTTCCCGCATGACCATGGCGTTCACTCCGTAATAGGTGGCCGGATTGTGTGCCATGATTACAAACGGCGGTACGTTGCCTGAAATTCGGCAACCGCCTTTGATGAATACCCAGCAGGAAATGCGGCTGCCGTTGTTCACCTTCGCTCCGGTTGAAAGGATGGAGCAGGTGTCGATGAACACGTCACCGGCGATTTGCACTCCGTTGCCCAAAACGCATTTGTCGGAAATCACGGAGTCGTGTCCGATATGCGTTTCTGCCATCAGGAAGCAGTTGGCACCAATCTCAGTAGATTTTCCTTCGCGGATACTGCGGTTGATGATTACCTGCTCTCTTACGACGGTGTTGTCGCCGATATGGCAGTAAGTCTGTTCGCCTTTCCAGCGAAAGTCCTGCGGGTCGGCTCCGATAATGGCACCGTTGAACACCTTTATGTTGTTTCCCAGCCGTGAACCGTGCATAATGCTTGCATAAGGCATGATTTCACAGCTGTCGCCGATTTCGACATTGTTGTCGATGTAGGCGAAAGGATGTACTGTCACGTTGTTACCGAGTTTGGCTCCCGGGTCAACATAAGCTAATGGACTAATCATGGTTATAAGTATTTATGGTTTGACAAACGCTATTATCGGCCGCCGCCAAGAGCCTGGTAGAGGTTGATGGCCGACTGGCTGATTTGCAGTTCGCACTGGAGTTCCGAGAGCTGTGCGCTCAGCAGTGACTGTTGTGCAGTCAGGACTTCCAGATACGTTGCTGTCCCTAAAGTTAGCAAATCATTGTTATATTCCACAGCTTTTTCCAAATTATTTACTTGCTCCTGAAGCATTTTAACACGCTGGCGGTTCTTGTTGTAGGCCACCAGTGCGTCGGACACTTCCGAACTTGCGCTCAATACCGTGTATTCGAATGTGTTGAGTGCCTGTTCCTGTTGTGCCTTGGCTGCTTTCAAGTTGGCAATGTTCTTTCCGTTCTGGAAAAGAGGTTGTGTCAATGATGCGGCAAGCTGGTAGAACCATACACCCGGATTTTGGATGATGCTTCCCAACAGGTTGGTGAATCCGCCGTTAGCCGAAATGACGATGTTCGGATAGAAGGCCGAACGTGCCACATTTGTGGAATAGTAGGCCATTGCGAACGACTGTTCTGCCGCTTTTACGTCAGGACGGGCGGCAATGTACTGCATCGGTATGCCTTCAGCCATGTATTCCGGGAATGTCGGTACGTAGTCCTTGTCGATGGTCCAGCGTTGTGCCGGCGAATTGAGCAGCAGCGACATGGAGTTGTAGGCTTCGTGGAGCTGCATTTCGATTTGCGGGATAGAGGCCATGATGCTGTTGTAGTTGGCCTTGCTTTGAACAACGGCCACTTCGTTGTAGCGTCCGGCTTCTTTCAACGCCTTCATTGTCTCGATGCTGCGTTCCCACAGTACGGCTGTTTCGTTGGTGATTTCCAACTGGCGTTCGAGCATGACGATAGTGTAGTAGCAGTTGGCTACGCCGGCTATGATTTGCGAGCGTACGGCCTGCTGATAGGCTTCGCTTTGCAGTAATGCAGCTTTGGCCTGGCGTTTGGTGTTGAGCAGACGGCCGAAGAGGTCGATTTGCCAGCTTGCAGCAACGGGAACCTGATATGACCAGCTGTTGGAAGTGATTTTCGAGCCGTCGTAGGAGGCTGCGCCCACGTTAGGCGAGAGTGTCAGCGACGGAACGTAGTTGAGTTTTGCACCCATCAGCTGTGCATTGGCAATATCCACATTCAGGCGGGCATTTTCTAAATCCACGTTCTTGTCGAGTGCAATCTGGATAAGCGCCTGCAGCTGCGGGTCGGTGAACATTTCGTCCCAGGCGATGTTGCCGAATGCCGTTGAGTCGGTTTCTTCCTTCTGTGCGGCGGCAATTTCAGCCGACAGTCCCTCTTCCGGCAATTCGAATTTCTTGTAGATGTGGCAGCTGCCCATCGTCATAGCTGAAGCTAAGACGATGGCTGCCATTGATATTTTGTTGATTTTCATTTCGAATCAAATAAAATAGATTAATGATTGTACTGTTCGATTTGGTCGTGCAGTTCCGTGTTGTCGGTATCTTTCCATTTGATAGGTACGAATTTCTCTTGCAGTGTTTCGAACGCTACGAAGAGTGCCGGAACGATGAGAACCTGGAGAATCATACCGATAAGCATACCGCCTACGGCACCTGTACCTAACGCGTTGTTACCGTTTGCACCTACACCTGAAGCGAACATCAGCGGGAGCAGACCGATAATCAATGCCAATGACGTCATGAGGATAGGACGCAGACGGGCGGCTGCACCGGCAACGGCTGCACCTACGATGCTCATGCCCGTACGACGGCGGTCGAGGGCGAACTCAACGATAAGGATGGCGTTCTTGGCCAACAGACCAATCAACATAATCAAACCGATTTGCAGGTAGATGTTGTTGTTGATGCCGAAAATCTTGGCGAAGATGAACGAACCCATCAAACCGAACGGAATAGAAAAGATAACCGCCAACGGCAGGATGTAGCTTTCGTATTGTGCCGAAAGAAGCAGGTAAACGAAGAGCAGACACAGACCGAACACAACGGCTGTTGAAGATGAAGATGTCGACTGTTCCTCACGGGTCATACCGGAGAATTCATAGCCGAATCCCTGCGGGAGCGATTCAGCTGCCACTTCTTCAATAGCACGGATGGCGTCACCTGACGAGTAACCCGGATTCGGCGTACCGTTGACAGAGATTGACGTGTACATGTTGAAACGCGAAATGATGTCAGGACCATAGACACGCTTCAATGTTACGAAGTTGGTAATCGGTGCCATTTCGCTTCCGACACGAATCTTGATTTGGTTCAACGATTCCGGAGAAACACGGGATTCTGGAGCGGCCTGCATCATCACACGGTAAAGTTTACCGAAACGGTTGAAGTTGGAGATGTACATACCGCCGAAATATCCTTGCAGTGTAGAAAGCACCGTGCTTGGATCGGTTCCTGCCTGTTTTGCCTTGGCCACGTCGATGTCAACCATATATTGCGGGAATGTAGGGTTGAATGTAGTGTATGCCATCTGGATTTCCGGACGTTGGTTCAGTTTGGCAAGGAAGTCCTGGGCGATTTGCGAGAAGTTGTTGATGTCGCCGCCGGTCTTGTCCTGCAACTGGAATTCGAAACCGCTCGTCACGGAGTAACCGGAAATCATAGGCGGCTGGAATATCATGACGTTACCGTCCTTGATTTGCTGGCCTGTACGTGCGTAAAGCTGTCCGAGGATGGCTTCCGCGCTTTCTTCCTTCGTACGTTCGCTCCAGTCTTTCAGCTTGATGATGAACGTACCGTAGGTGTTACCCTGTCCGGCAAGGAAGCTGTAGCCGATGATTTGCGTACGGTAGTTGATTGCCGGAATGTCGGCCAGAATCTTGTCCACTTCGTCCATCACTTCGATGGTGCGTTCCTGTGAAGTGGCAGGAGGCATGTTCACCATACAGAAGAGCACGCCGGTGTCTTCGTTCGGAACGAGGGCTGTAGAAGTGCTGAGCATGAGCATGACAAGTGCAACGATGCTGGCACCTACGATGCCGAATGATGTCACCTTGTGGTTGATGAAGAATTTCGTGTAGCCTTTGTATTTTTCAAGAATACTGTCGTACATGCGGTTGAATCCGTCGTGGAAACGGTCGATGACCGACTTTTTCTTGTTTTCGCCTTCCTTGTGCGGTTTCAGGAAGATACCGCAAAGAGCCGGTGAAAGGGTAAGCGCGTTCAATGCGGAAAGACCGATGGCGATGGCCATTGTCAGACCGAACTGGCGGTAGAAGATACCTGACGTACCGGAAATGAATGATACCGGCACGAACACAAGCATCATGACCAATGTAATGGAGACAAGTGCTCCACCGATTTCACGCATAGCGTCGATGGCGGCAAGACGGGCGGAGGTGTAGCCTTCGTCCAGCTTGGCGTGAACCGCCTCGACCACCACAATGGCGTCGTCCACCACAATGGCGATAGCCAATACCAATGCAGCCAAAGTCAGCAAGTTGATGGAGAATCCAATCAGGTACAGACCGAAGAATGTACCGATAAGGGCTACCGGGATGGCGATTGCCGGGATAATGGTTGAGCGGATATCCTGCAGGAAGATGTAAACCACGATGAACACGAGGATGAACGCTTCGATAAGGGTCTTGATTACTTCATGGATAGAAGCAAAGAGGAAGTCGTTGGTGTTCATTGAAATGTTGAATTCCAATCCGTCAGGAAGTTCTTCGCTTGCCTTGTCGATTTCGGCCAATACGCCGTTGATAACCTGTGTTGCATTGGAGCCCGCTGTCTGGAAAATCATGGCTGATGCGGCAGGCTGTCCGTTTGTCTTGTTCGAGAAACCGTAGTCAACACGTCCGAGTTCGAGTTCTGCAACGTCTTTCAGATAAAGCACTTCGCCGTTCGGGTTGGTGCGGATGACGATGTTTTCAAACTCTTCCGGAGTGACAAGACGGCCTTTATAGCGCATGATGTACTGGTAGCTTTGGTCGCCGCGTTCACCGAACTGTCCCGGAGCCGCTTCGATGTTCTGTTCGGCAAGGGCTGCCGTGATGTCGGTCGGCATCAGTTGATACTGAGCCATTACGTCCGGCTTCAGCCAGATACGCATAGAATAATCGGCACCCATCACCATGGCATCACCTACACCGGATACACGTTGGATTTGCGGGATGACGTTGATTTTCATGTAGTTCTCGATGAACTCCGTTTCATACGAACCGTCGGGTGAGTAGAGGGAGAATACGAGAAGCATGGATGTCTGACGTTTCTTGGTGATGACACCCACTTTGGTTACTTCGGCCGGCAACATGCTCTGTGCCTTTGCCACACGGTTCTGAACGTCGACGGCTGCCATGTCCGGGTCAAATCCCTGACGGAAATAGACAGTGATAGTGGCGTTACCCGTGTTGGTGGCTGTTGACTGCATGTAGGTCATACCTTCAGCACCGTTGATTTGCTCTTCGATAGGCGCAATCACGGAGTTCAGCACGGTCTGGGCGTTGGCACCCGTATAGGTGGTGCTCACCTGGATTGTAGGCGGCGCAATGTCCGGATATTGTGTAATTGGCAGCCACAATAGCCCCACGCAGCCCAATATGACTATAAATATTGAGATAACCGTCGAGAGTACAGGGCGGTTAATAAATGTATCTAATTTCATAACTATGTTTTAATCAGTCGTTTTTATGAATGTAGAATTCTTATTGTTGTGCTTTCTGCTCAACGGGGTTGATGACGCTTCCGTTCTTGACCTTAACGCCTACGCCTTCCACTACGATGCGGTCGCCTTCCTTCAGACCGTTGGTGACAACGTAGTTCTTACCGTCGTTGTTGGCAAGCACTTCAATCTTTGTAGAAACAACCTTGTTGGAGTCGTTTACTACATAAGCGTATTTGATGTCCTGAATTTCGGTAGTAGCCTTTTGTGGAACAAGTAATACGCTGTCTTCCTGGATAGGAATGACAATTGTACCGGTAGAACCGCTGCGGAGCATGCCGTTCTGGTTCTTGAAGAGGATACGTGCCGAAGCTGAGCCTGTAGTGTTGTCAAGAAGTCCGGTAAGGGTTGAAATCTTGCCCGGGAGCGGATAGGCTGTTCCGTCGGAAAGAACCAGTTTCACTTCCGGCAGGGCGTTGATGGCTTCGCTCAACGATTTTTTACCTCCGTCGGTCATTTCAAGTACCTGCTTTTCGTTGAAAGAAATGTAGGCATATACTTCAGAAATGTCGGAAATCGTTGTCAGCGGAGTCTGTGATGTAGGGCTTGCCAATGAACCTTCACGGTTAGGAATAGAACCTACATAGCCTGCTGACGGAGCCTTTACTACTGTGAACGACAAGTTCTTGCGAGCAGTAACCAGGCTGGCCTGTGCTTGTGCAAGCTGGGCTTTTGCCTGTGCCAAATCGTTTTTGGCAAGCGTGTTTTCATATTCGCTGATAATGTTCTTGTTGAAAAGTTTCTGTTTGTTTTCAGCTGTAATGCTTGCTGAGTTTACTGATTCCTGAGCCACTGCAACTGCTGCTTCAGCCTGGCGAACAGCTGCTTCGTACTGAACCTGGTCAAGAATGAACAATGTCTGTCCGGCAGCAACCTGCTGTCCTTCGTCTACACAAACGCGTGTAATGAACGCCGTCACTTGTGGACGGATTTCAACATCTTTTTTACCTTTGATGATTGTTGGATAAACGGTTTCGAGGTGGACATTCGCCTTTTTTAGCGTTGTAACTGCAATGTCAGGTGCAGTTGCTGCCTGCTGTTGGCCGTTGTTCCCACATGATGCAAGGGTCAAACCAAATAACAATCCACATACTGCTACGCTTTTAGCGTAGAATGAAAATGTTCGTTTGTTCATAAAAATATATTTCAAAATGTTTTATAATTCTCTGCAATCACTGTATCCTTTAAATTCAATTGGCAAAGGTAAGGTGAAATGCTTATAAAATATATGATAAATGTCATAAATATTGATTTAAAGGTTCAAAAACCTGCCAATGGTAACAACTTTTAATCTTGAATAAAAAAAATTAACCCAAATCCTATCGAATTTGGGTTAATTAAAACTATCTCAATCAGTTGCCGGTCATCGTGCCGGTCAATTTGAGTTTGTCGTATCTGTGCCGGAGATTGGCGGCTGCTTAATATTTCAGCCATTTGAAAATGTCGGCATACGACGGCTTTTTGCCGTACATCATGATGCCCACGCGGTAGATTTTTGCGGAAATCCACAGCACGAAGAAGGCTGTGGCGTAGAGCAGTCCGAGCGAAATGAGTTCCTGATAGAGGGGAACGCCGAACGGGATGCGCACCATCATGACGATGGACGACGTGAACGGTATGAACGACGACCAGAACGCCAGCGGTCCTTCGGGGTTTTCGGCGCTATACATGCCGATATAGAAGGCAATGAGAATAATGATGATGACCGGCATCATAAACTGTTGTGAATCCTGCGGCTCGTTGATGGCAGAACCGAAAGCTGCCAGGAATGAGGCATAGAGCAGGTAGCCGCCGATGAAATAGGCGATGAACAGCAGGGCGATTTCCAGCAGCGGCATGTTGAGAATCAGCGAAATGCCTGTCAGCAGTTCCGGGTCGACAGCCGACATGGAGCCGGAGGCCATCATCATGTCGGGGGTGCTTCCGACGAGCGACACGCCGACAGCCAGGCTGCCCACTGTGACGAATGCCGACAGCAGTACGGCCCAGATGAGCATCTGGAAAATGCCTACAAAGCCGATGCCGATGATTTTTCCGAGCAGCAGGTCGATGGGCCGTATGCTCGACACAATCAGCTCGACAATGCGGTTGCTCTTTTCGTCCATCACGCTTTGCATCACCGTTGCGCCGTAGGTCAGCACGAACATGTAGATGAGCATGGTGAGGACAACGCCGATGATGGAGTAGACTTCCGTGATGGATTCCTGGGCGTTGCCGTCCTCGGTCCAGCGCAGGGTGGTGACTTCCACTTTTTTCTGCATGTCGTCCACAATGTTGTTCAGTTCCGGAATGTTGTAGCGTTCCAGCTTTTCATTTCTGACCATTTCCGTCAGTTGGTTTTCCATCAGTTGGCGCAGGTCGTTCGGCACTTCGCGCTGCGAATAGATGGCAGCCGCTTCGGGGTAGTCGACGAGGTCGCCGGTGATTTGCACCACGGCAAAAATATCGCTCTCCTTGTCCTTGAAACTGTCCGACATCTTGTCGGTAGGAACAAACTTGTAGTATTCGTTTCCTTCAAGAGCCGGGGCATAAAGGCCGGTGTTGTCGATAACGGCTACGGTCTTCGTGTCGCTGTCCTTTATCATCGAAAGGAGCAGGGGTACGAAAATGAGTGCCGCCATCAGAATCGGCGAAAGTACGGTCATGATGATGAACGACTTCTTGCGGACGCGGGTGTTGAACTCGCGTTGCGCCACTAACCATATTTTGCTGTTCATAACGTTTCGGGTTTTGTGTGTTCAACGATTTGTTTCTGTCCCACAACGTGCAGGAAAATGTCGTTCATCGACGGAAGCACTTCCGTGAACGAGCGTATTTCCACTTCATTGGCAATGTGCGAAATCAGTGCGGAGTTGGCGATTCCGGTTTTTTTGCGGATACTGTAGACGGTGGTTCCGTCGGTGTCGTGCACGTCAATCAGCTCGATGTCGTCGCTCGGTTGCAGGCGGCGTTCGCCGGTTGTCACCAGTTGATAGATGCCGGTGCTGAAGCGGGAGCGCACCTCGTTCACCTTGCCGTTGAGCACCACTTTCGAATGGTTTATCAGGGCGATGTCGTCGCAAATTTCCTCGACGGAATTCATGTTGTGGGTGGAGAACACTATTGTGTGGCCTTTTTGCTTCAGTTCGAGTATCTCTTTTTTCAGCAGTTCCGCGTTGACCGGGTCGAAGCCCGAAAACGGCTCGTCGAAAATCAGCAGTTCCGGCTCGTGAAGCACGGTGATGACAAACTGCACTTTCTGCTGCATGCCTTTCGACAGTTCTTCCAGTTTGCGGTTCCACCACGGCATGATGCCGAACTTGTCGAACCATTCGTGCAGGCGGCGTGTGGCCGTCTGCTTGTCGAGGCCTTTCAGACGGGCGAGGAAAATGGCCTGTTCGCCTACTTTCATTTTTTTGTACAGTCCGCGTTCTTCCGGCAGATAGCCGATGCTGAACACGTCGTCGGCCTGCATCGGGCGGCCGTTGAATGTCACTTCGCCTTCGTCGGGCATCGTGATGCGGTTGATGATGCGGATAAGCGTTGTCTTGCCTGCGCCGTTCGGCCCGAGCAGTCCGAAAATACGTCCGGGCTTCACGGCAATGCTGACGCCGTCGAGTGCCACATGGTTGGCAAATCGCTTGACAATGCCTTTCGCTTCAAGAAAATTCTCCATATCGGGGTTACTTTTTACTTTTTATATTCAGTTACTTTGAATCCGGCTTTGCGCAGCAGTTCGAGGAGTCCGCGTTCGCCGGGAAGATGTGCGGCACCTACGGCAACCAGTGTCGGCTTCTGTCGGAATATAGGCGTAAGCTTTTTGGCCCAATCCTCGTTGCGGTTGTAGAGTTGCTTTTCGTCCTCCTCCGAAGTACTGTCGTATTTGTTGCCTGATTTCTTCATCGAGGCTTCAAACATCGCTTGCAAGTCCTGACGGAAATAGGCCGTTATGATAGACTGAATCATTTCCTCAATCTCCTTTTCGTGCAGGAGCAGGCCTTCCAGCTGTTCCTTTTGTCGCGAAAGGGGCATCCCTAACATTATATCCAACTGCTGTTCCAATGTCTCCAGTCCGTAGACCGGTTTGCCGAGTGCTTTAGCTTCCATTTGCAGGTAGAAGTCGAACATACCCGAACCTGTGTTTTCCGGATGCTTTTTCATTGCAATGCGGTTAACGAGTTCTGTTGCGATTGCTATTGGCTGCCAAGCGTCGAAGCCGGAATTGTAGAGTCCTACTCCTAAATATTCCTTGAGTTTTGCATCAAGCTGCTGGCGGGTAGTCTCGTCGAAAAGTGATGAAAGTGTGGTGCCTTGAGGCAGCATCATAGCTTTCATAGAGGTTTGTATGGCTTCGGGCGACATTGTGGCACTTATCTCCATTTCGCCGTACATTTGTTCCGTTTCGGCAAGTGCCTGCCGCAGTCCGGCGATGCTGTCGGTCATTGTTCCCGGCGCAAAATGGTAGGTGCCTACGATATACGACGGACCTACGTTGCCCGACGGTGATTCCACTTTCCACAGAAGTTGTGCCTGCATGCCAAGTACGGCCAGGCAGAGAATAAAAATTGAAAGAAATATGCGTTTCATTGTGTTGGTTTTGGTTAATTCATGCCAAAGTTAGTTGAACGGTGTGGATTCTGCAAACGCCGGACGCTAATTCCCGCTGCCGACACCGGAACTTTTTTGCAGTCGCGATTCGTCGGCGTTGTTTTCGATACGTTTGGTCTGGAACATCTTGCCGGAATTGAAATTATAGGTCACCGACAGTACGAAACTGGACGGATTGCGCATTTTGGTTGCATTGCGGTAGCCGTCGGTGCGTGTGGTAAAATCAAAGCTGGCATTCAGCAGGTTGTTGGCGTTGAACGCCACCGTCCAGCGTCGGTCGTCAAACGTCTTTTTCAGACTGGCGTTGAGGAACGACAGCGGTTGCAGTTCCATGTTTCCGAACCGTGTCTTGCTTTGGTACATATAGCTTGCCGTCAGATAGAAGTCGAGCGGCAGGTTGAAAATGGTGTTGACATTGACCATGACAAGGTTGGAATGTTGTAAGGGTGCTTCGGCTGTCATCCGGTCGGACAGGTACATATACATCAGATTTGTGTTCAGCGACCACCATTTTGTGAACTGGAAGGGCAGTGTCAGCATGGCTCCGAACGAGTATTGCGTGTCGGCGTTCACCTGCCCCAACAGGGCATTGTCGGGGTTCTGCGGGTCGGTCATCGCTCCCTGCATGATGGGGTCCTGATTGATGTCGGCCCATACGTTCAGCGAGTAGCGGTAGTTGTAGACACCCGTCAGGCTCACATTGTTGTTATGCGAAGGACGCAGGTAAGGGTTGCCGGTCTGGTAGGTGTAGTCGGAACTTTGTGCGCGCACCGGGTTGAGCGCCCAGAACGACGGTCGCGTGATGTGGCGTGCGTAGCTCGCTGTCAGCGAGTTGCTTCCCTGTTCGTCCAGACGGTAGGTGACCGATGCGTTGGGGAATAGGTCGAAATAGCTTTGCTCCACAATCTTTCCGTGGCTGCTGCCGTCGGTGTATTCGCCGCGGAGTCCGGCGGAAACCGAAATGTGGCTGAAGTTGGCGGCTGCCTTTACATAGACGGCGGCAATGTTTTCGCGGTAGCGTTCGCTGTAGTTGCGTGCCGTTTCGGGCAGCCATGCGTCGGCTTTCTGGTATTCATAGAATGCGTCGGAATTCATTTGGTTGAACGTGTATTTGGCGCCTGCGCCGATGGTCCATTTCGGGTTGATAATCTTTTCCCAGTCGAGGCTGAGGTTGGCCACGTCGAACAGCGAATTTTCATCGCTTCGCGAAATGGAGTCCGACGGCAGATCGCCGACGACGGTGTGGCGCAGATTGTTCATTTTCTGGTTCTCGTCCGCACGTGTGTAGTTGGCTATCACCTTCAGCGTTGAACCGACCGTGTCAAGTCGGTGTATGTAGTTGAACGTAGCGTCGATGTTGTCGCTCGTGTTTCGCTGTTGGTAGTTGCCGTTCAGCTTTTCCAGTTGCGTAAGGCGGTCGAATGTACCGTTGGTGGTCAGCATCACCGGTTTGTAGAAGCGGGAATAGTTCAGCTCCAGTCCGAACGAATTGCGCGGGTCGGCATCGTAGAAAATGCCGGCAAGGAGGCTTCCTGTGCGGAGCTTTCGGGCGTTCATCAGCGTGGAGGCGTTGTAGCTCATGCCGCTGTCGTAGGTGATGTTGTCGAACACGTTGCGTTCGAGTTTCAGCGCATGGCTGTAGTTGCCGTTGAGATTGAACGACCATTTTCCGGCCTGCACGTTTACCGTTGCGCTCGGCGAAAGAAAGGCTTCGCTTTCACCCATGCTTCCCGACATGGACACGTTGCCCATAACGCCGTCGGCACGGTTCTTTTTCAGCGTGATTTTGATGATGCCGGCATTGGTGTCGGCACTGTATTCCACGCCCGTTTGCGGAACGATTTCGATGCGGCTCACGTTTTCCGCCTTCAGCGATTGCAAAAAGGCAAGCAGCTGCTCGTTGCTGAGCTTGATCTCGCGGTCGTTGACATAGATTTTCGTGCCGCTCTTTCCGTTGAGTGAAATCTTTTCGTTGTCTATCCATACGCCCGGAGCCTGCTGGAGCAGTTCCTTTCCGTCCTGCCCGACAGTCGACGGCATGTCTTCCACGTTCATCACGAAGCGGTCGGCCTCGCGCCGGATGGCGGAAGCTTCCACGTTCACTTCATTGATAAGTATGCCCGAAGCGGTGAGCGTCAGGTCGATACGGCTGTCGCCTTTCAGCGTAAACGGTTGTTCCGCCGTTTCATAGCCTACGGCAGAGGCGTGCAGCGTGTAGGAGCCGTTGGGCAAGGTCATCCGATAATGGCCGATGCTGTCGGTGACGGCCCCTCCGCGTTGCACGCTGTCGGCGAGCGCCACAACCGTGGCAAACTCCACCGGCTGTCCGTTGTTGTCGGACACTGTTCCCCATAGGGTTTCCGCTTTTCCCGAACCGCCGGCCAGCAACGCCAGCACGGCGGCAACAATCAAATCCTTCATAATTGTGTGTCAGATATAAGTTGAATGTTTAGTTGTATAGACGCAAATGTGCAGGTCTTTGCTACACTTTTAGCTGTTTTTTTCTTTTGTCTTGTTGAAAAGTCGGGTGATTTCTTCCATTGAAATGTCGAGCATGTGGATTTTTCGGAACATTTCCGGCAGTTCTTCGTCGAGAAACACTTTGCGGCGCAGGGACAGAATGGCATTTTTCGCTCCGTTGCTGACAAAGTATCCGATGCCACGGCGGTTGAAGATGATTTCCTGGGTTTGCAGGTAGTCGTAGGAGCGTACCACCGTATTGGCGTTCACCTCCACGGTTGCCGCATATTCGCGTACCGACGGGATGCGGGCCTCTTCCGGATAGATGTCCTGCAGGATCTCGTCCATGATACGGTCGGCTATTTGCAAATATATGGGTTTGCTTTCTTTAAAATTCATAATGTCAGAACAGTTTGGGTTTAACAATCTGTGTGCGGCAGAAAATCCAGTAGGAAATCCACCAGTTCAGCAGGCAAAGCAGTCCGAAGAATGTACCGATGATTAGGTAGGCAGGGTCGGATAACGCTGAGGTGTTTATTGGCAGAATCCGCGCAGACAGCTGTAACAGGTAGATGATCAGCAGGGCTGTCAGGGTTTTCAGAAAAGGGTGTTTCTGCCAGAGACTGCCGCCAATTGCGAAAAGTGACGACAGCCATATTGCTATTGCAAAGTCTGCGATGTCGGGAGGGGTGCTGATAGCGATTTCTTTCGCAATCAATGGAAACAGGCAAACATGTTTTCCCTCTTGCACGGTTCCCTTTGTCCAATCGGTTATCCAATGGGCGATTTCCATAGCGGTGACTGCTATGAAATTCAGAAGGAGGAATCCTATCGTGACATAGAACAAGCGCCACAGGAATTTCTCAATTTGGCTTGCCGGCAGGGACAGGTATGACGTTCTTCCTTCTTTTTTCTTTAACGGTCTGAAGATGGTGGACGATGCAAATAGAAATACGGTTAAGGAGATGAGGGCAATAAGGAACGGCATAGCGGTGATTGTCTTTATCCCGTAGGTAAAATAGCAGAGCATATAGAGTGCATAGAGCGCTATGCATTTCAAGAGATTGTCTTTCCAGTTTTCCACCATGTCGCGCCTGGCAACAAGCAGGAAACGATGTATGTTGAATTGTGATTCTTTCATCGTCTGAACAGTTTTGGGTTGACAATCTGCATGCTGCGGAAAATGCGGTAGGAAATCCACCAGTTCAGCAGCGTGAACGCTCCGATTACACAATCGACGATAATGACAAACGGCTTGATTCCGTTGTTGTGGAAAAATTCAGCCAGGAACGGTTTGAGGTCCAACATAACGGGCGAAAAGATTTTCAGTACGATCAGCATCAGCATGAACAGGAAAAACAGTGCGCTGACGGTTTTGAGCAGCGGATGCTTCTGCCAAATGCAGCCGCCTACGAGATAGAGCGAGTGCGCCCAAAGCGACATCACCAGAAAGGTAGTCACTGAAATAGCGCTGATATCGATGGTTGTTCCGTCAATGCTGGCGTTAATGTTTGTTAGAATGTCGAAAATTTTCGCTATCAGACAGGGTGTGAGCAGGTTGGCATAGCCTTCGCCGAGATTGAAAAGCGGAAGCAGCAGATAGTGGGTGATGTCGAGCAGGATGATGGCCGCCAGATTGATGGCGAGGAAACCTACGCTGACATAGAGGAAACGCCATGCGAATTTTTCGAAATTCGTGGCCGGTAGGTTGAGGAAACTGATTCGTTTCGCCTTGGATGACAATGGCGACAATACGTCGGACGATACGAATATGAACACAATCGAAGTGAACACCAGTATCCATTCCGCCATGTTGGCAATGAAATCCTGAAATTTCATGCCGTGTGAATTGATGAAAAGGCTGATCATGATAATGGTGTAGAGGGCATAGTTGCCAATCCCTTTGGTCAGATTGCCTTTCCAGTCTTCCATGATGTCGCGTTTGGCGACAAGCAGGAAGCGGTGTATGTTGAATTGTGACTCTTTCATTGTCTGAAAAATTTAGGAAGTTGGATAAAACTGCGTTCTTTTATCTGCATGGTGCAGAACAGGCGGTAAGCGATGAACCAGTTGCATAGCGTGAATAAAGACAGCAGGATTTCTGCGCCGACAACCATCTGTACGATTTCGTTGCTGTCCTGAATCTCATGGAGCAGCAGGTCGATGGATGTTTCCGCTCCCATGATTGTCAGCAGGAAAATCCCGGTCCAAAGCACGACGACCCATGTGACCGTGGTGCGTTGTGCCTTTTTCGTCTGCCATAGGCAGCCGCCCATGATGTAGAGCGACTGAAACCATAATAAGGTGAACGGCGTGAGGTTTATCTCCATGGCGTTGTTGTAGACGGTTACGCTGTGCGTGCACAGCAGGCTGGTGAAAAACTGGTCGAAAACGATGTGCCGGAATTCTTCCGTATTGCTGAACAGCCGGATAATGACAATGCGCGACAGGTCGGCAAGCACAATGTTGACACATGCAATGACGACCAGTCCGACGGTAACCGCTAAAAAACGCACTACGAATTTCTCCAGTTGTGTGGCGGGAAGCATCAGCAGGTTTGTGACGTCGCCTTTCTGTCGGGTAGGGCTTAGAATGCCCGCCCCATATATGCAGAGATAGATGAGAATGAAGATGATAGTTGCCATATATGCGCCACGGGTGAAAATGTCGAAGTTGTTGGAAGCGGCATTTACGCCTAAATAGGCTGCAAGCAGACCGGCATAGCTCCCGAGCACGAAGTAGCCGAGACTTTTTCCACGGGTCAGCACTTCGTAGCGTGCCAGTTGCGCAAAGCGTGGGAAGGAAAATATTTCGTTTCTCATTTCAGTGCATCTTTAATTTTGTCGCCTTCTGCGAGCATGGCGTTAAACAGCAATTCCAGATTGATAGGGCTTTCCTCGCCGGTACGGTTGCGGAAAATGGCGCTCTTGCCTTGCAGCGACGGCTGCACGAACAAGGCATCGTCGGCCTGCTCGTTGAGAGGAAGCTCAGTGAAATACAGCCGTTCGGCAAGAGTGCTGAATGCGGCATCAAGCATCAGGCGGTTGTTGTCAATCATCAGTACGTGGTCAAGCAAATTTTCCACATCGCGTACCTGATGGGTGGATATGACAATCGTTTTCTCGTCCGTCATGCTGGAGGCTATCACTTTGCGCATCTGGCTTTTAGAAGGAATGTCGAAGCCGTTGGTCGGTTCATCCATAATCAGCAGCGGTGTGTTGGTGGCAAGTGCAAAGCACATGTATGCCTTTTTCTTTTGTCCCATCGACAGTTCGTTGAGGTGGATGTCGGTGTCCATGTCGAAGTCGGCCAGACAGCGGCGCAGAATTTCATCGCTGAAGTTGGGGTAGAACGGAGCATTGAGTTTTACAAACTGCTTCAACGGCAGATTGGGAAACGAAAATTCTTCCGGAACGAGGAATGTGTCGCGGAGCGTTTGCGGCAGACGGAGTTTCACATCAATGCCGTTCATCAGAACCTGCCCGGCTTTCGGACGCAGAAGTCCGCACATCAGATAGAGCAGAGTCGATTTTCCGGTACCGTTCTTGCCCAGCAGACCATAGACTGCGCCCCGGTTAAGACTCATGGAAAAGTCCTCAAAAACATTGGCTTTCTTTCGGCCGTAGCTGAAAGTGATGCCTTTTACGTTGATTAATTTCTCGTTCATATCGTAGATTTTTATTTGTCTTAGTGTATTAGTTAAATAGTACACTACAAATGTATAATCTGTTTTTCAAAATACCAAATAATTTCATGAAAAAATTTCTGGAATGAAAAGTGTATAAGCAAACAGGCGACGACAGAAAAATCTGCCATCGCCTGTCGGTTGTTTGTGGCGAATGTTTTAAAGCTTTATGGTTTGAGTGAATGTTTCGCCGAAGCGGTTGGTGACTTCGACGGTTATTTCTTTTGCTTTGGGTGAGGGTTTTGCCCGGAAAAGGTGGCGGGTTTTGTAGCCGCTTCGCTTTCCTTTGTTTTGCTGGATGTATGCCTGGTCTTCGTCTTCAAATTGCTGCATGGCACCTTTCATCACACCGTCTTCGTACCAGTTGACGAGATAGGCGTTGTCCCAGTCCCAGATGTTGGCGACAACATATTGTTTTTGTGTTTCAAATTCCCCTGGTTTATAAAGGCGGAACTGATAGTCCGGGCCTTGTTTGGTGGCTTTGTACCAATAAGTTACGAAAAGAGTGTAATTTATTGGAAATGAGCGTAGGTTAATTGCTCATGATAGTAATAGGTTACGATTTAGTTAGTTATCT
>UQUV01000035.1 GCA_900544305.1 uncultured Porphyromonadaceae bacterium
AATGATGAAATATGAATTGAGAGAAAACCACGGCATTCCGGCACCTCTGCTGGCTCTGATGGCAGTCGCTACCGGGCTTTCCGTTGCCAACTGCTACTACAACCAGCCTTTGTTGGGCAGCATGGCAAAGGATTTTGGGGTAAGCGACTTTTCTGCTAGCATGGTTGCGACATTGACCCAGATAGGTTATGTAGTCGGACTTGTGTTTGTCATTCCGCTTGGCGATTTGGTTTCACGAAAGCAGCTGATATTGACCAATTATATCATTTCATCGTGCGCATTGCTTGCCATAGCACTTGCCCCTAACATCTATTGGGTGTGGGGCGCATCCTTGCTTGCCGGAGCATCTTCGGTTATGCCGCAGTTCTTCATCCCGTTGGTGTCTTTCCATTCAGCACCAGCACACAAGGTACGCAACGTGGGGATTATACAGTCCTGTCTGCTCATAGGCATTCTTGGCTCACGGGTGTTAAGTGGTTTCCTGGCTGATATGTGGGGATGGCGTTCCGTCTATTTTGTGGCTTGTGTGTTTATGCTCGGATGCTTTCTTATGATTTACAAGATGCTTCCCGTTCTGCCTGCTCGTTCACGTGAAAATTATGCGGGTCTGATGAAATCCTTGTTGCGTCTGCTTGCCAAATACCCGTACTTGCGTATCGCTTCGTTGAGGGCGGCATTGGCTTATGGCTCGTTCTTTGCGTTGTGGAGTTGCCTTGCTTTCCGGATGAAGCAAGAGCCATTCTTTGCGGATGACGATATTATCGGGGCACTCGGTTTGTGCGGATTGGCAGGTGCGTCTTCGGTTGTATTCATTAGCGGCTATGTCCAGAAGTACGGCGTAAGGTTCTTCTCCATTGTCGGGGGATGTGTTATCTTGGCTGCATGGTTGTTGGCATTTTTTGGAAATGACAGCTACTTGTGGATGATAATCGCCATCCTTTTGATTGATGCAGGAATGCAATGCATCCATTTGTCAAATCAGACCAGCGTGGTCTCCCTCGACGCATCCGCCATCAACCGAGTCAATACCGTTTATATGACCATCTACTTCCTGGGCGGTTCTGCTGGTACGTTCGTTTCAGGTCTGTTTTGGCAACATTACGGATGGGCAGGCGTGGTAGGAGTAGGAGTTGCCTTTACCGTGGCTTCCTTGTTCGTTAATTGCTTCCAACCAAGACTGCATAAGGATGAATGCTCAATATTCTGACTAAAATAATTTTTGGAATGATCCTTTCAGTCTGAATATTTTTCATACCTTTGTACCGTAAGAGTTTCCCAAACAAGCAAAGCGATGCAGACCACGGCAATTAGGACGGTTGCCAACTCATTACCTGAAAAAGAAGTAATTTTTCTAACTCTCTTGATTTCAAAGAGGTATATTCCTTTATACAGATTTACTAATAAATCGCCCGAAAATGCAAGGTGAAAATGTGATAGAAATGTAATGCAGGGAAAGTTGGCAAATTTATGCCGGTGTGGGAGTAATTATTTTTATAAATTTGCAGTAAAATGACTGCTTATGGAACTCGCAACAGTTGAAGCCTGGCTGGAACGGAAAAAAGTGAAGCCGACGGCGAATAGAATTCTTGTGTTGAAGGCGCTGAAGAATGCAGGAAAGCCGATGAGTATTGCTGATTTGGAAGATACTTTGCTGACGGTGGACAAGTCGAGCATTTTTCGTGTGCTGACGCTGTTTCTGGAACATGACATCGTGCATGCTTTTGAGGACGGGCGTGGGGTGCTGAACTATGAGCTGTGCACCAATGAAGGAGCTTGCAACCTTTCAGATGCGCATATCCATTTTTACTGCGAGTCGTGCCGGCAGTCGTTTTGCATGGAAAACCTGCCCATTCCCGACTTTGCTTTGCCTGAAGGATTTACGGCTCATTCTGTTTCGTTTGTCATTAAGGGGGAATGCCCCCAGTGCCGGCGCAAGCACAGTTGAACGGTCGGGATACAAAAAAAGCACTACCTACCTCAGGCAATGCTTTCCAATTAAAGAATCTATTCAATGGAAAATTTAGGATACACTAATCCATAATGGCCTCTATGGGGTTACCAATACATCCATTTGGCATCTGTATCTGGAGTATGGCACATACTGTGGCAGCGATGTCCGTGATGTTGACTTGTTGGTGCGTCTTGCCTGTAGGGATGTTGCTGCCCATGAAAATAAGAGGAATGTGGGAATCATACGGATGCCATACTCCGTGTGTCGTGCCCTGTGTGTTCTTCTTAATGGAATGATTGTATATCTCGTACCAGTTTGGTTGCATGATGATTTGAATGTCGCCGCTGCGTTTGTTGTTGTAGCCGTTGATGATGCGTTGTTTCACCTTTTCGGGAACGGCTGCCACGGCAGCTTTCTCCATTTCTACGGCATAGGCTACGGCTTCATTTTCGAGCAGTTGTTCGATGATGGTTTGTATGACGGCCTCGCGTGAAAGTTTGGCGCGCTTTATGGCATCTTCATCGAGGAATACCTGATAGTTCAAAACGTCTTTGACCGGTTTTTCGTCGGTTCCGAATGTAGCTGACAGGCGTTTGTTCAGTTCGGCGGCCACGTTTTCCGTTTCCCAACCTCCGGCAGGAATCTTATGTGCCTTCAAGAAGGTGAAATTATGAGAGGCAGCATGGTCGGCTGTAAGGAATATCATGTAATTGTCCTTACCAACGGTTGCGTCCAGCAAATTCAGGAATTTTGCCAAATCCCGGTCAAGTCGCAAATAGGTGTCTTCCGTTTCGACGGCGTAGGTTCCGAACTGGTGTCCAACATAGTCGGTCGACGAGAGGCTGATGGCAAGGAAGTCAGTTTCGTTGCGTTGTCCCAATTTTTCGCCTTTAATGGCGGCTTCTGCAAGGTCGAACATCAGCGAGTTGCCGTAAGGCGTGTTGCTGATAAGCCCGTATCCTTTCGTTTTATAGAGTTTTGAAGTGCGAACCGGTAATGTCGGTGTATCGTTTTCGGAGAAAGGCTGTTCAAAATCATTGTTGTCGGCGGAAGATGCCGTATAGGTTTCGATGGGATAGAGCGTGTTCCAGTCCTGTTTCAGGTATTTTTCAGGCAGATTTCTGTCGTTGAATTCTTCCACCCATTCCGGCAATTTGTCGTTGTAGTAGGTGCTGGTGATGAAATGCCCGTTTGTCGGGTCAAACCAGTAGGCGGCATCGGCGGCATGTCCGGCCGGAAGAATGGCGGCACGGTCCTTGATGGAAATGCCTATGACTTTGGAGCGGAAATTGGTGGCGAGTTTCAGTTCGTCGCCGATAGTGGTTGCCAGCAGGTTGTGTGGCGACATTTTTCCGTTTTTCGAATCCGAACCAACGGTGCCTACTGTTGAATCGGCGGTACAGTAGGCCTTTTTTCCGTTCAAGTAGAAGTCGTTCCCGGCAATGCCGTGAATAGAAGGAACGGAGCCTGTGTAGATGGATGTATGTCCGATTGCTGTTACTGTCGGAATGTAGTTGAGCATTACGTTTTCGCAGTTGAAACCGTTATTCATCAGCCGCTTGAATCCGTCTTCTCCGAAACGGTCGTAATAGCGGTAGAGATAGTCCCAGCGCATTTGGTCGACAACTATGCCTACAACCAGTTTCGGACGTTCCTGACGGTTGGAGGCGAAAGCGGCAATTGCAAGCAATAGCACAGAGCAGATAGTCAGCAGTCGTTTGTTCATATCCGTATCAAATAATTTTGCCGCAAAATACCTACTTTGTTGTAACAGCAATATTGCATTGTTGTTACAATGCTGTTACAAATTCATCTGGCTTTTCAGGTATATAAAAAAGTAGGACTGCATATTTTCCTCCTTAAGAATATGCAGTCCTAACAATTATGGCTGAAAAGTCCGTCAGTCGGACTTTATCAGTTTTCTTGTGCGAATTCCATCAGGTAAGCCTTGATGAATCCGTCGATATTTCCGTCCATCACACCGTTTACGTCCGATGTCTGGAATCCCGTGCGGTGGTCTTTCACGCGGCGGTCGTCGAACACGTAGCTACGTATCTGCGAGCCCCATTCGATTTTCTTTTTGCCGGCCTCGATTTTCTGCTGTTCTGCCATGCGGCGTTGCAGCTCCATGTCGTAGAGTTGTGAGCGCAACAGGCGGAGAGCATTCTCGCGGTTGTCGAGCTGTGAGCGCGTTTCCGTGTTTTCGATAAGGATTTCGCGCACTTCACCGGTATCGGGGTCCTTATAGTTGTAGCGCAGGCGTACGCCCGTTTCCACCTTGTTCACATTCTGTCCGCCGGCACCACCGCTTCGGAATGTGTCCCAGGAAATGTCGGCAGGGTTGATGGTCACCTCAATCGTATCGTCGACAAGCGGAGTGACAAACACTGATGCGAACGACGTCATTCGTTTACCCTGAGCGTTGAACGGCGAAACGCGTACCAGACGGTGGACACCGTTTTCGCTTTTCAGATAGCCGTATGCCAAATCGCCTTCCACTTGAATCGTCACTGACTTGATGCCGGCTTCATCGCCTTCCACCATGTGGACAATCGATGTCTTGTAGCCGTGGTTTTCACACCAGCGCAGGTACATGCGCATGAGCATCGACGACCAGTCCTGGCTTTCTGTTCCTCCGGCTCCGGAGTTGATTTTCAGCACGGCTCCCAGTTTGTCTTCCTCACGGCGCAGCATGTTGCGCAATTCGACATTTTCAAATGTTTCGATGAGATGTTTATACATTTCGTCGAGTTCCTCTTCCGTGAGCAGCCCTTCTTTTACGAAATCAAAGCCCAGTGTGAGTTCGTCGACCATTTTCGCTATTTCTTCATAGCTGTCAATCCAATAGTGAAGTTCCTTCACTTTGCGCATCTGCTTTTCGGCCGCTTTCTGGTCGTCCCAGAAATTAGGCACATGGGTGCGCAGTTCTTCTTCTTCGACTTCTACTTTCTTATTGTCGATGTCAAAGATACCTCCTCAACGCCAGCTTGCGTTCTTCTGTCTCTTTTAGTTGGTCTTGAGTAATCATTGAGTTCTGTTTTTTTGAAAATTTCTGCGAATATCGCAATTTTTCGCGGAATATCGGCAATTTCCTCCGGCAAATGTTGTCGGAACGGCATTTTGAAGAATAAATTTTGTAGAAATAGTTGCAAATTTCTCACATAAATTGGAATATAATTGACTATATAGTTGCAATTTAATGCGATGGGTGTTGCTGGTGTTTCAAATAATTCGCTATTTTTGTAATGAGAGATATGGATTATAGTAGTATTAAATTAATCATATATGAAAAAACAAATTTTATTTATTCTGATGGCTTTGCTGTTCGGCCTGGTGCAGGCAGAGGCAAAGGGTTCTTCGGGCGATGCCCTTTCGTATGAAATAGAGGGTGCCGGAACAGGAATGCAGGGCACTTATTTGGTCAAAGTGTGGGTGCTTTCTTCCAAAAACAATCCGGGTGACGAAGAATTGATGAAGTGTGCCGTCCATGGTGTTCTTTTCCGTGGATTTTCCAACAAAGAATTGAGGCAGAGTCAGCGTCCGTTGGCCGGTTCTCCGATTGTGGAGCAGCAACATGCGGATTTCTTCAAGGATTTCTTTTCCGACGGCGGTTCCTATAAGGCTTATGCCACAATGGTAGGCGGCAATCGTGAAGTGCTGAAAATAGCTAAAAAGAAATATAAAGTAGGGGCAGTAGTAACGGTCAACAAGGATATGTTGTTGAAGGATTTGCAGGCTGCCGGTGTAGTGAAAGGTTTAACAAACGGATTCTGATGAAACGGTTGGTTGCAATGGTTGCATTCCTGGCTATATGGCTGGGGGCAATCGCTCAGGACAGCAAGAGCGGCTATGTGCTGCTGAATAACGGTAGTGTGATTTACGGTACGGTGACTACCGGATCTGACGGACAGAAAATTACCGTGACTACGGCCGACGGTACTGAATATGTGTATCGTGCTACGGAGGTCAACAAAGTGGTGGCCAACAATCCTGCGGCTTCGCTCAAGGAGGGAAAACGCACCTTTAACCGCTACTATGAATATGACCGCGGTTTCTGGTTCGGCTTTGACCTTTATGGCGGTATTTCCACCAATGTAGGCTCGAAGCGTTCCAACAGTCCGGTGACGGAGCTTGACGCTACTGTGGGCTACCGTTTCAACGAGTATGTGAAAGTGGGTGTCGGTGCCGGTGTGCGTTATTACATCAACGGCGAGAATATCCGCTACCGTGATGCCGACATCGTTTTCCCGATTTATGCCAATGTGCGCGGCAACATTATTCCGTCATATGAGCGTAAGGTGGTGCCTTACTACTCACTGTCGGTCGGCGGTGTGGTTGACGACGGTGTGATGGTCCGTCCTACTATCGGAGCGCGTTTTGGCGATTTCAAGCGTTCGTCGTTTCTTTTGGGCTTGTCCTATTTGGGACAAAGCATGAAGGACCCTTGGAATGAGAACCGTTTCCAATCGTTCGTTGTGTTAAGTGTAGGCTATGAATTTTAAAAAACATAATGACAATGAAATACAGTTTTTGGATTTTATCTCTTCTGTTGCTGATACTTGCTCCTTCCTGCCGCAAGTCAACTTCTATCAGCAGCCAGGGTTCGTTCTATTCGTTTGAAACCCAGTGTCTGGGTACGGAACTTGACGGATCGGTGACGGTGCGTGCATGGGGCACGGGCAGCGACAAGGCCGATGCCGTGGAACAGGCCAAGAAGAATGCTCTCAACGATGTGATATTCAAAGGTATCCGCGGCGGTAATGGCGGATGCAGCGACAAACCGCTGATTTTTGAAGTGAACGCGAGAGAAAAGTATGAGTTCTATTTCAACCGTTTTTTTGCTGATGGCGGCGAATATGAAAAATATGTGTCGAGTGAGGACGAAAATCGCACTTCACGCATAAAGGGCGAAAGCGGCACTCAGAAAAACTATGGGGTAGTTGTCCGTGTGAAGCGTGCGGAACTGCGCCAGCGATTAATCAACGATAATATCATCAAACCTTAGAAAGAAAGTTATGAAGAAATATGCAATGCTATTGACGGCGCTGCTTGTTTTCCCTGTCATGCTGATGGGACAGGCGAAGAAGCCGACAATCATGGTCGTTCCGGCAGATGTGTGGTGCTCGGAAAACGGCTATATGACTACTTACGAATATCAGGGTGTGGAAACTTCTACACCTGACTATGAAAAGGCTGTGCAGAACGACATGGAACTGATGAACGCCATTACGAAAGTAGGGGCACTCATGGCCGACCGCGGATTGCCGCTGAAGGATCTTGCCGCCACTATCCGCTCGGTGAAGCAGGATGCAGCTGAAGATGCCATGACGGTGAGCCGCACTACCGGAGCCGGACTGGCAGAAACTCCGCTCGAAAAACTGTTGAACCGTGCGAAGGCCGATATCCTTGTCGAGTTGTCGTGGACGGTCAATACGCTCGGTCCGAAACAGTCGGTAACATACATGCTTCGGGGTATTGACGCCTATACCAACAAGCAGGTGGCTGCCGCACAGGGTACGGGAGCTCCTTCGTTCTCTGCCGAAGTTCCGGTGCTGATTGAGGAGGCTGTGCTCGAAAATATGGACAACTTTATCGCTCAGCTTCAGGCGCATTTCGACGATTTGCTGACAAATGGCCGTGAAGTGAATGTGAATATCCGCGTGTTTGACGACGGTTCAGGCATGACACTGGAGGATGAATACGACGGCATGGAACTGATTGACGTTATCGACGAATGGATGGCAATGAACACGGTGCAGCACCGCTACAGCCTGACGGATGCCACTGAAAATGTGATGCGTTTCGAGCAGGTGCGCATTCCGCTTTACCGCGACAACGGCATGCCGATGGATACCCGCCGCTTTGTGACGGAACTGCGCCAATATCTGCGTAAGGCTCCTTACAATTTGCAATCGAAGGTGATTACAAAAGGTTTGGGACAGGCAGATTTGATTATCGGAGAAAAATAGTGTAACATTAAAACGGTTTTGTTATGAGAATGATAAGAAATATGGCTTGTGCCCTGCTGTTGGCAGGTGTGTCGGTTCCGTCAGCCATTGCGGCTGAATGCGAGGTGAACGTGATGACATTGCCGGTGGAACAAGTCAATTCCATACCTGATGAAATCAACGAACAGCTGATGACGCGCCTTACACGGGCGTTGACCAATACCGGCATCGCCGCCGGACCGGATTTTTGCCAGTTCTTTGTTACGGGAAAATTTACGGACTATTATAAGGATGTCGTGCCGGGACCGCCGAAAGGATTTGTCATGCACACGCAGCTGACGCTCTATGTGGGCGACCTGATTAATCAGTCCGTTTATTCTACTTGCTCGTTTGAGTTGCGGGGAGTAGGGGCAAGCGAACAGCGTGCCTATATCAACGCATTGTCGACACTCAACGCTCGCAACCGTGAGTTTGCACAATTCGTGGAATCGGCCAAGGACAAGATTGTGAGCTATTACGACAAGAACTATCCTACTATCCTTGCGAAAGCCGACCGTGCAGCTTCGATGCGCAACTATGAAGAAGCACTGATGTATGCAACTTCCATACCGGAATGTTCGAAAGGTTTCGGTGATGCCGTAGAAAAGACTCTGGATATATATCAGATGTATATCGACTATGAAGGCCGGATGCTTCTGACAGCAGCACAGGGAGCATGGGCTGCCGACCCTGACCGAAAGGGGGCAGTTGCCGCTTATGGCTATCTTCGCCAGATTGACCCGGCAGCTTCCTGCTTTGGCGAAGCACAGAAACTGATGAATGAAATCAAGTCCGTGGTAAAAGAAAACTGGGACTTCGAACACAAGCAAAAGTATAAGGATGAAATTGAGTTGCGCCGTGCTATGATTGAGGCGGCACGTGCTGTGGGTGTTGCCTACGGAAACGGCCAGCAGCCGACGACAACAAATTTGATGTGGCTCAGATAAAAATAAATTAATACGATGAAATTTTTTAGGTTAATGCTATTATGTGCAGCGGCGATATGCTGCTGCACAGGCGGCGCCTATGCACAGGATTTGATGCCCGTACAGAATGATAAGGGGAAATACGGGTATATGAATGCAGACGGCTCGGTCGCAATCAAGTACAAGTACAATGAAGCCCATCCGTTTGTCGACGGAAAGGCAAAAGTGAAGAAAGGGGACAAATGGGGGTATATTGACCCGAACGGTAAGGAAGTGATAGCTGTCCGTTATTCCTATATGGAAGACTGGAGAAACGGCATTTGCCGTGTGGCTGTCGGCGGAAAGAATGAAGACGGAGAACTCGTCAACGCGAAGTGGGGATATATCGACAACACAGGCAAGGAAGTACTTCCTGTAGTTTATGATGAAATCGGACAATTCTCGCAAAACGTTGCCTATATCCGTAAAGGGAAAGACTATGGCTATATCAACTTGCAGGCGCAGGTGATTGTTCCTTGCGAGTTTGCTGCGGTTGGCTCTCCGAACAAAAAAGGCCTGTTTTGGGTCAACAAAGGCGGCAATTTCAAGAACTGGGAATCGAAAGATTTGTCATTTCGCCAGAATTGGGGCGGAAAATATGGCCTGTATAATGTGCATGGCGAGGAATTGATTCCTTGTGAATACAAGTCGTTGGGAATTTTCATGACTGACGAAATGGTTCGTCGTCAGAATCTTGCTATCGTAGAAAATATCGCGGAATCAAAAGAGGCCGTTGTAGAACTGGTGAAGAAATATACAGTAGCCACAAAGCTTGTCGACAACGATTATCGCATCAATCTCTATTCCCAATTGGCAGCTTTCGAAGGTTTTTATGCCAAAAACGAGAATTATACGCGCGACAGGAGTACATTCGTCTCTTTGGGACACAAGAATCGTGTGTCGGGACTGACCTACACATCGGAATTCAGTGCTGCCAATTCGCTGTATTATCCGTTTTCCACAATTCCGGAATTTGACGATTTGCTGCCCAACTATTATTATTGGGTAAGCGACAATTACGACGGATCGTATGCCGGAATCATCAATGTGATTGAGAAGAAGGTCATGTTGGAAAAAGGAAAATATGAAATGGTAGGAGTGCCTGTCAATTATATCAGCTTCGTTGCTTCGAATGTGGGCAAAAACAAAATGACAATGACCTACTATTCTATTCTCAACCAAAAGGAACTGCTGTCGGAACCGGTGGTTTTCAATGCGAAAAATGATGAAAAGTTCGACAATCTGTTGTCGATATTCTGCGATGATTTTGCGGAAGTGCGGAGAAACGGCTTGTCGTCGCTTATTTCAATCTCCGGATTCGCAGCTACTTCTACGCTTTTTGAGAAAATATCCGATTTCTATGACGGCAAGGCTATTGTGATGAGTGCCGGAAAATACGGAATGATTAAACGCGACAGTTATCAGTGGAATCTTTCCGTACCATTGGAATATGACGTCATGCTGTTGCCTACCGACGGAGTTGTCGGCGCTTTGAAGAACGGCAAGAGCGGATTCCTGACCTTTGACGGTGAGGTGGCCATTCCGTTCAAGTATGATGCCGTAGCGCAATTTCTTCATGGTTATGCACGCGTGTGCAACAATGACCAGTGGGGCATGATTGACTTGAAAGGCAATCAGGTGGTACCGATGAAATGGAAACGGGTGCTTGATGCCGACACGACGGTACTTAATTACGCATGGGTACAGTTGCCGGACGACAGTTACGGATGTTTCGACATCAAGCAGCAGAAACTGCTGGGTGGCGGATATAAGAATATTTTTTCTTATTTCAGAGATGACAAGGCTGCGTTCGTTTCCAAAGATTCGGAAGTGGCTGTCAGAAATGAAAACGGACAGCTTGACAGTTCCGTCCGTGAGGCTATCGGCTGTGTGACTCCGGAAGGCGAATTGCTGATACCGTATGTGTTCCTGAATTTGGAAGAGGCGAAAGCCTGCTATGCGGAAATGAAGAAACAGGGAAAAATGAAACTGACCGATTCGGAAAACCGTAGCCTGCAGATTTATTCATCAGGCGTACGCAACAGTTTCCAGTTGTTTGATCTAGTACCGACAGAAGTGTGGGATTTTTAAAAATAGGAGGGAAATATGAAAACACGATATAAAATTCTACTGTTATTGTTTGCGTTGACTACGGTAAATATGGCCTTCGCCGTTGATTTGGATTCGGAGGACATGAAATATCGGCGCAGTTCCATTTACAGTATTCTGGTTACGCACAGCGAACAGAAATTCAGTAAAGAGATTACGGAGGAATTCCTGAAAATTCCGACTCCTGACAAATATAACGACATGAACCTGAGTGTCAGGGTGCTGTCGCTTAATTCCGGGGTAAAAAGTCCGTATTCCATTTATACGTTGTCCGGTGTGAGCGAGCCTGCCGGAACGGTGGACGCTTCTGAAATGATGGTGAGCAAGTTCTTGGAATTCAATATGATTGGAAGCCGCTTGGTGGCAAAGTGGTTCAACCGCGACTTCTATACCGGACAGTGCGATATGGAACTTGTCAAACAGCGTGGTCTGTATAACGCATCGGAATTCGACAAGGAATTGGCTGCCCGTTCTACGCGTGGACTGGCCATGCTGGAAGATGCCGGCGAGGAACTTATCGGAAACACGTTCGTACTGGTGAATGAAATCAAGTATATCGACAAGTCGGAACGCAGCAAGAACTGGGGAACCGCCCTTGCTCTTGTCGGTTCTATTGCCAGTGCGGCTACCGGTATTGATTATCTCGAAGACGCCGGTGTGCTGACGGGTGCTATGGTGTCGACCATCAAAGGTTTCCGTGTGAAAATCAAAACCTATCTGTATCAGTTGGTTTGGGATGAAGAAACGTCAAGCACTTTCTATAAGGACTATTATCTTTCAGCTCCCGATATGGTGAAGGCTAAGGAATTCGACAAAGCGAGAGGCAAATTTAAACTCAAGTATGTCGGTGACGTTACTTCTTCCGGACAAAAGTCCTCGTTCCTTGGAATCAGTGAGGACCGTCCCGACATTATGATTCGTAAAGCCTGTCAGCGTGCTTTGGATGAAAACGTAGCCGACTTGCAGAAGAAATATGAACAGTTTAAAATCAAGGCTCCGATTGAAAGCGTAGAGCCGGAAATTAAAGTTCGTATCGGTATGAAGGAAGGCATTACTTCCGAATCGCGCTTTGAGGTACTTGAAGCCCAGGACGACAACGGACGCGTTGTCTACAAGCGGGTGGGTACGATTCGTCCTGTTCCGTCGAAGATTTGGGACAACCGTTTCATGGCAGCCGAAGAAAACGCCTACGGTGCTGATTTCGGTGCTACTACCTTCAAGAAAGAGTCTGGCGGAGATTTCTACCCTGGCCTCCTCGTCCGCCAAATCAAGTAGATTATTTGATTATAATAAAAAGCTATCCATCTTCGCTGTTGTGCTGAAGATGGATAGCTTTTTTATGGATGTTGCAGTTTTTGGGTTATTTTACGATAACCTTGCGGCTGTCGTTACCGTTTACGACGATGTAGATGCCTTGTGGAAGCGATATGCTTGTGTTGGCGCTGATAGTCTGGTTGTAGACAAGTTTTGCATCGGTCGTATAAATGCTGATTTCAGCCGGGGATTGGGTCTCTACCATTACCTGTCCGTTGCAGATGTAGGCGTCCCAATTGCTTGTTGTGGTAACGTTTTCAACGGATGAAGTGTAGTCACTGATAGTGAAGTCGTCAATATTGACACGGTTTCCTGCTTTTTGCTGCAAACGGAAGCGTACTGGCTGAAGAATTTGTGCGATGACGGTGTATTCTTTCAGCATATCGCTCTTTTCAATAGTCAGCGTTTTCAAATCAATCCATTTGCTACCGTTGTCAACGGAGTAAGAAAGAACTACGGTTGCCGCTTCATCGTTGCCGTAAGGTGCTGCAAAGAATGTCACAGTTCCTGCACCGTTGTTTTTGTTTTCGTCCATCTGGATGGATGAATCTGTATTTTTGCCGAAGCAGACACCTTGGTTGTCATTAAATTTATCGCCGGCAGAACGGTTGCAGATACCAGCGTTGTTGAATTTCCACTTGCACGCGTTACCGGTATAGGATGTCAGACTATAGTTGTTTGACGGCTCTCCGGCTTCGAAATCTTCGAAGAATGTGCGCGGTGCTTCAACGCTGCCGACAATGTCGAGGGTGAAGCCTTCAACGGTTTCTGTAGATGCGCTGAGTGTACCGCGGTAGATGCCTTCGGCTAACGTCGGCATGCGGACATAGATGCGTTCGCCGTCGCGGTCAATAGTCAGTTGCTTGGTCCAGTTTGACTTGTCGGAACTGATTTGGAATTCTCCGGAAACGGTAACATTGATATCTTCTTCGATGTATTCCGTATAAATCTCTACCGGCAGAACATTGGAAGTGGTGTTGGGTTCGGCAAAGAATACCAATTCGCCTTCCGGAAGGTTTGCCTGAATAATGCGGTCGGGCTCGGCAGTCGTTACGGTGATAACATTTGAAGTCTTCCCGGCAGTGTTCGACAATGAATACTTGTAGGTAGCCATATAGTCGAGTCCTGTTACGTTGTATTGTTGTGCAGAAGCGGCTACTTCCACCGGATAACCGGGCAGAAGGGTAGTGCCGTCGGCAAGGAATACCGACAGTTTGTATTTGCTGCCGTCGTGGTCTACATCGGTCCAGCGTGCAGTGAAGGAATCTGTCGATACGTTGGTGGCCTGAAGTGCCGGAATACCGTCAACTGCCTGTGCTTTCAGGTTGACAGTCGTGCTGACTTCTGAACTGGAAATTGTCAGTGTACCGTTGGCGGTTGCCGGTGTTGCTGTGGTATAGTTGACCGTAATGTTGGCACCGGTACTTGCCATTGCCACATCTTTTGTAATAGTTGTAGTGGTGGTGCTGAAACCAGTGCCGGAAATGCTGACACTGAGATTTTCGTTCAGTCCCTGTGCTTTTACGTTGATGGTGGTCGACAGTGTTTTCCCGATTGCAGTTACGCCTAAATCGAATGTCTTGCCGTTGACAGGTGATGTTATGACTGGGTCGACAATTCCTCCAGGTACCCAACCTTGAGAATTTTTGTCACCCCAAATGAATTCGGCTAATTCTGGATGGTCGATAAACGGGTTACGGTTCTTTTGATATTTGGAAACCGCATTATTTCGGTCTATTTCCTTTTGGCTGACAGGGTCCTGTCGGTGCCATTTCATCAGCAGATTTACAGCCCATGTCGTATAGCATGGAAAGCTGTTTCCTGCAAGCATTTCGCTGTGCCAGTCTTCAATTCTGTCGTTGTAGCAGGCGGCCATATAGAAGTAGGTGCGGGCGAAATCGCCTTTGTATTCATCGGCAGGTTCAAAAACAGTTCCGCTATATCCCGGGAAAGTACATTTACCTAATTTGCCTGTGCCTTTGTTGCTGCCATTTTGAAGATAAGTTCCGTTGGCGCATTCACCGTAAGGATAGTTGCTGCGCTGGCCGTTTACCTTTCCATCGGTGGGATAGATATGGTAGGCATCGGAATACATCGGGCTTTGGTCGTCAAACCAACTTTTAGGGAATGAGTGTTCTCGGTTGTAGCAGTCGCCAACGGCAGAATAGCTACCACATTTGTCTTGTCCTGCATAGAACGTTGCAGTGGAGTACATGTCCCAGATTTTGTTGGTGCCGGGATATACGTCCGATGTTTCGTATACTTCCCAAAGGCCGTTGTAGCCGACATTGGTGTGAGGACCAATGATATCGCACAACGCTTCGAGCAAGGCTTGTTTGTTTTTACCTTCGGCGCTTTTGTAGTAACCGGCTGGCGCTTGGGCAAATAATGCTGTGCTGAAAGAAAGAAGTAATGACAGCACAAAAAGTTTTCGTGTAAGTGTATTATTCATTAGTTCTTTAATTAGTTGATAGCGGGTTAGTCTTTCTTGAGTTTTTTTCCTGCAAGCATTCCGCATGCGGCAAAAATGTCCTCTCCGCGAGAACGACGAATGGTGCATAACACTCCTTTTTCATTCAGATAGTCGCGGAACGCCACCATTCGTTCTTCGTTCGAAGTGTTGAGGTCAACGCCCGGAATGGCATGGAAACGAATCAGGTTGACGCGTGCCTTCAGGCCTTTCAGCAGCTTGCAAAGGGCTTCGGCATGGCGGTTGTCGTCGTTAAGTCCGCTCCACATGATATATTCCACTGACAGACGGCGCTGATGGGCGAAATCGTAATTGCGGAGCAGTTCCATAACTTTTGTTATCGGATAGGCTTTTTCCACAGGCATGAGTTTGAGACGTTCTTCGTGGAACGGAGAGTGTACGCTGATGGCGATATGTACGTCAGTCTGTTCGGCAAGCTGTTTCAGTTCGTTGAGTTTGCCGATCGATGAAACCGTAATGCGTTTCGGACTCCATGCCAATCCCCATTTTTCCGTCATGACACGGAGCGACTTCATCACTTCCGTTAAATTGTCCATCGGTTCGCCCATTCCCATATACACGATGTTTGTGAGCGATTCCGATTCCGGAATACTGAAAATCTGGTTGATGATTTCGTTGGCAGTCAGGTTGCCGTGATACCCTTGTTTCCCGGTCATACAGAACTGGCAATTCATTTTACAGCCCATTTGAGAGGATACACAAAGAGTAGCGCGGTTGTTGTCGCGGTCGTTGTCAGGGATGTAGACGCTTTCAATCATTTTACCGCCTGTCACCTCAAACAGGTATTTCGCTGTTCCGTCAACGCTGCGCATTTCGCTGACCGGCGCTTTGCGTCCAACGCAATAGTTTGCCTTCAACTTGTCGCGGTTGGCTTTCGACAGGTTGGTCATTTCGTCAATGTCCGTAATTCGTTTTTCATACAGCCATTGAGCCATTTGTTTTGCTGTAAACCGCGGCATGCCATTGTCGGCGGCAATCACTTGCAGTTCCTCCAAAGTCAGTCCAAGCAGCGGTTTTTTGTCGTTGTTCTCTACTGATGCCATTTCTAAAAGTGATAAGGGATACAAATTTAGAAATATATTTTTGAATGAGAGTCAACAAACTGTGGCAAGTTTTGTAAAATATTAGTTACGGAACATTAAAATTGTAATGACGGTATTACTTTTTGACAAGTCGGCATACTTTATGAAGGCAGGTTACTGTCAATACAGAGGTTAGTGCAACGGCAATTGCTGTCTGGTGGGTTTCCATCAATACCAACACCGTGATTGTTGCAGCAAGAGCGAGCAGAGTTAGGCCGTTTGCACCGCGTGTGATGGAAAATCCATACTTCTTGAAATAGGGAATTCCTACAATGATGCAGTAGAGGAAATACCAGATGACAAAGGAAATACCGATGCCCGTGAGCCCCCAATAGCGGTAGAATAGAACGTTCAGGGCAAATCCCGAAACAGTGCTTAGCAGCTCGGTCAGCAGGAATGTTTTTCCGTCGCCTTTGGCTAGAATGACGAATGCAAGACACCAGGAATAGGCCCGGAAAATTGTTCCTATGATTGCAAAAGAAATAAAGGGGATGATAACATGAAATTCCGAAGAGTAAAGCAGGCTGACTATCCATTCGCGCATTACAAGGAACAACGATACGACAGGCAACAGAACGAGCATGGCAATGTTCATTTCCTGAGAGACAAATGCACGGATACGCATGCGGCTATGGTGTATGCCTGATAGGCGTGGATAGTATTCCATACCGATGGCAGTAAAAATCAGCCCGACGTATTTGTTTATGAGCGTAAATCCAGCCTGATAGAATCCCACCTCTTTCGTCCCGGATGTATAGTTGAGATATACGGAAAAGATATAGGCGAAAAGCAGGGTGACAAACAGACTCACTGTCATGTATATGCCCAGTCGCACGAATTCTTTCCCTTTGCTGTATGCTTCTTTCACCGATACTTTTACCGGTGTGTAGTCTTTATGGCGAAACAACAGGGTGAACAGCAGTACCATTGCACTGTATGCAACGATGGACGGTACGATACTTGCTTCACGCCAGAAATAGAACATGGGAATGGAAATAACGAGACCGCCAACTACGCCCCACACAGAAGCGTGTGCCAGCCGTTTGAGGGCAGAGTTGCCTTGAAGTATTGCCTGTTCACCGCCGGTCAGTCCGTTGAACATCAGAACAACAGACAGCAGGACAAATTCCCAGGTATGGCTTTCTGTTCCAAAAGTAATGCGGCTTAGAAGCGGTGCGAGTGCAATGGTCAGGACAGCCCCTCCGATACTTGTAAACCATGCCCATTTTTTGACAACTGCAATCGTCGTGCTGACGAGTTTTGCCTTGCCCGACTGGCGGGCTATGGCCATATCGCGTACACTGCTGTTACGTATGCCCAGCGAGGTGGCTGTACTCAGCATTTCAATGGCATTGTTAAACAGACCGAACAGGCCGACTCCGGCCGGACCAATCCATACGGCAACCAGTTTTGTGCGGATGATGGCGCAGAGAATGGAAATCACTTGCGCTCCCCCGAAAATCCCCATTGCCTTAACGATGGTCCGTGATATGTTCGTCCGTTTGTTCACGATTTATAGTTGAATTTTATAGATGTTGTAGGCTATTCCTCTTCCGCCTAACCCTTCTTTTTGGCTTATTAATCCCGTATTTAAAAACAGTCCGTTATTTTCATTTGAAATTCCAAAATCATAATAAGGGAAATTTACAAATACATTGTGGAGTAAATGATTATGAAGAAATGCAACCGCATTCATTTTCATCCCGATTTCCGACGAAGCTGTATATTGTGAATGTGCAACATTGTCGGTAATATAAAATACACAACCGGCTATCAGCTCTTTTTCAAAACGGACCTCAAACAGGCGAATGTTTTGTGGAAAATGAGAATGAAGTAATTCTATTTCTTCTAATGAATGTACGGGTGTTGCGTTATGACGTAACATTAGGTGTTTGTCGAGCAATTGCCAAAATTCAGAGAAGTTTTGACTTTCTTCAATCGTCATGCCTGAAAGAACAGCCTTCTTGATATTTAGTTTTGTGCTATTCCCATATTTGTTATATGTGCTTGTGGGGATTGCCGTTGTTGAAAGGTTACAAGTCTCTATCGTTGCTTTATGTCGAAACAGAGCATACAAATCCTCTTCTGCCGGATATTTATGGTAGATGTGTGGAATAGCTTTATATATAAGTGTGCAGAATCCGTTGGCTTTCAAGTAGTCGCACATGCTGTCGAAAATTTCCAGCATGTTGTTGGCGTTGAAATGTTTTACCTGTGTCAGCCAGCCGCCGAATGTCAGTCCCTGGTGGGAGTAGAGCGTATCTCCGTCGGCGTTTGCCGGAAGCAGGGCTATCAGTTTCCCTTTTTCATTGAAAGCCATCAGCGAGTGATCGCTGAATCGGTCGGAATGATAGTCCATGTAGTCACGGTAATGGAGAAATGTGGCATTCTTGGAGAGTGCCACAAATTCATCCCACCGTTGTTTGTCGTTCGTCGTATATCTGCGTATTTCTACCATGTCGCCTGTTATTTGAGCCAGAGTTCCGGATTTAGTTCCTGTCGTTCCTTGCGGATTTCAAAGTGCAGCAGCGTGCGGTTCTCGTCTTCGATATCCGAGAAGATGGTACCGATGGCCTGTCCGCCTTTCACCGTGTCGCCGGTCTTGACATTGATGCTGGCAAGGCCGGCATATACGGTCAGATAGTTACCGTGGCGCACCATTACAATGTTGTTGAAGCCCGGTTGCTTGAAGATGGCAGATACTTTTCCATCGAAAATAGCAACGGCCATAGCCCCCTGGTCGGCTTCGATATCAATACCCATATTGTTGGTTTCCACGTATTTCAGTTCCGGATGCTTTTGTCGTCCGAACGGGCGAACAATGCGGTAGTTGCCCGTTACCGGGAACGGAAGCTTGCCTTTGTTCGATTCGAAACTGCCGGAGAGTTTGTACTCTTCGTTGTCCATCGTGTAAGTGGCTTTTTTCTGTTCCTCTTCCTTGCGTTTGGCTTCAGCGCGCTCTTTTGCCAGTTTTTCTTCCTGTTTTCTCAGCTCTTCCTGACGCTTTTCGATTTCTTTCTGGCGTTTCTTCAGAGCTTCCTGTCGCTGCTTTTCGTCTTTCTTAGCTTGTTTTTCCTGTTCCTTGCGGATTTTTTCAAGCTCTTTTTCCTGTTGTTCGCGTTCGATGCGGATGCGTTCTTCTTCTGCTTTGCGGGCTTCCTCTGCCTTGCGTGCACGTTCGGCTTCTTCCTCCTTACGCTTTTCCGCTTCGATGCGTGCGCGTTCGGCAGCCTTGCGTTCTTCCTCTTCAATCAATTTGTTCAATTGCTGGTCGAGGGCTCTTGCCTGCTGTTCTTTTTCGCGCAATACTTGTTGCAGTTCTGCACTTTCTGCTTGTAACGATTTCACGATACGGTCTTGTTCCGTCCGCTTGGTCTCAAGGCTTAACTTTGTTTGGTTAATCTTGCTGATGGCTGCATTTTTCTCTTCCTGCAGT
Organism: uncultured Porphyromonadaceae bacterium; assembly: GCA_900544305.1. GTDB lineage: Bacteria > Bacteroidota > Bacteroidia > Bacteroidales > Muribaculaceae > Limisoma. The sequence continues at coordinate 19,336 of UQUV01000035.1, forward strand.
TTTACGAGCTTTGCTTTTTCCTGCTCAAGCTGTGCCTGAAGTTCCTTGATTTCTTTTGTGCGCGATTCTCTCCAGCGGGAAAATTCCTTCAGGTAGCGCATACGGCGATATGCCTGATGAAATGATTCCGCTGAGAACAGGAACATCAGTTTGTTGCCGGAAGTGCGGTGGCTTCTGATTTTCTGTATGGCATTCAGATAGCGGTCGAGCAAGGTGTTGAGTTTCTTGTTGTTGTCCTCTATTTCCTTATTCAACTTGTCTATCTGTATGTTGATTTCCGCCACTTGCTGTGTCAGTTCCGTCAACGTTTTTTCCTGAGCCTTGATGTCGGCAGAGATTCGGTTGAGGCTGTTAAGCGACTTCCTGGTTTTGTTCTTATTTTGGCTTATTTTCTGCGAGGTCTCCTTGATTTCCTGCTGTGTCGTCTGTTTCTGCCGTTTGATTTGGTTCATTGACGGAGTTTGGGCTCCAGCCAGAACGGCGACACCGGCAACAAGGATACACAGAAATCTGTTTGTTTTCATCTTATTGCTGTGTGAGAAGTTTGATAAAATCCGGCAAGCTCATGCGTCTTGCATTCGACGGCACCTGTATGTTGTCGGTCAGTCCGGTGTCCCAGCTGAAATCTTTCGTGTAGGACAGTCTTGTCTGCATGTTGCTGTCGCCCAATGGCAGTTCCAGATTGATTTCCGATGCAAATATTCCTTTTGTCGACAAGCGGAACGCATGGAAATTGGCCGCAAAGGGCAGATAGGCAGAATTTGTCGCTACTACGAGATTGAAGCTGCTGACATTGTTGCCGTTCATGTCGAAGTTGTAGCTGAATGCGTCCGGCTGTTTCTTTGGCGCAATGTTCCACTTGCCGTCTGTGTCAGGATTTGTTGCGTTGAATTTTTTCCGGTTCTTGTCGGTAATCGGTCCTTCTCCCGGTTGGAAAGGGCGCGACAAAAAGAGTGCCTGTAAGGATGCCACGTCGAGGTCGAAGCCGACAAGGCTGGCGATGTTCTCTGTAAAATAAGTCTTGTGGTATTTGTCGACTGCCACAAGAGAGTCGTTGGTTATATAGATTTTTCCCATTTCAATGCCGAGAATCGGGCGGATAGAAATGGAAATCATCTTGTCGTTCACCATTTTCAGTATTACAGGCGAGGATATGGACGATTTTCCGCTGTTGATGGTCAGTTTTCCGCTGATGGTCACATCAGTCCATGCAGGAACGGTTTCCGCTACAGTCTGTAGCGAGAATGCTCCGGTTGCGGTTTCTGTCTGTTCCGTTTCGCCGGTATATGGTTGGTTGTCGGCTGAGTGCTTTGCGGTGCGGCAGGCGAATGCGAGCAGCGCTACTGCAATAATAGCCGCATAGCGGGCAGCCGGAAAAATTTTATTCATAGAAGTATGTTTTGTTCTTAACTTTCTTTTTCAGCATTTTGGATTCCGGATTCATTTCCAGTGCCTTTTTCCATGCTTCCAGTGCCTCGTCCGGGCGGCCATTCATGAAAAGAATGTCGCCGTAATGTTCGTAAACATCGGTCGAGAATTCGGATTCTTCGCCCACTTCGAATATTTTGTCCATGTATTCGAGGGCAGTTTTATAGTCCTGCATTGTAAAGCAAATCCAGGCGTATGTGTCCAGACTGGAAACATTTTCAGGGTCAGCCTCCACGGCAATCTCCGACAATTCTTTCGCTTTTTCCAAGTCTTTGCCGCTCAGGCAGAGGAAATAGGCGTAGTTGTTCATTGTCAGGTAATCGTTCGGCGACAGTTCCAGTGCCATGTCGTAATATTCGAAAGCCTTTTCCTCCTGTTTCAGGTTGTAGTAAATTTCAGCCATTCCGGAGTAGATTTCCGCTTTGTTTACCACATTGTAGTCCTTGTCTTTGTCAAGAATTTCCTGATAGAGTATCAGCGCTTTTTCATATTCTTTCATGCGGTTGTAGGCTACGGCCGAAATCTGAAGAATGCTGTATTCTTCCGGGTTGTAGGAAAGGGCCTTTTCTCCGGTTTCTATTGTCTTTTCCGGCTTGTCGAGATAGATGTACAGCCACATGAGCCGTTTCCAGTTTTCAATGTCGGTCGGGTCTATATCGAGCGCGAAATTGAGCTGTTCAGCCGCTTCGCTGTATTTTTTACTGAAAGCCAGATAGCTGTAGTACAGCTTGCGGAATTCTGTTTCGTGCGGATGCTGTTCGATGATGATTTTGAACATGTTGTCTACACGTGCCGACGAGTCGTTGTCTGCAATGTTCTGGCGAATGTAGCTGGTCAGCACGTCGATTTTCGTCGGAACGTCGATATTTTTGTTAACAATAGCGGCCGTGATTTCCTTTTCATAGCTGAGTGAGTCGCCCAAAGCCGTATAAATTGAGGCTTTGGAAAGGTTTACATAGCCGTTGTCGGGGTCGATTTCCTGAGCCTTGTTGAAAAACACCATTGCGCTGTCCGTGTTTTGCAGCTGCATGTAGATATTTCCCATCAGCATGTTGTTCGACACGTTGAGCGGAGCGGCATCGTAGAGGCGTTTGCCTTCATTGATAGCTGCTGTCGTGTCGTTAAGAGCAAGATAGTAGCTGATTTTCTTTACAGAAATCGCTTCCGACATGCCTTCGGCTTTTTCCAACTTGTCGTAGACGTCTATGGCTTTTTTCAGCTCCTTTTTCTGCACATAGCAGTTGGCAAGCATTGGGTAGCACTGAATCTTTTCCGGAAACTTGCTTACGAGCGTTTCCCAAACCTCTGTTGCCATATCCACTTTTCCGAGATGCAGGCAGATGGCTGCAAAAATGTAGTTCTCGTAATATTCTTCCGGATGAGCGTCGGTATAGGTCTTCATCAGGTTCAGCCCATGGTTGATGACGGAATTCGACTTGCTTGTCACCGTCAGACAGTAGCCGAGGTCATAGCCATACCGCTTGTTTGTCGGGTCAAGTTCATAGGCTCGCTTCACGAGGGAATAGTAGGATGCCATGTCGTCCATATTCTGACGTATCACTGCTTCGAGGTAGTAGTGTTCGGCTTTGCGACGGTCGGCAAGGCTGGTCTGCGGCTGTTCTTTTGCATAAGCCGGCAGACAAAGCAGATAGGCGCAGACGACTGCTGCTATTTTTATCAGTAGATTTTTCACTGTGAAAACGTTTTTTTTGATTGCGATTTATTTTACTCCGGTATGTCCGAATCCGCCGCTGCTGCGTTCGCTTTCGGCAAGCTGCTCGACGCATTCCCATTCAACGGTGGAATGGCGTGCCACTACCATCTGGCAAATGCGTTCGCCCGGATTTACGGTAAACGGTTCGTTGGACAGGTTCACAAGGATAACACCAATCTCTCCACGATAGTCGGCATCAACTGTCCCCGGCGAATTGAGCACGCTGATTCCGTGTTTCAATGCCAGCCCGCTTCTTGGGCGGATTTGGCATTCGTATCCTTCCGGCAGTTCGATGAACAGTCCGGTAGGAATCAGTTTGCGTTCCAACGGTTGGAGCGTGACTGCTTCTTCAAGATTGGCACGAAGGTCCATTCCTGCAGAATAGGGGGTGCTGTATTGTGGGAGCGGATTGTTTGACTTATTTATAATCTTGACGGTTACTTTGTCCATAGTCTATGTTATTAATGTGAAAATCAACTGCGAAAATAGTGAAATCCCCTCAAAGTTGGGTAATCTTTTTTATTAATTTAGCATAATATAAAATGAATAAAGGCCGTCCGTGTGGACAGCCTTTAGTAATCGTTGAGTAATCGTGTGGATTACTTTCTGATTCCGAGCTCTTCTTTAGCGATGATAGCGCGGTAGCGGTTGATGTCTGTTCTGATCAAGTAATCAAGAAGACGACGACGCTTACCTACGAGCATCTTAAGAGCGCGAGTTGTGCTATGATCCTTGTGATTTGACTTCAAGTGTTCAGTCAAATGAGCAATACGGATAGAAAATAATGCAATCTGTGCCTCTGGAGACCCAGTATCAGTATTCGACTTACCGTACTTCTCGAAGATCGCTTTCTTTGCTTCAGAATCTAAATGCATTCTAAATGTTTTTAAATAGTTAGTACTTAATTAGCGGATGCAAAGATACATATCTTTTTGATACTGACGAAATTTTTTTGAAATAATTTTATTTTTCTTGTTTCGTTTCCAGCAGTTTGTTTCGTGTAATGCGTTTGAAAAAGATGTCGCTGTTGCTTATTTCCGGCAATTTCGGTTCGTGAAGCTGCAGTCCGTTGCGGGCATAGAGGTAAAACGGAATCGGAATGCGGAACACTTCACGGATGGTGTCTTTGTATACAAGACGGTAACCGCTGTTTTCCATTAAAGGGGTAGGACGGCACGATTCCGGTAGGTCGGCACAGATGATGAAATCGGCTGTCTGCCGGCGGATGTCGTCATTGCGGAGCTGATGCATGTCGCCGGTAGCTCCGGTCTGCAATATCCAGTAGCGGCTCGCGGGTACAGCTTCCGAAATGACGTCAAACATAGGCAGGTTGACGGTTGTCATTAGTCGGGGATGTTCCACTTGCGACATGTATGCTTCTGCTGTATAATATGCAGTACGGTCACTGTCATTCTTAGTGAAAAAATTGGGATGCTTCCACGGTTTTTGTCCGAGTCCGACGATTATGCCGGCAGCAATTACTGCCGTGAGTGCAATATGTCCTGTTCGGAACTGTGGCAGACGAAGCCATTGTAATACGGACAAGAACAGGAAAATGCCGAAGGGTGCGGCGATAAGTATATAATGTCCGGTAATGTTGTGGCGAAGCGAGAGCAGGACAAACCAAAGGACGAGTGCCGGCAACATCCATCGGTAGCGCGGCATGCGGACTGACATGAGAAACGAGCCAACCAGCAGTCCGAGAACGACAAGCGTGTAGGTCAATTTTCTGAATGAAAATGCCAACGGAAGTTCCTGCAGAAAATAGGTGCTGAGTGTTTCTTTCGGCGGTAGGCTTACCGTGCGCATTGTGTTGATGAAATATTCCTGTATGAAGTTGTCCAATAGCCCGGTAGCGATGAAGTAGACGGCAAAAGGAGCGGTCATGAGCAGAAAACCGCAGATGAGTGCTGTCGGTGTTTTCCATCTGTTTCCCGTCGTTTGGCTGAAATTGTGGACAAGCAGTGCGACTGCAAATCCCGCACACATGACGGCGTGGGAGTATTTTATCAGCAGGCAGGCGGCAATGGAGAGTCCGACAGTGAATGCTGCCGTTGCCGGTCGTTGCCGGTTTCCGTAAAATTCCCGGACTGTGACAAACAGCGAAGCGGCGATGAAGGGCAGGGAAAAATCCTCGGCTTTTGTCTCAAAATGCAGGGCATTGTAGAGAAAGAGAGAGGAGGCCAGTGTGGCGGCAAGCGACAGGCAGGTTTTTCCGCTCAGACATTTTGCCGTTTTATACATGAAGAAAAGTGTTGTGGCTGAGGATAGGCATTCAAGCCAGAAAACGCCGATATAGCTTTGCGGACTGACGAGGTAGCCGATGCCATAAATGAGCCAAAGCAGCGGACCTTTGGAATCGGCAAAATCAAGATAGGGTTGCAGTCCGAGCACCCATGATTTTCCGCAGGTAAAGTACCAGGCATTGTCGATATTCGTAAAAATGTCGTGGGTATAGGAATTGCGTGATGTCCAAAAAAGAATAAGGCAGACAAAGGCAAATATCAGCAGAAAAATATTGAATTCAGATTGTTTTCTTTGGGTAGAAACCATAGTAGGACGGTTGTATTTGTGGTGCAAATTTAGTGAAAAATTGTGGGTAATAGACGGGTAGAAAGCAAAAACATACGGTTAGTGTTGTAGTATATTGGAGAAAAATAGTAATTTTGTAGCCAAATATAGGTATAGTTTTAATATGCAGAAAATTAGAAACATCGCCATCATTGCCCACGTGGACCACGGAAAGACCACATTGGTGGACAAGATGCTGCTTGCGGGAAATCTCTTCCGCGAAAACCAGACAAAAGGTGAGTTGATTTTGGACAACAATGACCTTGAACGTGAACGAGGCATCACAATCCTATCTAAAAACGTATCTATCAACTACAACGGCTACAAGATAAACATTATCGACACTCCGGGACACTCGGACTTCGGTGGTGAAGTGGAACGTGTGTTGAATATGGCCGACGGCTGTCTGCTTTTGGTCGATGCTTTTGAAGGCCCGATGCCACAGACGCGCTTCGTGCTCCAGAAAGCTATACAAATGGGATTGAAACCGGTGGTGGTGATTAATAAGGTGGACAAACCGAACTGTCGTCCGGATGAGGTGAACGAAATGGTGTTCGACCTGATGTTCAATTTGAACGCTACTGAGGACCAGTTGGATTTCCCGACCATTTATGGTTCTGCAAAACAAGGTTGGATGAGCGACGACTGGCAAAAGCCGACCGACAATATTATACCGTTGCTTGACGCTATCATTAAATATATACCGGAACCGCAGGTATTGGAGGGTACTCCGCAAATGCTGATTACTTCACTTGACTATTCTTCGTATGTCGGACGTATTGCCATCGGCCGCGTTCATCGTGGAGAGTTGCGTGAAGGCATGGAAATCGGTCTTTGCAAAAAGGACGGTTCTGTGGTGAAACAACGTATCAAGGAACTTCATGTGTTTGAAGGCATGGGACGTAAGCGCGTGGAAAGTGTGAAGTCGGGCGATATTTGTGCGCTTGTCGGCATTGAAGGTTTTGAAATCGGTGATACTGTAGCCGATGCTCTCGAGCCGGAACCACTGGAACGTATTGCCATCGACGAACCGACCATGTCAATGACCTTCACTATCAACGACTCTCCGTTCTTCGGTAAAGACGGTAAGTTTGTCACTTCCCGCCATATTGCTGAACGTCTGGAACGTGAGTTGGACAAGAACCTGGCTTTGCGTGTGAAGAAAGAACCTCATGAGGATGTATGGACGGTTTATGGCCGTGGCGTGCTTCACTTGTCGGTGCTTATCGAAACAATGCGTCGTGAAGGCTATGAACTTCAAGTGGGACAACCGCAGGTTATTGTCAAGGAAATTGACGGACAGAAATGCGAGCCGATTGAATTGATGACAATCAATGTGCCGGAAGAATATTCCAGCAAGATTATCGATATGGCTACACGCCGTCGCGGTGAATTGGTATCAATGGTTACACAGAACGACCGTATTCAGATGGAATTCCATATCCCGTCGCGCGGTATCATCGGTTTGCGTAACAATGTGCTGACAGCTTCAGCCGGTGAGGCTATCATGGCTCATCAGTTCCTGGAATATCAGCCGTGGAAAGGCGATATCGAACGCCGTACAAACGGTTCGTTGATTGCCATGGAGTCGGGTACAGCCTATGCTTATGCCATCGACAAGCTTCAGGACCGTGGCCGTTTCTTCATTTTCCCGCAGGAAGAAGTTTATGCCGGACAGGTTGTGGGTGAAAATGCGAAGGACAACGATATCGTAGTCAATGTTACGAAGTCGAAGAAACTTACCAATATGCGTGCTTCGGGTGCCGACGACAAAGCCCGTATCATTCCTCCGGTGGTATTCAGCTTGGAAGAAGCGTTGGAATACATCAAGGAAGACGAATATGTGGAAGTTACTCCGAACCACTTGCGTCTGCGCAAGATTATTCTTGACGAAACGGAGCGCAAGCGTGCCAACAAGAATTAATTCAGCTAATAGAAATACAGCAGGCGGCTGTCGGAATTTCCAGCAGCCGCCTTTTTTATGGATGCCTGAAATTCATCAGGGGTGAAGGTTGCGTTCCGGAGCATGGATAATATATCGATTGTTAATCAATTGCTTATGTAAGAGATAAAAAGCGAGAGGCAAAGGCCTGAATATAAAAAATGACAGCAGTTAGTCCTCACGGATTGACTGCTGTTTTTTGTGTCTATAATGTGTTATGAGTAGTAGTATATTCTCTCGTTTAGTACCGATAGAACACTTATACAGGTATGTTTGTTCGAGAGAACATCAAAAAAAATACATTTGACTTTTGTTTTATCTGTTGGGCGTATTATGTGCCCATATGCTTTCTACTTTTGTAATGGAAAGGAGAAAGAACAGATGAATATTGAAAAAGGAAAAATCGAGAGAGGTGATGAGGTCTACGCTACCTTGTCGTTGGCAGGCAAGACAATCGTTGAACTGAAACAGGTGAATGATGTGTCGGGCATTGAGGATGTCATGCGGAAATTGCGTCTGTTGGCCGGATTGTACACAGGCATGGCACGGGTATATATCCGCAACCGTTCAAAGGGATGGGCCATGCAGCTGTCGATGCTGATGTGCAAGTCGGTCCGTTCGTTGCGTACGCGCTCGCAGCTTGTAGCCGAAGGTGTTTGCGACGCTACCGGCCAATATCTCATTCCTTTCGCATAAAAATGTGCCGACTAAGGGTTGTAGAGGTCGCGATGGTAGAAGTTCATGATTTCAAGTGCCGCTTCGTAGGCGCTCGCCGCAGGACTTTGGGGATTTATTTCCTTGGCCTTGCAGTAGTCGCTCATGGCATTCTTCCAGTTGTTGTGCTTGCGGTAGGCATTGCCGCGTAGATAATAATAGGTGTCGTTGTCGGGCTCGCCGGCAATCAGACGATCAAGTATTTCAATGGCTTCCTGCGTGCGGTTGGCTTCCAGCAGGGCCTTTATTTCTTCCGTTGTAGGATGGGTTTGCATAGTCATTTGGTTGCGTTTTGTGTTGCAAAGTTAGTTTAAAATAGGGCAGGCTTGCTCATTTCCCGGGTTTATTTTATAACTTTACGGAAAAGAATCAACTCCATATCTGTTTTTTTATGAAACGCATTTGCACACTTGTCGGTTTATTGGCGGTTGTTTTTTCCGCTTTTTCCTTAGATTATAACGTCGGGCGAGCCAGTTTGTCGCCTTATCCTTCGGTGGAGTCGGTGGTTGCTTGTCCTGACTCGCTTCAGCCGTTCTTTATCAACCATGTCGGCCGTCACGGGTCGCGCTATCCGGCCGGTTCTTTACATACGAAACTGATGAAAATGACGCTGGAAGATGCTGCTGCCAAGCAGACTATTACTGATTTGGGACGGGATTTTCTGGCAGAAGTCGACCGTGTGCTCACCGCTACCGGTAACCGTTGGGGGCAGTTGGATACAATTGGTGAGCAGGAGCATCGCGGAATAGCCCGCCGCATGTACAAGGCTTATCCCGATTTGTTTACAGAGGGAACTGTTCGTGCAGTTTCTTCCTATTCTCCGCGCAGCATCATGAGTATGTACTCGTTTACACACGAACTGACGCAGCAGTCTTCCGCCATTTCAGTAGAAACGGCGTCAGGACGACAATTTAATACACTTGTGCGCAATTTTGATATAGATGAAGAATATAAGGCATATCGAAATGATACGGCTTATGCCGGTGCGTATGGCCGCTATTTGGCACAAAACCTTACGGTTGAGCCGCTTCTTCGTCTGGTTGGTGAAAATTACGAGCTCGATTATGAAACGATTTCTGACCTGGCTTTGGCTGAGTACTACGTTGCGGCGGGAATGAACGCAATGGGGTTGGAGTTCGATGCTTCCAAATATTTTACTCTGGAAGAATATAAACGATTGTGGAGCATTTTCAATTTCCGCCAGTATCTGCTTTATTCGGCATCGGTGGTTTCTTCTCGCCCTGCTGAAATTGCCGGGCCACTGTTGCAGGACATTGTCATGACGGCCGACAGTGTTATCAACGGGAAATTGGATATCCGTGCCAAGTTGCGTTTCGGCCATGCCGAGACATTGATGCCGCTGATGGCGCTAATTCAGGCTCCGGGATGCTACTACCTGTCTAACTACTTTGATTCAGTAGCCGATAATTGGAAAGACTATGAACAGTTTCCTATGGCTGCCAACCTGCAGCTGATTTATTTCCGTGGTCCCTCAGGTAAAGTTTATGTGCGTGTCGATTATAACGAAAAACCGATCCGTCTTTTGCCGGGACAGACTTCCGACTATGTAGAGTGGAGCAAATTGCGCAGCCGTTTTCTGGAACTGTTACCCCTTTATTGAAATAATAGAGTTGTCAATTGCTGGCAATATATCCAATAAATAGGAACTTTTAGAATTATTATTGTTCTAAAAGTTCCTATTTTATAGTGTGAATGTTAAACTATGTTATACGCAATGATTTTTCTTGTGTAAACTATATGTTATAAAACATAATTATATAACTTTGCATCAGTTTTTCATGGTATTAGATTTTAAGGTAGAAAGGTTATTAGTCGTGAGATTAGTAACTTTTTCTTTTTTATATATTTTGAAATAAATTAAAACTATTTAAATCGAAAAAGTGCCCTTTTCTGACCATTGATGGATGTGTTTTAGTCAGTCTGTTCAATAAATCCATAGTTATACATTATAATATTATAATCAAATATTTGTTTGATTATCTTGTGCTCTGTAGGTTTGCTCTTTGGTTCGTTTTGAATATATTGTTTGGTTTGGGCTTAAGTACATGACAAAAAATGTCGTTATGATTAATTATCTAATTATCAACTTGTTATATTTTGAAAAGCCCTTGAAATTCAGTAACTTTAAAG
>UQUV01000036.1 GCA_900544305.1 uncultured Porphyromonadaceae bacterium
CATTTTATTTACTGCCAGAGCCGCTTAGGCTTGGCTAATTTTTAACGAACTATTGAAAAATTAGAGAGAGGATAATTATAGCGTTTATTAGAGCAGCTTTTTGAGCAACTCCTTCATGCTGACTTCCTTGTCGATGATGGATTGAAGCTCGTCGATGCTGACGCGTTTCTGCTCCATCGTGTCGCGGTGGCGGATAGTCACGGTGTTGTCTTCCAATGTCTGGTGGTCAACAGTGATACAGAACGGTGTACCTACTGCATCCTGACGGCGGTAGCGCTTGCCGATAGAATCCTTTTCGTCGTATTGTACCTTGTAGTCGAACTTCAGCATGTCCACGATTTCGCGGGCCTTGTCAGGCAGACCGTCCTTGCGTACGAGCGGCATAACGGCAGCCTTGATTGGAGCCAACGGAGCCGGCAGGTGAAGTACAACGCGGGTTTCACCGTTTTCGAGCTTTTCTTCTTCGAATGATGAAGCGAATACAGAAAGGAACATACGGTCAACACCGATAGATGTTTCAATAACGTACGGAGTGTAGGATTCGTTCAGTTCTGGATCAAAATATTGGATTTTCTTGCCTGAGAACTTCTCGTGGTTGCCGAGGTCGAAGTTTGTACGAGAGTGAATACCTTCCACTTCCTTGAATCCGAACGGCATGAGGAATTCGATGTCGGTTGCGGCGTTGGCATAGTGAGCCAGCTTTTCGTGGTCGTGGTAGCGGTATTTTTCGTCACCGAGGCCGAGAGCCTTGTGCCATTTCAAGCGGGTTTCTTTCCATTTTGCAAACCATTTGAGTTCTTCACCCGGACGAACGAAGAACTGCATTTCCATCTGTTCGAATTCGCGCATACGGAAGATGAACTGGCGTGCAACGATTTCGTTACGGAATGCCTTACCGATTTGTGCGATACCGAACGGAATGCGCATACGGCCTGTTTTCTGTACGTTCAGGTAGTTTACGAAGATACCCTGAGCCGTTTCCGGACGGAGATAAACCTTCATGGAACCGTCGGCAGTACTTCCCATTTCAGTAGAGAACATGAGGTTGAACTGACGAACTTCTGTCCAGTTCTTGGTTCCGGAAATCGGACATACGATTTCGTAGTCGAGGATGATTTGGCGGAGTTCTTCGAGGTTCATGTCGTTCATCGCAGCAGCGTAGCGTTCGTGCAGCTCGTTGCGTTTTGCCACATGTTCGAGAACGCGCGGATTTGTTTCGCGGAACATTTTTTCGTCGAAGCTGTCGCCGAATTTCTTGGCAGCCTTAGCCACTTCCTTGTTGATTTTATCGTCGTATTTTGCGATTTCGTCTTCGATAAGGACGTCGGCGCGGTAGCGTTTCTTAGAGTCACGGTTGTCAATCAACGGGTCGTTGAAAGCATCAACGTGTCCGGAAGCCTTCCAGATAGTCGGGTGCATGAAGATAGCAGAGTCAATGCCCACAATGTTTTCGTTCAATTGTGTCATTGCATCCCACCAGTAGCGTTTGATGTTATTTTTCAATTCAACGCCGTTCTGACCGTAGTCGTAAACAGCTGAAAGTCCGTCGTAGATTTCGCTGGAAGGAAATACGAATCCGTATTCTTTTGCGTGAGCGACAATCTTTTTAAACAAATCTTCTTGTGCCATTTTTTATTGTAGTTTCTGTTTTCTTATTCTTGTGATTGGGGAGGTTGCCGCATTGGGCGGGACAGCTCTCGGAATCGGTCGGTGAATTCGGGCTGTCGGCACGCAGAATTGGCATTCTCCACGATTTTAAAGTGCAAAGTAAATGATTTTTTTCGATTTTATTCTTATTTTTGCAAGAGCAAAACCCTGAAATTGTAAATATTTGGTAAATAACACCCTTTTTTAACGACTAAACGCATTCAGGGGCAAGGATATCCATCGTAAATTTTTGAAATGAAAGACGAAAATATTGAAGAACTGGATGATGCAGCAGATGTTGCGGGCGAAGCTTCGTTGCATTCATCTTATCAAGTGCCTAAAGAAAAAAATATGTACCTGTCGGGAATGTACCAGAACTGGTTTCTCGACTACGCTTCGTATGTGATTCTCGAACGTGCCGTGCCTCATATCCTCGACGGACTGAAGCCGGTGCAGCGGCGTATTCTGCATTCGATGAAGGAAACCGACGACGGACGTTTCAACAAGGTGGCGAACATCGTGGGACATACGATGCAGTATCACCCTCACGGTGACGCTTCCATCGGCGATGCGCTCGTGCAGCTCGGACAGAAGGATCTGCTTGTGGAATGCCAGGGTAACTGGGGTAACATTCTTACGGGAGACAGTGCCGCTGCTCCCCGTTACATCGAAGCACGTCTGTCGGAATTTGCGTTGGAAACGGTGTTCAATCCGAAAACGACGGAGTGGACAATGTCCTACGACGGACGAAAGGCGGAACCGCTGATTCTGCCGGTGAAGTTCCCGTTGCTTTTGGTGCAGGGTGCCGAAGGTATCGCAGTCGGACTTTCGTCGAAAATCCTTCCCCATAACTTCAACGAACTGCTGGATGCAGCCATTGCCTATCTGCGTGGCGAAGAGTTTGCGCTCTATCCCGATTTCCCGACGGGAGGCTATATCGACGTGTCGAAGTACAACGACGGCGAGCGCGGCGGTTCGGTGCGCGTGCGTGCCAAGATTGAAAAAATCGACAATAAAACGCTGGAAATTACCGACATCCCATTCGGAAAAACAACCGGAACGCTTATCGAGTCGATAATCAAGGCGCAGGAAAAGGGAAAAATCAAGGTGCGCCGTGTGGACGACAATACCGCGGAACATGCCGACATTATCGTGCATCTGATTCCGGGCACGTCGAGTGACCGTGCCATCGACGCGCTCTATGCGTTTACCGACTGTGAAGTCAGCATTTCGCCCAACTGCTGTGTGATTTCCGAACAGAAGCCGCTGTTCCTCAAGGTGAGCGACGTGCTGCGCAGTAGTGTCGACAATACGAAGGAACTGCTGCGCCGCGAGCTGGAAATACAGCGCGGCGAACTGATGGAAAGCCTGCTTTACGCTTCGTTGGAGAAAATCTTCATCGAAGAACGGATTTACAAGGATAAAGAATACGAACAGAGTGCGAACCTCGATATGGCTGTGGCTCATATCGACAAGCGCCTGACCCCCTATAAGGCTGATTTTGTGCGTGAAATCACGCGCGACGACATTCTCCGCCTGTTGGAAATTAAGATGGGACGTATCCTGCGTTTCAACAGCGAAAAGGCCGACAATTATATCGAGTCGCTGAAAGAAAAGGTGAAGGAAATCGACCATCATCTGGCTACGCTCGTCGACTATACAATTGCCTGGTACGAAAAATTGAAGAAGAAATACGGTGCTGCCTATCCGCGCCGCACCGAAATCCGCAGTTTCGACAACATCGAGGCAGCGAAAGTGGCGGAAGCCAACGAAAAGCTGTATATCAACCGCGAGGACGGCTTTATCGGTACGGGATTGAAGAAGGACGAGTTTGTGTGCAACTGTTCGGATATGGACGATATTATCGTTTTCTTCAAGGACGGAAAGTATAAGGTGGTGAAAGTGGCCGACAAACTGTATGTGGGCAAGAATGTGCTGTATCTCAACGTGTTCAAGCGCAACGACCAGCGTACTATCTATAACCTCGTCTACCAGAACGGCAAGGGCGGAACTACCTACATGAAACGTTTTGCCGTAACGGGCATCACCCGCGACAAGGAATACGACATGATGCAGGGCGAGAAGGGGTCGAAAATCTGGTGGTTCTCGGCCAATCCTAACGGCGAGGCGGAAACTCTCCGCGTGACGCTGAAGGAAAAGCCCCGCTTGAAAGTGCTCCAGTTCGACATCAGCTTTGCCGATTTGGCCATCAAAGGCCGTCAGTCGCTGGGCAATATCGTGACGAAAAACGAGGTACACCGCATTTCGCTGAAGGAGCGCGGCGTTTCGACGCTCGGTGGCCGTGAGGTGTGGTTCGACTGGGATGTGCTCCGCCTGAACTACGATGGCCGCGGCCAGTCGTTGGGCGAATTCAATCCGACTGACCAGGTGCTCGTCATACTGAAGAGCGGCGAGTTCTACATGAGCTCGTTCGACTTGAGCAACCACTACGAAAACAATATACTCCGCATTGAGAAATACCGCGACGGCGTGGTGTGGACAGCCGTACTCAACGATGCCGACCAGGGCTACCCGTACATCAAGCGGTTTACGTTTGAGCCTTCGTCAAAGAAGCAGAGCTTCATCGGCGAGAATCCGAATTCGGAACTGCTGTTGCTGACCGACGATGTGTATCCGCGTGTGAAAGTGACACTTGGCGGTGCCGATGCCTTCCGCGAGCCGCTGATTATTGATGCGGAAGAGTACATCGGAGCGAAGAGCTTCAAAGCGAAGGGTAAACGTCTGACCACGTTTGCTACCGAAAAAATCGAATGGATTGAACCGCGTGAGGTGCCGGAAGAAGAATTACAGCAACCGGATGTGGATTTGGAGGTAGAAACGGCTGAGGAAGAAGTAATCAATCAAAATGACGTGCGCGATGAACTGACCGGACAGCAACGTCTGTTTGTCGACGAACTTTAATCATGACGGAATGCAGATGAAGGCAAGAAAATGGCTTAGTGTGTTGTTTGTGTTGTTGGCGGCGGTATCCGTAAATGCTGCCGAGGGCGACACCACACTGCTGCGTCTGCGCCAGTCGGCTGTGACGTTCGACATCGGCAATACACGAAACCATGACACGTATCTCAGCATTCTGCCTTATTCCGGGCGGCACATGCGGCTAGGCTATGAGTTCATGCGAGCTTCGCGCCGGCATCCGTTGCAGTGGGTACATCAGGTCAATGCCGGATTCAGCTACGATTCGCCTGTCAATCCTGCGGGCAACAACAAGATGCACACGGTGCTTGCCGATATAGACTGGGGAATGATGCACCGTTGGAACAATGTCTTTACCGACGGTCTGAACCTCTATGCCGGAGGAAATCTTGCGTTTGAAGGCGGATGCACTTATAATCCGCGCAATTCCAACAATGTGGCTTCGCCGCATATTTATCTGAATGTCGGGTTGACGGGTATGGCGGTCTACCGTTTCAAGGTGGGCAGGCTTCCGGTGACGGCCCGCTATCAGCCGACAATACCCGTTGTCGGTGCATACTATCTGCCGGAATACGACCAGAGTTTTTATGAAATCTATCTCGGGAACTATTGGAACACCGCCACTTTCGGCTGGTGGGGCAATCGTTTTGATATGGAAAATCTGCTGACTTTCGACTGGCATTTCGGCTCGACGGCACTGCGTATCGGCTATCGGCATAACTTCACCACGCTGTGGGCGAAAAACATCAGCGTGCGCAAGTCGGTTCATGCGCTGGTGTTGGGTGTGGAATGGGAATCGCTCCGCATTCATCCCGTGAAAGGTCTGTCGGCGAAGGCGAAAATGATTTCAGCCATGTATTAAACCTTCTACTTCTATGAAACGGATTCTATTCTACATATTGGTGATGATTTCAGCCGTGGGCGGCCTCGTTTCGTGCCACGACATTCCGGAATATGCCGACAATCCGCAGGGCAATTTCGAGGCACTGTGGACGATTCTCGACGAGCATTATTCGTTTTTCAGCTATAAGGATGTCGACTGGCAGGAAATGAAAGTGAAATACGGGGCGAAAATCAGCCCTACGATGACGGATAGCGAACTGTTCCGCGTGTGCAGCGACATGCTGAAGGAATTGAAGGATGGACACACGAACCTCAGTTCGTCGTTCGACTATTCCCGTTATTGGATTTGGGAGCAGTATCCGCAGAATTACGACGAGCGGCTTATTCAGGAACATTATCTTCGTTTTGACTACATGAGTGCCTGCGGCATTGACTATCAGATTCTTTCCAACAACTTCGGCTATATGCACTACGGGTCGTTTTCGTCGACAATCGGCGAGGGCAACCTCGACATGATTTTGGCATATCTTGCTCCTTCCGACGGGCTGATAATTGATGTGCGCGACAATGGCGGCGGTATATTGACCAATGCCGAAACGCTTGTGAAACGCTTTATCGACAGCCGTATACTCGCCGGTTATATTGCACACAAGACAGGACCGGGCCACGATGAATTTTCGGAACCCTATGCCTACTATCTCGACCCGGCACCGTCGAACCGTGTCCGCTATACGAAGCCGGTGGTGGTGCTTTGCAACCGCGCTACGTTCAGTGCTGCCAACAATTTCGTGTCGATAATGAAAAGTCTGCCGAATGTGCGCATCGTGGGCGACATTACAGGCGGCGGCTGTGGAATGCCGTTCACTTCCGAATTACCCAACGGTTGGGGTATCCGTTTCAGTGCCGCGCCGATTTATGATTCCGAAGGCAATCTGACAGAATACGGCACAGCCCCCAGCGACGGCTGCAAGCTCGATATGTCCGACACCGACAAGGCACAAGGAAAGGACACGATACTCGAACGCGCCTTCGAAGTCCTCGAAGAAATGTGCAACGGGATTTAGGTTATGGGTTAGCTTAGGGATTATAGTTGATATTACAATTTGTGGACAAAATAAAAAGGAGCACTTTGCGATGCTCCTTTTGTTGTATGTTAGCGGATGGTATCCGTTATTTATTTCACTACCTTGAAAGTGTAGGCTTTGTTGCCGTCGATTACGCGGATGATGTACATTCCGTTGGCATCGGCGTTGAGTGAAACTGTTCCGTTGGCGTTGTTCACCTTGTTGACAAGTGCGCCTGTTGTGCTGAACATTTCAACTGTTGCATTCTGCAAGCCGCCGAGAACTACGTCGAAGCCGTTGGCTGTGTTGAGAACGAAGCAGTTGCTGCTTTCTACAACAGATACAGAAGATTCTTCTTTCCCAACGAACTGGAGAGTCATTGCCTGGTTCATGACACCTTCGCTGTCCTTGATGAATCCGGCAGGAAGTTTTACGAAATAGTTGACACCTGCTTCAAGTTTGATAGGCTGAACAAACCCTTCGCCGTATTCGTCCTGCGGGAATACGGAAACCGTCTTTTTGTCAGCAGAATTGTTGACTGCTATCCAGCCGAAATCTTCTACCGGTTCGCCGTAGATTTCCAAATTTTTGGACACGCTGATTTTCGGAAGTGAGTTTTCAACGGTAGCTTCTGTCGGGAATGTAATTTCAATCGTACCCAGTTCAGCCAGTTCGGATTCTGTGGCCGGTGTGAATCTGTCAGGGAAGAAAATCGGAGCTTCCGTGTCAACGATATTGGAGAATTCAGAACCCCAATAAGATGCCTCGTAAGCGGAAAGGCGGCCTTTCGGTACGGAAACGGTCACGTTGTCGCGGTCGATGTAGCCGAATGGATGGTCACTTTCTTCGTAATAGTCCAAGTAAGCGGGTTCTGCACCGAGGCAGTGTACTTCGGTCAATGCCTTGTCGAGGAAGAATGCATGGAATCCGATATATTTAAGTGTGGTCGGCAGTGTTACAGACTGAAGTTGTTCGCATTGTGCCATAACACCGTCGTAAAGCGTTGTCATTCCTTCCGGGAAAGCAAATGTGGTGAACTTTGTGCCGGCAAGTGCCTGTTCGCCCATGAAGAGCAGTGAAGCCGGAGTGTTCATTTCAGCGAGAGACGAGAGGGTGAAAGCGAAGTTGTCGAATGCGCGCATGGTTTCCGGCAAGGTGATTTTCTGGATTTGTGCTCCATAGAATGCACCACCACCGATACCTCTACATTCGTCGAGTACGGTGTATTCTGTTGCGCCCATCGTAGGATAGGCCGTGAGGATAAGACCGTCTTTGGTATATATGACACCGTCAACACCCTTGAAGTGCGTGTTGTTTTCGTCAACGGTGAAGGTCGTTATTTGAGTTTGTCCGAAAGTGGAATTGCCGATTGTTTCCACATTGGCAGGAATATTGACACTTGTCAGGCCTGCTTGGAGGAAAACATTGTCTTCAAGGGTTTTCAACGATTCAGGCAGTGTGATTTCAGTCAGTTTCGGGCATTGGCGGAAAGCTCCGTCGTAAAGCGTTTCCAATCCTTCATTGAGGGTAACTTTCGTCAATTGTTCACAAAGTTGGAAAGCATTGTTGCCGATGCTTTTGCAAGTGCCAGGGATTGTGATTTCCGTCAGAGGCACTTTGTAGAATGCTCCATTGCCGATAGATGTATACTGGCCTTTGATTTCGATGTTAGTCATTGAGGAGTTGCGTGCGAAACAGCTTTCCGGAATAACGGTTACACCGGCAGGAACAACAACATTGTTCAAAGCGTCGTTGTAGGCAAGTGCATAACGGCCAAGAGTTGTGAGGGTTTCAGGAAGAACAACTTCAGCCAAAGCGTCGTTTGAGTAGATTGCTGTTTCTTTCAGTTCTGTTACGCCCTCAGGAAGAACAAGTTTTGTCAGGTCTGACCATTTGATAGCTTCTTCTTCCACCGAAGTCACGCTATAGGTTTTACCTTCGTTCTCAACTTCGGACGGAACTGACAATTCCGTAGCCGTAAATTCATTGGTAAGTCCGCTGAGGCCGACTGTTGTTTCACCGGTGACAATGTATTCTACATTGTCGACTACAAATGTTGTAGTTGCTTCTTGTGCGAATGCCGCAGAAGTCAAAGATGCAGCAAAGAATAGAGTAAAAATCTTCTTCATAAAAACAAAGTTTAGTAGTTGCTATTGCAAATATATGCATTTTATTTCAAAAATGCATAAAAAGCTACCATTGTTTAATTTCTAATTCGGGAAAAATATCAAATGAAAATAAAAGTGCCGTTCCTCGTTAAAGAAAGAACGGCACTTTTCATGCTTTTTTTCAAGAGCCGGGCGGCTCTTGGTGTATGTGCTTATTTCAAGCCTTTGTCGCGGAGCAGAGCGTCGGCATCCGGGCGGTGTCCGGCAAAGCCTTCGTAAAGTTTCATCGGGTCTTCGTCGTTACCTGATTCCAACACGTGTTTCAGGCGGGCTGCTGTTTCCGGATTGAACACGCCTTCCTTCATGAACACTTCGTAGCCGTCGCAGTCGAGCACCTGTGCCCAAAGGTAAGTGTAATAGCCGGCAGCATATTGGTCGCTGCTGAAGATGTGGTTGAAGTAAGTAGAACGGTAGCGATAGCCGATTTCTTCCGGCATGCCGAGCTTCTTGGATACGTTGGCCTCAAATTCGGCAACATCCACATCCTTACCGTCGTTGAGCTTGTGCCATTCAATGTCGAGCAGAGCGGCACCGGCAAGTTCTGTGTTGACAAATCCCTGGTTGAATTTGCTGGATTCGATGAGTTTGTTTACCAATTCGTCAGGAATTACTTCGCCTGTCTTGTAGTGGCGGGCATATACTTTCAGCAATTCCGGTTCGAGCATCCAGTGTTCGTGGAGCTGTGACGGGAATTCAACGAAGTCGCGGTCTACGTTTGTACCTGCGTTGCCTTTATATTGTGTGCGGGTGAGCATTCCGTGGAGACCGTGGCCGAATTCGTGGAACATGGTTTCCACTTCGTCGAGAGTCAGCAAAGAAGGAGAGTCGGCTGTCGGTTTGGAGAAGTTGCCCACGTTGTAGACAATAGGACGAACGTCTTTAGTTCCGTTGGCTTCCTGGTAAACAAACATCCATGCGCCCTGGCGTTTTCCGCCGCGTGCATAGTAGTCGGTCATGAACATGGACAGGTGTTTGCCGTCCTTGTCAAGAACTTCGTACACTTTTACATCCGGATGATAGACAGGCACGTTGTTCACTTCCTTGAATGTGATGCCGTAGAGACGTTCTGCCATGGTGAAAATACCCTTGCGTACGTTTTCGATAGGGAAGTAGGCACGTACATCGTTTTCGTCGAAATTGAATTTTTCCTTCTTCACCTTTTCTGCATAGTAATAGTAGTCCCAAGCGGCAATCTTGAAGTTTCCGCCGTGGTTGTCCACATATTTCTGCATGTCGGCAATTTCTTCGTGGGCTTTTGCTACGGCCGGTTTCCATACCTTGTAGAGGAGTTCTTCAGCGTCTTCAACGGTCTTAGCCATTACGTTGTCCATCTGATAGGCAGCAAAGCTGTCAAATCCGAAAAGTTTTGCCTTTTGAAGGCGGAGTTTCAGAATTTGGTTGATGATGGCCTTGTTGTCGTTCTCGTCGTTGTTGTTGGCGATGTTGGTGTATGCCTTATACATTTTTTCGCGAAGGTCGCGGTTGTCGGCATAAGTGAGGAACGGCAGACGGCTCGGAGCGTGGAGCGTGAACACCCATTTGCCTTCCTTGCCCATAGCCTTTGCTTCTTCAGCCGCTACAGCGATGCTTGATGCAGGAAGTCCCGCAAGGTCCTTTTCGTTGTCAACCACCAATGTCCATTTGTTGGTGTCCTTCAGAATATTGTCGCCGAATTGCAGGCAAAGTTTTGAAAGCTGGTCGTTGATGTCCTTCAGTTCCGCTTTCTTTTCTTCGCTGAGCAAAGCGCCGTTGCGTGCAAAATCCTTGTAGTATTTTTCGAGCAGACGAAGCTGTGGAGTAGTCAGGTTGAATTTAGCGCGGTTGTCGTAAACGGACTTGATTTTCTGGAACAGTCCTTCGTTCATCTTGATTTCGTCGCTGTGGGCAGCCAGCATCGGGAATACCTGTGCGCCTACTTTCTGGAATTCAGGAGTGGAAACCACTTCGTAGAGTCCGCTGAACACGTAAGAAACCTTTTCGAGCATTTCTCCGCTGTTGTCGAGGGCTACGATAGTGTTTTCGAAATCAGGCACGGCGCGGTTGTTGACAATCGCTGCGATTTCCTGATTGTGTTGTGCGATAGCCTCCTCAAAAGCCGGCATATAGTCGGCAATCTGGATTTTTTCGAAAGGAGGGATGTTGTACGGTGTGTTGTATTCACCGAAGAACGGATTTTCTGCTTTCATTGTCGTTCCTGAGAAAAGCAATATGCCCGACAGGCATAGAGCCTTGATTGATAATAAATACTTTTTCATAGATGGTTTATTTGGATTTTGATTTCGTTTCAAAATAGGTGACGAGCGGGTAGTGGTCCGACGATTTTACGTTGCCGCGGATGGTGCGGCGCGCTTCCAGTCGGCCTTTGTAGAGTATGTGGTCGATTTTGAAGTAGAAGCGGTTGGCGTTGTAGGTATGTGTCGGTCCGAAGGCCGCATCGGCATAGGCGTCGTGCAGGTCGCCGCCGCAAATGGTCAGATAGGCGTAGCCGTACGACGTGTCGTTGAAGTCGCCGCAGAGAATGAGGTTCGCTTCGGGCTGTGCCTGCGCGAGGCTGTCGATGACGCCCCGTATCATTTCTGCCTGACGGGCACGGTTAGTGTAGGCGTTTTTCAACTTGTTCATCAATTGTGAACGCACACCTTTCAGGGTTTTGTTCTTGTCCTTCACCGATGTCAGTTCCATATACAGTTCCTTGTCGTCGGCTGTCAGTCCGATGGACTCCAGATGGGTGTTTACGATAAAGGTGGCCGTTGAATCAATCTCGGTCTGATAGACGGTCAAAAGGAAATAATTTTGGTCGTCATGACTGTAGATTTTTTTTATCGGATTCCTTGACAACATTCCGTTAGATTCATCAAAGATTCTGTAAGGGTAGCGCTTTTCAAGCAGATTCCACTGGTAATCGTTGGCTATACGTTTCAGTGCCTTGTCTGTCGGTGATTCCTGAAGGCAGACAATGTCCGTATCGTATTTCAGTATTTCCGTAATAGTAGCGTTACCGCCTTCCGATTCTGTCTGGTCCTTCATTCCGAACACATTGTAGGTCATCACGGAAAAATTCTTGTCCGAAGGTTCGTAGAACAGACTTTTGGCGTTCAGTGGTGAAAAACTCCAGAATTGGGGAAAGGCCACAAGCAGTGAGGCGATGCTGAGCAACGACAGTTTTTTGTTGAAAATCAGCCAGAACGGGATGAACAGCAGGGTGATGGTCATTGGAATCGGATAGCCGAGTCCGAGCAATGCAGCGTAGCTGCTGCTTTCGGGGTGTACATAGCCGATATAGGCACCGACAACAAACATCAGCGCAAAAAATGCGTTGATTCCCAGCCATAAGTAGGTCAGTGTTCGGGTCAGATGCTTTGTTATGCTCATAGTTTGATTTTTGTGCTCAGGTCGTTCAGTTCCTTTTTCTCTTTGGCCGAAAGGGAGCTGTAGCCGGAGCGGTTCACTTTATCGAGTAGTTCGTCGAGTTGTCTTTCTATTTCCTGGCGTGTCGGTTGGCGTTGGGCCGTTGCCGTCACCGGGCGTTCGTGCAGTTTCGGCAGTATTTTCGAACTTTTCCGACGTTTGGGCTTCAGCCAGCCATAGCGGGCGTTGAGGGCAAAAAGCGTTCCGGCGCCGATGCCGCCGATGTGTGCGAAATGTCCGCCGATGTTGTGCGGTCCTGCCGTGAGCAGGGCAAACACGATGCAGACTACTGCCACCCATTTGATTTTCACCATACTGATAAGCCACAGGTTGATGCGGTAATTGGGCGCACGTACGACCGTTGCCGCCGCTACCGACAGCACGGCTGCCGACGAGCCGACGAGTCCGCCCGAAGAGTACTGTGGCAACAATGCATTTCCGGCGAGGTAGAACAAGGCGCCGGCGAGTCCGCCAATCAGATAGGCGGCCGAAAACTCACGGTCGCGGTAGTGGTCGAGGAAAATGATGCCGAAGCAGTAGAGCCACAGCATGTTGAAAAGAATGTGGAGCAACTGATAGTGGGTGAACATATAAGTGATGAATGTCCACGGACAGAGCAATGCTTCGCCGAACGACGACGGCAGTTCGAGCCATTGCAGCAGGCTGAACGGCGTGCCGGCAATGCTCGCCAGCAGTGCGGCGAAACTCACTATCAGAAATACCCCTACATTTATCAGGATAAATCGGACGATGACGGATTTTGACAAATAGAATTGTCGGGCTTTGTTAATAATATCTGCCACCGATTACTCCTTTTTTACGCCAGTACAACAATATCAGAAGTCCGAACAGCATACCGCCGAGGTGGGCGAAGTGTGCCACGCCGCTCATTGTTCCGCTGATGCCGAAATAGAGTTCGATCAGTCCGTAGCCGATGACCATGTATTTGGCTTTGATAGGCACGGGGATGAAGAACAGATAGAGCGGAAGGTTCGGGAAAATCATACCGAATGCCAGCAGGATGCCGAATACTGCGCCAGAAGCTCCCACGGTAATCATGCTGTTGAGAAATTCGTTGACGAGCATGTCGCGGTGTTCAAAAGTGGAACCGACGGAAATCGGATCGCTGAGGAATGCAACAGCAGCGTCGTAAGGCACGTTCAGTGAATGGGCAAGCGTGTCAAACCAGGTCAGGGCAATGACACCTTCCTGCAGCAATGCAGCTCCGATACCGGTCGAGATGTAGTAGAACAGGAAGCGGCGGCTTCCGAGCACCTGTTCCAGCAGACGGCCGAACATATAGAGCGAGAACATGTTGAAGAAAATGTGCGTAATGCCCCGCGTGTCGTGCATGAACATGTAGGTGATGAGCTGCATGGCATTGAAGTCGCTTGCCGTGAAATAGTGCAGTCCCAGATATTTTGAAAGGTCAAAACCTTGCGTGTGAACGAGGAACATTGAAACAATCCAAACCAGTACGTTGACCAGAATCAGGTGGCGCGTAACGGGCGGAATGCGGTTCAAAAAACTGTTGTTAGTCATTTCTTTCTTTTTGTTAGTCTAAAGTAACGTTAGTTTATAAATTATCAATCTACAAAGGTATGATAAAAATATAAATGTAAGCCGCCGTCAGTTCTTAAATAGTCTTGACTTACATATATATATATTAACGGCAGATGGGGCGAAATGGTATTGAGTGGACGGAGGTATGGAATTTGATGCTGACGGATTGCATTAGAAAAAGAAGGGGGCAATAATAGTTCCCAGTAGTACCAAAAGTTGTGCTAAGTGCATAAAATTCTGCTGTTTATATAGACAAAACACGAAAAAAAACATTTTTGAGAACTTTTTTGAAATTTCTTTCTTTTTTTCTTGTTCGTTTGTGTGGAATAGTCTACATTTGTATTAAATACCATAAACCTAAATATTTCTATTATGAATAAAGCTGAATTAATTAACGCTATCGCTGAAAAAGCAGGCTTGTCAAAAGCTGATGCAAAAAACGCATTGGACGCCACAATTGAAGTTATCTCTGAAGCTATGGTACAGAACGATAAAGTAGCTCTTATCGGTTTCGGTACATTCTCTGTAAGTGAAAAGGCTGAAAGAACAGGTATTAATCCTGCAACTAAGGAAAAAATAACTATCCCGGCAAAGAAAGTCGTTAAATTTAAAGCCGGTGCAGAATTGACAGCAAAGGTAAAATAACAAGATATTGTTGTGTGCTAAAGAAATAGGCGGCATTGAATGAAAGTTCAGTGCCGCTTGTTTTTTGTGGGGTTTACAGAGAGGGTTTACAGTTTACGGTAGAAGGGGAGTATTTTTATGACAGAAGAACAGAAGGACATAAAAGCAGACTTGCGTCCTCTCAAAATTTTGTCTTTATGTTCTTCTGTCGGAAAATGTTTAAAGGGTTTGCTGTTTGTGGGAGGGTATGCAGAACTTCGCTATTCTCTAATCCCGGTCATTGGGATGTTGGCAATAAAAAACCGGGAATATGTTGCGGCATATTCCCGGTTGATATTTCTGAGTTGTGAGGTTCGCTGTTATGCGTCGATGCTTGCCTTGAGGGCGTTGCGTTCGATGAATTCGCGGCGCGGTGCCACGTCTTCGCCCATGAGCATCGAGAAGATGCGGTCGGCATCGGCAGCATCGGCAATCGACACTTGTTTCAAAATACGGTTTTGCGGGTCCATAGTTGTTTCCCAAAGCTGTTCCGGGTTCATTTCACCCAAACCTTTATAGCGTTGGATTTTCACTGACTTTTCTTCGCCTTTGCCGTACTCATTGATGAATTGCTGGAGCTGTACGTCGTCCCAACAGTATTTTTCCGTGTTACCCTTCGTACATTTGTACAACGGCGGTGTTGCCAAATAAAGGTATCCGTTTTCGATAATCGGACGGATGCGGCGGAAGAAGAGGGTCATCAGAAGTGTTGCAATGTGGCTACCGTCCACATCGGCATCGGTCATGATGATAATCTTGTGGTAGCGCAGCTTGCTGATGTTCGGAGCCTTGCTGTCTTCTTCCGTACCGATGGTCACGCCGAGAGCCTTGAAAATGTTGGTGATTTCCTGGCTGTCGAACACTTTATGCTCCATTGCCTTTTCGATGTTCAGAATCTTACCGCGCAACGGCAGGATGGCCTGGAACTGACGGTCGCGTCCCTGTTTTGCAGAACCGCCTGCAGAGTCACCCTCAACGAGGTAGATTTCGCAATCTTCAGCCGTGCGTGAAGAACAGTCGGCCAACTTACCCGGAAGTCCGCCACCGCCGAGAGGCGATTTGCGCTGTACTTTCATGCGGGCGTTGTAGGCGGCGTGGCGTGCCTGTGCGGCGAGCACCACTTTCTCAACGATGGCTTTAGCCTGTCTCGGATGTTCTTCCAGATAGTTGCGCAACGTTTCGCTGACGGCTGTCTGAACGGCACCGATTACTTCGTTGTTGCCCAGTTTTGTCTTGGTCTGGCCTTCAAACTGCGGTTCGAGCACCTTGACGGAAACGACGGCTGTAAGACCTTCGCGGAAGTCGTCGCTTGAGATTTCGATTTTCACCTTGTCGAGCAGTTTGGAGTCTTCGGCATATTTCTTCAATGTCGAAGTCAAACCGCGGCGGAAACCTGTAAGGTGAGTACCGCCTTCGATGGTGTCGATATTGTTGACGTAAGAATAGATGTTTTCGTTGTAAGTGGTGTTGTAGGTCATGGCTACTTCCACCGGAATGCCCTGACGTTCGGTGTTGATGTAGATAATGTCATCAATCAGATGCTCCTTGCTGGAGTCGATGTAGCGCACGAATTCCTTCAAACCTTCTTCCGAATAGAAAACTTCGGATTTTGGTTCGCCGGCTTCGTTCTTTTCGCGCATGTCGGTCAAAGTCAGGTGAATGCCTGCATTTAGGAATGCCAGGTCGCGCAAGCGGTTGGCGAGGGTGGCATAATTGTAGACGGTAGTTTCCGTAAAGATTGTCGGGTCGGGCTTGAATATTACCTTTGTTCCGGTCGCGTCAGTGTCGCCGATAATCTGTACCGGGGCTTTCGGATGACCGTAGGCGTATTCCTGCATATACACATGGCCGTCGCGGCTAACTTCTGCACGGAGATAGGTGGAAAGTGCGTTCACACAGGATACACCCACACCGTGGAGACCACCGGAAACCTTGTAGGAGCCTTTGTCGAACTTACCGCCGGCGTGGAGCACAGTCAATACGACTTCCAACGCTGATTTGTTCAGCTTTTCGTGCTTGTCGACCGGGATACCACGACCGTTGTCGACTACCGTAATCGAGTTGTCCTCACCGATTGTCACTTCGATATGAGTGGCAAATCCGGCAAGAGCCTCGTCGATGGAGTTGTCAACAACTTCATATACAAGATGGTGCAAACCTTTAGGTCCTGTATCACCGATATACATCGCAGGACGTTTGCGCACAGCCTCTAATCCCTCGAGTACTTGAATGTTACTCGCGCTATAATTTTCGTTATGTTCTTCCATATTCTTGATTTTTATGCTCTTGCATGCTGTCCCGCTTTTGAAAAAACACTTGGCGGCACACTTCTGCAATAAGCATACAAAGATACAATTTTTTTAGCAATTATCGAAGCTGCAATTTTAAATAAACAAATCTTAACAACCGGGCTGGCGTAAAGATGTCCAATGATAGGAATTTAATGTGTTGTTTTCTGTTAAAAATGTGATTTATTAAACTTTTTGCAACAATTATGTTGTAAATTTAAATAATTGTTTATAGTTTTGCGGTGTAATCAAGCAAAAGGAAATATAAACACAGGTTTGCTATTAATGTGTATTATGAAAACTTTTTTAAAAGGAATTGTTATGGAAACTTTGATAAAAGGATTGGAATATAAACAAGTTCCTGACAGAATCAGGTTAGGTTTATTGGCGAATGCCATGTAAGGTTAAATGACGGTAACGGATTTTTCACCATTGCGTGAGTTTTCCTTACCGTTTTTTCGTTTAGGGTTGTGAAACCGTTTTATTGACGAATCTGAACTTTTGAATAATACGTATAAAGACTGATACTCTGATAACACTTCACCCCGAAGCTCCCATCGATGGCAGCTTCGGGGTGTGACGTGTGTATGAGAGCGAGTTACCGACTCTCAAAAAAGCTATGACTCTCCTTTTTTATCTGACGATTACTTTCTTTCCGTTTACGATATAGAATCCGGCAGGAAGGGCAATGAGCGTTTCTTCGGCAACCTGTTGTTCGGCTACCTTCTGTCCGCTCAGGTTATAGACGCTGACCTGTGTCGGAGCAGATACGGAAATGCGGATGGCGCCGTCGGTTCCGATTGCGGTGAATGAGTTGGCCGGTTTCTCAAGCTGTTCCACTCCGGAGGTAATTTCCGATACGTCGTAGGATGCCAACACCATTCCCCAGCCTGTAGGCGTGCAGTGGAAATCGGATTTGTAGAAAGAAAATTCCTGATTGCCACGCAGGTAGGCGTAGAGCGTAGAGCCGTCGACAAGTCCGCGCCAGGCTGTTGGCATGCCGGTCATGGTGGCGATGCTTGTCACTTTCGGTGCTTCCGAATTAGAAAATTCCACCAGTACGATTCCCTGGTTGTTTACAAAAGAATAGCCATAGGCAAGCACCTTGTCGCCGTTTTTCATCACATTGAAGTAGCCGGAAATACCGCCGCCATGGATATATCCGCTCGTCAGTCCGCTGCCGTCGGCGGCAAATTCCAGTACATAGCCTTCCAGACTTGTTTTAGATGTTGTCAGCAGTGGCTCTCCGTCTTTCGCAGCGGCAAAACCGCCTTTGACCGCTCCCGACACGTAGATGTTTCCGTTGATGATGTCCATGCCTTTGATTTGAGTGGTATGCTTGCCGTCGGTAAAGGCTGTAGCATATCCGGCTGTTGCCCAATTCACGTTGAAATCGTTGTCCATATTGATGACGACAACATCGTCGAACGCTGTCGGCTCAATTGCTTTGCCTCCAAATTCAACAGCATCGCTGCCTGTGCCTTTCAGCTGGACGAGCGCGTAGAGTTGTCCTCCGTCAAATTCCAGACCAAAGACGTTTTCTTTCACCGCTTTGCCTGTCGTGGAGAAATGCTTCAAATAATTGCCTTCCGAATCGAATTTGGCGAGAAGGAGTCCTCCGTCACCAGTTAGTCCGTTACCTAAATCGCCGGTATATTGCGGTTCCACAGTTGCGGTTTCGCCGTCCGCTTTGTCGAAAGTAGCTGTAACCGAGAAGTTTCCGCCCAGATAGATGTTTCCTTCAGCGTCTACCGCAGCTGCATTCAGATCAAAACCGTCGGTCACCATCTTGTCGTCGACTGTAGGATAGTCGAAGCGGAGAATTTTTGACCAGAGCAGTTCGCCGCTGTCGGACACTTTCAGCAGGATTCCCTGATAAATCCATCCCGGAAGCACCGGATTGTCCATTTTTATGTCAGTCTGAGTGCCGTCGGGAGCTACATAGCTCAGCAGCCGGTTTGTGCCGTCTTCGTTGCGGTTGGTGTAGCGTGCCTTGATGGCAACCAGCACGCCGCCGTCGGCTGTAGCCGTCAGTTGTGCACTGGCCACGTCACCCATGTTGGTATAGGCGTTCCATTCATAATTGCCGTCGGCCTTGATTTTTTGCAGCAGCATGTTGCGGTTGCCGCTTGTTGCTGTATTAAGTGCTCCGGTGGCTACCACTTCATCGCCGTATGACACGGTAAGGTCTTCTCCTTCGGATGCGAAGTTTGTTGCGATGAACACGTCGCCGTCAGCGGCTTTCGCCAATGTGTATGCGCCGTCGCTTCCTTTTCCGTCAATAAGTTTTGCCCAGTTGAATGAGGGCTCTTGAGCGTTAGTTCCAAAGACAGTGAACAGCACTGCCAATACTTGCCAAAGTAAAAATTTTTTCATGTTTGTAAAATTATTTAGTTAGTTAAGTTTTTCAGAATGAGAATCCTACGGAGAGGCTGAGCCTGTCGGAATGTCGGTCGGAGGCGTAGAAGCCGTGCTGCCAGTAGCCGTTGACCGAAAGGGCTGTCTTTTCGGTCAGCCGATAGTCCGCGCCGGCTTGCAGACCGGTGATGGTCGAGCGGTGTTGCAGTGCCGCATACAGGTTTCTGACCGGTTCTGCCAGCAATATCGTTTCGCTCGCGGCCATGTTCAGTTCGGATTTGACCGGTTGGAAAAATTGGATTTCTCCTTTTCCGCGCCACAGCCATTTCCCTTTTTTCCACGAAACGCCCGCTTCGGCAGAACAGCGGTAGCGGCTGTTGGTCATGCTTTGCCGCGGTTCCGTATAGCTTTCCTTCCGGTGGCTGAAGCCCAAGGGAGACAGAAGCAGTTGCCAGCGCAGCGGATTTCGTGTGTCTTCGTAAAGAAAGGATTGGCAAATGTCCAATTCTGTGTTCGTGTACATCGGCAGCGAACCGATTTGCGGATAGATGTTGTTCTGCGCGTTTCCAAAAATGTTTTCCGTTCCGTTGCGTTTTCGGAAGTCGCCTTCCAGCCGCACCGCGCCCCATTGCCCCGTCCGGAAATTGCGGGCGTATTCGGCGGCCATGCTGACGGAGTGTTCCTTGGCGGAAGCCATAGGCAGTTCGTTGAGCGATGAGATGATTTTCTCGAAGGCAAAAAGATGGTAGCGGGCAGCAAGGTTGACTACGTCGCCTTTTCGTGCCGTGTAGCGGAAATTGGCCGTGCCTCCCGCCCGGTAGCCGTTGTAGTAGCCCGAGGTGTTAGTTCCGCGGAAGCGGTAATAGTCCGTTCCGAGTCCGGTGGCATGATATACCGGCGGCGTGCCGGTCTGGTCGTAGAATTTCACTTCGTTCGTCTGCTTATACTTGCCCGTTTCGCCCGCCAGTCCCAGCAGGATTCTGCCGCGAGTCCAGGTGGTGCCGACGGACAGCGTCAGGTCGCCTGCCAGATTTTTCGGGCGCGGGTCGACGTTGCGGTAGGCGAGCAGGGCGCGGTAGCCGGCCGATGCCGCCAACGTGAATTCACCGGTTAGGTGGGCAAATCCGCCTCCGAAACTGTAGCTTTCCTCCTTGGTGCTTCCCCCGATTAGGTCGGCAGTCACATACGGATAGAGCAGCCGATAGTCGGATGTTTCGTTGTAGCCCACATTCCGGCGGACTCCGTTGGTATATGCCGCCTTGCCCCAAATGTCGTTTTTCCCTTTGCGGATATAGGCATTGGCGGATGCAAACCCGACAGACTCACCGTTGCCTTCCTGTGCCACGATGGCCTGTTGCTCCCCGCGGCTGTACCATCCTGCCTGCAATTCGTTGAGCGTACAGGCATAGCGTCCGGACATCATGGCCGGATTGGCATATACCGTTTCTGGCGCATTGTGTTTCCATTCGCTGTTCCGGAGCATGCGGTCGAATATGCCGGTTTGCCGGAGCGAATCGTTTTGCGCCGTAGCTGCGGTCAGCGTGCACAGGAGGAAAAGTACGGTCGTTGTTCTCATAAGTGTTTATTGTTTAACGGGTTGTACGCCATCGTAGGTGACGGTCGTGGCTTTTGTGCCTGCCGCATCAATGGCTGACTGCTGCAGTTCGATGATAGAAGGCACACATTCCGGGTTGAAATCGTTGGTGGAGTTGTTCGTGTCCTTGAGTTTCCGACGTCCGTCGGCTGTCAGGTAGAGCATTTTTCGGCGGACGCTTTTGAAATAGCGTGTTTTGTCGCCGTCCGTTTTTCCGCAGTAGGTCCAGCCGGCATCGACGGTCGGGGGCAGGATGTTCCACTCGCGGGCAGCTTCCACACTACAGTTCACGCCGTCGACAATCCATTCGTTCGGCAGCTTGTAGGCCGACTGTGTCATCGGGAATGTGCCCGAAGGCAGGACGAGCGTATAGTCGTAGCTGTAATAGTAGTCCTTCAGATACTGTTCCTTCGCGATGGGAATACGTGCCAGGGCATACGACTTGAAGCCGCGGTTGTGGAGCACGAAGTACGACTGCGTGTAGCTGTACCATTTGTCCATGTTCGGAACAGTCGGGCTGTCGATATCCGTCTGGCTCGGATTGGTCGAAACGTCATACCATTCGAAACCGGCATTGCTCAGGTCGAACGAGTTGGGGTTGGCGTTGCGGTGGTCAATGCCCGTGTCGCAGATGACGAGCGATTCACCCGGCTGTACCGGGTGCTCCTTTCCGCTGCCGGGAACTACGTAGATGGCATGGACGGTCATGGCGCTTTTCCGCAAGTCGGGAGTGTAAGCGAGATACTGCGTGGAGGTGAATTTTGATTCACAGAAAGCCAGTCCGTCGGCGTACAGCACCTTGTCGGTATTGTTGTAGATTTTTATGTAGTTGTCGCCGTAGTACTGCGAACCGGAGCTGCGCAGCGTACCGGTGAAGAAAATTTCTTCGATGATGAAGTCTTCATTGTCGAGCACCAGTGAAGTGGTGATGGAGAACGCAAGGTTACCGCCGGTCACTTCCATCGACTCGATGCCACCTACCAGACGGCCTTTCACAGTGGCTCCTTCGTCAGCGTTGCCCTCTCCGGCAGAACCTTCGGAAGGGTTGTTGACATAGGTCACCTCGGCTTCGTAGCTGCATTCATAAAGTCCGGTAGGCAGTTCGATGCCGGCTGTGGAGGTAAATTCCGTCACGGTTCCGTTGGCCACGTTGCGGAATGTGAGCCGTTCGCTTTCAATCGTCAGATTGGCGATGTCGGCAGGACGGACTATTTCGATGGCCGTAGGGAAGTACGGCAGTTCTTTCTTTGTTTCGCAGGCTGTCGCCACTGACAGGAGAAGCAGGGCGGACGTTGTGCGGAAAATGCTTTTTTTCATTCTGTTCATAGCTTGGCGGGTTGTTAAAGGGTGAATGATGCTTCCACTCCGAAATAGGGACTGACGTTCCGGCGGATCAGCTGGCCGTTGGAATAGTAGTCGGGAGTGTAGTCAATTATTTTGTTGGCGAAAAACGACAGCCGCATCCATTTCCCGATGGCTTTCGTGGCCTTCAGGTTGACGTTCATTGAAAACGGCACCGTTTGTTCGCGGAACGAGTCGGCGTTATAGTCCTTGATAAGATGGCGCAGGTAGATGTCGGCCGCCGATTCTTCGGTGTACGGATGCACCTGTCCGTCGGCTACATCCATATAGGCGGTCGGAATGCCGTTCTTTTCCATCAGGCGGGTTTTGACAAACCATACGCATTGTACCGATGTGGCGAATATCAGCCCCCATTCGGGAATCTGTGTGTCGAGCATGA
The DNA here is from genome assembly GCA_900544305.1 of uncultured Porphyromonadaceae bacterium. Taxonomy (GTDB): domain Bacteria; phylum Bacteroidota; class Bacteroidia; order Bacteroidales; family Muribaculaceae; genus Limisoma. The sequence continues at coordinate 22,275 of UQUV01000036.1, forward strand.
GGTTGGAAGTCAGCGTGTTGTTGATGCGTCCGTCGTTCCAGTCGTAGAGGCCCACATAGCGGTCCTGTATGACAACGTTGTCGACGACAGCCGATACGGTAGAAAACATCGGCAGGCTGTTGGTGTAGGTGGAACGGAACCAGGCTCCGTTCAGGTTGATACGGGTACGCAGCGGACGGATACGCACGGATGTGAACTGGAATTCCACACCTTCCTTGTCCAGGCGGCTTCCGTTGTCCGCTTTCGTGTATCCGTCGAGCTTAGTGCGGGTCGTGAAGGGGAGGTTGTCCAGCGAGGGTTTCCCGGTGAGTGCGCCGGCATCGATGGCTGTTTCGTCGTAATCGTTGTAGGAATAGGGCGCGAATACCGCCATATAGCGGAAACCCGAATTCATGTTTTCGCGGAAATAGCCTACCGACAATTCGTTACCGGCAAAGGCTACGTCGAGGCGAATTTCCTTTTTCAGGTTCGTTGCCGGTCGTAGATTGTAGTTGGTTGGGTCCTGAATGTAGGAACGGACCACGAAGCGGCTGTATTCCGCGGGGCGGTTGATGTCGTAGTAGCTGAGTTCCGTTATGTCGTTGTAGTGCAGGTCGGGGTAGAGGTAGTTGAGGGTAGGCATTTTCGTTGTTTTTCCTATGCCGCCCACAACAGCAAGCCGCAGCGGTTCGCCTCCGACGGAAATCGACGGGAGGCTCCATTTCAGACTGGCGCGCGGGTCAAGATAGATTTTCCCCTGCATTTCATAGCGGCGGTCAAGTCCGAGCAGCGAGACTGTACGGAGGCCGGCTTGAAGTTCCAGACGGTGGTTGCCGACAGTGGCGGTGGCGTTGTATTCCAGAAATGCCGAAAAATTCTGTATGCCGGGAATCGAACTATAGGCACGTGGGCGCGCTCCCCATCCGGACACGGACAGCGGTTTGTAGAGGTCGTACACCTGACCTTTCCCGAAATTCTTGGAGTAGTTCCATTCCGCGCCGGCGAGAAAACGGTTGTCGACGCTTCCCGTCTGTATACCGAACAGGGCTTTTGCTTTGGCAAAAGCGTTGAAAGGCTTTCCGTCGGTGAGATAGTCGGCTATGTATTCGGAAAAAACGATGTGTGCATCGTGTACGCCTTCTTCCGTGGAGGTTGGCACAATGCCGTAGCGTTGCGGGGCAACCAGCCGGCGCTGTTCCAGCCGGTCGATTTGCTGCGAAACGGACGAATTGAATGTGAATTCCTTAAAAAAATATTCACGGTGCGGGCGTACCGTGAAATTGTTGGTCAGTGAAATGCGGTTGTAGGTCGACTTGTATTCGTCAATCCTTCCGTAGTTGAGGTTAGGGTCCTGTTTGCTGTTGTCGAACGAACCCGTGTAGTCGGCGGATGAGGTGATGCGGATTTCCGCTTTTTCCTTTCTGACGGTATGTGTCAGCCGGAGCGATGCGTTTGCGCGCCGGTAGTTTTCGAGGTTGTCGGTAGGGTCGGGCTTTGCGTCCAGTATTCCGCCGTCGATGTTGAGGATGGAGCCGTTTCTCCCCAGTTTCAGTCCTTTGCCAACGGACACCAGCTTGCTGTAGCCGTCGGCCTTGAAGCGTGCCGTGAAAGGTGTTTCGCGGCGGATTTTGTTGATTTTCACCATGCCGCTGGTTAGATTGCCGTATTCTGCGGAAGGAATTCCCCGCACCACTTCCACACTCTCAATGTCGTCGGTCGAAATGCTACGCATGTCCACGCCCCGGTTCGTCACGTTGCGGCGGTCTTCTGTCGTGCTGCCGCCGGTGGTGCTCTGTACGGCCGACAGTGGAGAGTATTGAAGGTTGGCATCCGTGTTGATGGGAGCTCCGTCCACTAAAAACAGCGTGCCGAGCGACGAAATGCTGTAATCGTTGTTCGTCGTGGCATTGCCTTTGGAGTCGAGCGTTCCCGTTTCACGCAATCCGATGGTGTTTGCCGAATTCAGGTTCGGGTCTTTTGAAATGCCGCCGGGGAGGAGTTCCATCAGGTCGGAAAGGCTTGTCGGCTGGAGAAATTCCATGGCCGTGCGGTCGATGCGTGAGGTGGTGACCGTACCTTTGGCTTCTTTTGCCGTCACGGTCACTTCCTGCAATTCCATGTTCTGTTCCAGTTCTACTTCTATAAGGCGGTTGGCTGTCAGGGTGAACCCGACAGTGTTTTTTGAATAGCCGGTATAGCTTACGGTGAGGATATAGTCGCCGTTTTCCAGTCCTGCGAAATGAAACAGCCCGTCGGCATCCGTCATTGTGTACCGCTCCGCTTTTCCGTTCAGCAAAACCGTTGCAAACGGCAGCGTTTCCCGCGTGTCCTTGTCAGTGACAATTCCCGACAAGGCATAGCGCGTTTTTGCCGACAGGGCAAGTCCGCATGCCGTACATACCATTACTATCAATACGATTGTTCTATACATTCACGTTTCACTTATTTTCTTGGGGGCAAAATTATTGCCCGGCGAAAATCTTTTCAATCGCATGAAATCGGTAAAAATAGGAGTAGGGCTACTAACTTATGGTGATTGACAGCCTTGGAAAAAACAACCCCGAAGTCCCAATGGTGGAGACTCCGGGGTGCGACGTATGTTTGAGAAAGCTCTGCTAACGGTCTGATTCCGAAACCAGTTGGTAGATTTGCCAGACGGTGAAACCGGTTATTCCTACCAGCATGGCGAATCCTAAAAGCGTGGAGTGGTCGGCATTGAATTTGCCGTTGTCGAATGTGAGCAGTTGCGACAGGTCGGCAGTGAGGCCAAAATATGTCCAGAAGCCGGCACATACGAGCAGCACGGCGATGTAGACCGCCCACATCAGTCCGCTGTAGTTCTTTCCTTTGCTTTCGGGCAGACGGTTCATCACCTTTCTTTTGAAAAAAGGATGTTCCGGCGCTTCCTGCCGTCCGGTTTTCAGCAGTTGGCGAAGTTCGTTGTCATCGATATTTTTGTTCATAGTCCGTTCTGTTTTTTTCAGTTCCTGCCGAGGAAGTCGGCAAGTTTGTTTTTTGCTCTTGACAAGTGGGATTTCACCGTGCCTTCCGGCAGCGATGTAATCGCCACTATGTCCTTTATCGGCTTGTCTTCCATGTAGAAGAGTATGATGATGCTCCGTTCCGTTTCGTTCAGGGCTTTCAGCGCCACCGCCACGTCCATGCGGGCATCGTCGGCGCGTTCCCTGTTGTCGGGCGGTTCGTCGCGGAAAGCGGTGGCATCCTCGCTGTCGCCCAATTCCTCTTTCCGTTTCCGTGCCCAGTCGTAGTATTCGTTGTAGGCTATCCGGTAGAGCCAGGTCTTGAATTTCGACAGTCCCTTGAAGCCCCGAATCGACAGGTAGGCTTTCAGAAACGTTTCCTGTGCGAGGTCGTCGCTCAAGGCGGCATTGCCTCCGCTCATGTTCAGGAAAAATCGTCGCATTTCCGATTGATACTCTTCAACAAGCCGCCCGAATGCCTCGCGGTCGTCAAACAGCGTGCATCGGGTGACCAGTTTAAGTTCCTCAATCTTTGAAAGCATTGTCGTTGTTTTCTGCTACGGGTTGCGTTTCGGATGGATTTTCTTCTTTTTTATTGTTGTTCTTGCGTTCCACAAGGTAGACCACCAGTTTGCCCAGACCAATCAGGAAAATCATGGAGCAAAGTGCTGCCACTTCCATGTTGCCGTTGATGATGAAGAACAGAGTCACGCCTACTCCCACGGCCATAATGGTGCAGGCTGAGCGGAGTGTGGCTGTTTTGGAAACGGGTTTCGGCTGTTCGTAGAACACGTATTCCGGCAGTTGATAGTGGTTTTCGATGGCTTTTTCCACCATGTTGTATTTCATGCGGCGGCGTTTGGTAGTATGCCAGAAAGCGATGGCAACAACTGCGCAAGCCAACAGGAACGGCATGATAATGGCCGCCAATGGAATCATCAGGGCAAGAATTTCTTCAACGGATCCCGAATCGTTGTCAGTTTTGTTCATTTCCTGATGGACAATGTCCTGGATGGTGGATGTCAGTTCTGCCTGACGGATAGAATCGGCAGCGGCGATGGCTGCACTGTCTGCTTTTTCGGCTGCTACTCCCGGCATTGCCATCAAAAGGGCAAACGCCATTACTGCAAAAATAAGAAATCGTTTCATATCGTTTTTGTTTGTTGGTTTTTTCGGTTTTCTGTGCATTAGACGTGACGACACAGCCGAAAAGTTGCACCAAGGTAAGAAAAAAATGAGAATTTTTTTCACTGATTTATATTTCCTAAATTTGCAGTCGAATTGAAACCTTGTTAAAATGAAGTTGCGGTATGGAACAGTTTTCGTATAAAAAAATCTGGTTGATAGCTTATCCGATATTGATTAGTCTGGTGATGGAACAGCTTATCGGTTTGACCGACACTGCTTTCATGGGACGTGTAGGCGAAATTGAGTTGGGTGCTTCGGCTATTGCCGGCGTATATTTTCTGGTGATATTCATGGCGGGGCTCGGCTTCAGTGTCGGCGCGCAGATTCTGATGGCGCGGCGAAACGGAGAGGGCAACTACAGCCAGATTGGTGGCGTGTTCTATCAAGGGCTCTTTTTCCTGTTGGGACTGGCTACGCTGTTTTTCACGTTGTCGCAACTCTTTTCCGACGAAATACTGTCGTGGATGATTGCTTCCGACAAGGTGCGCGAGAAGGCGGTCGACTATATCGACTGGCGTGTCTACGGCTTCTTTTTCTCGTTTGCCTGTGCCATGTTCCGTGCCTTCTATGTCGGTACGACACAGACAAAAACACTGACACTCAACTCCATAGTAATGGTGCTGTCGAACGTGGTGTTCAACTATATTCTCGTGTTCGGTAAGTTGGGCTTCCCTGCCTTCGGCATTGCCGGTGCGGCGATGGGTTCGTCGCTGGCCGAACTGGTGTCGCTGCTGTTCTTTATTATCTATACTCGCAGCCGCATCGACTATCGCAAATACGGATTGAATATCGTGCCGCGGGTGAATTTCCCGGAACTGAAGAAAATTCTGAATGTGGCCTTGTGGATTATGGTGCAGAACTTTATTTCGCTTTCCACATGGTTCATCTTCTTCGTATATATTGAGCATCTCGGTGAACGAGCTCTTGCTATTACCAACGTGGTACGCAGTCTGTCGGGATTCCTGTTTATGATTGTCGTGGCATTTGCTTCCACTTGCAGTTCGTTGGTGAGCAACATCATCGGAGCCGGAAAAAAAGAGCTTGTCGGTGAAGTCATAAAACGTCACGTCAAGCTCTCCTTTGCCATTATTGTTCCGTTGATTGCCGTTTTCTCGTTGTTTCCTCAGCTGTTTATCGCTATCTACACCGATATTCCTGAACTGATTGAAGCGGCTGTTCCGTCATTGTGGGTGATGTGTGCCTCGTATGCGGTCATCATTCCTGCCAATGTCTATTTCAACAGCGTTTCCGGTTCGGGCAACACAAAAACGGCATTCGGCCTCGAACTGATAGCGCTGGTGGTGTATATGATATACATAACCATCACGATTCTTATTCTTCGCATCGACGTTGCCTGGGCATGGACTTCGGAATGGGTCTACGGTGCGGCAATGTTCGTGCTTTGCTACCGCTATATGAAGAGCGGCAAGTGGCAGAACCGTGTGATTTAACAATTCTGTACTTCAGTAATCAATTGTTCTACGGCCTCGTCGGTGGTTGCCCAGCTGGTGCATATGCGGATGAGTGTCAGCCCTTTGCCTACCTCGGCATTCGATATTGAGAAAATAAAGTTGTCCGACAGGCGGCGGAGCATTTCGTCGGGCATCAGCGCAAACTGCTGGTTGGTGGTCGACGCGTTGAGCATTTTTACGCCTTTGGCTTCCAATGCCTTCCGTATGCGCATAGCCTGTTCGTTGGCATGGCGGGCGATTTCCGTATAGAGTCCGTTTTCAAGCAGCGTGGTGAACTGCACTCCCAGCAGACGGCCTTTGGCAAGCAGTCCGGAGGTCTGTTTTATCATATAGCGGAAACAGTTGTCGATGTCGCTGTCGGTGATGACGATGGCTTCGCCGAAAAGTGCGCCTACTTTTGTTCCGCCGATGTAGAACACGTCGCTCAGGCGGGCAATGTCGGCCAAAGTCACGTCGTTGCCTTCGGCTGTCAGTCCGTAGCCCATCCGTGCGCCGTCGACAAACAGCGGCAGGTCATATTCGCGGCAGGCTTCGCTCAGCTCTTCCAGCTCGTCTTTCGTATAGAGTGTTCCCACTTCCGTAGGAAAAGAAATATAGACCATTCCCGGCTGTACGCAGTGTTCCTGGTCGGGGTCGGTGGCATGGGCGCGGCAAAGGTCACGCACCTGTTCTGCCGTGATTTTTCCGTCGGTGCCCGGTAATGTCAGCACTTTGTGTCCGGTCGATTCGATTGCTCCCGTTTCGTGTACGGCAATATGTCCGCTGTCGGCGGCAATCACACCCTGATAGGGGCGTAGCGTAGCGGCGATGACGGTTTTGTTGGCCTGTGTTCCTCCGACGAGGAAATGCACTCCGGCGGCAGGAGCATTGCAAAGTTTTCGGATGAGTTCGGCTGCATGTTCGCAGTAGGGGTCGTTGCCGTATCCGGCAGTCTGTTCCATATTCGTTTCGCAGAGCCGCTGCATGATGGCTGGATGGGCTCCTTCGGTGTAGTCACATTCAAAGTGTATCATAATAGCTTTTTTCTATGTAGAATAATGCAAATTTAGTGTGAGCGGAAAACATGGTCAAGGGCAGTATGAATTTTTTGATTTTTTTATACTTGATGCGTTGTGCTTTGGGGGTAATCTATTACTTTTGACGGAAAAATTTAAGTACATGACAAAAATTTGAAGACATTGATTTTGGGGACGTAAGTCGGTC
>UQUV01000037.1 GCA_900544305.1 uncultured Porphyromonadaceae bacterium
TGTCTACAGCCAGAAAATGCAGAAATATAACGTCAAAGAATACGTTGGGGAAAATGAAGATTCCGACGGTAACAGCATGACCTTTAATTGTGTGAATGATGATGGAGTCAATTGCAATATCCGAATCCGAGCTCAGAAAAACGGTGTGAAGCAGTTGTATGTGGACTTCGAGGATTTTTCCTGGGTGTATAATTTGGACGAAAAGTCGGATTCAAATAAATAATGTTTCCGTTCGGATATAAAAGTAAAAACACTTCGGAGAATTTCCCCGAAGTGTTTTTTTATTTTGAGGCAAGAACGCTGTTCGAAACTCATAAGGTCGAGTTAAAAATCCATCAAAATAGGGACATTATTTTCCTTTGAAAATTTCACAGCCTTATAAAAAACGGAAAAGGCGTATTTCGCGAGTGATTCCGTGTCGTAGGCTCCGCCTTCAGTTAGACTGTAAGTTTTGAACTTGTCGGCCAATTCTCCCGTTTCGATATCGCCGGAAGTGTATCCTTCCGTTTTGTTCCATTCCAAGATTGTCTTTTCGTCGGCATTCCATCCGAGGGTGTTGACATGCTCCAATTCTTGTTGGAGAGCGCCTGTAGAGGATAACATAATCTCGCTGTTGGTGGGTAGTACCGCACCGATAACGAAAGGATAGTCCAACGGAAGCCAATAGCTGACTCCCATAAACAACGACCAGTTCAGGTCATCACTGTTGTTGACGCGTTCGGCTATGTCGAAATCACTAAACAGATTGTCGGGTTTGAATTTCGGAGGTAGGGGTTCGCCATAAGTCTTGCAGGCAATGTAGAGCCGTAGAGCCTCATAGGCAGTCCAGTCCATTTTTTCTGTATAGTAAGGCCGGACATTGTCTTCTTTCCAGGCTGGGAGTGAGGTGTTGAAATGTTTGGCAAGAGCCGACAACATTCCGTTGCGCCAGTCTTCAATGGTTTTCTGTACTTCTTCCGGTGACATCGGTTCGCTGTTGTCCTCTTCCTCTTCAGAGGATGTCCGCTGATATTCCACTCCATTGGCTTCGCACCATTGCTGCGTAGTAGTTTTCCAGTTTGCAGCATAATATCGGGTTAATGTTCCGGTGTAAATGTCCATTGATGCACGGGCTGTGTTGGATATCCATAAGAAACATGGCAGACATAAACTGATTAAAAATTTCTTTATCATATTGTTCGGGTATTTGCGTTTTGTTAGTGTTTTAAAAATCCATCAAAATAGGGACATTATTTTCCTTTGAAAATTTCACAGCCTTATAAAAAACGGAAAAGGCGTATTTGGCGAGTGATTCCGTGTCGTAGGTTCCACCTTCGGTCTGGCTGAAAGCTTTGAACTTGTCAGACAGTTGTTCCGTTTTGGTATCTCCGGAAATGTATCCTTCTGTTTCATTCCATTCAAAGATTGTCTTTTCGTCGGCATTCCATCCGAGAGTGTTGATATATTCCAATTCCCGCAGCAGAGCGCCGGTGGAGGACAGTACGATTTCGCGGCCCATAGGTGTTCGTGCTCCGATAACGAACGGATAGTCCAACGGAATCCAATGGCTGGCTCCCATAAACAGTGACAAGTTCAGGTCATTGCTGTTGTTCACACGTTCAGCAATGTCGAAATCATCAAACTGATTGTCTGCTTTGAATATTGGAGGCAGAGGTTCGCCGTAAGTTTTGCAGGCAATGAAAAGCCGCAGAGCTTCATAGGCTGCCCAGTCCATTTTTTCGGTATAATAAGGCCGTATATTGTCCTCTTTCCAAGTAGGAAGTGCAGTGTCGAAATGGTTGGAAAGTGCAGAAATCATGCCGTCGCACCATTCTACTACGGTTTCCTCTATTTCTTCCTGCGACATGGTTTCGCCATTGTCTTCTTCCGGAGTTATTCGCTGATAGTTCATCCCATTGGATTCGCACCATTGTTGCATGGCCGTTTTCCAATTGTCTGAGTAGTACCGGATTAATGTTCCGGCATAAATATCCATTCCCATATTTTAAATAATTGTTTTATACATAAATATTAAAAGGTATAACTGTATAGCCTTCATCAGTACAAAGGCTACCGTATTTTTCTGCTTTTCTTCCCATGCAATATTTAGCACGGACACACCGTAATGCCAAGTTCTCTTCAGAGTCCATGACAATTCGTCTTCCTTCAATTCGTACGGTTGGAAAGACTTCATTTCCGTCTTTATCTTCAAATCTTAAGCCTTTGATTCTGCCGTCGGGGTTAGTGTTTTGTAAATATTCAAAGTCTCCATAAAATTCCAATGTCAGATTTGGCGGCTTAATGGTGTAGGAGCGTACCAACGGATTTTTGTTGATTCTCATAATTTCTCGGGAAATTTTGTAGGCATCAACTTTTCTCATGTCCCATCCGTAAGGGCGGAAAAGAAGAAAGTCTTCTCGTTCGATAAAGCGGAACATTTCTGTCAAATTCTTAGCATAGTCGGAAATTTCTGGATTCCCGTTTTGCAGTTGTTCGCCAATATGTCTCAAAAGAATGATTTTCAAGGGGTAGTAGCTTTCCGGACGAACAATTTTTGCTAATGACAGATAGCAGAAAATCCATTCTATTCCTGATTGGAAAATCGGATAGGCAGTTGTCAGCAATGGAGCGACGTCAGCGTTATACATTGTTTCTAACGTTGCATAGCGGGAATAAAAGTTTTCTGCAAAATTTATAACAGAATCACGTAACTCTGCATAGCGTGTTTCAAAATCTGAACCGTCTAAAGAAAAGCGGAAACCGTTTTCCGGATTACAAACATTACCTTCAGCGTAAACCTGAGGTAATTTGATGAACACTTCTTGTGGTAGCTGTGTGAAGCGTTCAAACCATTCGTTTAAATTGTAGAATTGCTTGTAGAATGCAACTTTTATATATTGGTGTGTCGTATCTTTTGTCCGTTCAAATCTGATATACTGATACCATTCGTCTGTTTTCCAACGGAATGTTTTGGTCTTATCTTGAAACTTATAGTTTTGAAAAAACGGTTCTTCTGACAAACGGGACATTACGATTGTGAAAATTTCTTTTCGCATAAAGGTTAGAATGCAATAAAATGTTTTTCATCGCTAAATTATAAAAAAAACGGATTATTTAAAAAAATTAGGGAGAATTATTTTCATTCGCAATCCCACAATTGTCGCCAATCGGTTACATCATATCTTACCTTTCCAAATTCGCAAAACAGTTTGCGGGGAACGATATAGCGTTCGCTTTCGGTGTCATTTTGAATAAAATAGTCGGCGGTTCGGGATAAAAAATAATTGAAACGAGTTTCATTATTTTATTCTCCGCTCACCTTTCACTATTTTTGCAAACGAATTTTTAAAAACGAGACAAAATAATGAAACTGAACTATTTGTTACTTGCAGGTTTGCTGTGTGGGGCGGGTATGGCTTCGGCACAGAAAAGCGGTTTTGACTATAAGTTTTACGGACAGGTGCGTACGGACTTGTTCTACAACAGCCGTTCGAATTCGGAATCGGTGGACGGTCTGTTCTATATGTATCCGAAAGATGAGGCGCTCGATGCTGCGGGCAATGACCTGAACGCTCAGGCTGACGGAAATTTCTATACGATGTATTCGCGTGTGGGTGTTGATGTCAACGGTCCAGAAATAGGCAAGGGCATCAAGACATCGGCTAAACTCGAAGTGGATTTCCGTGGCAGCGGAACGAGCTACTATATGCTGCGCCTGCGCCATGTGTATTTCAATTTGGCATGGAAAAAATCGTCGTTGCTCGTGGGGCAGACATGGCATCCGTTCTATGGCGAGGTGGCTCCCGAAATTCTGAACCTGAACATGGGTGCGCCTTATCAGCCGTTCAGCCGCGCTCCGCAAATCCGCTACCGCTATAACGAGGGTGCTTTCCAATTGCAACTCGCTGCGTTGTGGCAGTCGCAATACCTTTCCGTTGGCCCTGCTTCCAACAATGTGGGAGAGACAGCCACGCAGAAAAGTCAGCGTTTCATTAAAAACGGTTGTGTGCCAGAGTTGGCGTTGAATCTCGACTATAAGGCAAACGGATGGATCGCCGGCGGGGGTATCGACATGACGTCGATTGTGCCGCGTACGCAGTCGAATATCGGTGGCAAGACTTATAAGGTGGACGAGCGTATCACATCAATTTCGGCAGAAGCGCACGTCAGCTATAAAAACAACGGTTGGCTGGTGGCTGCCAAGAGCGTGTATGGCTCCAACTTCACGCAGGCAAGCGGCGTGGGCGGTTATGGTATCGTTTCGTTCGACCAGATTGACGGCAGCCAGGAGTACACTCCGGTGCGTGTTTCTTCCACATGGCTGAATGTGGCCTACGGTTCGAAATGGCGTCCGGCTGTGATGGTGGGCTATCTGAAGAATCTCGGTTGCGACACATCGGTTTCGGGTGTACTGGGCACGGGCGTTTCCGACGGACTTGACCAGCTTGTCAGCGCAACGGCAGAACTTACATACAATCTGCCCAACTGGAAATTCGGAGTGGAATATATGCTTTGTAATGCCTTCTATGGCGATTTGACCAATGAAGCCCGCGTGGAAAATACGCATAGCGTAATGAACCACCGCTTTGTGGCAACGGCTGTATTCCAGTTCTAAAAAGGGTTATGGATTAGAGGTTATAGGTTAAGGGAAGGGACACGTTCCCAACCGCTGAAAATAATAAACGGAGCATTGCAGACAAATCGCTGCAATGCTCCGTGCGTAATAATAAGGCGTAAGGGAATAACTTTTTTTGTTTACGGTTTACAGTTTACGGTCAGCGGTCGTTTCTGCAAACTATAACCCATAACCGCTAACCTCTAACCCGATCACTTCATTGCCTCTTTCATAAACTTGTCGATTTCATCGAACGGAATGACCGACAGGTTGTCGTAGAGGTCGGTGTGGTTGGCACCCGGGATGATGAGGAGGCGTTTGTTGTCGCCTTTCAGTCGTTTATAGGTGTCTTCGCTGAAATAGCGCGAGTGAGCCTTTTCGCCGTGGATGAGAAGGACGGCACTGCGGATTTCATCGCAGTAGGAGAGGATAGGCATATTGATGAACGACAGGGAGGAAGTCTTGTTCCAGCCGTCGTTGGAGTTGAGCGAGCGCGGATGATAGCCACGTGGAGTTTTGTAGTAGGCGTAGTAGTCCTTCACGAATTGCGGTGCATCGTCGGGCAGCGGGTCAACCACACCGCCGGCACGTTCGTAACTGCCGTTGCGGGCATCAACGGTACGCTGTTCGTTCAGTTGCTTTTTCAGTTCGTAGCGCTGGTCGGCGTTCATGCTGTCGAAATAGCCGTTGGCGTTTACGCGGCTCATGTCGTACATCGTTGAGGCTACGGTGGCTTTTATTCGGGTGTCCATTGCCGCGGCATTGATGGCAAATCCGCCCCAGCCGCAAATGCCGATAATGCCGATTCGTTCGCTGTCGACATCGTCACGCGTCAGCAGATAGTCGACTGCTGCCGAGAAGTCTTCCGTGTTGATGTCGGGCGAAGCAACATAGCGCGGTGTGCCGCCGCTTTCGCCGGTGAACGACGGGTCGAAGGCAATTGTGAGATAGCCGCGTTCGGCCATTTTCTGCGCATAGAGTCCGGAACATTGCTCCTTTACAGCTCCGAACGGTCCGCTCACGGCAATGGCCGGCATGCGTCCGGATGCGTTTATTGGCTGATAGAGATCGGCAACGAGCGTTATACCGTAGCGGTTGACAAATGTTATCTTCGAGTGATTCACTTTGTCGCTTTTCGGGAAAACTTTATCCCAGCTTTCGGTTATTTCCATAGTTTCCTTTTTTAGAGTGCTTTGATTGGTTTGTGCCTGCATGAACAATGCCGTCGGCAAGCAGCAGACGATGAACATGCTGGCAAGAGTCTTTCTCATGTCGGTTTGCTTTTTGGGGTTATAGATATTTTACAATTTTTGCGGGGCTTCCGACTACCACAGCATTGTCGGGCACATCCTTCGTCACAACAGAACCGGCTCCGACAATGGCATTTTCGCCGATAGTCACACCCGGAAGAACAATGACTCCGGCACCAAGCCAGGCATTGCGGCGGATGACTACAGGGCGTGCATGGAGGCCATGACGCTGTTGCGGATTCTGCGGATGTTCCTCGGTAATGATATTCGTGTTCGGGCCGATGAGCACATCGTCTTCCACCGTGATGCCGCCCAGGTCAAGGAACGTGCAGTTGAAATTGATAATCACGTTTTTGCCCAATCGGGTGTTCTTTCCATAAGCTATGTAGAACGGCAAAAAAATTTGAACAGATTCGTCGACGTCCGTTCCGGTGATTTGACGGAGATAGCTGGTGAGGCTTTCCTGCGTCTGGTGACTGCTGTTCATTTCGTCAACCAGTCGTCGGGTTTTCTCCACTTCTTTGTTCAGTTCAATATATCCGCTGTCGTTGGCGGACAAGGTTTCTCCTGATTTCAGTCTTGTAAAAACGTCCTGCATGATTTATTCTTCAAGTTTGTCATATTCATTATCGGCAACAGGCTCCAGCCATTCGTTGCTTGTATTTTCTCCCGGCACTTCGATGGCGATGTGCGAAAACCAGCTGTCGGCAGCCGCTCCGTGCCAATGTTTCGTGTTGGCAGGAATTTCCACCACATCCCCGCTTTGGAGCATGCGTGCCGGCTTGCCCCATTCCTGATACCAGCCTCGTCCGGCCATGCAGATGAGGATTTGTCCGCCGCCTTTGTCGGCATGGTGGATGTGCCAGTTGTTACGGCAGCGGGGCTCGAACGTCACGTTGTAGATGCCGTGCGACGGCGACAGGGGTTCAAGGTAGCTTTTCCCGATAAAGTATTTGGCGAAACCGGTGTTCTCGTTACCGATGGGGAAGGGCAGTTGCTGCTGAAACTGCTTCATTCCGTCCATGTCAGCCGGTTCGTTCCACACTTCTTTGGCAAGGCGGAAGGCAGCCCACACTTTCGGCCATCCGGCATAAAAGCCGATATGCGTCAGCATTTCTGAAATTTCGGTTTTTGTCACTCCGTTTGCCTTGGCTGTCTGCAAATGGTAGGTAAGCGACGAATCGACGATGCCCATGCTGACCAATGATGTGATGGTTATCATGCTTCTGTCGTGAAGGCTCAGTTTGTCGGTTCTGCTCCATACTTCGCCAAAAAGCACATCGTCGTTCAGTTCTGCAAACTTGGGTGCAAATTCCCCGAGTTGCTCTCTTCCCGCTGTCTGTTTGATTTTATTCTGTGCCATAATCGTAGAGGTGTTAAAAGCGGCAATAAGGATTGCCGAAAGGAGAATATGTTTCATCTGTAATGTTGTTTATGCAAAATTAGGCGGGAAACCGTTGATGTGTTGTATACGTATTGCGGTAATGATTACCAGAATTGGCGATTCTTTGTGCCCGCTGTTTTTTGTATGGATTTTAAACCGTACATTTGTGCATATCCAAAACGAAAAGGTATGGAAATTATTCAGTTGCACAGCATTGATGCCTATAATGAACTGTACGGGCTTTCGACAAAGCATCCGTTGGTGGCGGTGGTTGACCTGAAAAAGGCCAAGCACGCGGTGAATCATGTGAAAATGAATTACGGAGTTTATGCCCTATATCTCAAAAACGACATCAACTGCGTACTGAAATACGGCCGTAAGAATTACGACTATCAGGCGGGAACCATTGTCAGTTTCGCGCCCGGTCAGGTGGTTGAAGTGGAAATGGCTGGAGAAGTTTTCCAGCCGGATGTGTATGGGCTGCTGTTTCATCCCGATTTGATTCACGGCACACCGCTTGCCGCCAAAATGCAGCGTTACAGTTTTTTCAGCTATGCACAGTCGGAGGCGCTTCACCTTTCGGAGTGGGAGAGGAATACCATCGTCGAATGTTTGAACAAGCTGGACCGCGAGTTGGATTATCCTGTCGACAAGCACAGTCGCAGTATTCTGTGTTCGCACATCGAGTTGATTCTTGATTATTGCCTGCGCTTCTACGACCGCCAGTTCTGTACGCGCGAAACGGTGAACAACAGTGTGCTGGCCCGTTTCGAACAACTGCTGAACGAATATTTTTCCAGTGAAGAGAATATCCGCAACGGTTTGCCTACGGTGAAATTCTTTGCCGACAAGATTTGCCTGTCGCCGGGCTATTTCGGCGATATCGTCAAGAAGGAGACCGGCAAGACGGCGCAGGAGTACATACAGCAGAAAGTAATAGAACTGTCGAAAATCTATCTGGTCGACAATCAGCTGAATGTAAGCGAAATTGCCTATTCGCTCGGTTTTCAGTATCCTCAGCATTTCATTCGTCTGTTCAAGAAGAATGTAGGCTGTACGCCCGGAGAGTTCCGTAAAGAACTTGCCGGCGATGCTGCCAAATAGCTGTGTTCGCATTTTGCTTTTTCGACTTGTTACTCCTCTTGCTAATGTGAGGGAAAGTTTGTACCTTTGCGCAGAATTTTTTAAGGTAATATGATAGCAGTAAGTAATTTGGGAATGCAGTTCGGTAAGCGTGTTCTTTTTCAGGATGTTAACTTGAAATTCACGCAGGGTAACTGCTACGGCATAATCGGTGCGAACGGCGCCGGTAAGAGTACGTTGATGCGCATTTTGTCGGGACAGTTGTCGGCCACTCACGGAACCGTGCAGCAAGGTCCGGGCGAACGTATGTCGGTTCTTAGTCAGGACCACTTCGAATTTGACGAATTTACGGTAATGGACACCGTGCTTCAAGGTCACACTGTGCTTTGGGCAATCATGAAGGAAAAGGACGAACTTTATGCGAAGGAGGACTTTTCTGATGCCGACGGTATCCGCGCTTCCGAGTTGGAGGAAAAGTTTGCCGAGCTGAACGGCTGGAACGCCGAAAGCGATGCGGCTGCTTTATTGAGCGGTCTGGGCATCAAGGAAGACAAGCACTACATGCTGATGAAGGACCTCAGCGGTAAGGAAAAGGTGCGTGTACTTTTGGCGAAGGCTCTTTTCGGAAATCCTGACAACCTGCTTCTCGACGAGCCGACCAACGACCTTGACCTTGAAACGGTGGCTTGGTTGGAAAATTATCTTTCAAACTTTGAAAATACGGTGTTGGTGGTGTCGCACGACCGTCACTTCCTTGACTCTGTCTGCACCCACACGCTCGACATCGACTACAATAAGATTTCCCTGTTTGCCGGCAACTACAGCTTCTGGTATCAGTCAAGCCAGTTGGCTCTCCGTCAGCAACAGCAGCAGAACAAGAAGGCTGAAGAAAAGCGTAAGGAATTGATGGAATTTATCCAGCGATTCAGCGCAAACGTGGCAAAGTCAAAACAGACTACGAGCCGCAAGAAGATGTTGGAAAAACTGAACATCGAAGAAATCCAGCCGTCTTCACGCCGCTATCCGGGTATCATCTTCACGCCTAACCGCGAACCGGGCAACAAGATTCTGGAGGTGAAAGGTCTTCAGGCATCAGTCGACGGCGAACTGCTGTTCAGCGACGTGAACTTTGCCGTTGAAAAGAACGACAAGGTGGTGTTCCTCAGCCGCGACCCGCGTGCCATGACCGCTTTGTTTGAAATCATCAACGGTAACCGCAAGGCAGATGCCGGTACTTACGAATGGGGACAGACCATTACGACTGCCTATCTGCCGCTCGACAATACGGCTTTCTTCAATACCGACATGAACCTTGTCGACTGGTTGAGCCAGTTCAGCACCGACACCAGCGAAATTTATCTGAAGGGCTTCCTTGGTAAGATGCTGTTCTCGGGCGAAGAAGTATTGAAAAAGGCGTCTGTGCTTTCCGGAGGTGAGAAGATGCGCTGTATGATTGCCCGCATGATGATGACCGATGCCAACACGCTCGTGCTCGACTCGCCGACCAACCACCTCGACCTTGAGTCCATTCAGGCGTTCAACAACACGTTGCAGTCGTTCAAGGGTAATATTCTGATGTCGTCACACGACCACGAATTTATTCAGACTGTCTGCAACCGCGTGATTGAACTGACTCCTAACGGCATCATCGACAAGATTATGGACTTCGACGATTACCTGTCGGACGAAAAGGTACAGGCTGCAAGAGAAAAGATGTACAACAAATAAAAATACAGGTTTATGGTAAAACATATCGTGGCATTCAAACTGAAAGGTACTGCTGAAGAGCGTCTTGAAGTGGCTAAAAAATTCAAGGCTGCCTTGGAAGCACTGCCCGGACAGATTGAAGTGCTGAAAAGCATCGAAGTGGGATTGAACGAGAATCCTGCCGAATCGTGGGACGTGGTTCTTACTGCTGTAGTGGAAAAGATGGAGGATGTGGCTGTCTATGCCAAGCATCCGGCTCATGTGGCTGCTGCAGCATTGTTGGGCGACAACAAGGAACTTCGCGCTTGCGTGGACTATAATTGCTGATAGCAATAGAACAAACTGAAAGAAACAACGGCGTTCCGGCGAAAAAACGGAATGCCGTTGTTTTCTTTTGTGATATTTTTTTGCCAAATCCTTGAAATATATGTCGGCATTCTTTTTCGCTGTGTGATTTATTTTCGTATTTTTGTCCTATAAAAATCCAAATATACCATTTGAAAATGAAAGCTACTTTGAGAAAAATGATGATTGTTGCCGCTATGGTAGTGGCGACATTCAGTGTGTTTGCTCAGCAGTTGCCGGAGTTGACCGACCCGAATGTGCGTATCGGTAAGCTCGACAACGGTCTGACGTATTATATCCGTCATAACGAGCATCCGAAAGGTTTGGCCAATTTCCATATCGCACAGCGTGTGGGCGCCGTGCAGGAAGAGGCAAACCAGAACGGTTTGGCGCACTTCCTGGAACATATGTGTTTCAACGGTACAAAAAATTTCCCTGACAAGTTGATGTTGAACTGGTTGGAAAGCATCGGTGTTAAATTCGGAGCCAACTTGAATGCCTATACTTCAACCGACCGCACAGTATATGAAATTACCAATGTGCCGACTGCACGCGAAACCGTGGTGGATTCCTGCTTGTTGATTCTTCACGACTGGGCTGATGCCTTGACGCTTGCAGATGCGGAAATTGAAAAGGAACGTGGTGTTATTCATGAAGAATGGCGCGTGGGCAACGGTGCCATCTCGCGTATTCTCAACCGCAACGGTGAAACTCTTTACCCGGGTACGAAATATGCCACACACAATGTCATCGGTTCGATGGATGTTGTCGACAATTTTGAACCACAGGTGCTTCGCGACTACTATGAAAAATGGTATCGTCCCGATTTGCAGGGCTTGATTATCGTTGGTGACATCGATGTTGACGCTGTTGAACAAAAAATCAAAGAAATGTTCTCGCCGATCAAGATGCCTGAAAATCCGGCAAAATTCGAATATCACATGGTAGGTGACAACGATGAACCTATCATCGTTTCCGGCAAGGACAAGGAAATGCCGATTAATTTGGTTTTCGTTGCTCAGAAGTTTGACAAGGTTCCGCGTGAAATGCGTAATACTGATGCCAATTTGGTGAACAACTATGTGTTCTACGTAATTGGCAAAGTGTTGACCGACCGTTTTACTGACATTGCTCTCAGTCCAGACGCTCCGTTCGGCGGTTGCTCTGCAAGTGTTGATTCTTATTTGTATGCTACAACCAAGGGCGCTTTGCTTTCTCAGGCAGTTGTCAACGACAAGGGTTCGGAAGCAGCTTTGCGTACAGTGTTGACTGAGTTCAAGCGCATGAGAGAATACGGTGCTACAGCTACGGAATACGACCGTGCCCGTACAGAATATCTGAGCATGCTTGAAAACCGCTATAACAACCGTGCAACGGACAAGAACGACGTGTATGCCGAAACATACATCGAAAACTTCATCGACAACGAACCGATTGCCGACATCGATTATGTTTACAACAAGATGAAGGCCATCCTTCCAATGATTCCGGTGGAAGCTGTCAATCAAGTGGCAGCACAGTTGCTGACTGACAAAAACTTGGTTGTCCTTTCAGCTTGTGTGGACAAGGAAGGCGTGAAAGTTCCGACGGTTGAGGAGCTGAAGGCTGTTATCGACGAAGTGAAGGCAGCTAAAGTGGAAGCCTATGTTGACAATGTGTCAAACGAACCATTGATGAGCCAGCTCCCGACTCCGGGCAAGATTGTCAAGAAATCGGAAAACAAGGTGTTGGGTTATACTGAACTTACCTTGTCGAACGGTGCGAAAGTTATGTTGAAAAAGACTGATTTCAAGGACGACGAAATTCGCTTGAAGGCAGTGAGCGAGGGTGGTGCCTCTGTTTATCCGGCAGCCGACTATCCAAGTGCTATGCTTGCCGCTGACGTACTTCCGACAACCGGTTTGGCTCAGTTCTCTTACACTGATTTGCAAAAACTTCTTTCCGGCAAACAGGCTTCTGTATCTCCGTACATTTCTGACTACGAAGAAGGCATGACAGCCAAGACAACACCGAAGGACTTGGAAACAATGATGCAGCTTTTGTATCTCAACTTCACTCAGGTGCGTGAGGATAAGGCCGCTTACGAAACGGTGAAGAACCTGATGCTCTCACAAGTGGAAAACATGTCGCGCGATCCGCAATACGTATTCCAGGATTCTTTGGTACGCAACCTTTACGGTCACCATCCGAAAGCAATGATTCAGAACTATGAAATGTTCAGCAAGATGGACTACGACCGCATGGTGGCTATCTATAAGGAACGTTTTGCAAACGCTGCCGACTTTACTTTCATCATCGCAGGTAACTTCGATGAAGCTGAAATGGAAAAATACGTAGCTCAATACATTGCTTCACTTCCTGCCAAGGGTAAGGCTGAAAAGGCTGTCAACGATGGTAAGGCAGTTGTGAAGGGTAAAGTGAACAAGACATTCAAGCAGAAGAGCGAAAGCAATCTGGCTATGTTGGCAATGGTTTGGACGGGCGATATCGACTATACGCTTGAAAACAAGCTGAAAGTGAGCATCGTCGGACAGTTGATGGCAAACGAATTGCTCAACAGCGTGCGTGAAGACGAAGGTGCTGCCTACAGTCCGTATTCAGTTGGTAGCGTAGGTACCAGCTATAAGGACTATTTCGTTATTCAAACTGCCTTTGCTTTGAACCCTGACAAGCGTGAAAAGAGCGAAAAGGCAACAATCAATAGCCTTGAAACTTTGGCAAAGGATATTCCTGACACTGAGTTGAAGAAGATGAAGGAATACATGCTGAAACGTTACGACGAGCAGGTTCGCGAAAACGGTTATTGGTTGGGTGTAATGGAAGATGCCGCCATGAACGGAATCGACTCATACTCCGACTATAAGAAAATCATCAACTCGCTTACAGCAGAGCAGATGGAAAAATTCGTCGGCCAACTCTTGAAACAAGGCAACCGCTGCGAAGTTGTCATGCTTCCGGAATAGGTGTTTAAACTTCTGAGATAAATATTGCGACACCGATACTGTGTGAAAGTATCGGTGTCGTTTTTTGTGGGGGATAGTAAAAAAAGCAGGACTCCAAATCAGCTGGAATCCTGCTTTTTGTGTTTTGTTCTGTGTCGTCGGATTATTTGTTGGCGAGCGGAGCCGGTGTGTTGAACACGCGGGCGGCAAGTTCTTTGTCGAGCGTGTAGATGCCGAAACCGTTGTCACCGATAAGGCGGAGGTTGTCAATGTAGCCTTGTGCAGTCTTTTCTTCTTCCACCTGTTCGTCGATAAACCATGTCAACATGCTGCGTGTAGCGTAGTCCTTTTCTTCCTCAGCGATAGCGTAGAGGTTGTTGAGGAGTGCAGTTACCTTGTTTTCGTGAGCCAAAGTAGCTTCGAATGCGTCCAATGCTGAGTTCCAAGTAGTAGGAACTGCTTCGATAGCACGAAGTTCTACACGACCGCCGCGGTCCTGAACATAGTTCATGAGGATTTCAGCATGAGCCTGTTCTTCTTTAAATTGAACTCTGAACCAGTTGGCGAAGCCGCTTTTGCCTTCAGCTTCAAAATATGTCGACATTGACAGATAAAGATATGCAGACCAGAATTCTGCATTGATTTGAGCGTTGATAGCTTCTTCAATTCTTTTGTTTAGCATTGTTTGATGTGTTTAAAATGTTTGATTCAAAGGTACGAAAATTTGGGAAATAAAAGTAAAAAAATAAGGTCATGCGTTTCACAACGTATGACCTCCAGAGTCGTTTATTTTATATGTGTTGCTTGTGTCACTACTAATAATTCCATATGCATGAAGGCATATTTGAACTGCAATCGTTTGAAGTATGCTTCATTGTTTGCATTTCTTTGAAGATTCAGATATGTTTCTACGAGTGGAAGAAAAGTTTGCCCAGTGTTCAGGCGGAAGCAGTATTATGACTGCTGAAAGTTGCTAAAAATTAAAAACCTTTCACTATCCATTCATAGCTGAATAACTTCATCGGTTGCAGTGACTGCACAAAATTACATATTGATTCTTCAATACCAAAATATTTATTAAATCCTTGTCTATAAAGAAAGTTAATTTTAACACTAATTAATTTCTTTGTCCAAAAGCTCAAGGATTTCTTCCGGTTTGTCGACAATATTGCCGGCAAGATATTCCTGTAGTTCGGCACGGCTTCTGAATCCCCATGTGACGCCTACGGAATCCACACAGGCCCGGCGTGCGGTTTCCATATCCACTCCGGAATCTCCGACGTAGAGCACATTCTGTTTCTTGACAAGCGCTTTTCCTAAAATGTTGAAAACTACTGAGGGGTCGGGCTTGACGGGAACGCCTTCGCGCTGTCCTTCAATGGCAACGAAATTGATGGTCGGGAAAAAGTGCTTGACGAGTGCTTCGGTTGCTTCTATATATTTGTTGGAGGCAACGGCCATTTTGATGCCTTTCTGCTGCAGCGTTTCGAGCAGTTCGGGAATGCCCGGATAGGGCACCGTCAGGTCGGTGTTGTGCACGTTGTAGTATGTTTTGAAATCCTTCTTTATGCGTTCAATGTTTTTGTCGGTACGCTCAGTTTCCGGAAGGGCGTGTTCGATGAGCTTGCTCACGCCGTTTCCTACAAGCATGTTGAACTTCGACAATTCGTGTTCGGGGTAGCCGTTCTGACGGAGCGCATAGTTGGTGGCTGTTCCGAGGTCGGCGATTGAGTTGATGAGTGTACCGTCCAAATCGAAAATAATCAGTTCTTTCATATGCAGTGTATTTTGAAGTAATACTTTTTTAGAATGGGTAGCCTACGGAGAAGTGCAGGGCGAAATCGCGTTTGAAGTTCGGATGGATAAGCGGAACTCTTTCCTGGCCTTCTGCCGGATTGTATGCCTTCATACCGCCATCGAGACGGATAAGGAAATAGTTGAAGTTCATGCGGAGACCCAAGCCGTAGGCTGCTGCTATCTGTTTGTAGAATTTGTTGAAACGGAATTCTCCTCCCGGTTGGTTTTCGTAGTAGCGGATTGTCCAGATGTTTCCGGCATCGATGAAGGCTGCCAGTTCAAACACCCAGAACAGTTTTGCCCGATATTCCAGATTCATGTCCAGACGGATATCGCCACACTGTTCCATGAAGGAGTTTACGGAGTTGTTGCCGTTGAAACTACCCGGGCCGAGGGTACGTACCGACCATCCGCGCACGCTGTTGGCTCCTCCGGCATAGAACCGCTTTTCAAACGGGAGAATCGTTGAGTTGCCGTAGGGGATACCAGCACCGGCTCCGATGTGGAACACAAGGGAATTGCGGCGGTCGAAAGAGTGGTTGTACGAATAGTCGAAATTGAATTTGACGTATTGTGAGTACTGAATACCGAAAATCTTGAAGCCCTGTGTAGCCGGGTCGATTTTCTGGTTTGTCAGCCGTGAAAAGGCGTTCAGCAGGTTACCGGCAGTTTCCACTCCCGCACGGAATGTGTAGATGTTCGGCTGATAGACGAAGTTCCCGATGCCGGTAGTGTTCTTTTTGTTCGTGTAGTAGAACGAATAACCCAGACGCATGATGAAGTGGTCCTCATAGGAATAGCGGAGGAGCGGGTTGTCGGATTCTATCTCATCGAGGAACGAATCCGTGATTTTCGGGAGGTAGATATAGCTGATGTCCAGCAGGTCGAATTGATGGCTGATCATGCTTCCGCGTTCCGTCCATTTGTATTTCCAGCCACCGCCGGCTATCACGCGGGTGTATTCCGGACGTTCCTGATAGGAGAATGCCGTACCGAATTCCGTGTTGGCTCGGATTTTCTGCCGGAAACTCTTTTTGACGAACGGGAAGATGAATTTCGGGAAGTTGATGTTTACTTCTCCGGAATATTCCGCATAACGGTTGTTGATGAGTCCCGACATGTCGCCCGAAAGGCTTTCGTAATTGATACCCACTTTTCCTGTCAGCGTTTCCGAGCCGTGTGTCAGGTTGCGGTGCTGATAGGTAGTCGATACGCCGAATCCCAAGTCGCCTTCCGAGTTGGTGCCTTCCAGCGAAACGGAAACGGTCTGCGATTTTCCTTTTGTCAGCAGGATATAGGTGTCGAGCCACAACTTTCCGTCGAATTCTCCGGCCGGTTCGAAACTGATGTTGATAAATTTCAAAATGCCGAGGCGGCCGAACGACTGATAAGTGCGGTCGACATCGGCGGAATTGTATTTTTCGCCCCGTTTGATAAAGCAGTTGTCGTCAATGATGGACGGACGGAGATACTTGTCGTCCTCATAGAGGATATTTATGCCTTTATGGGTGACGGTGTCTTCGTTCTGATAATCCTTGATGTTATGCTGTTTCGACGGGTCGTAGTTGGTAATCACGTAGATGTTGCGGATATAGAACGGACGGTGTTCCGTGTAGTTCTCTATCCGGCTGTTGGCATAAGGCGGCATCACGTTCAGTGTCAGGTCGACAGCCTTGCTGTTGGCAGTCGTGTCGGCTGTATAGGTGATGTATTCCTTATTGAAGCCGAAATATCCCTTTTTGCGCAGTCGTTCGGTGATGGCCTGACGCTCTTCATCGAGTTTTGTACGGTCGAAAAGGTCGTTGTTATGCAGCAGAAACTGCAGGGAATCCTGCATGATGAGCTTGTTGAGCGAATCGTTGGGGATATTGTAGCTGATGGAGTTGATGTAGTGCGGCTGTTTGGTAAGGATGTTGTAGTTGACTACAATTTTGTTCCTCTTAGAATTGACAACCGTGTCGACATTCACCTCCGCTTCCAGATAGCCTTTGTTGATGAGCGCCAATTTCAACTGGTTGGCTGATGCAGTGGTCAGTGTGGAATCATAGATGACGGGAGCTTGTCCGAGTCGGCGAATCCATTTGTTGTACCATTTTGTGCTGTCCTTGCCCGACATGTTGTAGAACGCCAATTGAAATTTCAATCCGCCGAAAATCTCGTGGTTAGGCGTTTGGCGCAGGAAGTTTTTCAATTGTTTTTCGTTGACAGTGTTGTTGTCGAGCACATTGATATGAACCTTGTTGACCAAATACTTTCCTTTGGGAACGTGCTTGGTCGAGCTGCAGGAAATAAAGAGCAGTAAAACGGCAACCCATGCCATTCTACAACAACAGCGTATTATGCGTTTAAACCTTTTGTTCACAGTCAGGCGTTTTGACATATCAAACTACAAAATTAGTATAAGTTGTCTGTTTACAAAAAATCGCAAAGCGAAAATATGTAAAATGCCGTCGGTTTTTCTGTTCTGAATTTCACCGAATCTTTATAGAATGCAGATAGGGGTTAAAACACAGCCACCCGCAGAGGCTCTCATTCTCTGCGGGTGGTGACTGTCGTTATCGGGTCGGCCCGGAGGGGCTGTCCCGTTTAGTTGTTTTCCGGACGGAGCTTGCGTACAGTTTCGCCGGCACGCCACATTTCGCTGTCGTGCAGTTCCTTCAATTCCTTTTCAAGTCCGGCACGGTAACCTTCCTTGCTGTTGGAGTCAATGGAACGTTGTGCTTCGTTTCCGCATGCCACTTCGTTGTAGAGGTCTTCAAACACAGGACGTGTTGCATCGCGGAATTTCTTCCACCAGTCGAGTGCGCCGCGCTGTGCGGTAGTCGAACAGTTGGCATACATCCAGTCCATGCCGTTTTCTGCAATGAGCGGCATCAGCGACTGAGTGAGCTCTTCCACTGTTTCGTTGAAAGCTTCCGACGGAGTGTGGCCGTGTGCGCGAAGCGTGTCGTATTGCGCAGCGAAAAGTCCCTGGATGGCACCCATCAACGAACCGCGTTCGCCTGTAAGGTCACTGTAAACCTCGCGTTTGAAGTCTGTTTCAAACAGGTAGCCTGAACCTACACCGATACCCAATGCCAGAACGCGGTCCTTTGCACGGCCTGTTGCATCCTGGAATACGGCGTAGCTGGAGTTCAGTCCGCGTCCCTGTATGAACAGACGGCGGAGCGATGTGCCCGAACCTTTAGGAGCAACGAGGATAACGTCGATGTCGGCAGGCGGGATAATGCCTGTGCGTTCCTTGTATGTGATGGCGAAGCCGTGTGAGAAGTAGAGAGCCTTGCCCGGCGTGAGGTGCTTCTTCAATTTCGGCCAAACTTCGATTTGGGCTGCATCGGAAAGCAGGTATTCGATGATAGTAGCCTTTTCTGCGGCTTCTTCAATTTCAAAGAGCGTTTCTCCCGGCACCCAGCCGTCGGCAACGGCCTTGTCCCATGATTTTGAGTTTTTGCGCTGTCCGACAATCACGTTGAAACCGTTGTCGCGGAGGTTAAGGCTCTGGCCAGGACCCTGGATTCCGTAGCCGATAACGGCGATTGTCTCGTCCTTCAAAATTTCTCTTGCTTTCTCTAATGTAAATTCGTCGCGGGTAACTACGTTTTCGTCAACACCGCCAAAATTAATGATAGCCATTGTAGTTAAAATTTTGTCGTTTTTATGTAAGTTGTTTTTGTAGTCTCTTATCTGTTTTCAAAAATGAATTTAGCCTTGCATACGGCTACATTGTCATGAACGATTTCTAGCAGGCATTCGTCCGTAGAGTCGTCGATGCCGATGGTTACTTCTTCGTTTTCGCGGCATTCCTTGGCAAAGGAAATTTCAAACCGGTGGATGCGGTGCTTATCGTAGAAATCCACATTCCATTGGTTGAGTAGCACGCCGATATAGCGCAGCGTGTTCACATGACGGTTGAAGTCGATGTCCGACGAGCGGAATGTGTAGCTGCTTTCCCGCAGATGGTTGACGGTCTTGAACCTCGACTGGCGTTCGATGGGGCATTCCTTGGCCAGAATGTTGTCCCTCATGAATTCGAATGCCGTAATGTCGCAGCTTGAGCGGGTAGTGATGTCGATTACTGCCCAAATGGTCCGGGCGTATCCCAGCACATTGCCGTTGTCGTCTTTGATTTCAATGTGGCGTTCCGAAAAATGGCGGTTGTAGTTTTCCACCCATGTGGTGAGCGTATAGTGTTCGCCCACTTTCGGAAAGCGTGTCATTTCGATTGCCATTCTTGAGAGCACCCACGCCTGGTTGTGCTCCAGCAGTTTTGCGTAGCCCACGCCCCAGTAGTTGGCATGGAAGGTGGCAATTTCGATAATTCTCGAAGCCAGGAGCTGTAGCGGCATTTCGCGCTGTGCGTTGCATTCTCCGGCTGTCAGCATATGGCGGCAGCTGTAAAGCTGCTTACTCTCTGTAAGTACCATTAAGTTCTTCTTCTCTCTGTTTTTGATGTTCAAGAAACATGTTCAGATATTCTTCCTTCATTTTCGTCACAGCCACACGTCCGCTTCTGACAAATTGCAGGATGCCGTATTTTTTCAATTCTTCAAACAGGACTTCCGTCTCCTTGTTCTGTCCGGTTTTCTCGATAACCGTAAATTCCCGGTTCATTTCGAGGATGCGGGCATTGTGGCGGCGGATGATAGATTCCAGTTCTTTTTCATCGAGCAGCTTGTCGGTCGGCACCTTGTAGAGTGCAATTTCCTGAAAAACCAGTTCGTCGTCGGTATAGTAGAATGCCTTGAGCACATCTATGCGTTTGTCAATCTGTGTTACGGCTTTTTCGATGACGCTTTTTTCACTCCATACGGTGATGGTGAACTTGTGGATGCCCGGGATTGTGGAGGGCGACACCGAAAGGCTCTCAATGTTGAGGCTGCGTCGCGTGAATATGATTGATATCTGGCTCAGCAGTCCGACTCTGTTTTCGGTGAATACGGTGACTGTATATAATGTTTTTTCCATCATGCGTCGGTTTTTTAGTTGTAGCGTTCGGTTGAATTTACCAATATCGTGTCGATGCCGCTTCCTGCCGGTGTCATCGGGAATACCATGCCTTCCGGCTTGATGTTCACGTTCAGCAGATAAGCTCCCTTGCAGTCAACCATTCTGCGGATGGCGCCGTCGAGTTCTTCGCGCGTGCAAACGTCCTCTGCTTCTATTCCGTAGGCTTTGCAAATCAGTGAAAAGTCGGGGTTGGTCATCGGTGTCTGGCTGTAGTGCTTGTGGTAGAACAGTTCTTGCCATTGGCGTACCATGCCAAGGAAATTGTTGTTGAGCAGGATGATTTTTACCGGCACTTTGAATTCCAGAATCGTTCCCAATTCCTGAATGGTCATCTGCAAACCTCCGTCGCCGACAAACAGGCAAACTTCGCGGTCGGGTGCTCCGATTTTGGTTCCGATGGCGGCAGGAAGTCCGAAGCCCATGGTGCCGAGTCCGCCCGAAGTCACGATGCTGTCGGGCTGCGTATATTTGAAATAGCGTGCGGACAGCATTTGATTTTGTCCCACATCGGTTACAAGTATGGCTTTGTTGCCCGTCGCTTCCGACACCTTGCGTGCCACTTCTCCCATGTTCATAGGGCCTTCCGCTGGATAGATTTCAGGGTGGATGACTTTTTCATCTTCTACGGCTTGCGGACGCTCGAAGGTTGCCAGCCAATCCTTGTGTGATGTTGCGGTGATTTGTGGCAAGAGTTGTTCCAATACCTTCCGGGCGTCACCGTGAATGGCAACATCGGTCGGAATGTTTTTGTTGAATTCCGAACGGTCGATGTCGATATGCACGATTTTCGCCTGTCGTGCATATTTGTTCGGATCGCCCGTTACGCGGTCGTCGAAGCGCATTCCGATGGCAATCAGCACGTCGCAGGCGTTCGTCGCCACGTTGGCGGCTATGTTGCCGTGCATGCCTGCCATGCCTTTGTAGAGCGGATGGTCGGTCGGAATGGACGAAAGTCCCATCAGCGTGTTGATGACCGGAATCTCGGCTTTCTCAGCTAATTCAACCAGCTCTTTTTCAGCTTTGGCAATCATCACTCCGTGTCCGGCGATAATTAATGGACGTTGGGCGGAATTGATGAGTTCGGCAGCTTGTTCCACTGCTTCCGGATTGATTTTCGGTGTCGGGTTATAGCTGCGGATGAAGTTGCACTTTTCGTAACCCCATTCCATCATTCCTGTTTGTGCGTCCTTCGTCACGTCGATAACCACCGGACCAGGACGGCCGCTTGCGGCGATATAGAATGCGCGGGAGATAGCCCAGGGAATGTCCTCGGCACGGCGCACCTGGTAGCTCCATTTCGTTACCGGCTGCGTGATGCCGATAACGTCGGTTTCCTGAAAGGCATCGCTTCCGAGCACCTTGCTGTCGACCTGTCCGGAAATTACCACCAAAGGCGTGCTGTCGGTCAGTGCGTCGGCCACACCGGTGATGATGTTGGTGGCTCCCGGACCGGAAGTGACGATGGCCACGCCGATTTTTCCCGATACGCGGGCAAAGCCCTGTGCGGCGTGTACCGCACCCTGTTCGTGGCGAACAAGGATGTGGCGAAGACGGTCGGTATAGCCGTAAAGTACGTCATATACCGGGATAATCGCTCCTCCTGGATATCCGAATATGGTCTCGATGTTTTCGGCGAGCAATGAGCGGATAATCGCTTCTGCTCCTGATATCTGGTTACTCATAGAGTGCTTCTTTTGTTGGTTAGTCAATCATTCTTACTCCGCCTTTATCGGCCGACGAAACCATGGCTGCGTAGGCTTTCAGGGCTTTTGATACTTCACGCTGCCGTGAAGTAGGTGTAAAGGCTGCTTTTCCGCGGCTTTCTTCCGCTTTGCGGCGTTCGGCAAGCTGTTCGTCGGTCAGTTCTACCTTGATGGTGCGCTGCGGAATGTTGATGTCTATAATGTCGCCGGTCTTCACCAGTCCGATATTGCCTCCGGCTGCGGCTTCCGGCGAAATGTGGCCGATGGAGAGGCCCGACGTACCTCCTGAGAAACGCCCGTCAGTAATTAGGGCACATTCTTTTCCCAAGTGGCGGGACTTGATGTAGGAGGTAGGGTAGAGCATTTCCTGCATGCCCGGTCCGCCTTTCGGTCCTTCGTGGGTGATGACCACTACATCGCCTGCCACAACTTCTCCGCCAAGGATTCCGTCGACAGCTTCTTCCTGCGATTCGAAAACTTTTGCCGTTCCACGGAAATGGAAGATGCTTTCGTCGACACCTGCCGTTTTGACAACGCAGCCGTCAAGAGCAATGTTGCCGTAGAGCACGGCAAGTCCGCCGTCTTTCACATAGGCGTGTTCAAAATCACGGATACAGCCTTTGGCACGGTCGGTGTCGAGTTCGGTATAGTAGCTTTCCTGGCTGCCAAGTTGCAGGTTGCGAACGCCACAAGGGGCTGATTTCCATAGTTTCTCGGCTTCCGGACCAAAGTCGCTTCCGTCAATTGCATATCGGCTGATGGCATCTTCCAGTGTCAGACCGTCGACTCGTTTGCATGAAGTGTCAATGATATGCTGTTTGCTCAGAATGCTCATGATGGAAAGTATGCCGCCCGCACGGTTTACGTCCTGAATGTGGTATGCGGAGTTGGGCGCCACTTTGCAAAGTACCGGCGTGTGTCGCGAGAGTCGGTCGATGTCAGCCATCGTGAAGTCGGCTCCGGCTTCGTGGGCTATGGCAAGCAGGTGGAGCACCGTGTTGGTGCTTCCTCCCATGGCTATGTCGAGAGTCATGGCGTTGAGCATGGCCTGGCGGGTGGCAATGTTGCGCGGCAGAACCGAGTCGTCGTCCTCTTCGTAGTAGGCGCGGCAGTTCTTTACGATAGTTTCCGCCGCTTTGCGGAACAACTCTTTGCGGTTGGCGTGAGTGGCAACAATCGTACCGTTGCCCGGTAGTGCCATTCCGATGGCTTCGTTCAGGCAGTTCATGGAGTTGGCGGTAAACATTCCCGAACAGGAGCCGCACGTCGGGCAGGCAAGGCGTTCGAGGTTGCTGACGGTTTCGTCGTCTACAGAGCTGTCGGCTGAGTCAATCATTACGTCAATCAGGTCGAGTGCGCGGTTTCCAAGATGTCCAGCCTCCATCGGTCCGCCCGAAACGAATATCGTAGGAATGTTCAGGCGCATGGCTGCCATCAGCATGCCCGGCGTAATCTTGTCGCAGTTGCTGATGCACACCATTGCATCGGCCTTATGGGCATTTACCATATATTCTACGCTGTCGGCAATCAGGTCGCGCGACGGCAGCGAGTAGAGCATCCCGTCGTGGCCCATGGCGATTCCGTCGTCAATGGCAATTGTGTTGAACTCGGCGGCGAAGCATCCTAATTTTTCAATTTCCTGTTTTACGAATTGTCCGATTTCGTGCAGATGCACGTGTCCCGGCACAAATTGTGTGAACGAGTTGACAACAGCTATAACCGGTTTTCCGATTTGCTCCTCTTTCATTCCGTTGGCGCGCCATAGTGCTCTCGCTCCTGCCATTCTTCTGCCGGCAGTGCTGGCGGCGCTTCTAAGTGGTTTGCTCATTTTTCGCTTTATATTAACAAAAAACCTTTCCATATATTCATAAGGAAAGGTCAATAGTTACTAACTAAAATATAGGGTAAGAATCACCGTTCCTCTTTTGCCGGATTAATGACGACTAGAGAAATTAGAGAAATAATACCGATAATTCCTATGTTATTGTTTGCTTTCATCTTTAAATTGTAATTCCTATTACGATTGCAAATGTAAAGGGAATATTTTAAAATGCCAAATATTTTTCAACAAATATGAGGAAAATCTTATAAAATGATAGTAAAAGCCTGTAAATGTGGGCAA
This sequence comes from uncultured Porphyromonadaceae bacterium, assembly GCA_900544305.1. Lineage (GTDB taxonomy): Bacteria > Bacteroidota > Bacteroidia > Bacteroidales > Muribaculaceae > Limisoma. The sequence continues at coordinate 23,935 of UQUV01000037.1, forward strand.
ATGCATTACAATTTATTCGGAATTTTGCGGTTATTCAATAAAAATATTCGTGAAATACATAAAAAAATAGTAATTTTGCACAGAATTTTAAATACCTATAAATATTTGCGTTAAGATGGAATGGTTAACATCCTTGTTTACTGAGCCGACTATAGCACACGACATTCTTGTTTATGCCATTGTGATTGCCTTAGGGGTATTGCTGGGGAAAGTGAAGATTTTTGGCGTATCGCTTGGGGTAACCTTTGTGTTGTTTGTCGGAATTTTACTTGGTCATTTCGGATTCAGCATCAGCAATGACACGTTGCTGAAGTTCATTCGTGAATTCGGTTTGATTTTGTTTGTTTTTTCAATTGGTATTCAGGTTGGTCCCGGTTTCTTCTCTTCGTTCAAAAAGGGAGGAATGCAGATGAACCTGGTTGCTACGATCGGTGTATTGTTGAATGTGGTAATTGCCTTGGCGATTTTCTATTTTGATGATTCCCTGACAATTCCTCAAATTGTCGGTATCCTTTCGGGTGCCGTGACAAATACTCCGGGATTAGGTGCTGCACAGCAGGCATTGGACGGCATGGTCGACAAATATCCGACAGGTGCCGACGATATGTCTATGGGATATGCTGCTGCATATCCGCTGGGTGTAATCGGTATTATTCTTTCGATGATTCTTTTGAAAGTGTTCTTCAAAATCAAGCTGGAGAAGGAAACGAAGAAAATCGAAGATGAAAAAGAGTCCAGCCAACTGAAGCCTCACGTGGTGACCTTTATGGTGGAAAATCAGCTGATTAACGGTAGAAACCTGAAAGAACTTCACGATATTATCGACCACAATTTTGTCGTTTCCCGCGTTAAAAAGGCGAACGGCGAAATTATTATTCCGAATGCCGACACCGTATTGCAGTGCGGCGATTCGCTGTTGGTGGTTTGCTCTATACAGGATGAGCCGGTGTTCCGTTCCGTTATCGGTCAGGTGATTCAAGAGGACTGGGAAACTTCTCCGGGACTGGTTGTTTCACGCCGTATTCTGGTGACTAAGAGTGAATATAACGGTCGCAAGTTGGGTTCGATGCGTTTGCGCATGGGTTACAAGTTGAACGCTACTCGCGTAAACCGTGCCGGTGTAGACTTGCTTGCAAGCCCGAACTTGACATTGCAGGTGGGCGACCGTATCACAGTCGTTGGTAATCCTGACGATATCGACCGTTTGGCAACACGCTTGGGTAACTCCATGAAACGCCTTCACGAGCCGAACATGGTGACGATGTTTGTCGGAATTTTCCTCGGTATCGTTGTCGGTTCAATTCCTATTGCTATTCCGGGTATGTCGGCCGACCTGATGTTGGGTCTTGCCGGTGGTCCGTTGGTAGTGGCAATTCTTTTTAGCCGTTTCGGCTACAAGTTGAAACTTGTCACTTACACCTCTTCAAGTGCAAGTTTGCTGCTGCGTGAAATCGGTATCTGTCTGTTCCTTGCATCTGTCGGACTTGCTGCCGGCGAGAAGTTCTACGATACAGTGTTCAATGCCCAGGGCTTGCGTTGGGTAATGTGGGGTTTCATCATCACATTCATCCCGCAGATGGTGATGGGAGTTTTGGCAAGAGTGAAATTCAAGTTCAACTATCTGTCAATTCTCGGTATCATGTCAGGTAGCTATACCGACCCCCCTGCATTGGCTTATTCCAACAAGGTGGCAAACAACGATGCTCCTGCCGTAGCCTATTCTACGGTTTATCCGTTGACAATGTTCCTTCGAGTCGTCACGGCGCAGTTGATAGTACTGCTGTTCGCATAGCGAAGGATTACGATAACAAAAAAACACCTGCTGAAATCGTTTCGGCAGGTGTTTTTTTGTGTTTAAGGTTGTTATATTGCTGTAGGGACGCACCCCAGGTGCGTCCGAACTGTCAAGAAAGTATGTTTGGATATCTTTGTCGTTCCTTGTTGGACGCACCTGGGGTGCGTAAGCAGTGAAACAGGGGGATTATCCGAGTTTTTCCTTGAGGAATTTTCCGGTGTAACTTGCCGGGCATGATGCCACCTCTTCCGGCGTGCCGCAGCACACTACGTTTCCGCCGGCATTTCCACCTTCCGGTCCCATGTCGATGATGTAGTCGGCACATTTGATAACGTCGATGTTATGCTCGATAATCACGATTGTATGGCCTTTCGCCAACAGGCGGTTAAATGATTTCAGCAGCGTATTGATGTCGTGGAAATGCAATCCCGTAGTCGGCTCGTCAAAAATGAAGAGCGTGGGCTGTTGCTTGTCCATGCTGAGGAAATAGGCGAGCTTGATGCGCTGGTTTTCACCGCCCGAAAGGGTGGACGACGACTGTCCCAGCTTGATATATCCCAAACCTACATCTTGCAACGGTTTCAACCGCTTTACGATTTTGCTTTCAATCGAACCCTTCGATGCTCCGAAAAATTCGATGGCCTGGTTGACAGTCATGTTTAGCACGTCGTTGATATTTTTGCCGTTGTATTCAATTTCGAGCACTTCCTGCTTGTAGCGTTTGCCGTGACAGCTTTCGCAGGGCAGGGTGATGTCGGCCATAAACTGCATTTCGATAGTAATCGTACCTTCGCCCTTGCATTCCTCGCAGCGGCCTCCCTCGGCGTTGAACGAGAAATAGCCTGCACTGAAGCCCATCTGCTTGGCTCCCTGCTGTTCGGCGTAGAGCTTGCGTATTTCGTCGAAAGCTTTCAGATAGGTGGCAGCGTTGCTTCGGGTTGACTTTCCGATAGGGTTCTGGTCGATAAATTCGATGGCTTTCACCATGTTCAGGTCGCCCGACAGCGATGTGTAGGCGCCCGGTGCGTCGCCTGCTTCACCCATGTGGCGTAGCATGGCTTTATAAAGAATGTCGCGCACAAGCGTTGATTTTCCCGAACCGCTGACTCCCGTAACGACAGTCATTACTCCGAGCGGGAATTTCACGTCAATGCCCTTGAGGTTGTTGTGCGCTGCACCTTTGATTTCGATGAAGTTGCGCGATTTCCGGCGCAGGTCGGGCACGGGAATGGTCAGTTCGCCGGTCAGATAGCGCACGGTGTAGCTGTCCGTTGCCTTTTCCAGTTCCGACACGTTGCCCTGATAAATCACCTTGCCTCCCAGTCGTCCGGCTTCCGGACCAATGTCAATGATATAGTCGGCGGCGCGCATGATTTCTTCGTCGTGTTCCACTACCACCACCGTATTGCCAATTTGCTGCAACTGGCGCAGTACGCGAATCAGTTTCTCCGTGTCGCGCGAGTGCAGGCCAATGCTCGGCTCGTCGAGAATATAGAGCGAGCCTACCAGACTGCTTCCGAGCGAGGTGGCAAGGTTGATGCGCTGGCTTTCACCGCCGGAAAGCGACGAAGAAAGGCGGTCGAGCGTCAGGTATTCCAATCCGACGTCACACAGGAAGCTGATGCGGTTTTTTATTTCCGTGAGCAGGCGTTTGGCTATCATGGCATCGGTTTCGCTCAGCGTAAGGTTGTCAAACCATTCGCGCAGGTCGGAAATCGGCATCTTTACGATGTCGGCAATCGTACATCCTCCCACTTTCACGTAGAGCGCATCCTTACGCAGGCGGCTTCCGTGACATTCGTTGCAGGTAGTTTTGCCTCGATAGCGTGCCAGCATCACTCGGTATTGTATCTTGTACTGGTTTTCTTCAATCATCTGGAAGAAGCGGTCGATGCCTTCCACTTTACGGTTTCCGTGCCATAGCAGGTCCTTTTCTTTTTCCGTCAGTTGGTAATAGGGACGATGGATAGGGAAACCGAGCGGAGCAGACGCATGGATGAACGCCTTTTTCCATTCGCTCATCTTTTCGCCGCGCCAGCACACTACGGCATCGTCGAACACCGACAGAGCTTTGTTGGGAATCACCAGATCCTCGTCAATTCCCAATATCTTTCCGAATCCTTCGCATTTCGGACACGCTCCATACGGATTGTTGAAGTTGAACATCTGTTCGGTCGGTTCGATAAAGGTCATTCCGTCCTCTTCGAAACGCTTTGAGAAGCAGTGCTCACGTACGGTTCCGTCGGTCCATACCTTGATTTTACATTGGTCCATGCCCTCGTAGAACGCCGTTTCCAGTGAGTCGTTGATGCGGCTGATGGTGTCCGGGTCGTTGGCTACAGCCAGACGGTCGATGAGCAGGTTGCAGGCTGCTGTGTCCACTTTTTCCGTGCCGTCAATAATGTCGTCGATGGCATAAAAACTACCGTCCCATTCAACGCGCGAGAAGCCTTCCTTGCGGTAGATGTCGAGTTGCGTGTTGAATTCGCGTCCTTCCGGCACATTGATGGCAGTCAAAATGGCAAAGCGTGTACCCTCGGGATAGGTGGCAATGGTGGCAAGCACGTCTTCCACCGTATGCTTTTTCACCTGACGGCCCGAAACGGGGGAGTAGGTTTTGCCGATGCGGGCAAACAGCAGGCGCAGGTAGTCGTAGATTTCGGTCGATGTGCCTACGGTGCTTCGCGGATTTCGCGTGCTTACTTTCTGTTCGATGGCAATGGCAGGCGGCAGTCCCTTGATGTAGTCGCATTCCGGTTTCTGCATACGTCCCATGAACTGGCGCGCATACGACGACAGACTTTCCACATAGCGTCGTTGTCCTTCTGCGTATAGCGTGTCGAACGCCAACGACGATTTTCCCGAACCCGAAAGTCCGGTAATGACTACAAATTTGTTGCGTGGAATTTCTACATCAATGTTCTTTAAATTATTGACACGTGCCCCTTTGATTTGTATGCTCTTTTCTGCCATAAACTATACCTGCTGAAATAATTTACAAATTTAGATAAAAACGGCGAGATTCTACACCGGCAGAATAAAAAACAAGGC